>NZ_CP030032.1:1750000-2425000 GCF_003258315.1 Bradymonas sediminis
AAGAACTCGTCAATGGTGTCGCGCAGGTTCTCGCGAAGAACGACGAAAACGTGGTCGCCGGCCTGGAGGCGAGTGTCGCCTCGGGCGGGGATGAGGTTCGTGCCTCGGGTGACCATGGCGACGACGGCTTCGGCGGGGAAGGCCAATTCGCTCAGGCTTTTATCCACGGCGCGGGTATAGCGGTCGATATCGTAGCGCACGATATCGGCGTCGACGTGGCGAAGCGAGGTGATTTCGAGGCTGATGGGAGGCTCGGGCGGTTCTTCAGTTTGAAGACCCAGCCAGGTCGCGACGGCGCTCAGGCTCCAGCCCTGAACCAGGGCCGAGATGACGACGACAAAGAAGACGACATGAAAGACGAGGCTGCTTTGGACCAGGCCAAGGAGTAGTGGGTAGGTGGCCAGGATAATCGGTACGGAGCCTTTGAGTCCGACCCAGCCGATAAAGAGCAATTCGCGGAAGCTAAAGCCAAAGGGCCACAGGAGGGTGAACACGGCGGCAGGGCGGGCGACGAAGATCAGGGTCAGGGCGATGAGGAATGCGCTCGGGGCGACGCCGGGTAAGTCGCTCGGGGTGCACAGCATGCCCAGGACCACAAACATCGTGATTTCGCCCATCCATGTCACGCCGTCGTGAAAGAGGAGCGTGCCGCGTTTGAAAACCATATCGGCGTTGCCCAGCGTGATTCCAACAATATACACGGCCAGGTAGCCGCTGCCCCCGAGGGCCACCGTCGCGCCATAGGTGCTCATCGCCCATGCTGCGATAAAGACCGGGTAGAGTCCGATTGCCGGGAGGTTCACGCGGTTTGCCAGGCGCAGGCCAATCCATCCGGAGGCAAGTCCCGCCGCCGCGCCCACGCCCATTTGCAGCACGAAGAGGCCTAAGAGTTGGGGACCCATCTCGACGTTTCCAAGCAAGACCTCGATCAACCCTACCGTCAGGAAGATGGCCATCGGGTCGTTTGATCCACTCTCAATCTTGAGCGTGGACATCAACCTTGGGTCCAGGCTTAAATTACTCGCCCGCATGATCGAGAAGACCGCACCGGCGTCGGTCGACCCGACAATCGCGCCGATGAGCATGCCTTGAAGCATGGATAGGTCGAGGGCATGCGCGGCCACGGCCCCGGTGATTCCCGCCGTGACGACGACGCCGAATGTTGCCATGAGCAACGACGGCTTCCATACCTTGCGCACGCCCGACAACGAGGTTCGCATGCCACCGTCAAAGAGAATGATGACCAGGGCGAAGGTGCCGATGCCGTGGGCGAGTGGGAAGCTGTCGAAGACGATGCCGCCCGGGCCTTCGGCGCCGGCTAGCATGCCGATGCCGAGAAACACGAGGAGCGCCGGGAGTCCGGCGCGCGCCGTAAATTTATTCGACACGATTCCCAGCAATAGGAGCAGGCCTGCGACTAAAATAATGTGGTCGATCAGGAAGATGGTTCGACTCCTCAGCGGTTATTTTGGCATTATATACGAAGGCGCGCGCGTAACGCGGCGCCCGAAATTCGCCTGCGGAGTATAGATAGATGTGCTGGAGAAAGAAAAGCATCCAGCGGCCTCAGGTGGATGGAGTTTTTGGGGAGGGGCGGCGGCACCGGGCAATGAGAACGCCCCGCGCAGTGGAAGTGCGAGGGGCGTATATTTTAACTCGGTTTCTTGGGGGGCTTAGAATCTGCCGCTCGCGACCACCTTGCCGCTGGTGTCGATATAGCCACCAAGTTGTTCATTGGTATTTATAGCCACGTAGGCAAGGCCATCTTTGAAGCAAAAGGGTGACCAGTATTTTGGCTTGAACACCATGTTGCCGCTGGTATCAATCGCACCCCAATAGTCCGCGACCTCGTCGCCTACGGCGGCGAGTCCTTCACAAAAGGAGGTGACGTAGGAATATTGTGGTTTGATTTTAAACTCGCCTTTGGGGTCAATAAAGCCCCATTTGCCTTTTATTTTTACCAGGGCAAGCTTCTCGCTGAAGCTCCTCGCGTCCTCGAATTGAGCGGGAATCGTGAACGCTCCCGTTTTATCGATATATCCCCATTTTTTCCCGATCTGCACCGCCGAATGGCCTTCGCTAAAGGGGTGAACACGGTCAAATTTGGGTTGAATCGCTAGTTCGCCCGTTTTGTCGATAAAACCCCACTTGTCGTCCTGCCTTACAGCCGCCAAACCTTCGCTGAAGTTCTCTGCTCTGTCATACGGCAGCTCAAGTACGATTTCACCCTTTTTATTTATGAAGTTCTCTTTTTTGCCGCGCGGCGAAGCCCGGACTAGGCCTTCACTGAAGTTCTTACCGACAATCCGAAGTTGGGTTGGAATGACGAGTTTTCCAGCTTTGTCGATAAATCCGTATTCTTTGCCCATGGCGATCTGAACGCGCGCGAGCCCCTCAGAGAAGTCCTCGATATGGAAAAATTTCTGCTCCGGGATAGTCACCTTGCCGCTGCGGTCAAGCAGCGCGGGTTTGCCGTCAACGTAAATGATCGCGATGCCGTCGTTAAATTCGCGCGGGTCGCCATAGTCGCCTTCGAATATAACTTTACCCTTCGCATCGATAAATGCGCCTTTAGCGCCCATCTGCAAGGGGAAGAGCGGCTCTTTAACCGCGGGAGGCGTTTCTTGCTTTTCGGGGCGTTCTTCGGCTTCTGGGGCCTGGGCACTTGGGGTTTCCGTCGGCGGTTCCTGGGTGGTGCGTTGCTTGGCGTCACAGCCGATAAGGGCGAGGAGAAGGCTCGGGAGGATGATCGTTCTGAGCGCGCGATTCATACATAGATCCGTGGCAGCAGGAAAATAAATTACAAAATAACGAGTGTGCGCGAGTCTACTGTGGAGAATGTACTGCGTCCAGTGGGTTTCAGGGGCCAGTTTAGAACTTCTATTGCGCTGTCGTTGATTTAGGCGCAGGCGAGCAAATGGACGTGCGCGACATCCGTTGGCTCCATCAGGTTGCCTCGATTGGGAAAGTATGATTTGGGTCATGAGGCGCGTCCGCGCGATGCGATACACTCAAGCCGATTCCTTCCCGCGACGAGATTAACGATGGCTGATACCGAATTCGATGCGTATTTTCTTGGCCCTTATGGTGAGAACGCCGACCTCTTCGAGGAGCTTCTTACGGATTTTATGCGCGACCATGTCTATTGGCGGCGCAATTTTCACCCGGAGAGCACGCCTCCCATTTCGACGTCTGCGCGCTATAGCCAGGAGTTTGCAGGGGTCGCGGCGCGCATGCGCCGTGAACTCTTCGCGTTGAGCGCAGATCTCAAAAAATCGGTGCCCTGGTTTAGCCCGCGATACGTGGGGCATATGTCGTCGGATCTGCTGATGTCCGGCTTGGTCGCCAATATTATGACGACGCTTTATAACCCGAATAACGTCTCGGATCAGGCCGCGCCGACCACGGTTCAAAAGGAGATCGAGGTTGGGTTTCAGCTCGCGCGGATGTTTGGTTTCGAGACCGAGACCGCGGTGCGTCCCTGTGCCTGGGGGCATCTGACGTCGGGCGGGACCGTTTCAAATTATGAGGGGCTTCGGAATCTTCAGGCGCTTAAATTCTATCCGCTCGCGCTCGCCCGGGCGCTTGAGCGCCTGGACCTTGACCTCGGCGCGCCGGGGCCGCTGAAGCGGGCGCTGCCGGAATTGTCTCAATGGGAATTGGTCAATCTGTCGGTCGACATGGTGGTCGAGCTGCGCCGGGCCTATCTGAGCGCGGCGAGTCAATTGGGACCGCAGATTCTGCATTCATTGCGAGAGGCAGTGCGCGCGGAGCGGCTCGAAACGCTGGGGTGGGTCGATTTCTTTGAGGTCCATCCTGGCCTGAAGACGCCGGTCGTGCTGGCGCCGAACACCGCGCATTATTCCTGGCCGAAGGCGATGAAATTGCTCGGCCTGGGGACCGCGAATCTTCGGCGCGTAGATGTCGACGGCGATATGCGCATGAGTGCCGGGGATCTTCAAGTTGTGCTTGATGGTTTGAAGGATGAGCGCCGGCCAGTGCTTTCGTTGGTCGCTATTCTTGGCACCACCGAATTTGGCACGATTGATCCGATAGGCGACATTGTGGCGCAGCGCGAGCGTGCGTTGGGTGCCGGTCTTTATTTTCCCATTCACGTCGACGCGGCCTGGGGCGGCTATCTTGCGAGTATTTTTCGCCAGGAGGACGGGACGCTCGTTCCCCATGAGATGCTAAAGGAACAGTTTCACTATTTTCCGAGCGATAAGGTTTATGGCGCCTTTGCGGCCCTGGGCAGCGTCGAGTCCATTACGGTCGACCCGCATAAACTCGGGTATATTCCGTACCCGGCGGGCGCCTATGTTGCCCGAAATAGTGGGATGATTGACTTTGTGACCGACAAGGCCCCCTACGCCTTTGAGGGACATCTAGAGGAGCAGGGGGATTTGCGCGAGCGGCTGCGAAATCTTGGGCAATATATCCTTGAGGGCTCAAAACCCGGGGCGTCTGCCGCCTCGGTGCATGTGTCGCATCGAGTGCTCCCTCTTCACACGGACGCGTTTGGGAAATTGCTTAAAAAAGGCGTGCGCGCGAGTGAGTATTTCTACGATGAATTGCATAAAATCGCGGATCGCCTCGGGGAGGATATCATCATCGACATTCCATTTAAGCCCGATTGTAACCTCGTCTGTCTGACATTGAATCCGGTCAAGAACCGTTCGGCGGCCGGGCTCAATCGATTCGTTCAGTCCATTTATGACCAGATGCGGGTCGACGCATCGCGCCCGATTCAGGTGCGCTCGTTTTTTGCCTCCTCGACAAGTCTTCAAGCCGGCGACCTGTCGCCCGAACAGCGCCTGACGCTCGCCGAGCAACTCGGCATTGAGCCGAAGACGTTTTGCGCGAGCCCGCGTGACCTCGAACACGACGCCTCAAGCCTACTTTTGATCCGCAATACCCTGATGAACCCCTGGCTCGACTTTGAAGATAAGGGGCTCAATTATATCGACCGATACCTGTTATTCTTAGAGGAGTTGATCCTCGCGGAACTCCAGAGCTACACGTGACGTACGGCGGGCGATTGCAGGGGGATCTGGGTGGATTTGGAGTGCTGAACTTGAGGGGCGTTGTCAATCGCGATGAATTATAAATATAATCGGCGCGTCTATTCGATATAGGCCGGTGGTCGCGAGTTAGCGATGGCCGTAGTTGCCTGATTTGAAACTTTAGCATTGGATATGAACGATGACTCGAAAAATACTCAGCAATTTGATTGTTCTCTTGGCGTTGACCGTCGTTGGTGTTCCCATGTCGCACGCTCAGGGAAAAGGGCAGGCGGAGAACGCGGCGAGCAAAGCTGATAAAGCCGAGCAAAAGGGAAAACGTGGCGAAAAGCTCGGCAAGGGTGCAAAGCTCGACAAGGTTGAGCGTGAGAAGCTCAAAGAGATGCGCAAGGAAGTCCGCGCCGAGCGCCGCGAGATGAAGAAAGCGCATAAGGTCGAGGCGAAGGGAAACGCCGTCGCCGCCAAGCAAAAGGTGCGCGAGATGCGCCGTTTGTCAGGCCAGAAGGTCAAGGGCATTGATGGGCGAGTGTTGGCGCACAAGAAGCAAAATATGCAGCTCGATAAGGAGTTGCAGAAGCATGCCAAACGCGTGGCCAAGATCAATCGGCTGAAGCAAATCTCGGAGCAAAACAAGAATGAGAAGTTGGGTGAGCGCGCCGAGATGTTGATGGCGAAGGAGACCAAGCGTCACACCCGTCGCCTGTCGAAGCTCACGAAGGTTCAGGTGAGCCCGAAGAAAGAGATGCGCATGAAGAGACGTGAGGCCATCAAGAACCGCATGGTGATTCCCAAGAGCGCCGAGTCAAAGAATATCCAGGGCGAGAAGTAAAATCGAAGCACCGCCGAGCCCCGGGACTAACCTATTGAGTTGCGTAGAAGAGAGATTATGAAAAAGAGTCTGATGAAGAAATTGTCGCTTGGCCTGGCCGCGTTGGTTTTCGCTGCGGTGGCGTGTGAGCCGCCGGCTGAAGAAGCCAGCGAGGCGACGCCGGAAGTCGCGGCAGAGGCCGTCGCCAAAGACGAGAAAGCCGAGCCCGCGCAAGCGCCCGTCGAGGCCGCGGAATTGCCTGACCAAAAACAGCGCATGGCCGAGCTTCTGAAGATGGAGCAAGAGTCGGCGAGCGCCGAGATTAACGCTGATAACGCCGATGAGATCGCGGCGCAGCTGGAGGCCGAGATTGAGGCGGATCTCGAGTAGTCCCGAGCCAGTTGCGAACCCTCTCGTTTCGACGGAGGGCTCGTTCCAGTCGATGTGTCATGACCCGGCCTAGCCGGGAGTAGGCCGCGTAATCCATAAAAAAAACGCGCACCCCTCGATGATGGGCAGCGCGGTTTTTTTTTATGGGGCGGCGGGTATGATTTGGAGGCTCGTCTTTGAGCAGAATTGTCGTTTGGATTAAATTCGCGTAAAAATACGAACGTCTCATCGATAAGGGTCAACAATTGTAAGTACGAGAACCGAAGTGGCCCGATTCAAAATCTCAGTAATGGAAATAGAAAATGACTCGAAAAATACTCAGCAGTCTGATTGTTCTTCTGGCGCTGACCGTTGTTGGTGTTCCGATGGCGCATGCCCAAGGCCAGGGGAAGGGGCAGGCGGCAAATGCGTCGAAGAACGCCGATAAGGGCGATAAGGGTGAAGAAAAAGGCAAACGCGGCCAGAAGCCGGAGAAAGCGGCGAAAGGGCAGAAAAACGCCAAAGCCGATGAGGCCAAAGAGAATAGTAGGGGTCAAAAGGGAGAGCGCGCTGAAGTGAAGGAGCAGCGCAAGGAAGAAGAAAAGGCGAAGGCAGAGGATAAGGGCAAAGAGAACAAGAATAAAGGGAAGGCCGATGAGCAGGGCGCTTCCGATGACGACAAGAAGGGCGTCGATGGCCAGGCTAAGGCTGCTCAGAAGCAGGATGAGCGCCTCGACAAGGAACTGAAAAAACATGCGAAACGCGTCGCCAAAATCAATCGCCTGAAAGAAATCTCCGAGAAAAACGGAAACGAGAAATTGGGCGAACGCGCCGATATGTTGCTTGAAAAGGAATCGGAGCGCCATAACCGACGCTTGGCTAAAATTTCGAAGGAGCAGGGGAAACCAGCCCAGGCTGAGCAGGGTAAAAAGGGCGACGAGCAGAAAAAAGGTAAGGGGAAGCCTGCCAAGGCCGAATCTAAAAAAATGAAGGGCGCGAATTAATTTTCGACCTTCGGTAAACCCTATTCCTAACTTTTGAGATGCGTAGAAGAGAAATTATGAAGAATAACCTGATTAAATCACTGTCGCTTAGTCTGCTCGTCATGCTCTTCGGCGTGATGGCGTGTGAGCCGCCTGCTGAAGATGCCGATAAAGCGACGCCCGAAGTCGCTGCTGAAGCGGCTAAAGACGAGAAAGCCGAGCCCGCTCCAGCGCCGGTCGAGGTCGCGGAATTGCCCGACCAAAAACAGCGTATGGCCGAGCTTCTGAAGATGGAGCAGGAGTCGGCGAGCGCCGAGATTGACGCTGATAACGCCGATGAGATTGCGGCGCAGCTGGAGGCCGAGATTGAGGCGGATCTCGAATAGTCCCGAGATTTGTTTGCTTTTTGCCTGACCGCACGAATCTTCGTGCCATCATTTGGGGTTGTCCGCCAGGGTTGCGGTTGGTACCGAGTTCGGTAGTTTAGTCGCGACGATAAGACCTGCACCCCAAGTGGATAAGATGAACAACCCAACGCACGCACCGCTCGCGCAGTCCCTCGAAGAAGGATTGCGCGAGCTTTTTGGTTTTGACTCGTTTCGCGAAGGCCAACGCGAGGCGATGGACGATATTATGGCGGGGCGCGACGCCCTGGTTGTGATGCCGACGGGGTCCGGCAAGAGCCTGTGCTACCAGCTCACCGCCTGCGCCAAAGAGGGGGTGACGCTGGTCATCTCACCGCTTATCGCGCTGATGAAGGACCAGGTAGACAGCCTGCAGAAGCTCGGGCTTCCGGTGACCGAGATCAACTCGTCGATGTCCTTCGACGAGCAGCAACGCCGGATTCAGGCGCTTCGAAACGGGGAGTATAAGATCGTCTACGTGGCGCCGGAGCGTTTTCGCAGCGGGTCGTTCTGTCAGGCGCTGAGCGAGGTGAATGTCTCGATGCTCGCCGTCGACGAGGCGCATTGCGTGAGTCAGTGGGGCCATGATTTCCGCCCCGATTATCTGCGCATCGCCGATATCCGCCGCCAATTTGGCTCCCCCCAAACCGTCGCGCTGACCGCGACGGCCACGCGCGCGGTGCAGCGCGATATCGTCGAGCAGCTCGACATCCCCGACGCCGATATTCGGGTGTCCGGGTTTGAGCGACCGAACCTCTTCTTCGAGGTCTTCCACGCGCGCCGAGACGCCGACAAGATGGCCCGGCTCGCCGCGCTGCTCGACTATTATGACGGGGAGTCAGTGGTCGTGTATTGCGCGACCCGAAAGCAGGTGCGCCAGGTGCAGCAGAAATTGCAGGGCGAGGGTGTGCGCGCGGCGACCTATCACGGTGGTATGGGGCTCGATGAGCGCGCGCAGGTTCAAAATGAGTGGATGGAGGGGCGGGTTCCGGTGCTGGTCGCGACCAACGCGTTCGGCATGGGCGTCGATAAGTCCGATGTGCGCGCGGTCGCCCACTATAATGTGCCGGGCAGCGTCGAGGCCTATTATCAGGAGGCGGGGCGCGCGGGGCGTGACGGAAAGCCCGCGCATTGTTTGCTGCTCTATAATTTCGCCGACAAGGGGATTCACGATTTCTTCGCGGAGAATTCCTACCCGCTGCGCACCCAGGTGCTGCGGGTCTGGCAATATCTTTGCAACCAGGCGGGCAATGCGGGTGGGGGCAACCCGGTGCTCTTCGATATCAACGCCGATAAGATCTCGCGGGACTTAGGGCGCGAAGGCCTGAAGCTGCATTCCTTTGCGGTGGAGTCGGCGCTTCGGCTGCTCCAAAGCGCCGACCACCTGTCAACGGGCGGGCCGGGGCAGGGCGTTGAGCTCCTCGACGAGGCCAAGCTCGAGGACGTGCGCGTGGATTGGGATACCGTCGAGCACCGTCGCTCGGTCGCCGAGCGTCAGTTGGCAAATATGCTCAATTACGCGTCCTCGAAGGGGTGTTTGCAGCACGAGTTGCTGACCTATTTTAATAGCGAGTCGAGCTTCGGGGCGCGATGCGGGCATTGCGCGTCGTGCTCCGGGGAGGCGGAGTACGCGGCGAATATGCCGGCTGCGTCGCAGCGTAAAGTGGCGACCGATGAGCCGGCGGATATTCTCGTCAAGAAGCTGCTGGCGGGCGTGGCGCGGGCGCGTGGCAAGCGCGGCGCGCATGCCGTGGCGGGGATGTTGCGCGGGTCGAGCGCAAAGGCGGTGTTGGACGCGGGATTCGACCAGCTTAGCACCTACGGAATTTGCAGCGCGCTGCGCCAGGACGATATCGTCTATTTGCTCGACCTCCTGACGGCCCACGGCCTGCTTGGGCGCACTGAACATGGGTGCGTGACGCTCAACGACAGCGGGGACGATGTGATGCGCGGGCGCAGTGAACTCCCAGACGCGTTGGCGCGCGACTTCGGTCGGTCGTTGGTGGCGCCGAGTTCGGCGCAGGCCCGCTCGCGCAAGCGGCGTGCGAGTCGCTCGTCGACGAGTGGGGATACCTTTGACGCGACGCTTGAGTTGATTAAGAAGGGGTATTCCGTCGCTGAAATCGCCGAAGAGCGCGGGATTAAGGACCGCACCGTCACCGGGCACCTGATCACGCTCGCCGGGCGCGGTGATACCTTCGACCTCGACGCCTATCTTAACCCGGCATACTTGAGCGAGCTGGAGACGGTGGCCGCGGATTGGGAGGTGGGCGACGCGTTGCGCCCGCTGAAGGACGAGATGCCCGAATCCTGCTCGTACGAAGACCTTAAGATTCACCTCGCTCAAATATTAATGAATCGCGCGTGACCAACGGTGATGAACTCGTTAAGGTGATGGCTCAGATGCAATTTTGGTGTAGGTAAATGTAGTAATTTATCGAATTTTGGCGTGGGTGAGATGAGTTCGGGAAGTGATTGTCGGCGAAGATCTGTTGCTTGGTTTGTGTCCATTTTCGTGGGCATCGGCGTTTTTTTGGGCGCGCCGGCAGGCGTATCCTCGCAGGAAAGGCTCGCCGAATCCGCCACGAATAAAGCGATCGCTTTTGAATTCGGCGACCCGAATCCCTGGGTTAAGAACTCGGTCTATTCGGTCTATGTTGACCCGTCGAACACTGTGGTTTGGCGCTCCGCACCTGCGGCACCGACGAAGATTGATCCGCTCAATCCCGCCATTTCGGACCTGGGCCCGAGCAACTTTTGGTACGCCGGTGGCCAGACGAACGGATGCGTGGGGCGCGCATTTCTGGCGCAGCGCCCGCTCCTGGTCTGTCCCGATACCGAGACCTACCAGCCGGGCGAGCGCGAGCGTCGCGATGGTCCCAATGGTGCGGTTTTTCTGGTCTACGATGACCTGGAAGTCGACCTGAAGCGCACGAATTCGGAGCGCGAAATCGCCGGGCGTACGACGCGCGCCTACGCGTTGACGCTCAGTTATAGCGCGCGGCGACTGGACCGGGAGGGAAACGAGGTGGGCCGCGAGGAGCTCGCCTATGCTCACCGGCTGTGGGTGGCCGAAGACCTGCCGTATTCGCCGGCCTTCACGGTGCCGTTTCGCGCGATGGGCCGGCTCTTCGTCGAAGACCAGCGCACCGGTTTAGGTGAGTATATTGTCGCGACCCTTCATCAAGCTTTGCATCAAAAGGGGCTGGTGCTCGGGGTTGAGATGCGGCGCAAAGGCGTCGAAAAACCGCTCTATTCGATGGAGGCCAAGCGTCTCGTGCGGGGCTCACGGAGGCTGGAGCAACCGGTCGATTATCCCGTAATGGAGCAGTCCGATTTTCATCGGCTTTTGTCGATGCTCGCGCTTGATGATGTCGTAAAGTCGGTGGATGAGGACGCGCCGAGTCGCTCCGATTTTTCGGCGACGATCGGCGCGCAGACCTCGGCGCCGATGCCGGGCTCGGCGGTCTACGGGAGCAATAGCAGCGGCGACTTCGCGCTGATCTTGCGCGTCCCTTCGACAAAGTGGGGAGATAAGGGCGCGAGTGAGCGCGAGTTATTTCTGCTCATCATGCGCCCCACGCACGGGCTGCCGCAGCCGGGAGACTACCAGGCTGCAAATCTCCCGAAGGATCTCGAGTTGTTGCCGGTGGCCGAGATTGAGGAGGTCTCGGAGGTCTTCACCGTCCTCGCCATGGTGCGCGAGAAGCACGCGGACCGACCTCATCCGACCATCCATGCGCTGTGGCGAGTGAAGTCGGGGGAGCTTGCCTTCGCCGGGCCGGACGAAGCGCCCCGGCCCAAGAAGCACGCAGGAAAGAGAATGCCTCCTGAGCCCAGGCCCGGGACCCTGGCGGGGCGGGTCGCGTTGACCCTGACGGGCATCACGCTCGGGGACGACGCGCGACCGGTGGAGCTGAAGATTGCGGGCGCCTTCCTGGCCGCCGAGGGGCTCGAGAATGTCGGGACGAGTAAGATTTCACAGTTGCTCCAACCCTGATATCACAACCCTGAAAACTATCGTGTGGGAGAGCGTTGTTGCGCGGTCGTCTTCGAACGTCCTGGGCGACCGGGTGAGCGGTGCGTGGTGCGTGGTGCGATGAGACCGGCCCGAGGGAATAATTGCGGGCTTGGTCTGTTATGTATGCGCAAAGGGGGGGACGTTATGACGCGCTGCGTCAATATGCTTGTGACGCGCCGCGTCATTTGCTAGCGTTCGCTTAGTAGCGTTCTTTATCAAACCTCTTAGGTGAGCAGTATTGCTCAGGAAAACGGAGTCTCATTATGTTGGAAACCTATCGTTCGAAGCTGGCTAAGCTTGATATTTCGAAGAAGCGCCTCGCTGAATTGCAGGAAACCCTGGTCGCCAAGGGCGAGCAGGCCGGTGCGTTCGGCGCGCAGATGCGAAAGGAGTTGGAGCGCCGCTCGGTGCTCGCCGCAGGGCGTGCGCGCGACGTGTCGCTTGAGCGCATCTATGAAGCCGGTGAGTCCGGGCTTTCGACCGCGGCCGAGCTGCTTGACCGCGTCGCCGCAGACCGTCCCGAGGCCGATAAGTTGCGCAAGGGCGCCGCTGCCTCGGCCGAGGCGCGCGCCGCGCTGCAGAACCCACCGCTCGAGGATTATGACAATCTGACGGTCGCCGAGGTTAGCGCCTCGCTTGAGGGGCTGTCGGTATATCAGCTCGATAAAGTGCGTCGCTACGAGGTTGCACACAAGAATCGTGTGACCCTGCTTCGTGACATTGACGAGCGCATCGGTTGAACGTGATTCGCGCCGCTGAGCGCGGGTGAGCGGCGAGGCCACGGCTTTTCTGAGGGGCGCGACGTGAGATATAACGTCCGTACCCCTCAGAAGGTCCGTGGCTTTTTCGTGGGCGGAATGGGTCGGTCTCGCTACTGGTTCAGTGGTGGCCCGAGTGCTATGATCCTCGGCGGTATACCTCCTCAGCGAGAGAGCAATGCGACTATCCTACCGACGATTATTGCCCACTTTGCTGGTCCTGGCCGTGGCGCTCTTCGCGCTGGCTTGCGACCGGGGGGCGATAAATTCAACGAATATTCAGGCGGATTCGGCGGCCGCCGAGCCGACGACCCACGGCGCCCCAAAGGCGCGTTCGGCGGTTGATTTCTCGCAGGTGCCGGCGGAGCGGGTTGAGCCACAGCTCAAGCTCAGCGAGGCGCAGTGGAAGGATCGGCTCAGCGCGGCGCAATATAACGTGCTGCGCGAAAACGGGACTGAGCGCCCGTTTAGCGGGGCGTTGCTTAATAATCAGGGGGAGGGCGTCTATACTTGTGGCGGTTGCGGCGAGCCATTATTCTCGTCGGAGACAAAATTTAAATCCGGCACTGGCTGGCCGAGCTTCTACGACCGAATCGAAGATGGAAGCGTCGCCCTGGTGCAGGACGCCTCCCTGGGTGTTGAGCGCGTCGAGGTCTATTGCGGCAATTGCGGCGGCCATCTGGGCCATGTTTTCAATGACGGGCCAGCGCCGACCGGATTGCGCTATTGCATGAACTCCGATGCGCTCGGGTTCGAGGCGGATTGATTTTACAGCCGTTGAGAGTCCCATCGGTGTGGCTGATAGCCATGCGCTGATTGACATCATGAGACGCGCGCAGATAGGGTGTGCTCAGGCTTTCATCGAAATCAGTTGTAACGAGAGCAGGCTTAGTTGATGGTGAAGAAAAAAAAGCGGCGAAGCACTTCGAATACCCGCGCAGCCCGTAAGGGTTTGCGTCGAAGTAAGACGATTTCATCTCGGCGGCTGTCCAGCGAGGAGCGCCAGGAAGTCGAACTCGTGATGGACGAGTTGGGACATCTGCGCCCAAAGAACCGCGAGGATTGCCGAACTGCGGACCGCCCGTGCCCATTCGTGTCCTGCAAGCACCACCTGTATCTCGACGTGAATCCGCGCACCGGTTCGATCAAGCTGAACTTCCCTGACCTCGAAGTCTGGGAGTTGACCGAAACCTGCGCGTTGGATGTCGCTGAGCGCGGCGGCATGACGCTCGAAGAGGTCGGTGAGTTGATGAACCTGACCCGCGAGCGAATCCGGCAGGTCGAGGCCGTGGGCCTCGAGAAGCTGCGCGACAGCTACGACGATTAAATTGCAACGCTGGGCGACGTCTCTTCGTCCGACTCCACTAGTTGAAATATCGCTGCGCCCGGAGGCTCGGGGTAGCAGATAAACTTGCGCCCTCACCCGTTACGGATAGGCGACCGTCGCCTTTTGGCGTCGCGCCGGTCAGGGCGCCGCGGCACGCGTCGGTTTCGCCAGTGAGCGCAAACCAAAACCCCTCTCACCGCATCGCGAAGAGAGGGGTTAAGTGCGTTCAGTCCGAAGACCGGTTAGGCCGGTGCGGGCTCAGTCCTTGCCGAAGAATTTTGAGATAAATCCCTTCTTTTTCGGCTCGGCCTCCGTGATATCAAACACGGGGTGCATGTCGGGGGGCGGAGGCAGGTCATCGCCGCCGAGCAGCTGGTCGAAGAGGTCTTCATTCGGGTCATTCTCCGCAGGTTGCCCCTCGGCCTCGCGCTTCGCCGCGATGTCCTGGTCGGCGAGCGCGAGGAGCGAGGCGAGGCTGTCGTCTTCCTCTTCCTCTTCAGGCTCGCCCACGGCGGCAAGCCCCGCAGCCGAGCCAAGCGTCAGCCCCCGCGAAGGCTCTGAGATTTCGTCAGAGTTGAGCGACCCGAGCACCGAAAGCACATCGTCGGAGGGGTTGGGGTTAAAGTCAGGAGGCGTGCCTGTGCTTAGCAGTCCGCTATCTTCGACGAGGTCGGACTCCTCTTCGAGGAGCATATCAGGCGCTTCGATAACCTCCTCATCTTCGAGCAGGAGGGCGGAATCGTCGAACTCTACGCCTTCATCGGCGGCGTCGGCGAGCTCGAAGCTGTCTTCATCTGCGAGGACATCAGCGTCCTCAAACTCCAAATCATCTTGGAGTAGTGCGGCGTCCTCAAAGGGCTCGTCTTCTTCGCCTGCTTCTTCCCCGAACACATCATCCGCGGAGAGCGGCTGGTCATCGGCGAATAGGTCATCGCTCGCGTCGATGCCATCATCGGCGAAGATATCGTTCTCCGGTGCGGCGTCGACTTCTTCTTCTGCTTCTACTTCTTCCGAGAATAAATCGTCGTCAGCCAGATAATCATCGGCGACGAGGTCCTCGTCTGAGAAGACGTCCTCATCCCCGAGGAGTTGCTCCTCAAGAAGGAGGTCGTCCTCGAAATTGCCCTCAGCGACCGGAATCTCGTCCTCTAATAGCAGAGCCTCACCCGAGCCGTCGTCGCCAACGAATAGGTCACCCGGTTCGCCAGGCTCACCGGCGGTCGCGTCCTCGTGGGGCTCCTCGGTTGCGTTCAGGGGCTCGCCGCCATCATTCGCCGTGGCGCCGATAAGCTCGGCATCCATGGCGGGGGCGCCGAGGGCGAAGGGGTCGGCGGCCGCGTCGTCTCCGCCAAAAAATCCACCGTCGCCGAACACGTCATCGAACATCTGGTCGACGTCGTCTTCTTCCCCGCCAAAGTCGAACGAGGCGAGTCCCGCCGCGTCTTCGTCGGAGACGCGGTCGAAAGCCAGGATTTGAAGGCCCGCTTCGGTGCTGCCGAGCCGTTGCGGCTCGACGCCAGTCTCGTCTTCGACCGGGGCCGGCTCGGAAATCTCGGCGAACTCAGGCTCGGACTGGGCGTCCCCAAAGATATCGTCGCCGGAGGTATCCTGCGGCTCGGAGGAGGGCGCGTCGCCGAGGTCATCAAAATCGAAGCCCGGGAAGTCGCTCGCGTCTGCCGAGTCGTGCGCCGAAGACTCTGCCGCATCGGAGTCCTCGAAAGGAGTGCTCATCGAATCATCGTCATCGGACAAGAAGAGGTCATCAAATTCGGGCTCTTCGTCGCCGATGTCGCTGCCTTGCTCCGCGTCGGCCGGGGTCTCCGCGTGCGCCGGTTGAAGCGTGGCCGGCGCCTCGACCGCCGACTCCTGAGAGTCGGGGGCGGCGACATTAAATGCGTCCGGGATCGGGGTGGCGTCCGGGTCCTGGGCGGGGGGCGGTTCGGCCTGCGCGGGCTCGGGCGCGTCAGCTTCGAGCTGTTTGCGCACCAGAATCTCCTCGACCAACTCTTTGCTCTCGCGATTGAGGCGCTTGAATTTAACCAGGATGCCGACCGGCGCGCTGTCGCCGCTATCAGCGCCCTGGATCTGGCGCACGACGCCCTCGCCGAGCAGGGCGGTCGTGCCGTCTTGGAGCATGAATTGGAAACGAATTGTCGTGCCGACCGGTTTTAGCTTGGCCGGCGACATCGGGATGAACATACCTCCCTTTGAGATGAAACGTGTATAGCCCTGTATGAACTCCTCAAGGGATTCATAGCGAAGGCGGACTCGGATAGCAGAGAAATTCGGGCCAGTCACAGATGCATCCTTCGAATTCCAGAAATCGCGTGAACTATGCGAAAATGGTTTGATATGAATAGGTTACGGGTGCCCGTTCGAGAACAGGCGGCTCAATAATTATATGATATGCCAGCATTAAGGCCCTGTACAAGCTCGAAAGCTGTCGCGTCCTGAAAGCCGAGCTCACCATTGCCGCTGAAGTTGGTGCGCTGCAGATTGAAATCGTAACCAAAGACGATGCCGATAGCGTCGGTGGCGAGGACTTCGCCGCCGAGGTTGCCGCCAACGCCGTAGCTGTGGGCGGTGTCGCCGAAGAGCTCGAGGCCGGTGCCGAACAGGCCAATCGGGCTGACATTGACGCCCGCGTGGAGGCTGAAGATGTCGGAGAACATCTTGCTCTTGACCCGCCCGCCGATGACCAGCGAGGTGTGGCTGATGGAGGCGAGTTGAATATTGGGGGTCGCCGCAAAACTCGCGTGGCGCACGCCGATGCTCAGGTCGACCTTTGCGCCGTCGGTGCTGCGAAGCTTAAGCGGGTCGCCGAGGCGGTAGAGCACGCCGCCCTCGAAGTCGACCTGGGTGATTCCGATCTCTTCGGTGACGTCTTGTCCGTCGCCGTCGCGGTATTGAATCATGACCGAGTCAAATCCCAACACGGCGTCGGCATAAAAGCCGATGCCAGCATATTCGCGGTTGCTCATGCCGATCGGGAAGGCTTCCACGTTCAGGATGACGCCGGGGTAAAAGGCCGAGGAGTAGGCGGAGACGTTTTTATTGATGCCGGTGACGTTGAAGTCGCGGGCGATGCCGCCGCCGCGCAGGCTGCCATGGAACCAGTCGCGGCTATAGGCGTCGAGGGCGTTTTGCTTCTCGGCGGCCTGCATCTTCTTAAGACGATTGGGGTCTTCGGCGGCCTTAAGCTCGGCCTTCTTCTTCTCTTCAGCAGCCCTCGCGGCGGCCTCGGCCTCGAGGTCACGCGGCTTTTGGCTGTCCATATAGGTGTTGACCTCCAGGGCGGCGACCTTGGCGCTTGAAGCCGTCACACCTGCGCCGGGCGCGCGCTCCACCGTGAATTGGTGGACCGGCTCGCCGGATTGAGCGCCGACCAGGCGCGCGGTATAGGGAGCCGCGTCGTCCTCGCCGGCGGCGAGGTAGAGGATATAGCTGATTTTGGCTCCATCCATCAGCCATTTGAGGTCTTCGGGGCGCGACATAATGCCCTTTGCCTTGAACGCGCGGCCCCGGATCTGCTCCAAAAACCACGCCTGATCCTCGACCACGACGTTGTCGAGCTTCGACACGGCGTCGGTCAGCAGGTCGGAGCCGCCTCCGGGCACGTCCAGAATGGCGATGCGTTTGGGGCCCTCGGGCTCCTGGGCGTGCGCGGTTTGAGCGCTAAGCCCGAAAAAGCTCACGCAGAAGATGGCGATGACTGCCAGCGAGATAGACTGAATTAATTTCGTATTCATTACTTAATAACGTCGCGATAATTAGAAGCGTTCAATATCAAATTCATCGAGGTTAAAATCGTCGTCGCTGCCCGACGGCGAGGCTCCGGAGGAGCGCTCGAAATTCTTCCAACTTGAGTCGGCGCTGGTTGAGCCGATGCCGCTGACGCGCAGGGCAAAGTCGTCGGGGTTCGACGACTGGCTGAGCGCCTCTTCGTAAGTGATAAGTCCATTTTGCAACAAGATCATCAGGGATTGGTCGAAGGTCTGCATGCCGTAGTTATCGACACCCTTGCTGATTTGCTCGGTGATCGAGCGGGTGGTGGCTCCCTCCAGGATCATCTCCTGGATGCGGCCGGTGGCGAGCATGACTTCGACCGCCGGGACACGTCCCTTGCCGTCGGCGCGCGGCACCAGGCGCTGCGCAACAACGCCCTTAAACAGGTTGGCGAATTGATAGCGCGCGTGGTCTCGCTGGTGGGGCGGGAACGCGGTGATGATACGGTTGACGGACTCAGCGGCGTCGGTGGTGTGAAGGGTGGTCAGGACCAGGTGGCCGGTCTCGGCCGCGGTCATCGCAATCTCGATGGTCTCGAGGTCGCGCATCTCACCGAGCATGATGACGTCGGGGTCCTGGCGCAGCGCGGCGCGCACCGCCCGGCTAAAGTCGCGGGTGTCGTGGCCGACCTCACGCTGGTTAATGATGCTCTTTTTATCTCGGATGAGATACTCGATCGGGTCTTCGATCGTGATGATATGGTCGGTGCGGTTGCTGTTGATAAAGTCGACCATGCTGGCGAGCGTGGTGGATTTACCGCTACCGGTGGCGCCGGTGACCAGGACGAGTCCGCGGCGCTCCTCCGCGATTGATTTCACGATCGCGGGCAACTCCAACTCGTCGAGCGTTCGCACCTTGAAGGGGATGACACGAAAGACCAGGCCGATGGAGCCGCGCTGCTGGAAGATATTGACGCGGAAGCGCCCGACCCCGGGGACGCCGTAGGACATATCCAGGTCGAGGTTCTCCTCGAAATCAACCTTCTGGAATTTGTTCATGATCGACGCGGCCATGCGCCCGATGTCTTCCGGGCTCAGGCGTTTGGCGTCGCCCAGGGGGACCAGCGCGCCGTCCATGCGATAGATCGGCGGAAGTCCGGCCTTGATGTGGATATCGCTCGCGCCACCCTTAACCGCGATCTGAAGAATCTTGTTCAAGTCAAATTCGGTCGCCATTTTTCCTCGCGTGCGTATTAGTGCCGCGTAAAAACGTGGCAAAAACGATCAAAGTACAGTGCCGAAGATAGCACCTCGTGAATACCTTGTCACGGATATTTAGGGGCCGCCACCCCGCGTAAATTGGGCGTTTTATGCGCGCGAATACCCGAGGATTTTCGCCCCTATTTCTGACGCATAATCCGCGGCAAAGATAGATAGAAGCACGGGTTTGGGTGTCGGTTCGGGCGTAAATACAAAAGCGCGGGCACCTCCGAATTTGGAGATGCCCGCGCTTGAGGGCGTTGCGTTGACTTCGTGTGGCGCCGACGACTAGCGCGGCCGGCGCGACACGCGTGGGTCAATCATCGCTGCCTTCGTCCACCAACTTCATATCGCCCAGTCCGGGGACGCCGAGGTGCTCGCGGACCTTGGCTTCGATTTCGGCGAGGACTTCGGGGTTGTCGCGCAGGAACTCCTTCGCGTTCTCGCGCCCCTGACCCAGGCGGGTGTCTTCGCCGTAGCTATACCAGGAGCCAGCCTTCTCAATGATATTGAGCTGGCTGCCGAGGTCGACCAGGTCGCCCTCCAGGCTGATGCCCTGGCCGTACATGATGTCGAACTCGGCCTCACGGAAGGGCGGGGCGACCTTATTCTTGACGACCTTGACGCGGGTGCGGTTACCCGTGACGTCGGTGCCGTCTTTGATGGCGCCGATGCGACGGATGTCCAGGCGCACCGAGCAATAGAATTTCAGCGCATTACCACCCGAGGTGGTCTCGGGGCTGCCGAACATCACGCCAATCTTATAGCGAATCTGGTTAATAAAGATGACGCAGGTGCGCGACTTGTTGATGGAGCCGGTGAGCTTACGCAGCGCCTGGCTCATCAGACGCGCCTGCAGGCCGACGTGGGTGTCGCCCATCTCGCCTTCGATCTCGGCGCGCGGGGTGAGCGCGGCGACCGAGTCGACGACCAGGATGTCCACGGCGTTGGAGCGCACGAGCATGTCGACGATTTCCAGGGCCTGCTCACCGGTGTCGGGCTGGCTGACCAGCAGCTCGTCGATATTGACGCCGAGCTTCTTGGCGTACTGAACGTCGAGGGCATGCTCGGCGTCGACGAACGCAGCGACGCCGCCTTGTTTTTGGGCGTTGGCGATCGCGTGCAGGGTCAGCGTGGTCTTACCGGAGGACTCCGGACCGTAGATCTCGATGACGCGACCGCGGGGCAATCCACCCACGCCGAGCGCGGCGTCCAGCGAGATCGAACCGGTCGAGATGGGATTCTCCACCTCGACGGTCTGGTCGCTGTCGCCCAGACGCATGATCGAGCCCTTGCCGAATTGCTTCTCAATCGCGCCGAGGGTCAGCTCCAACGCTTTCTCTTTATTGTTCTTTGCTTTGGCCATCGTATGCTCTCCCGTTTTGGCCCTCGTCGTGAGGCCGGATTATCTATGAGTCCGAGTTGTCTCAAGGACCCCTCGATATTCCGAACTAACTCTAAGGAAGAAATTAGTTACTGAACGCACGTATAGTTCGGCGCTCGGCTGTCGTCAAGTCGCATTCGAGTTTGGATGGGCATTCTTGCGCCGCATCCGGGCGCGACTTGCTATAGAGTTATCGACAAATCGTTGCGTTTTGTTGCTTTTAAAGATTGCTTCTTCTTAAAAATCAACGGGTTGCGCTATTCGCTCGCGGCATGTCGAGCCCCTAAATTATGCGCCCAGGGTGAAGCGCTCGACCACCTGGTAGACCGGCCCCTTCGGCGTGAGTATCGACTCGTAGAGAACGAAGTCCTTTACGTAACTCTTCCCGAAACTTTTATTTTCGTATTTCTGCGCGAATTTCGCGAAGTTGGGATTTGCGCGTGATTTCACCCGCCCCAGGGTGATGTGGGGGTGGAAGGCGCGCTCGTTGGGCTCGAAGCCCAGCTCGCCGAGGTCGCGCTCGATGGCCTGTTGGAGCAGGGCGAGGACCTCGGCGCTCTCGGGGGCGAAGCCGCACCAGAAGATGCGTGGCAGCTCGGGGGCGGGGAAGAACCCGAGCCCCTTTGTCTCGACCTCGAAGGGGAACAGCGGCTTGACCAGCCCGGAGATCGTATCGGAGAGCCGCGAGACCAGCGCGTCGTCGGTGTCGCCCAGAAATTTCAGGGTGAGGTGGATATTCTCGGGATGCGTCCAGCGCATGCGCGTTTGCGGCAGGTCGCCGTTGGCGTCCAAATACGCGTGGAACTCTTCCTGTATATTTAGCAACTCTTCAACGACGCCGATGGCGAGGTCGAGGGCGACGAAAAGACGTCTCATAAGGAGCTCAGGTGCGGGGTAGATCGGGTTCGGGTCGCCACGTTGGTGGCGCTCAAATCACGGGCCATTTGGCCCCGATAACTACACCATCGGGGCCAAAGTGAGAAGCGCGTCGGTGACGCAGGGTCAATGGCCGGATAGGGTCCTCGCCGGGTCGATTTGGCTGGCCCGAAAGGCCGGGAAAATGCAGCCGACCCAGCAAAAGAAGATCGCGACGCCAACCGCGGCAAAGGGCATCCAGGCTTCGATGACGAAGAGGCTATCGGGTTTAAACGGGAAGTTTCCGACGCGGGTGACGAAGAGATAATCAATGCCCGCGATCACTGCCCAGCCCAGCGCCACGCCCGCCAGCCCGCCAAAAAGCCCAAGAATCGTTGCCTCGCCGATGACGAGCTTTCGGATGTCGGCGCGCGTCGCGCCCAGCGCGCGCATCAGCCCAAGCTCGGCGCGCCGCTCCAGCACCGACATCATAAATGTGTGCATGATATTGACCGCCGAGATGGCCAGGATAATCAGGCCGATCAGGTTGAAGACGAGCGTCAGGAGCATGATCAATAGGCCGGCGCGCTGGGAGTCTTCGAAGTTGCTCGAGAGCGTAAAGCCCAGCTCCTGGACGTCACGCGCGACCCGCGGGACGGACTCATTGCTCACCGTTTTGAGCACGATGGAGTGATAGTCGCCGCTGGTTTTCTCGGAGCCGAATTCGTTATTGAGGCGCTCGACATATTCAATGGGCATGGTGGCGCCCAGGCCGATCGCCTTGTCCGAGAAGCCGACAAATTCCATCGGGCGCACCGAGCGCTTGGCGCGCGCCGAGCGACCCACGAAGCCCTGGCCGAAGACCGCGGTCAGGCGCAAGCCGACCAGCGCGTCTTCGGAGAGCTTCGGCAGCTTCGAGAGCGAGCCGGAGGCGCCGCTCATCGCGGTCTGAAAGCTGCCATTATAGAGCTCGAGCATCTTCGGCGAGGCGATGACCGGGATGGGCATAGCGCAGGCGCCGGCCTGCGCGTCACAATAGGACTTGCCGGTGCAGCTCGCCGCGTCGCCTTTGCCGCACGGAAGCGCTTCACACACCGCGTCGGCGCAGCGATACCCGCCGGGGCAATCGGCTTGCGCGCTGCATGCGATCGGGGCCTCCCAATCACGAAACGCCAGGTCGCCGGTGAGCTCGCCATCGTCGATCAGCGCCGCCGGGATGCCGTCGGCGATGAGCTCGGTGACCATATTCTTGCCGAGGATGCTCTTTCCACCCTCAAGGCTCGCCGGGAATGTGAGGCGCATCTTCGGGTAGACCTCGGCGACCCCGTCGACGCGTTTGAGCCGCTCGACGCTCTTATTGTTGAGCGATGAGCCGCCGAAAAGCCCACCGGTGCGAATCCCGCCGATATCGAAAGTCTTGGGGACTACCTCGAGTTGGCGCACCACGAAGATGCGCTCGAGCACGACGTCTTTGATGCCGGTGCCCAGCGCGGTGAAGAAGAGCAGGGTGCTGATGCCGACGACAATGCCCAGGCTGGAGAGCAGGAAGCTGCGCCGGTTGCGCGCGATCGATTGCAAGACGAGGCGCGCCAGTTTTTGAGGATTCATGGCTCTCCCTGGGCGCCGTCTACCTGGGCGCTGGCGTCGATGGGCACGTGGCTAAGAATCTCGGGCTCATTGGGGGCGTCGGAGACGAGCACGCCGTCGTCGAGGCGGACGATGCGCGAGGCCATGCGGGCGATATGTTCCTCGTGGGTGACGATGATCAGGGTGCGATCCTCGAGGCGATTGAGGTCTCGGAAGATCTGCATGATCTGCAGGCCGGTGTTGCGGTCGAGGCTCCCGGTGGGTTCGTCGCAGAAGAGAATCGACGGCTCGTTGAACAGGGCGCGCGCGATGGCGACGCGCTGCTTCTGGCCGCCCGAGAGTTGGGGCGGGCGCTCGTCGATCTTCTCGCCAAGGCCCACCTTTGCGAGGAGTTCGGCGGCGCGCGCGCTGGTATCACCGGAGTGGGCGCTCTTTTGGCCAAAAAACGACGGTAGAATGACGTTCTCGGCGGCGCTTAGGTGATCGAGGAGGTTAAATTGCTGGAAGACGAAGCCAAATTCTTGATTTCGTAGCCGGGCGAGTTGCTTGTCCGACAGGTCGGCGAGGCGATGCTCGCCGACCTGCACTTCGCCCGTGAAGCCGCGGTCAAGCCCTCCCATGATGTTGAGCAAGGTGGTCTTGCCGGAACCGGAGGTTCCGACGATGGCGAGGAACTCACCGGCGCCGATGCTCAGGGAGATATCCCTGAGCACCTGCGTTCGGCCTTGTCCCTTTCCGAAGGATTTGGAGAGGGTTTGTATTTGAATATGCACGGTTTTTTATTTGCTCGGTGCGTCAGCGGTTTCGGGCTTCGGTGCGTTCGGGTTCAGGTCGATCGCGAGCTGAATGAACCCGCCATCTTTGCCCAATTCGGTGGTTACCGAGGCCTCCTCAAGTTTGATGAGGAAGGGCTCAACCATCGCCGCCATCGGCCCAAGCGCGGGGAGGATATGGTCTTGGGCGCGCACGAAGTTCAGGTACAGGCCGTTATAATTGTCGGTGGTCACCAAGGCGCCGCCCAGGTTCAGGGCCTCATTAGCGCCCAGCACTTTGTCGTCGCGCTTGCCATTAATATAGTCGGCGACCGAGTCGTCGCTGATGGGGGCGGTGGCGAAGACGAGGATATTATCCTTGACGAAGAATCGGCCGGGGGCGTTGTTGCCCATTTTCTCGTCGACGATGACGTCGACGCCGTCTTTGACCGTCTTGCGCGTGGCCTGCTCACCGGCCTGGCTGAGCATATACGCGACGACTTTCTCGAGGCCTGCTTTGTCCTTGAACTGCACCGGCGCCAGGACCGCCAGGGTCTTGAAGGGAGAGTTCATGGTGGCCTGGACGACGTTGCCACCAGCGGCTTGAACCGCGTTGGGGTCCACGCCGTAAACCAGGACGCTATAGTTTCCGCTCAGGTTGCCGATCAGGTCTTTTTGCATGTGGAAGTCGCTGTCCGGGCTGACCTTGCCGAATTGCTCATTGAGCTCGGCGCGCTCGGCCTCGTCAAGGACTTCTTCGGTGTAGAACTTCCACAGCTCGGTCATATTGAACGATTGGCGCAGCGCGATGAGGGTGTTGTCGGTCGCGAAATTCTTGATCGGGAAGTCGCCCGGGGCGCTCAGGATCGCCTTCGCCTTGGCGACGGCGGTCTCCGGGAGCGCAGCCCAGCCGCGCACGACCACGGCGTTGTCTTTGACGTTGAAGCCGACGCCGAAGGCTTCGACATTCTCTTTGGCCCAGTTGACCGGGGCCTTGGTGTTGTCGCCGCCGGCGGTCAGCGAGTCGATATTCTTCTCGTTGAAGACGGTCTCGGGGTTGATATAAATCGAGATAGCGTTGTCGTTTGCCAGCGCCTCTTGGAAGCGCTTGAAGCCGTTGTCCGCGCCCAGGGACGTCTTTGCGTCCTGGGTGGCGACCAGCGCGGCGAGGTCGGCTGCGCTCTCTACTTTCTCGGACGAGGCGTAGTCCTGGATATCGTCTGCTTCGGGGAAGGCGACCGCGACGAGCTTGCCATTATAGGCCCAGGCGATGCTCTCGTCCTCGGTGCCCAGGACTTTGACCTGGGTCTCGCGGGCGGTGACGCTCTTGGGCATGCCCTCAATGCCCATCTTCTCTTTGACCTTGTCGCCGAAGTGCTTCTCGAATTTCTGCACGTCGTCGATATAGGTGACCATGACCGGGCGTGTGCCCACGATGCTGAAGGTCATGCCGCTGTTGGCGGCGATGCCTGACTTCTTCCAGCTCTCGGCGTCGAAGATGTCGATGCCCAGCTCGCCCTTTGCCTGCTGCTCGACCAGCCCGGTCATCGGGACGGCGTTGCCGATGGTGTCACGGGTGGTCTTGAGGGAGTTGCGCATGCCTTCGAGATCGCCAACGACGAAGCTCACCTGAGTCGAGGCGGGCAGGTGGGACGCCATATTGGTGACGCGGGCGGTGGCCGTCTTCGGCACGGTCTTGGAGCTGGTGCCCGAGCTGCCACAGCCGCCGTCACACGCCGCCGCGGAGACAAGAAGAAGCGCGGCGAAGACGAAGAATATACGCTGTTTGCTGCCGATAAGGCTGCGATTAGTCAGGTTTAACATGAGCGGATTCCTAAATTAATGGATGAAATGCGTGTGAAATCTACGCGCTATCGATCGGATATACTTGAAATTTAATCGATTACAATACGCGTGTTTATAGCAAGGCGGATCGTAAAGGTCACGCGTAACTTTAGTGGGGGATTTGGCTTGATTTAAGGCGAGTGGCTCGGATTAGGGGATGTCCGCAGCGGTGAAGTCGATGGGCAACGCGTTGGCGTGGGCGAGGGTGAATTTTCGCCAGCGCCCCTGCTGGGCGCGCTTGAGCGTGGAGGGCGGCCCCGCGCCGTCGCGAAGTATGCGTTTATAGAGGTATTTCGCCGCCGCCCGTTGCCCCTGCAGGTCGAGCGCCCATGCCAGATAAAGCCCGACTTCGGCCCGTCGGTTGCGGTTGGTAATCTGCTCGAGAGAGCGCCGAAACGCCCCCTCAGCGCGCTTCGAGCGCCCGATGCGCAGCGCGATGAGCCCGGCCAGGATGTGCAGGTTTGGCTCGTGGGGATAGAGGGCGAGGGCGTGCTCGATGAGAATGAGCAGGCGCCCATCGCTCTCGCCCTCCCAATTGCGAACGCATGCCTTTCGGTAGAGCTCGAATGCCTGGCCGTGCGCGCTGGGGTGCCAGCCTCGGTCCACGATAAACGGCTGCGCGCTGGGGTCGGGGCCGCCGGTGTGGGCGTCGATGGCGGTCAGGCTAAAGGGGATATACCAATTGCGGCTGCTCGGTGAGGCGCCGGCGGCGACCCATACCCGGCGGTGCTTGGGCTCAAAGACTACGCTCGCCACGGTGTTGGGTCCCGCGATGGTGTTGCCAAAGAGGCGCTCGCGCCCGCTATGCGGGTCTTTGAAGTCGCCCAGAATCGTCGCGATATCCCGCGGGCCGCCGGGGGCAGCGCCCGGGCCAAAGCGCTCTTCGAGGAAGGCGTCGACCCTTGGTTGGTTGCGCAGCGAGCGCTGCCAGACCGGCTGGTCGGCCGGCGCCTCGCCGATATCCTGGGTGATGTCGGGGTGCGCGGCGCTAAAGGTGCTGCGCGAATCTGCGATAATCTCGAGGTCTTCTTTCTCGGGCGACACGCGGTAGATGGCGCCGCGACCGGTGTCACCTTCGCACAAAACGTAGGTCCAACCGGCCACCGGCGGATGATTGCGCAGGATGGCGACCGCCTCCTCGATGGTATGCGCCTGGCGCATCGCCATGTCGCCGGCAAAACCCACCGGCACCCCGTCGAGGTCTAGCGCGTCGCAATGATGCTGGTGCACGGTGAGGGTGAGGCCGGCGGCGTTCATGGCGGTGAGCCCACCGCCGATGATGCCCGCGCTGCCAACCGAGACATAGTCCATGCCCTCGTCGGGATGATAAAATGTGACGGTCGCGCGGCGGTCCCAATAATCGATGCCGAAATAGTCGACGTTATGCCCGTGCAAAATCGACTCGCTCGCCGGCGGGCGAACGATCGCGGTCGTGTTGCCCAGATAGGGCGCGGACTCGGGGTCGGTCGGGGTGTCGATAAATCGCGGGCTGCGGAGTCCGGGGTATTTATCGAGCACCCACAAAAAGCTCTCGTGCATCAGGTAGCCGCTGAGCAGGTCGTCGAGCGACATCCCCGAGGCGTTCGCCAGCGCCACCGCGGCGGCGCGGTATTCGGCGGGCAGGTTTTGGGCCAGTCGCCGGGTCACCCAATGGCGCGTGAAGAGGTCGACCGCGCCGCTCAAGCGTGTCAGGCGAGTGCGCCGCTTCAGCAGGGTGTCGAGATAGCGCGCGAAGAAGGGCAGCGGGCCCTGTTGAATTTCGTCGCGCAGGCGCAACCCGGTCTGTCCGGCCATGCTGGCGAAGCTGCCGCGCAGGTTGAGGAAGAGAAGATCGCCCTGGGGCGTGACGATGCGCCCGGGGCGCGGGGCCTGCTCCGGATGAATGACGCAGGGCGGATCGCTGAAGTCACCGCGTTCCCACGGACTCGTCGGTGCGGAATCGTTCCCTAATTCCTCTGGCTTGTCCTGAGATATTTGCATGAGAATACGTGCAGGTATTTTTAATACAGCAGGTTGGATTCGCGTGGTCGCGTCTGCTTATTGAGTACCCCAGATCAGTGCGGCGGGCAAATAACAAAAGCCCGGGCGCGCACCTTCGGCGCAAATTCTTCGCGCGTCGCGCGGCCTGCTTTGGGGAAGGTAAGCGGCGCGAAATCCCCGAGAGGACCCCGCCAGTTTAAGAAGTGGACGTTGGGTGTTTTGGTCGTTAGTATGCCGTGTCTTAAGCGGATTTTTCGTTTCCATTTGAAGTAATATTATTATGCTATCGACTAAAACCCGTGCGCTGGCCGCCGCATCCATCGCGTTCGCGACCTACCTTTGCGCGCCCCCGGTGTACGCTCAGGATGGGGCGCCTGGGGCGGTGAAGGGCTCACCCGCCGAAGATGGCGGGCTGACCTATAAGGAATATGCCAATCAGGGCGCCCAGGCGTTCGCGGCCAAGCAATACGCCCAGGCAGCCGAAGCCTTCGAGCGGGCCTATGAGCTCAATCCGGTGCCCAATCTTCTCTATAATATTGGGCGCGCGCGCGAGAAGCTTGGCCTCTTCGAGAGCGCCAACGCAGCTTATACCCAATTTGTGACCCAGCCGGACGTGGAATTGAAGGCCCGCCAGGACGCCCTGCAGCGCATAAAGACGCTCAAGGAGGTCATCGCGCTTCAGAAAGGTGGTGAGGTCGTCGATGCCGGGGAGGTCGACCGAGAGCAGGGCGATCACGGCCTGGCCGAGGCGCCCGAGATGGCGCTGGATGAGGCCACCTCGGCGCGTATCGCCGAGGCGCTGGCCGAAGCAGAAAACGACCGGGTTCAGCCGGGGACGCCGCCGCTGAGGGTCTCTCCACCCGCCGAGGCGACGGAGGCGATCCCGACGACGGCCTATATTTTGATGGGCACCGGCGCCGCCTCGCTGATCGGCAGCGGTGTCTTCGGGTATCTAACCTACGCGCAGAGCACGGCCGCCGATGACGCGACGACCCTGGACGCGCGGCGCGACGAGAATTCCACCGGCCAGTCCTACGCCTATGTCGCCGATGGGATGCTGGTGGGCGGTGTTATCCTGGCCGGGCTCGGCACGTATTTCTGGTTGAGCTCGCCTTCCGACTCCACGACCTCCGCCCAGGCCCGCGTCACGCCGAGCATCGGCGCGAGCGGGGCCGCGCTGACTTTTACGTTGGACTATTGATGGGCAATCCGATGCAGTTAAGAACTTCTTATGCGCGCTCTCTCCGCGCGCTTTGTGCCTCACTGCTCCTGCTGGTGGCCGTCGGCTTGGCCGGCGGGTGTTCGTTTATCTTCGACTTTGAGGAGTGCCGAACAAGCGACGATTGTGTGGCCTTCGACGACGCCGAGAATAAGCAATTCTTCGTGTGCTCGAACGCCAAAAAATGTGTGTTGGAAGTCGCGCGCGAATGCCGCCAGGACGCCGACTGCACCGACGCCGCCGCGCCCATCTGTGCGGCCGCGGGCAAATGCGTTGCCGAGTGAGCGCTGAGCGCCCCGGCGATTAGTCGATCGGCAGCAGGGGGACGAAATTATCGTCTTCTTTGGGGGGCGTGGCCGAAGTATTGCCAGGCGTCGGCGATTTCTTCGCAGCCGGCATCAAGAGGTCGACCGGCGCGTCATCCTTCTCGGGCGTCTTGGCCGGGTTGGCCACGACCGAAGCGTTGGCCGCCGTCTGGGTTTTCTTTGGCGCACGGTTTGCTCGTTTCGTCTTGGCCGAAGGGGTCGGTGACTTCGGCTGCTCGAGCTTCGGGGCCTCGGTGGGTTGAGCCGCGGCTTCGGCGGCCTTCGCCGACTCGGCCTGAGCGGCTTTGATGCGCTCAATCGCTGCACGCGCCTCGGCGTTCCCGGGGTTCTTCTGCCGGACCTTCTCGTAGCTCTCAAGCGCTTGCGCGAACTCGCCTTTTTCTTCGTAAATCTTGGCCTGACTAAAGAGGCGACCTGTCTCCAGGTCATCGCGCGAGGCCGCATAGTCTGCGCTCAACGCGGGCAACTCTTCAATCGACGGTTCAAGCAGGTCGAGGATGGCCTCGGCGCGGCCATAATTTTCCTCGTCGATATACGCGCTCGCCTGGGCGAGTTGTGCTCTCGCGCTCTCCATTTTCGCCGCGGAGTCGTCCTTGAAGGGCGCCAACCAAAGGAACGCGCCGACAAGACCGGCGGCGATAATGGCAATCGCCACCGCGACGACGCGCAGGGTCTTGGCGCTCTGATCTTTTTGGATCATCGCGATCTGCTCCTCGGTGATGAGGCGAAGATCGCTGGTGGAGTCGACGTATAGGCCGCTGTCGTGACGGTAAATCTGCGGCTGGGAGCTTGAGTCCGGCGAGGGCGAGCGCGCCGGAGTATGGGCGCGGTCTCGCTGAAGCACGACGCCAGAGTCCTGCGCGCTATCCGGCATCAGCGGGCTTTGTCTGGCGAACTCGCCGGTGGTTATCTGCGCGGCGAGGTTCGGGAGTTGAATCGAGGTCTCGGCCATGATCTCGATAAGCTCGACCAGGATGCTGGGAGCGTCGGCGGGGCGGTCATCCGGCGATTTGGCCAACATCCGCTCGACCAACTCGACCAGCGCATCGGGGACGCGGTGGTCCTCGGGCAAGCGCTCGCCGAGGGGCTTCGGCGCGGCGTGGACATGCTGGTAGAGCACCGTGATATCGTCGTCCGAGACAAACGGTTTCTCGCCGCAGAGCATATAATAGAAGAGGACGCCCATCGCGTAGATATCGACGCGATGGTCGCTCGGATTGCCCATGATCTGCTCGGGCGACAAATAGGCGGCCGACCCCACGAGCGCCTGCTCCTTGGTGACATCCACTGCGCCAGCGCTGAGCTTGGCCAGGCCGAAGTCTAATATTTTCGTATAGTTTTGCCGCCCGTGACGCTCGGTCAGCATGATATTGGAGGGCTTAATATCGCGGTGAATCAGCCCGATGGAGTGCGCCTCGCCGATGCCTTGCAGGATCTGGGCGGCGATCTGAGCGAATTCCTGGACCGACATCGCCCCCTCGCGTCGCATGCGCCGGGTGAGCGTCTCGCCGTCGACATATTCCATGCAAATATATGCCTGGTTCTCGTCGTGGCCGAAGTCGTAAATCGCGACAATATGCGGGTGCTGCAGGCGGCTCATGCCCTGGGCTTCGCGCTCGAAGCGGATGATAGCCTCGTCATCATCGACAAAGGAGCGCGGCAATACTTTGACCACGACCTTGCGCCCAAGCGCGGTCTGGCTGGCCAGATAGACCACTCCCATGCCGCCCTTGCCGATGCATTGCTCGACCTCGTAGCGGCCCGCCAGAGTTTTGCCGATGAGCTTTTCGGGGTCGTAGGGCTTCTTCTTTGCAGAAGCCGCCTCCTTGGGAGGCGCCGATTTGTCGAGCGTTTCTTCGGACATGAGCGCTACGGGCGCATTCGCACCAAAATCAGACGAAAATTAGAGGACGACCATCGCGCAAAAGATACCACGGGCGTTTGGCGCCCGCAATTGCTTCGGGGGTGGGGGAGAGCACATCGGCAGCCGCGCGGCGGACTATTTCGCCAGCCCACGCGCGACCATTTCCTGGGCAATATAGCTGGCGACATCCGGCGCAGTGGTGCGCGGGCCAAAGCCTGCGTCGAAGCCCAACTCCAGCGCCAACTCATGCGAGATGCGCGGTCCGCCGGCGACCACGAGCAGGTCCTGGCGGATGCCTTCGGCCTCGAGCATATCGATGAGCTCGGCGAGGTTCTTGATGTGGACGTCCTTCTGGGTGACGACCTGGCTGACCAGCAGGGCGTCGGCTTTCTTCTCAATCGCGTGGGCGATGAGATCCTCGTTGAGCACCTGCATGCCGAGGTTATATGCGTTGATCATGGGGTAGCGCTCCAGGCCGTATTCGCCCGAATACCCCTTCATATTCATGATCGCGTCGATGCCCACCGAGTGCGCGTCGGTGCCGGTGCAGGCGCCTAGGACCGTAATCTTTCGCCCGATTTCGGCCTCGATATAGGCGTTGATTTCATAGAAATCCATGCGCTCGGTTTCGATCTGCGCGACCTTAATCTTGGTGAAATCAAGGGTCTGCGTGAAGCGCGCGTACACGATAAAATAGGTGTAGCCCTCGCCGAGGTCCTGGCTGTGGTAGACCTTCGGGTCTTCAAGGCCCATCTTCAGCGCGACCTGGCGGGCCGCCTCGCTGGCTTCGGGGCCGTAGGGGACGGGCAGCGTGTACGAGAGCTGCACCTGTCCGTCATCGAGGGTGTCGCCGTAGGGGCGGACGCGGGTCAGGTCGGCTGGAGTGGCGCCTGTTCGGCCGGTGGTTTTCATGGCAAAGGCTTCGCGCGAAGGAGTCGATGATGGCGGTAATATGGTCAAATAATTGAACTGGTCGTTGGGGCCGGGCGTGTATATAAAACGCAACTGCGGACCTGGCCAACGCTTTATTTTACATAGCGATCATGGGTCGAAATCACAACCCTGGAGGATTCGGATGGCGGTTGAAATTGAGCGTAAATTCTTAGTGTGCTCGCAGCTGTGGCGGGCGGATGTCTTCGATGAGATTCCGATGCGCCAGGGTTATTTTGAGAGCGCCCCGGGAGCCACGGTGCGCGTGCGCATCGAAGGGGAGAGGGCGGTGCTGACCATCAAGGGCCCGACGGTCGGGCTGTCGCGGGCGGAATTCGAATATGAAATCCCGATGGCCGATGCCCGCGAGATGCTCGACACCTTTTGCCAGGGGCGCCAGGTCGAGAAGGTGCGCTACCTCGTCAAGCACGGCGAGCACACCTGGGAGGTCGATGTCTTCGAGGGAGCCAACGCCGGGTTGGTCATGGCTGAGGTCGAATTGGACCGCGACGACGAGGCGGTGGCGACGCCGGAGTGGATTGGCGAGGAGGTCTCGCATGACCGGCGCTATCGCAACGGTTACCTGGCGCGCCATCCCTGGGCAGAGCGCTGAGTTTTTTCGCGGCGGTGGCGAAGCGAGATCGAGAAAGGGGCGCCCGGCTGAGCCGGGCGCCCCTTTCATTGTCGATCTCCTCGACAACCGCTGCTTAGACCACGCGGCGTCGGCCGGTCTTCTCGACGAACCCGTCGGGCAGCACGGAGTCGGTGATTGACATCGCGCTCAGATAGCAGCTCGACGCTTGGCAGGCGCTCAGATCCACATCTTTGAGCTCCATCTCGCGCAGGGTCACGAAGCGCATCTCGCCGCCGGTCGGGACGACGTCGTGCCAGTGGCCGCCCTTAAAGGTGACGCGCTCGAAATTATAGTCCGGCCCGATCAGCTTCTCGAGGGTACAATCGTTGAATTGCGAGTCGGTCCACTCGGGGAATACAAAGTTGCATTCTTTAAATTCGCAGCGACTCAGGGTCGAGGCGTCCAGGGAGAAGTCATCGCCCTCCACGCCCTCGAAGGTGCAATTGAGCAGCGTGCAGCTGTGGACGTAGGTGCCGTTGAGCACGCAGCCGTCGAAGCGGCATTCGGTGAGGGTGCATTCCTCGAAGGCGACATTGGACAGGTCGATGCCCGAAAAGTCGAAACCGGCCAGGTTCTGGCCCGAAAAACTTGCCATCTCGAGGCTCGGCAACTCCCCGTGTTCTTCCTCGTGCTTCTCGACCGCGCGATGGAACTTTTTGGCGTTTCCGGTCTTAACTAATTTGCTAAGTTCGTTCGAAGACATGTGCCCGAGCTTCCTGAAAAAAGGAATAAAGTAGTTTATGGGTGCTGGTGAATCGGGTGTTTTGCGACTTTCGATCAAATAACGTAAGGTCGGCTCAACCCACAAGCGCACTTCGACTAGCGCATTTGACGGTGACTCGTCCAGCCGTGTTGGCCCAGGCGCATAAAAAAGATCATTGAATCACGCTTGGGGGCTCGATGGCGAGTATTTTTGACCAGGCCTGCAGCCGTTGCACGCTTTGATCGTCGCGCTATGATTGTGTTTGTTTCAACTTTGTCTGCACGGTTCATTTTAAGGTGGGCACGATATGCGAAAGAGCCAACTAATTTCTCCGATGATCGCCCTGTGCGCGCTCGCTTTGCCCCTGGCGTCGGCGACTCAGGCGCACGCCCAGAGCACGCCGAAAGCCCGCCACGCGAGCTCCCAGGATTCGCGCTATGCCCAGTATTTTGGGGATGGTTTGCGCGAATTCGGCGAGGGCAACTTTGAGCGCGCGATCCCGAATTTGCTGCGCGCCTATGCCTTGGACTCCAGGGCCGAGACGCTCGGCCTGGTCATCTCGGCCTACGATAAGATGGGCTATTGTGACGCGGCGCTGCGTCAACTCGAGGTCTTTGAGTCGGCCCACGCCCGCGCCAGCGCCCCAGGGCTTGCGGAGTGCGCGAAGATCGGCACGGTGCAGTTGGAATGTGTTGGGGCGGCCGGGGCGTTGGCGGGCGAGTCGGCGCAGGTGAATGGGCGCTTCGAGGTGACCTGCGGTGAAGCGGTGCGGCTGCCGGCCGGTGAGCATGCGGTGGCGGTCGGCGAGGGGGCCTCCGAGAAGTCACGGCGCAAGGTCCGCGTTTTAGAGGGCGAGACCGTTTCATTACGCCTGGAGTCAATCGACCCGCCGAAGCGCTGGCGACCCGTCACCCCCGAGGTCTCCCAATTGCCCGACCTGCCGGCGTATGTCGAGCGCGTGCCCGATGCCGGCTTTAGCTATTCGGTCTTTTTGACTCAGGATGGAATCTACCGGGTCTTCGTGCAGGCGGCCGCGGACCAGCCGCCGGCCTATTTTGATCTTCCCTTTCGACCCAATATCCTGCGCCTGTGCGACAGCGGTGAGCGCTATGACCGCCGGCTTCACGAGTGTGTGCCGATGGAGGGGCTAAATATTACGAAGTTCAAATAAGCCCGCGTGCCTGCCGGCTTATTTCCCGCCATGAAAGCCGCCGCCGGGCCGGCGCGACCCCACGTTTCGGATCCCGGGGCTGCGGTAAAAGATCATATAATACCCGCCATAATAGGTGCGCCGGGTGCTAGTCGAGTTCTCGGCGCCGCCATCATCAACCACCGGCTTGTCGACCCCCCAGCCGGCCGTCGAGGCCGACACGGTCAACGCGATGAGGCTGATTCCGATAAAGCTGAGCAGGGCCAGTGAGCCCGCGCTTCCTGATTTGATACTCATAAATCCACTCCAAATTGCCGGCGCCTGGCGCCCATGGCTTAAGCGAGAAAGTCCTGGCGGAACTGCGCCGCGCGCTCGTTTTCTCGGTCGTCCGTGGTGAGTTTTTTTGCGCGCAAACTCAGCAGCAAGAATAGGATGAAGCCGAGCAGGAAATAGCGCGTTAAAACGACGCCTGATTGGATCTCTACCTCGAGTTTGTCTCCCGAGATGTCGCGCGGGCCGTTGAGTTGGGTCTGCTCATTTTCCCCGTAGACCAGGACTTTATATTCGCCCGCAGGCAGCCGAAAGATCCAGTCGTCGCTGCGATTCCCCTCCGACCAGTCGGGGCCGTGATAATAGGAGAGATCGAAGTCGTGCTCTTGGATTGCGATATCTTCGGTGTCGAGGATGACCGTCTTGACCCATACCCACGAGTTATTGAGGGTGCTCCCGGTGATCTTCATCGTCAGGGGGCCGTCTTTGTCCTGAGTGAATCGAATCGGCGGGGTTTTGACCTGCTCTTGGCCGAAGACCCGTTCAGGGACCTCGACCGACACGATCGGCGCCCCGCTAAAATGGGACCAGGTCATCAGCACGCCGAAGATTAGGGTCATCGCGACGCTAAAGATGAGGAGTTGCTGGTTTCGACCTTTCATCAACCGTCTCCCTTGGTATCCTCATCGGATGGCTTCGCGTCGGCATCGGCCGCGGCGCTGGCTTCGCTGAGCCACTCGGCGAAGCCGTCGGGCAATTCATTGCCCTGAATGTCGAGATCCTCGACGCCCAGCGCCTCAAAGACCGCGGTTTTGAGCGATGCGTTCTTCATGCTGACCTGGCGAAGGGACGCGGCGACCAGCCACCATCCGTCGCCTTTCACCTCGTCGAGGGTGGCGTCCTGGATGCTGGCGGCGCTGAAGTCGGCCTCGCTCAGATTCGCCTTGCTCAGGTCGACGTTGTGGAAGGCAGCGGCCGAGGCGTCGGCCTCGCTCAGATCGCACTCGCGCATGTCGACGTCCGAGAAGGTCGCGCCGCTGAGGTCCGCGCCGTGCATGTCCGCGCCGTTCAGCGTGGTCTCGCCGACCGAAGCGCCCGCGAAGATCGTCTCGCGAAGGTTCGCCCGGCTCAGGTCGACGTCGTAGACCGCCGCGCCGCTGAAATCAGCCTCCAGGAGCGTGGCGTCCACCGCGTCGAGGTCGTTTAGGTGTGCGCCCGAGAAGTTCGCTTCGGTTAAATCAGCGCCATTTAGCGTGATATTGTTGAGCGTCGCCCCGGCGAAGCTCGCCTCGGTGAGCACGGCGTTGCTAAGGTCGACGTTGTCGAGGTCTGCGCCGGCGAAATTCGCCTCTTTTAGGAGCGCGCCACTGAGGTCTGCGCCGTGCAACTCAGCCCCCGCGAAGTTGAACTCCCGAAGGTCCTCGCCGCGGGCGACGGCTGCCTCGAGATCTTCGATGCTCAAAGATTCTTCTTCGTCTGCGTCCGAATCCTCTTCAAGATCCGAATCCTCTTCAAGGTCCGAGTCTTCGTCGATGCCGAAGTCCTCCTCGATGGTTGAATCAACAGAATCAGCGGTCTTCTGGGGGGCTTTTTCGCTCATGATTTAGGCTCCACTTGGGATTTCACGTGTCGATCAGGTGAGGATATTATCACCGGGAAAGACGGTTAGTTCGGATTCATCGAGAGCGATGCCTGTCGAGACTTCGAGATCGCCGTCCCAATCCTCCACTGACAAGTATTTGCCGCTGTCACTCTCATACTCAAAATACTCGACCGGGCAGTCCACCGCGCGCCCGGTGCGCCCGATGCTCTGGGCGGTCGCCTTTCCGCGCTCTTGGAGTTCATAGGACTCGCCCTGGTATTCAATCAGCGCCGGGGGCGGCGACGGGAGCGGGAGGCCTTTAACCTCCTTCCATAGCGAGAGCTCAAGGCCTTCGTCTTCCTCCACGCTAAGCCAGATCTTCTTATCCCCGTCCTCGAGCATAAAGGAATACCACTCCCAGCCGCCCTGACGATAAGTGGTGCGGCCTTCAACCGAATAATCGTTGTCGTAATAGACAATAATGTCGTTGAGGCGCAGGTCAGTGAGTGCGCGCTCGCCATCGCTGGTGAGTTGTTGGGCGGGGCCGCGGAAGTCGCTCGTCAGCGCGCGCGACGCCCTGGGTTCTTTGCGTGACCCGCGCGTGGCGACGTAAGCGATGCCGCCGCCGACGACGAAGGCCAGGGTGATCAGGATAAATGCGGACATGCTCGGCTCGCTTCGGGGGACAAATTTCGGTGATGAAAATGGGGATATTAAGCCGTCGTTGGCCTTAACTATGAATTGAAAGAGGCACTTCCGCGCGACAATACGCTGGCTGCAGCTAGATGGTCAATTACGGCCTGTCGACAGCCTGCGCCCATCAGCGGAAATAGGACTTCCAATCTTCCTGGTAATAGCGCACGAGCACCTGGTCATCGAGGCGGTTAATCTCGGTCGGGATCTCTTTGGTATCTTCCGAGAAAAGGAAGTGACTCTCGAAATTCTCCTGGGTGAGGTAGCGCGTCTTCTCGGTGAGCCGCCACTGGCTCAGGTCGATGGTGCGCGGGGAGAAGAGTACAAAGCCCCATTCGCCAAATGACGGGACGTAGGTATGCATGGCGCGCGCGTCGAGGGTTTCGCCCAGGTGGGCGGGGTGCTCGACGCTTCGGATCGTGTGGTAGATGCACCAGAAGCTTCGGCGCGCCAGATAGGGCGCGGTCGCCTGAGTGATGGCGTAGCCGGAGCCCGACAGGTGGCGCGACAGCAGCCGGTAGAAACTGCGCGAATATAATTTGCTCAGGCTCGTGTCGTTGGGGTCTGGGAAGTCGATGATGATGCGGTCGTAGGGCGCGTCGGCGGCGTGCTCCTCCAAAAAGATCTGGGCGTCCATATTATAGATGGAGACCCGGTCGGCGTGCAGCGCGTCCTCGTTGAGCGCGCGCAGCATCGGCTGCTCACTAAAGAGACGTGTCATCTCGGGGTCAAGATCCACCAGGTCGACCTGTTTAACGTCGGCGTATTTGAGGACCTCCCGCACGGCCATGCCGTCGCCGCCGCCGAGCACCAGGACGCGCTCGCGCTTGCCGGGCATGCCCATGACGCTGTGCACCAGCGAGTCGTGGTAGCGATACTCGTCGATGCTCGAGAATTGCAGGTTGCCGTTTAGATACAGGCGCAGGTCGTCGCGCCAGCGGGTCAGGACCATGCGTTGGTATTTGGTGTCGGTCGCGTAGATGATCTGGTTTTGGTAGAGGCTCGACTCAAACCAGTGCACGAATCGATGGCTGCCCGCCAGACCACCGGCGAGCAGGAGCGCGGCGAGCACCGCGGTGGCGATGGTGGTGCGCGGTTTTTTCAGGTGGTCGCGCAGGATGATGCAGCACACGATCGCGACCACGACGTTGAGCAGGCCGGTGAAAAACGCGGTCGCCAATTGCCCGAGATACGGCAGCAGCACCAAGGGAAAGACGAGTGAGGCGATCAGCGCGCCCAGATAATCCAACCCCAGCACGGCAGAGACATTAAACTCGAGCGCCAATTCATCTTTGAGGAGCCGGATAACCAGCGGGATCTCCATGCCAATAAAGATGCCGATGAGCCCGCAGACCGCGTATAAAACGGCGGTATAATAGGCGAGGTGCACGAAGGCGAAGAAGAGGGCGAAGGCCGAGAACCCCCCGAGGAACCCGACGGCGACCTCCACGCGCACGAAGACGTCGAGCAGATCCTCTTTGACCCATTGCGACAAAAACGCCCCGATGCCCATCGCCGCCATAAATACGCCGACGACCAGCGAGAATTGCAGGATCGCCGCGCCCACAAGGTACGATGAGATCGTGCCGGCCAATAATTCGTAGACCAGGCCGCAGTTGGCGATCACAAAGACCGACCCCAGCAGCACGATGCTCTGGGTCTGGGTGCGAGACTTCTCTTGGCGGCTTTTCTTAACTTCGCGGTCTGACATTTCAACGGGTCCGGAGCGTGGCGGTCGCCAACAAAACTGGCTGCTTTCGTGATCCTCGCCGGCGGGGCTGGCGAAAAGTATGCAATGGAATCAGCAATCCCGGCCTTATTGCATAAGAAGGCCCGAAATAGCCAGCAAATTGGTGGGTCTAGGTGGTGAATGAAAAGTGGGAATGGGCGAGAGTGTTGCGCTGCGAAACGAAGGGAGGGCGGTTGCATGAGTGCTTGACTTTCGCCCCCGCCAGACTTAGGGTCCGCGCCGAATCGGGCTTGGCCTACTCTCCATGGGTGGGTTGCCAGAGCCCTTAACAATCATGAACCGGACTCTTACGCCGCGACGGCGCTAAAGGGACAAAACACAGGAGCAAACCCCATGGCTTTACATCCGGATAGAAAAGCAGAGCTTATCGGCGAATTCAAACGTGCAGACGGAGACACCGGTAGCCCGGAAGTCCAGGTCGCACTTCTTACGGAGCGTATCAACGGTCTGCAAGAGCACTTCGCTGAGCACAAGCATGACCATCACTCGCGCCGCGGCCTGTTGATTCTGGTCGGCCGCCGCCGCCGCCTCCTGCGCTACCTGCGCAAGAAAGACGTCGAGCGCTATCGTGCGCTGATTAAGGCCCTTGGTCTGCGTAAATAAGAAGTAAGTGTAAAAAAGCCGCTAGCCCCGCAAAAGGGCTGGCGGCTTGTTTGTAAGCGCGCAGGCGCGTCGCGGGAATCTTCCCCGGCAACCTCGCGAGAGAACCGAGCACCGCGCATCAACCTCAGGTCAGCGAATCGGTGGCATGACTGTGAAGGGGTAGCCTGTAATAGGGCGCATCAGGGGAACCTGGTGCTTCGTATTACATGCTACGCTTCACGGCGAATACGGACTCCCAACGAGGGAGTCGACCCAAAAGTATGCCCCGATGAGCCGTCTTTGACATCGATGCTCGTGCTTCCAGATGAAAAGATGATTTCATTAATTTACTGAAAAAATGGATTGAACGAATATGGGTATTATAAGAGAAGGCGCACAACTCGGCGACAAAGAACTCATCATTGAGCACGGACGTATGGCCCCGCAGGCCGGCGGTTCGGTGGTCATCAGCTACGGCGACTCCCAGGTGCTGTGCACCGCGTGTGACGGCGGCGAGAAGCCGCATCTGCCGTTCTTCCCGCTGCTGTGCGACTACGTCGAGAACTTCTGGGCAGCCGGCAAAATCCCCGGCGGCTTCTTCAAACGCGAAGGAAAGCCCAGCACCAAAGCGACGCTGACCAGCCGTCTTATCGACCGTCCGCACCGCCCGCTCTTCCCGGAAGGATATCGCCGCGACACCCAACTGGTCGCGTGGGTCATCTCCGCCGACCAGATCAACGACACCGACGTCCTGGCCATCACCGGCTGCTCGGCTGCGCTGATGATCAGCGAGATGCCCTTTAACGGTCCGGTCGCTGGCGTTCGCGTGGGCATGGTCGACGGTGAGTTCATCGCCAACCCGACCTTCGCGCAGCGCGAAGAGTCCGACATGGACATCGTGCTTGCTGTCACCGACAAGGCGATCGTCATGGTCGAGGGTTCCGCCAACGAAGTCCCCGAGGCCGTCATGGTCAAGGCGATGGAGTTCGGCCAGGAGTCGGTCCAGGGCGTCCTTGAGCTGCAAAAGCAGCTCGCCAAGGCGGTCGGCAAACCGAAGCTCAACGTCGAGCCGGTCACCGTCGACGCCGCTATCCTGAAGGCTGTCGAGAAAGAGTCGAAGAAAGAGCTCGATAAGGCGCTGCAGATCGCCGAGAAGCTCCCGCGCTATGCGCGTATGGACGAGCTCAAAGCCGCCACGGTCGAAGCCTTGGTGGAGGCGTATCCGGAGCAAGAGGGCGATATCAAAGACGCCTTCGACTCGCTTAAAAAGTCGCTGATGCGCAAGCGCGTCATCAAGACCAAGACCCGCATCGACGGACGTGACCCGGAGACGGTTCGCGACATCCGCGTCGAAGTTGGCCTGCTGCCGATGGCACACGGCTCGGCGCTGTTCACCCGCGGCGAGACCCAGGCACTGGTAAGCTGCACGCTCGGCACCGAGTATGACAGTAAAGTAGTGGACGGCCTGGAAGACGACTTCAAGAAGCGCTTCTACCTGCACTATAACTTCCCGGGATTCAGCGTCGGCGAGACCAAGCCCTTCCGCAGCGTCTCGCGTCGTGAGCTCGGACACGGTGAGTTGGCCGAGCGCGCGCTGACCGCGTCGCTGCCCGACCTTGAGGAAGAATTCCCCTATACCGTGCGCATCGTCAGCGACACCCTCGCCTCCAACGGCTCCAGCTCGATGGCCGCGGTCTGCGGCGGCAGCCTCGCCATGATGGACGCCGGCGTGCCCTTCAAAAAGGCCACCGCGGGCATCGCGATGGGTATGATTAAAGAAGGCAAGGACATCGTGGTCTTGAGCGATATCCTCGGCGACGAAGATCATATGGGCGACATGGACTTCAAGGTCACCGGTACCGTTGACGGCATCACCGCCTTCCAGCTCGACACCAAGATTGAAGGGATCACCTTCAAGACGATGGAAAAAGCGCTGCTGCAGGCCAAAGAAGGCCGCGATCATATCCTCGGCGTCATGAACGAGGCGATCGCGGAGCCGCGCAAAGAGCTGGCCGACACCGCGCCGCGCATCACCTTCATCAAGATTGACCCCTCCTCGATCGGCGCGGTCATCGGCTCGGGCGGCAAGACCATCCGTGGCATCCAGGAAGCCACCGGCGCCCGCGTCAATATCGAAGACGACGGCACGGTGAAAATCGCCGCGAATAACGCCGAGTCGGCCCAGCAGGTCATCGAGATCATCGAAGGCCTCACCGCCACCCCGGAAGAGGGCAAAATCTATCTCGGAACGGTCAAAAATATCACCGATTTCGGTGCGTTCATCGAGATTCTTCCGGGCACAGAGGGACTCTGCCACATTTCGGAGCTGGCCGAAGGCCGCGTCGAAAACGTCGGCGATGTTCTGAGCCAGGGCGATGAGGTTTGCGTGAAATGCCTCTCGGTCGACATGAAGCGTGGGCGTATTAAGCTGAGCCTGAAAGCGGCCGCCGCCGAGCAGGAAGACGCTGACGCGTAATCCTCGCTGAGCACGCAATCCGGTGAGAAAAAAAGCCACCGCCTCAGGGCGGTGGCTTTTTTTATTATCGCAGGGGCGTGAATATATGATTATTTTTAGCGTTTATTGATTTGAGCCGTCGTTAGGCGCTATGCTTTGCTTAGACGTACTAAACCGACCCAGAGCGGCGATGGGAGCACGCGCCGCTACCTTTTTCGATGAGCTACAAAAGATGTTAGTGAATTTTGATCTTCGCAAAAATAGCCTCCTGCTTCTCTGTGTAGTTTCGCTGATGAGTGGATGCATTCTATCCGACGACAGCCCCACGGAGCGGCGCGTCAATGATGTCGGCGTGGACGCCGGGCAGGGCGAGGATGTGCTGGAAGATGTCTCTGATGCGACGCAAGACGACGCGACGCAAGAGGATATTGCACAGGAGGATGCGGTGGGCGATGTCGGCGATGACACCGACAGCGGCGGTGTAGAGTGCGATCCGGCTGCGCCCTCAAGAGCTTGTTTAGAGGATGCCTTGCTCGGGAAAACCTTCGCGACGCTGATGAATGCCTCGACGGACAATGCTGAACAATCTGGTGATGCGCCCGAGGTCGGTCTCGCCGTCTTTTTGGAATTCAGCCAGGACGAGCAAAATCCGTGCATTGTCGATTTACAGTTCGAGCAACAGACGCAGGGAACCTGTGCGCTGACCTCAAATAATCGGCTCCAAATCCTTGTTGAGGACGAAAATGGTACGCTGGCCCCCGTCATCTCGCTCGACCCTACGTTTCGGGGCGGTGAACTCACCGCTTTGAAGACCGATGAGATTCCTAATGTTGGCGTTTTGGACTTTAGGCCGCTGCCGGAGACCGGCGTGCGCAATCAATTGCGACAGGAGTTGTCGGGCGCGTGGGTTGAAGAGGCCGGTTTGAATGATCCTGCGCCGTCCGACTCACGGATCGGCGTGAACTTCAATCAGGACGGTGGGCGCGCTGACTACGGAGTGCGGTTCCCCGAGAGCGGCGTGTTTTTGGCATATATCGCCGGGGATTTTGAGATTATTAGTTGTGGTGACAGGGCTTGTTGGGCCATTCGTAACGCGCATTACCAGATCAACCAGCCTGACTGTGTCGATAACTGTTTCTCGGTCGGAGACGCTGCAGTTTCCCTGGGCGGGGCGATCAAGGGAGGCGAAACCGTAAGCGCGATCATGCTGCCCAAGGTCGAAGGTGAGGTGATGTCGTCGGTGCAGGGAGTAAGGGTGCGTCCAAACCAATGAACTTGGCTGATGTTGCCCCCGTGATGACGGCGCGCCGGCCTCGCTTGGATTGTGACTCAAGGGGCTATCTGATACGGTTTTAGTCGGGCGATGCGCGTCCACATGGACCACAATTTTGAGGAATAACACTATGAATCGTTCAAAATATATTCAATTCGCGTTGACCTTCTTTCTCGTGCTCGGGTTCGCGTTGCCGGCGATGGCCAAAGACGAGGGCAACCTGAACGCGCCCCTGGGGACGGTGAAGTGGGGCGATAGCCGCAAAGATGTGGTCAAAAAGGTCAAAGAGCAGCTGCTCGAGGCGATGCGCACAGATAATAAATTCAAGGGCAACCGGGTGCTCTTGCAGCGCGAGCATACCCGTATCCTCAATAAGGTCGATGAGTTCTCGGCCAGCTACGAGAAGCTCGACGCAAACGCGGGCTACCAGGTCAGCGTCATCTCCGACGAGTTCAGCCGCCAGAACGGTGAGTCGATGATGCAGATCCGCGACACGGTCGCGAATCGCTACTATTTCTTCGTCGACGGTGGCCTCTATAAGATGGTGGTCGCGTATAATCAGCGCTACCTTCGCAACGTCGGGTTCGAGCCGTTCGTCGTGCAGGTGGCCCAAAAATACGGCAAACCCGTCTCCACTGACTTTATCGAGGAGGAGGACGAGGATGTCTTGATGGAGGCGATCTGGACCAAAGGCAATACGATTCTGACCGTCAAGAACCAGAAACGCTTCTTTGGCACCTTCACGATGGCATTTGCTGAGCGCTCGACGGCGAAGCGCCTCGATGCGCTGCGCGTGGCGCGTGGCGACGATAAAGACACCGAGAAGGGGCTGTCCGCCCGCGTCGAGTCATTGACCGAGATCAGCCAGCGCGAGGTCGACGCCGATATCGTCGACTCCATCATCGGCGACTCCAAGATCAACCTCAATGAGGGGCGCCCGGTCGACTCCCAGATTGCGCGCGCCGAAGAAGAAGCGGCTCAAAAAGAATTGGCGGCCAAGCAAGCGGCCGAGGCTAAAGCGAAGAAGAAAAAGAAGAAGACCAAGAAAAAAGCCAAGAAGAAAAGCAAACGCGATTTCAGCGATATCGAGTCCTCGGACAGCGGCGACGACTTGATTATCTATTGAGTCTAAAGCAAATACATGACGAGCGGGACTTCCCGCTCGTTTTGTCATTTGTCTGGGTTAAGCGAAACGTTGTGTAATTTTTGAAAAAGAATAAATCATATGAATCAGCGCAGTTATTATTGGGTCGGGCTCGCCTCCTTTTTGATCTTCACTGGATTGGGTTGTGGCGATGACGCCGACGCCACCGCGCCAGACCGCTTCCCCGCGTTGGGCGAGGCGTCTGCGCTTGAGTACGAGAGCGAGGCGTTTGGCGTCGGGTTTCACCACGGCTCGACGGTGCGCCTGACGCCCGGAGAGTCGCAAAATGGTGTGCTCGAGCGCGCGGGCAGCGTGATTAACCACGCGTTTTTGCACGTCTCCGCGTTTGACGCATACGCCTCGACCTACGGCGAATTCCTCTATTATTCCGCCGCCACAGGGACCCCCTCGCGTGGACCCCAGGACTTCCGCACGAACCCGGATGCCGCACGCTTTGAGGCGCGCGCCGGCGATTTGCTCAGCGAAGTCCGTGAGGCGAAGCTTGAGAGCGGGGCGGATTTCGACAGCTATAGCATCGTGTTGGATCTGTGGAACTCGCGCAGCTCCTGGTATGTGCCGTGGGACGGGAAATCGACCCGCGCACCGGGCTCCTTTGGCCTGTATCGAGACGATATGCGTGAGAGCCTGATCGCCCAGATTTCGGCGGTCGCCGCCGAGAGCAAACCGCGTTATTTCATCATCGGAAACGCGATGGAGCGTTTCGTCGCGGATGGCGAAGCTGCTTTCTCCGAGACCGAGTTCTCCAACTTCATGGTCTTCTATCAGGACGCGGTCGCGGCGGTTCACGCAGCCTCGCCGGAGACCAAGGTGGGCGCCGGCATCAATTGGGACCGCTTCGTGGAGCAGGTCGCGCCGCGCTATCATGCCGACTATGAGTCGCGTGAGGCGGGCGCGCCGGTGACGGCCGAAGAGATCGACGCCGGGTTCCAGGCGGTCATCCTTCCGCTGCTCGAAGCTGGTGATATCTTGTCGCTACAGAGTTATACTTCGCTGGATGACGCCAACCCGGGCGCCTACCAATTCTTGCGCCGAGTTAAGCCGCTCTACGGCGTCGACAAGCCGCTGGTCTGGTATAGCGTCGGCAGCCCCGTGACCTCGCGCTCCGGCTATACTCAGCAAGGCCAATATTTGGAGCGCTTCGCCCAGTGGAATGCCGGGTTGCAGCCCGAAATGGTCGCCTGGAAGTCGTTGATGAATATCGACGGCGCCGACGTCAGCAGTGGCGATGTCGCCGGGCAATGCCGCGGATTGACCGGCACCGCCAATGATTTTGAAGTGCCTCTTTCGCATTGTTTTGACGGGCTCTTTTCCTCGGCCCTCCAGCCCAAAGCGGTCTTTAACGTGCTTCAAGGCGCGATTAAATAAGCCCATCTCTGGCTGCCTCGCGGGGCAGCCAAAATTAATTCAAAAATTTTGGCCCGAATCACTTGACTGCTCGGCCTTGGTGCGCAATTTACCCGCGTCCATGGTCTCAGCCGGTTTTTGGGGCCTCCGGATTCCAAGGAACGGGTGGTGTCGCGGCGTCGAATGATTCGACGCCGCGACGGTTCACCCGCTATTTATTTGTCAGAACCATTCGGTTTGTCGAAGTCACAAGGTCGTTGAATATGCCCATCTACAAATATGAATGTACAGAGTGCGGACATCACTTCGAGGATTTGCGCAGTTTTAGCGAACCCGACCCCGAAGAGTGCCCGAGTTGTCAGGCGGACGCGGTTCAGAAACTGATCACAGGGGGCAACTTTGTCCTGAAGGGTAGCGGCTGGTATGTCACCGATTACGCGTCGAATTCGGGCGGTCGCGGAGCGCCGGCGAAGGCCGACGCCGCGCCCGCGAGTTCCGCGTCTTCCGGCGACGCCGCGACCTCGACCAACGCCGACTGATCGGGGCGACGCGCACCAGGTCTCACCGCAAATTCATCGTCTAAATTAATTGCTTGCCTGCACCTAATCGGTGTCTAAGCTTGGCTCGAACGAAATCGCGGCGGAGTCAAACGCCGTCCGGAAGGCCCAGGGCCTTGAATCCGGCCGACTCCACCAGACGCGGTGCGTACACCGTATTTGGCCAGCACTCCGCCAGTCATTAATCAAAGCATTTGCTTAATATTTAAGGAGTATCTCTATGAGCAGAATTATCGGAATTGACCTCGGAACCACCAACTCTGTCGTCGCCATCATGGAAGGCAAGGACCCGGAAGTCATCACGAACCAGGAAGGCGCGCGCACCACGCCGTCTGTCGTTGGTTTTGACTCCAATAAGGATGTCCTTGTCGGGCGCATCGCGCGTAACCAGGCGATCACCAACCCCGAGAATACCATCTTCTCGGTCAAGCGTTTTATGGGGCGCCGCTTCTCCGACCTGAAAGACGAAGTCGGCCGCGTGCCCTACGAATTGGTGAAGGCAGACAACGGCGACGTCGCCATCGACGTGCACGGGCGTAAATATAGCCCGTCCGAGATCTCCTCGAAGATCCTCATCAAGCTGAAGAACGCGGCCGAAGATTATCTGGGCGAAGAAGTCACCCAGGCGGTTATTACCGTCCCAGCGTATTTCGACGACGCCCAGCGCCAGGCGACCAAAGACGCCGGTCGTATCGCTGGCCTCGACGTCAAACGTATCGTCAACGAGCCCACCGCGGCGGCGATGGCCTACGGTCTGGATAAAACCGAAGAGCAACTCGTCGTGGTCTATGACCTCGGCGGTGGTACCTTCGACGTCTCGATCCTCGACGTAGATGAGAACGTGATTGAGGTTGTCAGCACCAACGGTGATACCCATCTTGGTGGCGATGACTTCGACGACGTCGTCATCGACTGGCTCATCGCGGAGTTCAAGAAGGACACCGGCATCGATGTCTCCAAAGACAAGATGGTCCTTCAGCGCCTCAAAGAAGCGGCTGAGAAGGCCAAAATCGAGCTTTCGAGCACGCTTGAGACCGATATCAACCTTCCGTTCCTGACCGCCGACGCCTCCGGGCCCAAGCATCTCAACGTGAAGCTGAGCCGGGCGAAGTTCGAGCAGATGATCGGCGATATCGTCGAGCGTACCCTCGCGCCCTGTAAAGCCTCGCTTAAGGACGCCGGTAAATCGATCTCGGATATCGATGAGGTCATCCTCGTCGGTGGTTCCACGCGTGTGCCGCTTGTTCAAAAGACGGTCACAGAATTCTTCGGCAAGGAGCCGCACAAAGGTGTGAACCCGGACGAAGTTGTCGCCCTCGGCGCTGCCGTTCAGGCCGGTGTTCTCAGCGGCGAAGTCAGCGATATGCTGCTGCTCGACGTCACCCCCTTGTCGCTCGGAATCGAGACCCTTGGCGGCGTGATGACCACGTTGATTAACCGTAATACCACGATCCCGACCAAGCAGAGCGAGACGTTCAGCACCGCGGCCGACAACCAGAGCTCGGTGACGGTCCACGTGCTTCAGGGCGAGCGCCCGATGGCAGCGGACAACAAAACGCTGGGTAAATTCAACCTCGAGGACATCCCGCCGGCACCGCGCGGCATCCCGCAGATTGAGGTCACCTTCGACATCGATGCCAACGGTATCGTGCACGTGTCGGCCAAAGACAAAGCCACGGGCAAAGAGAAGAAGATTCGCATCGAGTCTTCCTCCGGACTCTCGGACGCTGAGGTCGAAGAGTTGGTTCGCCAGGCCGAAGAGAACCGCGCTGAGGACGAGAAGAAGAAGGCCAACGCTGAGGTCAAAAATAGCGCGGAAGTCGCGACGCACGCGGCGCGAAAATTCCTCAATGAGCAAGGCGATAACCTCGAAGCTGAGCAGAAAGCCGAGATCACCACGAAGCTCGAGGCGCTTGAGAAGGCCCTCGAGGAGCTTGACTACGACGTGCTCCCCACCGCTATGGAGGAACTCGAGCAGGTCATGCACAAGGCGGCCGAGCAGATGTATCAGGCCGCTGGCGCCGAAGGTGGCGCGGCTCCGGGTGGAGCTGGCGAGTCGGCACAGAGCGACGACGATGACGACGACGATGATGATGATGACATCATCGACGCCGAGTTCGAAGAAGCTCAGTAATCTCTTCGCTTGGGTAGTCGTATAAGGCGTGTTTGACGCCTAATTTGAAGCCGGTCCTGGCTATTTGTCGGGGCCGGCTTTATTTTTTGTATAGGGCCGATCCGATATTAAGGGTCGCGTTCTTGTAGTTTCTAGGGCAGAACCGCTATTATCTTGCGTCATTGGTCTCGCAAGTATCAGGCCCGGAGAGTGATCATGGATAAAAATACCGAGCAGGACACCGGTCGCGGCGCGGACGTGCAAGCCCGCCAGGCCGAGGATGGAACCTTCGAATTAGTGGTGTCGGACTCTGCGGCACATGCTGCGGTCACCGAAGAGGCCGTCAAAAGCCACCGTGAGGCCGAGGCGGCGCCGAGCGAGGCCGTGGCCCCCAGCCCTGCTGGTATGAAGCGCGCTGGGGTCGTTCTGCTGCTTGTCGCGCTGATAGGCGGTGGGGCGGTCTATCTATTCGCCTCCGGCGACGATGAGGTGAGCGAGCCCGCGCAGGCCGCGCGCTCGGGCAGCGATGGTTTTCAGCCCTACGCCGGAGGTGGCGGCGCGGCGCCTACTAGCGCGCGTTCGAACTCTCAGGGGGAGACCATCGACCGCCTTAAGGCCGCGGAGCGCGAGGAGGATCCCCAGGACCGATTCGGCGACCCGCGCGCCCAGGCTGCGAACGCCCGCGAGCGGGCTGCAGAGCAGGGCGCTGAGCAACTTGACGAAGACCAGGCGGCTGACGACGGCGCCTGGGAGCTCGACGAGGCGGCACTTCTTGAGGAAGCCCGCGCCGTCGAGATGGCCGAGAAGGCCGCCGCCGAAGAGACGGCTGAGTCGGAGAACGTCGAGGACGGGGTCGACGATGAAAGCGTGCAGGAAGTCGAAGAACCGGAGCCGCGCGGCGAAATCTTGAAAGAGCGTGGGGTGCGTATTATGCAGCCCAAGATGAGTCGCGAGAGCATTAATCGGATCCAACGCGTTGAGGCGCTGCGCATCAGCGAAAAACGGCCCCCACTGCGTGGATTGCGCGGGTTGCAGCGCCGCGCCGAGCAGGAAGCCGCCCAGGCTGAACAGGGTCCCGAGGGCGAAGATGGGTATTGGGACGAAGCCGAGACCGATGATCGCGTGCCGGAGTTTGGCAGCGATTAAGAAACAGCGTTTGACGCAGGTTTTACAGGCCTGAGCCGTGATTTTTAACTCTTTGCAAAAACTTTAACAAAAGTGCTTGACAGCATCGGTAACCTCGCCTATAAACCGTCTTCCCGGAGGCGCTTCGGGGTTGAGTGTCACGCCCAATGCGGGAGTAACTCAGCGGTAGAGTGCAACCTTGCCAAGGTTGACGTCGCGGGTTCAATTCCCGTCTCCCGCTCTACAGAAGGCAGATGATTCGCCTTCATTTGTGACACCACCCCAGCCCTCCGGTACTCTACGCGGGAGTAACTCAGCGGTAGAGTGCAACCTTGCCAAGGTTGACGTCGCGGGTTCAATTCCCGTCTCCCGCTTTACACGAAGGTCGTTGTGCAGACCTTCAGATTTGGCAGCACCCAGAGTACAGAACCTCTACGCGGGAGTAACTCAGCGGTAGAGTGCAACCTTGCCAAGGTTGACGTCGCGGGTTCAATTCCCGTCTCCCGCTTAAGGCGAAAGCCCCGATTTTATCGGGGCTTTCGCTTTTCTTGTTTCTGACATTGGTGTTTGCGCTGGCGCCGGGGGAGGGCATTGTTGAGTGCGGCCAGGCGAGGTGGGTCTGATATATGACTTGGGCCGCGCGCAAAGGAGTCGGTGAGCGAGCATGCGCGTCGGCTCAGGGAGCGGTAGCGTGCTATCTCGCGTGTTCCCTTGGTGCGCGAGGCCCCACGGTGATGTCGAGGACGACGGGCGGCGAATAGGGCCCCACGTGGACCCTCAGGGGATCTATTGCGAAGACGCATCGCCGCGAACGGTGCCTTTATTTGAGCGCCCAAGGGATGCAATTAAACAAAAAAGGCCCCGACGGATGTCGGGGCCTTTCTGTTTGCGCGTCGCGCGATCGATTAGTTCTTCACTTCGGTCGCGTTCAACTCGATGGGGGCGCCTTCGCCCGGGTTGATGGTGACCGTATTGGGGTCGATCATCGTCACGGCCAAGCCGCCCGTTTTGGACTTCAGCTTAATCTCGCCGGATTCAACGGCTTCTTTGAACTGACCTTCGAGCCACGGGCCGTAGTCCAGGGTGAGCGACGAGCCGAATTGCGTGCGGCGCTGGAAGAGGCGCTGCCATTGGCCGAGCATATCCTGGGACTTCTGCGCGATAAGCTCTTCGGTCATATCCGAGGCTTTCGGCGCGTCTTCGCCTTCTGCCTTGGCGTCTTGCGCCGTGGTCTTGCTCTTCAGGCTGACCACGACCTTATTGCCGTCGGCCTCGTATACCTTGTCTGCCAGCGGGCTCTTGGGGTCCATTTTGCTGAAGGCGTCGACGGCGAGCGCGCGGCTCTGGCCGATCTTCGGGATGCGGTCCCATGCGCTGCGTCCAAGCGAGATGCCCGGGGGCAGCTGTCCGCCGAAGATATTCGACATATCCTGGCCCTCGAGGCTGAACTCGCCGGTCTCTTGAACCGACACAGCGGCCCAGACACTCTTCGGCGCTTCCTCGCCCGAGGCGTCTTCGTCGACGGTCTCGGTCGGGTTAAGGGCTTCAAGTGCGCCGCTCAACGAGCCAGTCTCTTTGGCTTTTGCGAGGAATTCTTTGGCCAGGCTGTCGGCCAAGGTGTTGACCTCTTTTTCCTGGAGCAATTTGGTGGCGATCTCTTTTTCGACGTCGGCCAGGGGGGTCGTCTTGGCGTCTTTCTTGTCGACCAATTTGACCAGCATCAGCGCGGTCTCGGTGGTGACGTCGACGACGTCGCCAACTTTAGCGTCTTTAAGCGCCTTGACGATGTCCTGGTTCATATTCTCGGTGGCGGTCATGGGCATCAGGCCCTGCTCGTCTTTGAGCGCGTCGTTGATGCTGCCGGCGACGGCGGCGAAATCTTCACCGGCGTCGATGCGTTTTTTGGCCGCGGCGAGGCGAGCCTTCTCATCGTTGCCGTCGGCGTCTTTCAGGCCGACTTCCAGGTAGATGCGACGGATCTCCATCTGCTCGGGCGTGCTATAATCCGCGATATTGTTGTCGTAATAGCTTTTGATCTCTTTGGCGTCCGATTGGGTGAACGCGGCGATCTTGGCGTCATCGATCTCGACGTAGTCGGCGAGGAGGTTCGTGTTGAAGCTGACGAACTCCAGGTTGACTTTGTTGTTGCGAAGCGCCTCGAGCTGCTCAACCTCCTGGGGCAGGATGTTGATCTGCATCTCGATCATATTGATATATTTGCGCGCCAGGAGTTCATTGCGCTTGAACGCTTCGTATTTGGTCATGCTGACGAGCAGGAAGTTCTGCACGTAGCGCTCGTAATACGCCGCGTCCCACGCGCCGGTATTTCCGTAGGAGGAAAGGAACTCGGGGTTGCGCAGGGGGTCGAGCATATAGCTGGCGAATTCCTCGTCGCTGACGCGAAGGCCGGCCTCTTTGGCCTTCTTGGCGAGCAGCTCGATCATCAGATAGGCCTTCAGGCTGAGCGCGCGCTGGCGCTCCAGCTGTTCGGCCTCCGGCGTGGTGTTGGAGCTATAGAGCGGGTTATAGATGATGTTGATGTCGTTGCTGTCGACGTTTTTGCCGTCGACAGTCGCCATACTAAAGGCGGCGTTGGGGCTGCTGCCGCAACTATTCGCGGGGACGCCAAAGAAGAAGGCGAAGATAACGATTAGCCCCGCGACCAGGATATAAGAAAAGCCACTTTTTGCTGCGTGACGGACGGTTTTTAGCATCGGTAATGTGCTCCCTGGAAGCCAGATTGTGAGAAGCTTTTCAACGGTCGAAAATATAGAATAAAAACTGGATATCAGAACTTATTAAGTTGCTACCTATCATCAAAGGCGGCAGATGTTAACGACTGATATGCGCCATTGCAAGGGCGGCGGACTCCGGCTCATCGCGTTGTTGTTGATTTGGGTCGGCTTCTGATACTAAAGACGGTGATGAAGTTGGGTCTAGATGATCCACGAACCTGTTTTCGGCCCTTGAGCATCCATTCCGGACCTGGGCCTCGCCTCGATAGAAAAAACACATGGTTGTCAACAAGCTTCTCGGCCTCTTTTCAAATGACCTCGCCATCGATTTAGGGACCGCTAACACCCTGGTTTACGCCAAGGGCAAAGGGATCGTGTGCAGCGAGCCCTCGGTGGTCGCGGTCCAAAAGGATGCGCGCGGCGGCAAACGCGTCAAGGCAGTCGGCCGGGTCGCCAAAGAGATGTTGGGGCGCACCCCCGGCAGTATCGTGGCGATTCGCCCCATGAAAGATGGCGTCATTGCGGACTTCGAGATCACCGAGGCGATGCTGCGCTACTTTATTGCGCGCGCGCATAATCGGCGAAAATTGATGCGCCCGCGCATCGTGATTTGCGTGCCCTCCGGGATCACCGAGGTTGAAAAGCGCGCGGTGCGTGAGTCGGCCGAGCAGGCCGGGGCGCGCGAGGTGTTCTTGATCGAGGAGCCCATGGCCGCCGCTATCGGCGCGGGCCTGCCCATCGCGGAGCCCTCGGGTAACCTCATCGTCGACGTGGGCGGCGGAACCACCGAGGTCGCCGTTATCAGTCTTTCGGGTATCGTGTACTCGGAGTCGGTGCGCGTGGGCGGCGACAAGATGGACGAAGCCATCGTGCAGCATATGAAGCGTAAATATAATCTTCTGGTCGGTGAGCGCACCGCTGAGATGATTAAGTGTACCATCGGCACGGCCTATCCGACCGACGAGGCGATGACGATGGAGGTGAAGGGGCGCGACCTGGTCGCCGGTCTGCCGAAGACCCTGGAGGTCAACTCCGACGAGATTCGCGACGCTTTGCAGGAGCCGGTCAACGTGATCGTCGAGGCTGTGCGCACCGCGCTGGAGCGCACGCCGCCGGAGCTCTCCGCGGATATCGTCGACAAGGGCATCGTGCTCGCCGGGGGCGGGGCGCTGCTGAAGAACCTGGATATTTTGCTGCGCGAGGAGACCGGCCTGCCGGTGCTCATCGCGGACGACCCGATGTCGGCGGTGGTGCTGGGCAGCGGCGCGACCCTCGATGAGATCGAGTTGTTGCGCGAGGTTGCCGACAATAAGTACTGAGAATTATTGTGGAATCTGTGATAGGCTCTCTGTCGGAGCGTCTTCGTCACCGAGCCCTTTCTGTTGAAGCGCGACTTCTGAATCATGTACCAACTCATTAACCTACATCGCGCGAAATTCGCGGCATTTTTGCTCGTGGTCCTGCCCCTGGTTATGGTCGCCACCGGCGACCCGGTGGGGGTGGGAAAGGAGCCGGCGAGTAAGCCGGTGCAGGTGCTGCATAGCGGGGTCGCCTGGAGCGAAGCGGGCGCCTACCGCAGCCTCGCCTGGTTTGGCGGGGCCTGGGGGCGGCTGACCAGCGGGGACCTGGCCGAGGAGAATGAGCAATTGCGCGCCGAGGTCGCGAAGTTGCGCGAAGAGAAGTCCCGGCTCATCGGCGTGCTTCAGGAGAACGCGCGCCTGCGCGAAGAGGTCGGATTTCAGAAGAAACACCCCGAATTCGAGCTCAGCGCGGCTAAGGTGATTGGGCGCGATATCACGCCGTATTTTCGGGTGCTTCGCCTAAAGATTGAGTCCGGCGCCGAGCTCAAGCCGCGCCAGGCGGTGGTGGTCGCCGGCGGCGTGGTCGGCCAGATTCACGAGGTCTATGGAAATTATGCCGACGTGATCATCGTTTCGGACCCGCGCAGCCGCATCGACGCGGTGAGTCAGCGAAACCGCGCCCCCGGCGTCGTCATGGGGCTTGGCCACGAGAGCGATTACCTGGCCGAGGTGGCCTACCTGAATCAAAAAGATCTCGTGCGCCCCGGCGACGTGATGGTCACCGGCGGCAAGGGCGGGGTGTTCCCGCGCGAGCTTGTGATTGGCACCGTATCGGCGGTCAAGAGCTCGCGGCGCGGCCTGTTCCAGGAAGTCCGGCTTCGCCCCGCGGTCGACTTCTCGCGCCTCGAAGAGGTTTTTATTATCACCGGACGAAAATAATCCACCCAATGTTCTCTTCTCTCCACCCTCCAATTCGACACGAAAGGTAATAGTCTATGCCCGCCTGGCTGACATGGCTGGTCGCGATGGGGATTTTGGTGCTGGAGGGCGGGTTTTTGGCCGCCTTTGGCATCGATGGGTGGTCGTTTCAAACCGCCGTATTATTGACCATTTTCCTGGCGCTTCGGCGCGACTTCGTCAGCGGTTGCTTGATCCTCGCGGCGCTGCTGGTGCCCATCGAGTGGCTGGCGGTGGCGCCGTCGGGTTATTATTCGCTCTCACTGGTGGTGGTGTTCTTCGCGCTGCAATTGGTGCGCGGGAGCATCCAGTCGGACTGGGGGCTCTCCCAGGTCCTGGTCGCGACCGTTGCGGTACTTCTGCAGACGGTGGCGCTCTGGTTCTTCCTTGTGATTATGGAGCCCGAGGCGGCACTCGGGGAGGCGTTGCTATGGGGTGGGTTGCATGGGGCGGCGGCGGCGGCGGGGCTGGCCTGGCCGCTGGGGGCGCTGCTTACGCGCTTCGACCGCCTGGTCGAGCCGCGTTCGGGGCGGCGGGTTAAAGGTCTGTCTTAAAAGGTCATCCTTCGTGCATTTTGCGGGTTTCGGCCCGCGTTTGGGAAAGCAGCATTTATGGCCAAAACTCAACAAACAAGGTCGGCGGCGGGGCGCGGCGAGAAAGAGGGCGCGGGCAAGCGGTATTTGTGGCTTGTGGGCCTGTTCTTCGTCGCGTTTTTAGTCATCACCGCGCGCTTCTGGTATTTGCAGATCATGCGCGGGGATGAGTATTGGCGCGCCAGCTCTAATAACATTATCCGCGATATGGACCTGCGCGCGCCGCGCGGCAATATCATTGACCGAAACGGCAAGGTCATGGCCGAGAACCGGCCGTCTTTCGACGTCTTCGTCCTGCCGCATATCTTCAATAAATACGACACCAAGCAGACCCTTGCGTTGCTGCAGCGCTACCTGCACCTCTCGGATCAAGAGGTCAAGAATATCGAGAAGCGCGTGCAGGCCAAGGTCGCCCAGGTCCCGGTGCGCCGCGACGTCACCCGGCGGGCGGTCGCCGCGCTGGAGGCCGATAAGTTGCGGCTGCCGGGGGTGGAAGTGCGCGTCATTCCGCACCGGGTTTACCCCTATAACCAGGTCGGCGCGCACGCGCTGGGCTATATGGCGGAGGTCTCCTCCAAGGATCTTCTGCGGCTGTCGCCCTACGGCTATACCCGCGGCGACTATATCGGCCGGATGGGGCTGGAGCGCTCCTTTGAGGAGGTGCTGCGGGGGTCGCCGGGCATTGACCGGCGAGTCGTCGACGTGCGGGGCATCCCGCAGGGCGAGGCTGAGACGCAGTTTCTGATCGGTGACTACCGAAAGATCGCGCCGGTCCCCGGGCGCGACGTGGTGACCACGCTCGACGCCGAATTGATGGAGACCATCGACCAGGCGGTGCGCGACTATCCTTCGGGCGCGGTGGTCGCGCTCGACCCGCGCGACGGCAGCATCCTGGCGCTGTACTCAAAGCCCGGGATCAACCCGAACTCCTGGACCGGGCGGCTCTCGTCGATGGAGAAGCGGCGCGTCGATAATAACCCGTTCACGCCGATGCTCGATAAGTCGGTGAACGCGTATTTCCCCGGGTCGGTCTATAAGATCGTGGGGGCTGCGGCGGCGCTCGAAGAGGGCATTGAGGAGGTCGACGGGGAGATAACCTGCCACGGCGGCTATATGCTCGGCGGGCGCCGCTTCCGCTGCTGGAAGCGCGGAGGCCACGGGCCGCTGGACGTGGCCGGGGCGATGCAGCACTCCTGTGACGTGTATTTTTATAGCATCGCCGACCGCCTCGGCAGCGACGTGCTGGCGGAATACGCCTATAAGTTTGGCTTCGGCGAGCAGACCGGTATTTCGCTGAATAACGAGAGCGCCGGGCGGGTGCCGACCAAGGAGTGGCACCGCACCAACAGCCCGCACGGCTATCAACACGGCTTCTCTCTCAACACGGTGCTGGGCCAGGGCAATACGATGAGCACACCCCTGCAGGTCGCGCTGGCCTACGGGGCCATCGCCAACGGCGGTGACCTCTATTACCCGCGCATTGTCTCCGAGATTCGCAACTCCGAGGGCGAAACGCTCTTTGAATATCCGCCGAAGGTGCGGCGCACGCTGGGGCTCAAAGACAGCACCCTCGCCGCCATCAAGGACGGGCTGTATAAAGTGGTCAACGAGAACGGCGGCACCGCCTATGCGCTTAAGAGCGACGACCTCGAGATCTCGGGGAAATCGGGCACCGCGCAGGTCCACGCCATCGGCACGGTGCGCGTGGCCAACCGAGACAAGGCGTTTCAACTGCGCGACCACGCCTGGTTTGTCGCCTACGCGCCGAGCAAAGACCCCGAGATTGTCGTGGCGGTCTTTTTGCAGCACGCCGGCGGCGGCAGCACCGAGGCCGCGCCGGTGGCCATCAATGTGATCAAATCCTATCTCGAGAATCAGAAGCGCGCGGCGCAACCGCTGCCCGCCCAGCCGGACCTGCCCCCCACCGACGGAGACTCAGACTAATGCAGAATCCTTCGGATCGACTTCGTATTCTGGTGACCCGCGTCGACTGGGTGTTGATGAGCATCATCGGCGCGCTCGGCGGCATCGGCATCTTCAACCTGTACAGCGCGGCCGGGGCGACCGACGGGTTTACGGTGCACACCATGCAGGCCGCCTGGTTTGTGGTGGGCCTTGGCATCATGGCCGTGCTGGCGATGGTCGATTATCGGGTTATCGAGCGGTGGGCCTATATTATTTTTGGATCGGCCGTCTTCCTTTTGGTCCTCGTGATGCTCTTTGGCACCGAGCTCAACGGGTCCAAGCGTTGGTTGAACCTGGGCTTCTTTTTGATGCAGCCCTCCGAGCTATTGAAGATCGCGGTCATTATCGTGACCGCGCGCTATTTTCACGACTCCGACCACGACGGCCCGTTGGGGCTGATTGACCTGATAAAGCCGACGGCGATTGTGCTCTCCGGGGTGGCCTTCGTCATCATTCAGCCCGACCTTGGTACGTCGCTTATCGTGCTGGGGATCTACGCCTTTATGGTGTTCTTTGAGGGGATGCGCTGGCAATCGATGCTCATCATCGCGCTGCTCACGCTGATATCGCTGCCGTTTGGGTATTTCTTCGGCATGAAGGAATACCAGCAGGACCGGGTCATCGCGTTTTTGCAGATCAACGACGACCATCTGGGCGACTCCTGGCAGGTGCGCCAGTCGGTGATCGCGTTCGGGTCGGGGCGAGTTTGGGGGAAGGGGTCGCGCGACGGCACCCAGATTCAGCAGGGCTTTGTGCCCGAGCATGAGACCGACTTCGCCTCGGCGAACTGGGGCGAAGAGCACGGGTTTATGGGGATGCTATTGATGTTGGGGTTATTTATGGCGCTGCTTTTAAGAGCGTTGTGGATCTCGTCGAACGCGCGCGACCGCTTCGGCGCGCAGGTCGGCGTGGGGGTCGCTGCGCTCTTTTTCACCCACATTGTCGTCAACCTTGGCATGGTGACCGGGATGCTGCCGGTCGTCGGCATCACTCTGCCTTTGATCAGCTACGGCGGCAGTAGCATGCTCACGATGATGCTCGCCCTGGGGCTGCTGTTGAACGTGCATATGCGTCGGCTGCCCCTGGTGAGTCGCTAAGTAGCGCGTTCTATGACCGCTAGATTGTTTGTTATTTTTTAAGATCGCACGGAGAGCACGATGAGTGAGTCGAAGTCATCTTCGGCGGCGAAGGTCGAATCGAGCAGCGCTGAAGAGCGAAAGAACCTGCTGGTTCCCGACGTCGATCGCTGGCCGGTGGACGGCGGTAAGCCGATCATTGAGCTCATTGACGTGCACAAATCATTCGGCAAAACCAAGGTGCTCCAGGGGTTATCGCTTGCGATCAAGCCGGGCGAAATCACCGTCATTATGGGGGCCTCCGCGTCCGGTAAATCCGTGCTGATCAAGCATATGAATGGGTTGATTAAGCCCGATTCGGGCAAGGTCATGCTCTTTGGCCAGGACACTCGTGAGTTGGGGTCGGTCGCGCTGGATCGCGAGCGCAAACGCGTGGGGACTCTTTTTCAGAATTACGCGCTCTTTGACTCGATGAACTCGGTGGAGAACGCGGCGTTTCCGCTGGTCGAGAATCAGGCCATGTCACCGCAGGAGGCCGAGCAGTTGGCCGCTGAGATTCTGGAAGACCTCGGGCTTGGGCATGTGCTCGAGGCCTATCCCTCGTCGCTGTCTGGCGGCATGAAAAAACGCGTGAGCCTCGCCCGCGCCATCATCGGCAACCCTGAGGTCGTCCTCTACGACGAGCCGACCACCGGGCTCGACCCGATTATGATGGAATTTGTCGATACGATGATCCTCGACATCACCGAGAAGTTTAACCTCACCAGCGTCATCATCAGCCACGATATCGCGTCGGCGATGCGCCTGGCCGACAGCATCGCGGTGCTCCATGACGGCAAGATCATCGCGCATGGAACACCCGAGGAGATCCGAAAGAGCGAGATTGAGCAGGTTCAGAAGCTGATCTCGGGCGCCAATAAAAATGATATCAGCGCCGAGACCGCCAAATCCATCGCGTTCGACGAAGACGCCGAGTACGCGGTGCGCGTGCGCGGGCTCTATCGCGCGTTCGGTGACAACGAGGTCTTAAAGGACGTCGATTTCAGCGCGCCCACCGACAAGATCACGGTCCTCATCGGGGGCAGTGGCTCGGGAAAGAGCGTGATGATGAAGCATATTCTGGGGCTATTCTTGCCGCAGAAGGGCAGCGTGGAGGTCTTCGGCATGAGCCTCGGCGAGATGGATGAGCCGACGCTGCGCGAGCTGCGCACCAATATCGGCATGCTCTTTCAGCACGCCGCGCTCTTTGACTCGATGACGGTCGCCGAGAACGTGGCCTTCCCGCTGGTGGCGCGCGGCAAATGCACCGAGGCCGAGGCGCGCCCGCGGGTCGACGCGTTGCTCGAAAAATTGCGCCTCAGCGAGGTCGCCGACGAGATGCCGACCTCGATCTCCAACGGTGAGCAAAAGCGCGTGTCGTTGGCCCGCGCGCTGATCACCGAGCCGAAGTTGATGATCTATGACGAGCCGACCACCGGTCAGGACCCCATCCTGGCCGCCTATGTCGAGGAGATGATCGTGGAGGTTCAGCGCGACTTCGACGTCACCAGCGTCATCATCAGCCACGATATGGCCCAGACGTTTCGTATCGCTGATCGCGTCGCCATCCTGCACAAGGGCGTCATCATCGCCCAGGGCTCGCCGGCCTCCTTGCTCGAGTCCGAAGATGAGCGGGTGCATGAATTCATCTTCGCCGCCAGCGTCTCGCGCGATAAGGAGGAGGCGGCCAAGCGCAGCGCCGAGAAGGCCGACGCCGGCCCGCAGACCTCTTAGGACTTCGGGGTCCAGCGCTCGGCGTCCCGGATATTATATTTGTGCATCACGGCGTCGAACTCCGCGCTAAGATCGACGCCCATGGAGTTGGCCAGGCAGACCAGCACGAAGAGGATGTCGGCCATCTCGGCGCCCGCGCTGCTCGGCGCGGCTCCGGTTTTTTTGGGCTTCTCGCCGTGCGACGCGTTGATCTCCCGCGCCAACTCGCCGACCTCTTCAGTGAGGCGGGCGAGGTTTGAGAGCGGGCTGAAATAACCCTCTTCCCACTGGGAAATCCAGGCATCGACAGCGCGCTGGATGTCCTGCACACTCATCGTGGTTTTGGAGTCGGTCACGTTATTCTCCTGATAAATTACAAAGACGAAATATAATGATGAGGTAAGCGTTCAGTCGCTCAATTTAACATCGGAGCCAGACCTTCTAGGTCTGGGAAAAACGCTCTTTAACTACCAGGTCAAGATGACCTGGCTCCAATATCTACTACCCCCGGAACGGAAATATTATGAGCGAAGATAATTTTGGTATCATGCTCGATCCTTTTGAGTCGGATAACACGCAGGAGAACGACGCGTCGAATCTGAAGTTCTTTAAGGTGCTCAAGGACTCGGCGCTCGAGGAGGGCGAGGGGAAGGTGGTGCGCGCGGGGCTTAAGAAAATCGCGCTGTTTCGCCGAAACGCTGAGATCTTCGCCATCCAGGATTTTTGCCCGCACGCCGGGGGGTCGCTTGGAAGCGGTGAATTTGCCAACGGCGTGGTTAAATGCCCACGCCACGGTTGGGGGTTTGACGTGGCCACCGGGGCCTGTCTGACCAATTCAATCTACGAGGCGCGCTGTTATCCGACGCGTTTGGAGGACGGCTATATCCTGGTGGGCGTGCCCGATGATGGGGCGCTGGTCTAAGTCGACGCCCCGGGTTTGTGCATCGGCTTGCATCGGGCGTGCGCAAACCGCTATCTTAGCCACGACGCGCGCCTGGTCTCGCGGAATCTCTCGAGATGAACCACCGCCCAGGGCGTGGCGCGTATCAAAAGTGTGTTAAAATACACCCGTTCGGGTGGACGTCTTGTTGAAAACATGAAATCGATAGCTCGGCCGGGCGGGAGCGCGGCGAGTGAATCGATTAGTATACTCTGCGGAGCCAAGAAAATGCGGGTCTTAAGTGTTGGAGGATGCACCCTGGATCATATCGGGGTGGTCGCGCGTCTCTTTGAGGCGAGCGTGAATCAGACGGCCGAGATGTCGAAATTTAGCGTCCAAGGGGGCGGCTGTGCGGCGACCGCGGTGGTCGCGCTGGCGCGCTGGGGCGTTGAGACGCGTTTTGTTGGCAAGGTTGGCGACGATACCCGGGGCAATGTGATTCGCATGACCCTGGCCGATGAGGGCGTCGACACCTTTGAGATGATCCGGGAGACTGGAGCGGTGAGTCAGTTTCGTTTTATCACCGTCGAGAACGGAAGCGGGCGAAAGCGCACGCTATTTACGCCCGGGAGCGTGTCGCCGCTGACCGCCGACGAGGTGGACGTCGCGATTCTCAACGATATTGACCTGCTGATGGTCGACGGCACCGAGAAGGAAGCGCAGCTGAAGTTGATGGTCGAGGCGCGAAAACGCGGGATCACCGTGGTCTATGAGGCCAAGCGCAATCAACGAAATGTGGAGGAGTTGGTCGCCAACGCTGACGTCTTCCTCGCCTCCGAGCGCTTCGCGAGCCAATTTGCTGGCGTGGGCCGACTTGAGAAGCTCTGCGAGGTGTTGCTTGAGCGTGGGCCGTCGCGGGTCATCGTGATGATGGGCGATGAGGGCGCGGTCGGTATGGAGCGCGAGTCCGGTGAGCTCATTCGCCAGCCGCCCCATGAAGTCGAATTGGTCAACACCACCGGCGCCGGCGACGTCTTTTTGGGCGCGACCGCCTACGGCATCCTGAACGACTGGGATTTTGCGCGAATTCTGAGATTCGCGAATACGGCAGCGGCGCTTTCCTGCACCGATATCGGCGGGCGAAGCGCGCTGTATTCGGTCGAGGATATCGAGCGCGTGGCCAAATAAAAGACCACCCCTTTAGGGGCAGCCTAAATAAAAAACGCGTCCAATGGACGCGTTTTTTTTGCTCTTAATTTGGCGACGAGTTGCTCAGTGAGAGTGCTCGGGCTTCTGATTTGGCCCCGTGCCCATGTCGATCACATCGCCCTCGTCAAAGCGGCGGCTGCCGCCTGAGAAGGGTGATCCGCCCAGGGGAGAGCCCTCAAACGGCGAGCGCCCGGCATTGCCCATATTGATCGTCGACCCGAAGCTGATAAAGCCGGTCGAGCCAGACTCCAACGAGCGGCGAAATTTGTTGCGCAAATAGGCTTTGATGGGCCGGCGACCTGCCGGGATCATCAACAAGATGCCGACCGCGTCACTGAGTACGCCCGGGCTCACCAGGAGCGCCGAGGCGATGAGCACCGCAATGCCGTCGAAGAGCGCGTCCTGGGGCATGCGCCCCTGGGCCAGGTCGGTTTGCAGCTTGCGCCACGCGGACAGGCCCTGGCGGCGAGCCAGGACCGAGCCGAGCAGCGCGGTCACAAGAATAAGCGCCAGCGTAGGCAGCACGCCCATCAGGCTTCCAACCCAGAGGAGCAGCGCCAACTCAACGGCTGGAACCACCGTAAATAGAACTAAGAGTTTGGCTAACATTTAATCTCCTGGGGTAATGGGTGCTAAACTTGTGACAGCGGGGCTGCGATCAACCCTGAACGCTCTCCCAATCCTTCAAGAATTTCTCGAGGCCGGAGTCGGTCAGCGGATGATTGAACATCTTGTCCAGGACGCCGAACGGGATGGTCGCGACATCTGCGCCGAGCATCGCGGCGTCGGTGACGTGGCGCGGATGGCGTACTGAAGCAACCAATACCTGGGTCTTTAATTCCGGATAGTTGCTATAAATCTCGACGATCTCGGCGATAAGATCCATGCCGTCCTGGCCCACGTCGTCCAGGCGCCCGATGAAGGGGCTGATATAGGTGGCGCCGGCCTTTGCGGCGAGCAGCGCCTGGTTCGCGCTGAAGCAAAGCGTGACGTTGACGCCGATGCCCTGCGAGCTCAGGCGTTTGCAGGCTTTCAGGCCTTCGCGGGTCAGCGGCACCTTGATGATGACGTTCTCCGACCACTTCGCGTACTCGAGGCCTTCTTCGACCATCTCGTCGGCCGTCAGGCCGGTGACCTCGGCGCTCACGGGGCCGTCGACCAGCGCCGAGATCTCGCCGATGACTTCTTTGAAGTTGCGCCCGCTGCGCGCGATGAGCGTCGGGTTGGTGGTCACGCCGTCGGCAAGGCCGAGGCTCACAGCTTCGCGAATCTCGTCAACATCAGCGCTATCAATAAAAATTTTCATAGTCTCTTCTCTTCAGCACATGAGTGCAGGTTTCGCAAAAAAGCGAGGGGAATGGTGTGTGTGATACATCGCTTTAGACGGGCCACCTGCTAGCATTATGGCGATCAGGGCGCAACGCCCGACGTGTCGGGCGACATAACGCGCGAGGGCGCCCGGATAATCCAAGCGGCGCCGGATTTTTGAGCAAAGATTAAGCGATCGATGCAGGCTCAGGCGGCGCGGCCGCGTCGGCCTCGAAGATGACCGTTCCGTCCGCGGCGTCAAGGGTTGCGACGCAGCCGACCGGCACGCAGACATTGCGACTGCGGTGGCCGGTTGGGAAGTCTGCGACCACCGGGCACTGAAATTCTTCGGCCAACGATCCGACGAACTCGTCGATCCGATCGTCGTCGATATAGACGCCGCCACAGCCGCTAAAGTCGCCCAAAATAATCCCCGCGGGTCGCGCGGATTTCTCGGCCAGCCTCAGGGTCGTAAAGAGTCGATCCAGGCGATAGTCCTGCTCGCCGACATCTTCTAAGAATAGAATTTTATCGTTTAGATTCGGGCAGTAGGGCGAGCCCACGAGGCTCGCTACAAGGGTCAAATTGCCGCCAAAAACCGGCGCGCGCGCCTCGCCCGCGCGGACGCGACGAAGCCCCTCGAAGCGAAGCTGACCGGCGGCTGCGCGTGTCCCGAAGAGCGCTGCCCGCAGGTGCTCGAGCGACGCGAAGGGGTCGTCGGTGTGCAGGCCAAAGCTTTTAACCACGGGGCCGTGCAGCGTCGCGACGCCCACGATGCCAGCGATATAGAGGTGCAGCGCCGTAATATCGCTGAAGCCGATGAGTAATTTCGGGTGCGCGCGCAGAAAGTCGCCGAACGCGGCGGCCCCGCCCGGGTGTTCATGTGTTACTTTAAGTAGGTCCGGGAGCAGGCGCATCGCGCCGTAGCCGCCGCGGCTGCAGATAACCGCCGCCACGTCGGGGTCCCAGAAAACCTCGCGTAATGCTTTAAGGCGCGCGGCGTCCGACCCGGCCAGGTAGCCCCCGGGCTGGTGCCGGGCGAATGTCTCCTCATGCAGGCGCACCTTGAGCCCCCAGGACTCCAGGGTTTGTACGCCTTGCATCAAAAGATCGGGGATGACGGGTCCGGCGGGGCTGATGACCGCGACGGTGTCGCCGGGTCGAAGCGAGGGGGGATGAATCACAGCGCTAAATCCTTGGCCGCAGCCGCTTATTTAGAGTGGGGCGTGTATTTAATGAGTTCGGCGATGCCGGTGCCGAATTGAGAGTCGATCGCGACCCGGATCGGCAGGCGGTTGGCGTCGCGCGAGACCCAGAGATGACCGCTATGGTCGTTGGGGGTTTTCATCGTCAGCGCCGGGGTCGCCGGTTTCTTCTTCTTGTCGCGCCGGCGCTGGGCGGTCAAGACATTGCGGGAGAATTTAATCTTCCAGCCCTTAAACCAGCCCATGGGCGTGTAGACGTCTTCTTTGCCCACGACCTCCATATCGACGCGGCTAAATTTCCAGCCGTCGTAGACGTAATATTCAAACTTATCGCCGACCTTAAAATCGGGGCGCGCCCGCAAATGATAATACCAACTCAGCATATCATGGGTCTCGTAGGGGATCGCATGATTATAGCGCTGGCTGCTGGTTTTGCGGGACTTAAAGACCTCTGCGCGGTAGAGATCCGCCCAGAAGTCGACCTTATAGATCCGGGTTTGGCCGCGCTCTTCGAAGTGCTTCTCCGAGCGAATCGGGCGCGCGTCGGCCGGGTCGATAAATGTGTTGGCCCGGTCGACCAGGGGATACACCTTATGGAAGAAGCCGACCGACTGAGCGAAGGCCGAGATCGGGACATAGTCGCGGTTTTTGGCGCGCTGTTGGTCGCCGCTGCGCAAAATCGCGCGCATCGCCTCGATGCCGTTGAAGCGGATGGAGAAATAGAGCTCTTCGTTGGGCCAGCGAAACGCGGCCGGCTGTGGTTTAGGCGCGGGGGCAGGGGCAGGCTGAACAACTTTGGACTGCGCGGGCCCAACGCGCGTCGCCTTCGCGGAGAGCTTCTTGTTTTTCGGCACAACGCGCGCCGGTCGGGCACGCTGCATCTTTGGGCCAAGGGTTCGATTGGTCGTATTAACCCGTTTCTTTGTGGCGGGGACTTCGGTCTCGGCTTCGTCATTGGTTTGAGCGAATGCCAGCGTCGAGATGAGGCTCAGCGCAAAAAATAGCGCCACGCATAACGCCGCGAGACGGCCGCGATGTCCGGGAGTCTGTGGGGTGATCATGGGAAACATTGCAGCCCTAAAATTGAGTGTATCGATCGAATGGTTCGGATCGATGTCAGCCAAACGATGCATATTATTACTATCATATAAGCAATTGCGAGGTGGAACTCATTCCACGGTGACGCCTTTTTGGGGCATCGCGTCGTGGCGTGGGATGAGGGGCTGTGATAGGGGCAGAGTCGTTTGCGCTCCGCGCGCATTTTTCGTCGACAATGGTGGCGCGAAAGACCTCAAGAACGGCGCCAGCGCGCAGCTTCGATTTGCTCTCTCAGGCGCCCAGATTCAAGCCCACTATAACCTGTATCCGACCCGAATCCTAAACGAATGAACCAGTCATTGCACGAACCCGGCACGCATTTCGCGAATCTATTGGAGCACCTGAAGGCGTTTGATGCGGGCCGCCGGCGCCACCTGGCGACGCTTTACGGGGCTGATTCAAGCGACGTGATGGACATCGCGATGCGCTGGTGCAGCGCGCCGGATGCGTTTTGTGAGGTGCTCCAGGCCGAATTGGGCAGCCCCGACGCCTGGTGGGTGGTCGAGCAGCTGGTCCAGGAGCACGACCTCGAGGTCGACCTTGGCTGGCTCGACGGCGAGGGGCGCGCGGTCTTATGCGAGCTCGGTGTGCTTCGGCCGCGGCGGGGTCGGCGAAAAAATGACGCCCTGGATACCATCCCCGGCGCCCTCGGCGCGATCCTCGCCCCTCATATCGCCGGCACGCGCCCGACGCTGCCGATCCTGCTGGGGCGCAGCGAACCCTCGGCGGTCCTCGCGCTCGCGCGCACCTATGATATCCCCACCAAAGGCTCCTTGATCGAGCTGATTTTAAGGATCTCCGATACCTTCGCGCACCCGGACTTCGTCGCCGGCATCTTGGAGCGCCTGGATAACCCGGAGTGGATCGGGGCCGCGATGATGGCGCTGGAGCTCGGCGGTATTTGCTATTGGCGCGAGGTCTTCGGCTACGAAGATGATGAGGAGACCCGCCAGGACAATATCGTCCCGCTGATGCGCAATCACGAGCGGGCCGAGCAGCGCGAGGTCGCGGCGATTTTGCTCGGCCTGGGCGTCCTATTTAAACTCGAGGAGGAGGAGGTCGAGTACACGCTGGTCGGGGTCCCCGAGGAGCTTTGGCGCGGGCTATGGGCGATGGGGCAGGGCTGGCTGATCGAGTGGACGCGGGTGACGACCGAGCAGCTCGCCGAGTTCGCGGTGCGTCGGCTGCGAGAGGCTCCGGTGTGGTCCACTCAGGCGGCGATGAAATGGTTGGCCGTCGAAGTTGCCCGCGGCAAGACTACCCGCAGCGACCTGTTTAGTGACGGGCTCATCGCTTCTTTTGAGCGCCGCGCGCCCGCGCTCGATGCGGACTGGACCGTTCTCTTTCAGCGCGCCGCAGACCTCGGCATCGTCGCGCTGGACCTGTCGAGCAAGTCAAAGAATGACAAGCCCGAGGACATCGTCCTGGCGACCACTGAGCTCGCCTCGGAGATGCTCGATTTGCCCCGCAATCACTTCGCCCGGCGCATGCTCGCCGATTGGGTGGACGGCATCAATGGCACCGGAATCGACGCGAAATTGGCGCAGGCGGTGGGGCTCGACGAGGAGTGGCGCACCCACCTGGTCGAGCTCCTGGTGCGCAGCCAGCTGCCGATCATGCCCTGGATGTATTATGAGGGGCTCGAGCATATCGAGACCGGCGCGGGCTGCCTGCGCGAGGTCGAGCCGGGCGACCACGAGCTTGTGATGCTCGAGGCGAATATGACCAACACCAGCATCCGCACGACCAAGATGGCCTGGCTCGACGTGCTGAGCACGCTGGAGTCGGGCAGTTGGTATTCGCTCGAGGACCTCAGCGATCTCCTGCATTTTGCGGCCTCGACGTCGCTCTTCTCGCTGCTCGAGCATATGATCGAGAACCCGCACTCGAATTATTATTTCCCGCTGCAGCGCCCGAGCTTTCTGACCTTTCCGACCCACTCGGACGCGTTTGTGGCCTGGTGCAAAGATATTATCGAGAAATTGCTCATCCCGGCTGGGCTCGCGCAGGTTGATCCGGCCGACGGTCGGGTGCGCCTGGACACCGCCAATATGCTCATCCCGACCCCCTCGGATTGGCCGCACGGCGTGCGCTCCCAATATATGGCGGCGGTGCTCGAAGATATGGACCAGGACTTCGAGATCCCCGAGATCGAGGTCGCGCCGCTTCGCCCGGTGCCCGAGGCGGTGGGCGAGGATTGCGTGAGCGCAGCCCTGTCCTTCTCGGAGCTCCTCGCCGCCTGTGAGGGGCGAGAAATTCTCGAGTTTGACGGCAAGATCTTAAGGCTCGCCCCGCTTTAAGGGCGCGGATTAGAGCAATTTTTCGGGGACGTCTTCGATATGGATGGGCTTGTGCGGCTCGATCTGAATCAAGATATCGGCCACCTCGGGGAATGCCTCGCGAAGATTGGCCTTCACCGCCAATAGGATATCGCCGGCGGTTTCCAGGGACATCTTGGGGTCAAGCGAGACGTGCAGGTCGAGCTGAACATGCCCGGGCATGCCGCGGCTGCGCATATTGTGGCAGCTCAGCACGTCCGGGTGGCTTTTAACGACCCGGCGCACCGCCACCGGGTCGAGATAAGACGTGTCCACCAGCACGTCGATGCCGTCGCGCAGCACGCGATAGGCGGTAATCCCCACAAAGAACATCACCGCGAGCGCGGCGAGGATATCGCCGACCGGAAAGCCGATATCGACCAGGTAGATGCCGGCGAGCACCGCCACGCTGGCCAGGCTGTCGGCGAAGGTGTGAGCGGCGTCGGATTTGAGCAGCATCGAGTTGAGTCGATTGCCTTCGCGGCGCTCATAAATGCTCACGCCAAGGCTGACGACGAGGCTCGAAATCACGACCAAATAGGCCGCCGGCTCGATGGCGATGGGGGTGTCACTCAACGCGCTTTGCCAGACCGTTCGCCCGATCTCCAAAAAGCTCAGGGTGACCATCAAGCCAATAAATAGGCTGACGGCGACCTCGAGTTTTCGGTGCCCGTAGGGATGCTCGGGGTCCGGCGGCAGGGCGGCCAGGCCCATGGCGACCAGGCCGATGACGTTGGCCGCCCCGTCAAAGACGCTGTCGAAACCCGACGCCTGCAAGCTGACGATGCCCTTGGAGTAGCCATAGCCAAGCTTGATCATGGCCACGGCGATATTGAGAAACATCGTCACCCATAAAACGCGGCGAATCTGCCGAGCGACATCGCTCTGAGCATCTTCTGGGGCCCCGCTGATGGGTGATAGTGTCATAGTTACGGGCGTTAAGGCTGTAGGGTTCAATCGAAGACTTCGGGACGACTTATAAGAGGTCGTCGCGGCCGGCTTCTTTGAGTGCTTCGACTAATTTTTTCACATCCTGGGCGCGCTTTCGGTCGATGATCAGCAGGGCGTCGTCGGTGTCTACCACGACCAGGTCGTCGACGCCACATACCGCGATTAGGCGGTCACGTTTTTGGCTGTAGATAACCGAGTCGGACACGTCCAGGAGAAGCGCGTCGGCTTCGACGACGTTGCCCTTGGGGTCAACTTCGCTGACCACGTCGACCGCGTCCCAGTGGCCGACGTCGGACCAGTGGAAGGTCGCCGGGATGACGACCACATTGGCGGCGTTTTCCATGACGCCGTAGTCGATGGAGATGCCGCGGGTCTTGGAGAAGCAGCGGTCGATGGTCGCGGCCTCTTCGTCGGTGCCGAGCGCCGCGGCGATCTCCATCATCGCCTCGTGCATCTCGGGGAGTTGGCGCTTCATTTCGGCCAGCAGCACCGAGGGCTTAAAGACGAAGATGCCCGAGTTCCAGACATAATCGCCGCTCTCTAAATATTGCTGGGCGACCGCGCGCGACGGCTTCTCGACGAATTCACGCACCGGGTGAGCGGGCGCGTCGGACTCGGTATAGTGGATATAGCCGTAGCCGGTTTCCGGGCTCGTCGGGGTGATGCCGAGGGTGACCAGATGCCCGGCTTCGGCCTGTTCTTCGGCCTGTTTAAGGCAGCGCTCGAAGTTGGCCAGGCCGCCGACGCCGCGCCGCCCGATGGCGTGGTCGGCCGGGAAGATGCCGATGGGCTCGTCGCCAAAGCGGTGCTGGGCGAAGACCGCGGCCAGGCCGATGGCCGGGGCGGTATTTCGCGGGCAGGGCTCCACGATGAACTCGACGCCGGGCAGGGCGGCGCGAGTGGCGTCGACCAGGTGCTCGCCCAGGACCACGAAGGTCTTGTCGCGCGAGCTCACGCCCGCCAGCCGGTCGATGGTCGCCGCGATCATGGGCTTGTCGTCCCACAGGCTCACCAACTGCTTGGGGCGAAGCTTGCGGCTCATCGGCCAAAAACGTGTGCCGGAACCTCCGGCCAGAACAATACCTATCATATCAAACTCACTTCATTTGGAGTGTATAGCGTGCGAAATCGCGATTGTGATCGTTTGCGCTAATAACGGCGCCTGTCAAAACCGACCGCGCTCAAATGTCGGGTTGGTTTGCGTCGTCAACCTGCTATATAGTCGAGTTAGCCTAATTTCTCACCCGCAAGTTCAAAGCGGCTCTATCGTAGGTCTTTTAGTCCGAATCGCTCTGGGCCCGCACCCGATCAAATCGATAAGATTAAACGATCAGTTCCGTAAAAGAGTTGAAAAATATAGTGACCGTATCTTCCAGAAAAAAACGTATTTTCGCAGGCCGCTATGAATCAATCAACCCGCTGGGGCGCGGCGCCGGCGGGTCGGTCTACCTCGCCGAAGACCTGCACGTCGACCGGCGAAAGGTCGCGATCAAGGTGCTCACAGCCGACGCCTATAAGACGGTGCAGGGGAAGATGCTGCGGCGTGAGTTTGAGATTCTGTCGAAGCTCGACCATCCGAATCTTGTGCAGGTCTTTGACTTCGGCAGTTTGTCCGATGGCGGGGTTTTTCTGGCCGAAGAGTATATCGACGGCTTTAGCCTGCAGGACGCGCGCGCGTTGCTTGACCCGGTCGCCCTGATCGACATCACCTTCCAGATCCTGCTCGCCCTGACGTATTTGCACGGCATGGGCTGGATTCACCGGGATATCAAGCCGGCCAACGTGATGCTCCTGTGGCTCGACGACGCCTCCGCGCGCCCGATGGTCAAGCTGGTCGACTTCGGCCTGTCGAGCATGAACCCCAAGCGCGACACGCTGCGCGGCGGCACGCGCTCCTATATGGCGCCCGAGATCACGCGCGGGGAGAAGGGCGAGTTTCGCTCGGACCTCTATAGCCTGGGGGTGACGCTTTATTATGCGCTATGCGGCGTCTTGCCGTTTGGCCCGCGCAGCAAAGAAGACCCGCCGCCGACCGAGGAGAGCTTTCGCCCGCCCGAGCCCCACCGGCTTAACCCGGCGGTGCCGTTGATGCTGAGTCGTTTCACCATGGCGCTGCTGCGGCAATTGCCGGACTTCGAGTATTTCGACGCCGGAGAGGCGCTCCAGGACCTGGTGCGCGACACCGAACTTTTAGAGGAGTGGTCCGGCGGGGTGCTCGCCAATTCGTTGGATGTGGCGGCGGCGCCGGTCATTCAGGGGTATTTCGAGCTGGGCATTCTGCCCGACCGGGAGGCCATGCGCGAGGCGGTGGTCGACCGCGCCCTGAACCAGGACCGCCCCGGCACCAGCGTCTTGCAGCTATTGGTCGGCGACGCCGGGGTCGGCAAGAGCCGGCTGATGCGCGAGACCGCCGCGATCTGCAAATTGAGCAACCGCCTGGTGGTCTCGGTCGATTGCGCCACGGTCCCCGGGGCGTCCTATCCCAGCGGTGGTGCGATGGCGATGAAGCCCGGCGCGTTGATCCACGAGTTGCTCGAGCGCGTGGTCGATATCGGCACGAGTCGCAATATCCATCAGATTGAGCGCTACCGCTCCTATCTGACGATCTTGGAGCGAATGTCGCGCCTTGGCGATACCGAGGAGACCTCGCGCGGCGCCGAAGTTCGCATCGACGCCCAGTGGATCCGGGAGGCCTTCGAGGACGCGGTGGTGATGCTGCATCCACAAAAGGTGGTCCTGCTGATCGAAGATATTCACCTGGCCGATGAGTTTTCGCGCGAATTCTTCGCCGATTGGTACGCCCGGGCGCAGTGCTTTCATCGCCCGGACGCCATCGCCACGGCGCGCACCAACACCATCGAGGACACGGTCGCCACCTGTGAGGCGGTCGAACTTCGCGCCCTCCAGGGCTTGCAGCTCAACGATGTGGAGACCTTCTTTCGTGAGCGCCTTGGGCTGAACGAGGTCCCTCAACATTGGTTAGAAGAGGTCGCCCGTCGGGCCGAAGGCCAGCCGTTTTATCTGGAAGAACTCTGCCGGAATTTGATCGACCGTGGGATTTTGCGCCGGCTGTCGGTGACCGATTGGGAGGTCGAGCTCGAGGCGTTTCTGCACTATCAATTGGCCAGAAATGTGCGGGAGTCCTTTCGCCGGCGCACGATGGCGGTGAGCGCGCTGGGGCGTGAGTGTCTCGAGATCTTGAGCCTCGCCGGGCGTCCGCTGCTCTGGCAGGATTTGCGCGATATGTTGGTCGCGGGTGGCGCGACGCCCCAGACCGCGGACCGGGCGCTTAAGACGTTAAGTTGGCGCCACCTGCTCAAGATGCGCCTGACCATGAGCGGGCGCCACCTTGGGCTGATGGACCCGGCGATACGCGAGGTGCTCCTGGACATGGCGAGTCCCAAATGGGACCGCGCGCTGCATCGGCGGATCGGTCAGGGCCTGGCCGCGCGCTGGAATGATGGCGGCGCGAACGCCCTTGAGGCCGCGACCCATCTTCGCCGCGGCGGTCTGAATGACGAGGCGAGCACCTATTTTGAGATCGCCGGCGACGAAGCCTGGCGAAAGGCCGAATACGGCACGGCCTTGGTGGCGTTTAGGGCCGCCGCCCAGTTGCGCAGCGAGGGGCCACACACCGCCGTCGCGCAAATTAAGTTGGCGCGCTGTCTGCTCGCCGCATACGAGCCGGATGCCTGCCGGGTCGCGCTGCATATCGCCTGCCGGATCGCGGAGCACTACGGGATTGATTGGCTTATCTATTCGGTATTTCGCGCGGGCATTTCGATCGCGATTTCCCTCGGGGACGACGCGCTCGCCGAGGGGATTCTAACGCGCCTTCGCCTGTCGCTCCCGTCGCATAGTCACCAGTCCGAGATTCAGGAGATGCACGCTATTTTGTGGGCGCGCCAGGGACGATTGCCATGCGCTGGCGGGAAGTTGACCGCGTGTGTGGCGCATTGCCGCGAGAAAAAGAATCGCGAGGGCCTTACCTCCGCGCTCACGAGTCTGGGGGATATTCTCCATATCCGCGGGGAAAAAGAGAAGGCGCATCAAGCCTTCGAGGAAGCGATTGAGATCGCCCGAGACCTCGGCCAGGCGCAATATTTGGGGCGCGCCTTATGTCACTTCGGCGCGGCGCTGGCGCGCGAGCATCAAGGCGAGCGCGCCCTTGAGATTCTCACCGAAAGTCTGGAGTGGCTGAGCGACGGGCAATTCCCCGACGAGTGGATAGACGCGCTGCTGCATATCTCAGTGGCGAAGCTCTCGCAGGGGAAATTTGAAGAGGCGCGTCGCTATATTGGCGACACCCGAGTCTTCGCCCGGCAGTTCAACGCGCGTACCGTCGAATTACTCACCGACTTTATTCTGGCAGAGATGGATTTCACGGAGGGTAAAAACCCGGATGAGGCCCTTGAGGCATTGGGCGGATATGTCGATATCTTGGGCGAGTTGAACGGTGACATATGCCAACATCTGCGCGTTAAATCGCGTTACGCGCTGCATCTGCAACGCGCGGGGCGCGACGAGGCCGCGCAGGTTTTCGCCGAGGTGACCAAGGTTGCCAATGATATCGGAATGAGCCTGTGGCTTCTGGCGAAATAATTAGATATGCAACCTCCCAGGCGTCGATGACATGGCGCCAGAAGTTAAAGCGAATTCTGTAAAATGGATTCGAGATTCCATCCATTATTCATGAGAACACCGCCGTTATGTCTCAAAGCCCAACTTCCCGCCGATATCGAGTCAATAATCTGGTGCGCGCCTATGACGAGGACGAAAGCGTCCTGCGCGAGCGTGCCGCTAAAATGATGAAGGTTTCCGAGGATGAGATCTCGGATATTGTCTTGATTCGTCGTAGCCTCGACGGGCGCCATCGCCCGCGCTTTTTATATAATGTCGAAGTGGAGCTTGAGGGGGCGAAGGCCCTGGGCCAGGCGGGCAAGGATTTGCCCAAGAATGTCGAGTGGGCGCCCGATCCCGGGCTGCTCGCACGCCGCAAATTTAAGCCGCGCACCGATGAGCGTGTTGTCGTGATTGGCGCCGGCCCAGCCGGGCTCTTCGCGGCCCACCGACTCGCCGAGAGTGGTCTCACGCCCATTCTTTTGGACCGCGGTCAGCCGGTCGAGATTCGTGGTCGTCAGGTCTCGGGGCTGATGCATCGCGGCGAGCTCGACCCGGATAGTAATATTTGCTTCGGCGAGGGCGGGGCGGGCACCTGGTCGGACGGTAAATTATATACCCGCGTCAGCGACATCCGGGTGCGCCATATCCTGGAGACGATCGTCGAGCTGGGCGGACCGGCCGACATCCTTGTGTCCGGGAAGCCGCATCTGGGCACCAACCGCCTGGTCGCGCTGTGTAAGGCGTTTCGAGCGAAGCTCACCGAGATGGGCGCCGAAGTGCGCTTCGGCGCGTTCGTCAAAGATTTTGAGATCGACAAGGGCGTCGGCGGCGATAAAGTCAGCGCCGTGGTGCTTCGCGACGGCGAGCGCATCGAATGCGACCGGGTCATCATGGCGGTCGGTCACTCGGCGCGTGAGATGTATCATTGGATGGCGCAGAATAAGGTCGCGATGACGCCCAAGCCCTTCGCGGTTGGCTTTCGCGTGGAGCATCGCCAACAACTTCTCAACGAAATTCAATACGGCAAATGGGCCGACGTTCCGGATCTTCCGACCGCGGATTATCGCCTGGCGGCGAACCTCAAAGACGGCAATACCAAACGCGGCATCTACAGCTTTTGCATGTGCCCAGGCGGCCAGATCGTGCCCTCGCCGACGCTGCCCGGCGGGGTTTGCGTCAACGGCATGAGTCACGCGAGTCGACGCGGCCAATTCGGCAACTCGGCGCTTATTGTCAGCGTGGAGCCGAGCGATTTCGGCAGCTTCGGCGATATCGAGGGGCTCAATGACTACGACGGTCTCCTCGCCGGGATGGCCTTCCAACACGAAGCCGAGCGCCGCGCCTATGAGCTCGGCGGCGGTGGGTTTATCGCGCCGGCCCAGCGCCTCTGCGACTTCCGCGAGGGACGCCCCAGCGTGGATATGCGTGAGTCGACCTATAAGCCCGGCATCGCCGCGGGTGACCTGAGCCGTTGCTACCCTGAGTTCATCATCAAGAGCCTTCAGACCGCGCTGGAGCGCTTCGAGCAGAAGATGAACGGCTTTCTGACCAACGACGCCATCCTGGTGGGCGTCGAGACCCGCACCAGCTCTCCGGTTCGCATCGAGCGCGACGACTCCAGCTTCCAATCCCTCTCGATCGCGGGTCTTTATCCGACCGGCGAGGGCGCCGGCTACGGCGGCGGAATCGTGAGCGCGGCGCTGGATGGGTTGCGCGTATCGGAGCGAATTTTGGAAGAACTAAGCTAAGCGCTTATTCTAATCAGGGGGGGCTTTGCGATAGCCGAAGTGGCCAGCCGCGCGAAAGATCGCGGCGCCACGGCCTCCCCGCGCCGATTCCGTGCTTCGCTCGCATCGTCTTTCGCTTATAATCCGCTCGATTTAAATCAGCGCTTGCGCGCAGCGAATTCCGCCGTTAAGTGTTTTGTTAGCACCTATAAAATGGATTGTTTATGGATTGATAACTCAACGCGGTATGCGCTGAATTCGCAAGAGAGATCGGCGTCCTTCTCGGGCGGCGGAGCCTTTAAACGGAGACGATGATGATGGACCTATTCGAGTACGCGGAAGACCTCGATTTTGGAGACATTCACTTCAAGGTTAATCCGAAGACAGGACTCAGGGCGATTGTTGCGCTGCATAATTTAACCCTCGGCCCGGCGATCGGCGGGTGTCGGTTTTTGGAGTATGACTCCAGTGACCACGCGGTCCGCGACGCGATGCGCCTGGCGCGCGGGATGACCTACAAGTCGGCCATCACCCGCGTGCCTCATGGGGGCGGCAAGTCCGTTGTGATACGCCCCAAGAATATGTCCGACGCCCAGCGCGTCGAGATCATGGAGGAGTTCGGGGAGTTCGTCGACAGCTTCGGCGGCGCCTATATCACCGCCGAGGATAGTGGGACCACGGTCGCAGATATGGATATTATCGCCACGCGCACCGAGCATGTCCTGGGCACCTCGACCAACGTCGCCAGCTCGGGCGACCCCTCGCCGGTCACCGCGCGCGGCGTGCTTCACGGCATCCAGGCGGCCGTGAAATATAAATATGACCGCGACGACCTCGCCGGGCTTAGGGTGGCGGTGCAGGGCGTCGGAAGCGTCGGCTATCACCTCGCAAAATATCTTCATGAGTTGGGCGCCGAACTCATCGTCACCGATATCAACCAGGACGCGTTGAAGCGCTGTGAGCGCGAATTCCACGCAGCGATCGTTGCGCCGGAGGCCATTTATTCGGCCCAGGCCGACATCTTTGCACCCTGCGCGCTCGGAGCCTCGATCAATGACTCGAGCATCGCCCAGCTGACCTGCGATATCGTGGCGGGCTCGGCCAATAATCAGCTGGCCGAAGACCGACATGGCGCGGAGTTGCGGGCCCGCAATATTCTCTACGCCCCCGATTATGTCATTAATGCCGGTGGGCTCATCCAGGTCGTCGCCGACCTGGCCGGCGAAGACGCCGATTGGGCGCGCGCCAAGACCGAAGGGATTTATGACTCGCTGATCGAGATATTCCGCCGCGCCGATAGCGACGGGCTTCCGACCGGGGAGGTCACCGATCGCATCGTCGAAGAGATGCTTGGTTTGAAATAGATTGAGCGCCTCACCGCAAAACGCCCCGCCATCTCATATAAAATCGAGGTGGCGGGGCGTTTTTGTGTCCGGTGGTTCGCGACTAATTCGACGCGTCGCCGGTGCTAAATCCGAGTCGTCCACGACCGGAGGGGTTCTCGCGCTTTAGCTCGACGCTCATCTCCTCGTACTCCTTCTCCATCTCGACGGTGACGGAGGGATAGGAGTCCTTGAGCGCGTCTTCGAAGGCGCTCATGGGGATGGTGGCGGACGTGAGATCCATGCGCAGGGCGTTGAGGCCCGCGCGGCGAACCAGGTTCTCCAGGTCGGCGCCGGTAAAGCGCGGTGTGCGCTCAACGAGTGAATTCAGGTCAACATCGTCGGCCAGTGGCATGGCGTCGGTGTGAATCTCAAGGATCTTGAGGCGACCTTCGTCGTCGGGCACCGGGATGTAGACGATTTCGTCGAAGCGTCCCGGACGAAGCAGCGCCGGGTCGAGCAGAGTGGGGCGGTTGGTCGCGCCGATGACCACGATATCGCCAAGCCCCTCCAGCCCGTCCATCTCGGCGAGCAAGGTGTTCACCACGCGCTCGGTCACCGCGGGTTCTCCCAACCCGCTGCCGCGTTGCGGCGCCAGCGAATCGATCTCATCGATGAAGATGACAGTCGGCGCGACCTGTCGGGCCCGGGCAAAGAGGCGCGCGATTTGCTTCTCCGACTCGCCGTACCATTTGGACAACAGATCGCTCGATTTAATCGACAGGAAGTTAGCCTCGGCCTCACGCGCCACCGCCTTGGCGATGAGCGTCTTACCGGTGCCCGGCGGGCCGTAGAGCAAGAATCCACGCGCCGGGCGAATCCCCATGCGCTCAAACGCCTCGGGATGCTGCAGCGGCAACTCCACGCCTTCGCGCAGTTGTGTTTTAGCCGCCTCAAGCCCGCCGATATCCGCCCAGCGCACATCGGGCACCTGAATCATAATCTCGCGAAGCGCCGAGGGCTGGACGCGTTTGAGCGCGTCGAGAAAGTCCTCGCGGGTGACGATGAGGTTCTCCAAGACCTTGGGGTCAATCTCCTCGCGATTCAGGTCGATGTCGGGAAGATTTCGGCGCAGCGTCTCCATGGCTGCTTCGCGCGCCAGGGCGGCCAGGTCGGCGCCGACAAAACCATAGGTCTTGCGCGAAAGTTCCTCGATCTTGACATCATCCTTAAGCGGCATGCCGCGGGTATGAATATTGAGGATCTGGTTGCGCCCTTCCTGGTCGGGCACGCCAATGACAATCTCTCGGTCGAAGCGGCCCGGGCGGCGCAGGGCCTCATCGACCGCGTCCACCCGGTTGGTGGTCGCGACGACGACGACATTCTCGCGCGCCTCCAACCCGTCCATCAGCGTCAGCAATTGGGCGACGATGCGCCGCTCGGTCTCCCCGGTCGTCTGCTCGCGCTTGGGCGCGATGGAGTCGATCTCGTCGAAGAAGACGATCGCCGGAGCGTTTCGCTGAGCCTCGTCGAAGATCTCGCGCAGCCGCTCCTCAGACTCGCCATAATGCTTGCCCATAATCTCGGGGCCAGCGACATGGAAGAACGCCGCGTCGGATTCGTTGGCCACCGCGCGCGCCAGCAGCGTTTTACCGGTGCCGGGCGGTCCGTGCAAAAGCACCCCCTTGGGCGGATCGATGCCCAGGCGCTGAAATAGCGCGGGTTGCTTGAGCGGAAGCTCAATCATCTCGCGTACCTGCGCCACCGCGTCGCCCAGGCCGCCGAGGTCGTCATAGGTCACCTGCGCGCGGCGCGTCTCTTCGGGAGCGACGCGCTCCGGGCGCAGCTCAATCTCGGTGTCCTTGGAAACCTGGACGATCCCCTTGGGCTTGGTCGCCACGACCTGCAGGCGGATCTCTTGGAGGCCGAACGCGCGCTGCTGGAAGAATTGGCGAAAGACATCTTCGGGGAATTGCCCCTGGCTCATCCCGGGCTCGCGCCGATAGACCGAGGTCGACACGACGTCGCCCGCGCTCAACGGCCGCTCGATCAGGGTGCGCATCAGCGCCTCGCCGCTGCCCTGAAGGCGCATATTCTCGTGCGCCGGGGCCACGACGACCTTTTGCGCCGGTTTGGGCTGCCCGGCCAGCACCTCGACCTTGTCGCCCATGCTCACGCCGGCGTTCGCCCGGATGAGCCCGTCGAGGCGAATGATTGGCAGCGTCTCGTCTTCAGAGAAGGGCGGCAGCGCAATCGCCGCGGTGCTGCGCGCACCGCGGATCTCGATGATATCGCCCTGGCGAATACCGAGCTTCTCGAAGACCTCTTTGCTGACGCGCGCCCCGCCTTTTCCGACGTCGCGCTCATTGGCGCCAGCGACCTGCAATTCGATAATTTTCTTTTCGATTTCGTTCGTCATACCCCTCATCCATTTAATAACTGTCGATTTAGAGAGAGTGCTGCGTTGTCTTGTGGGATGGGTTTGGGCCTCAGAAATTAGCGCTCAGACCCATCGTCGCGACAAATCTGAACACACGTACAGAATAGTCCAGCCGCGGCCGCAAATTTTAGTGACGCTCGCAGCCCAGCCTCCTGTGCGCCTTTGGAGCGCGCATGCGCGCGTCGAGGGCTGCGATTCACGGCGAAGGCCGGCGCCTGGTTCGGCAGCCCAGCGGCGCCCAAAGACAAAAAAGCCAAGCGGTTGGTTGCCGCTTGGCTTTGGAAAACTCGCTCGTCCAGTCGACGATGTAGATTCGCGCTCGGAGTTATTTGGGAGCGGGCTGAAGGTCTGTATTTCCGCCGATTGCCGCCGCGGCGTTGTCGGCCGAGCCGGTGGGCGTGGTGGTCTTGTCGGCCGCATTCGCCTTTGAGGTCGGAGTCTTCGTGGCAACGGCGCTCGCCGCGTTGGAGTCGTCCAGTGGAAGGTCATCCATGGGGGATTGGTCAAGCGGTGATTCGACCGGTTGGGTACAATTCGCGGAGGTTAATTCCTCACCTGCGCCCGGGTCGCCGTGCTCGGCAAAGGTCGCCGGGACCGAGGTGCACCACCAGGAGTCGCAGGTCTCTTGGACCTGGAAATGCAGGTGCGGCCCGCAGGTATATCCCGACATGCCGATCTTTCCGAGGGTGTCGCCAACCTCGACCTTGTCGCCCACCGAGAGCGTTGAGGAATTGGCCTGAAGGTGAAGGAAGAGCGCTTCGGTCCCATCGCCGAAGTCGACGATGATATAATTCGCGTCGTAGGCAAATTTGGGGTCACAGCCGAAGACCGTCGAGTCTTGGCGCAGCATTCGCACCGTGCCGGCGGCCGGCGCCACGATCGGTGTGCCGACCGGCAGGGCGAAGTCCCAGGCTTGCGCGCCTTTTCCGAGGTGGCTGCCGGTATGGTGGGATTGCGAGACCGGGAAGGTTTGCTCGCACATCCAGGGGGTTTTAAGCGGTGGTGCGCTGCTGGCTGCGACCGAGAAAAGCAGCACGCTGACGGCGCAGAGCGTGCTTAGAAATTGGCGAGTAGAGCGAGAGTGGAGATACATCGATGACTACTACGTACGGCTTAAATGAAGGGGACAAGCCGTCGCCATGAATCAGTCCATGCGCGGCGTGACCCTTCATTTGTAGCAATCTCGAAGTTCTTTGTATAGCGGAAAAGTGAACTAATGCTATATTTTTCAGTGACTTAGCCCTGTTCGGGTGGGCGCGGAGTCGCGCTCACTCAGGCCTCGTCAGGGGATTCGGCGAGGTCGTCATTTAAATGACAACGCTTATATTTGCGTCCACTGCCACACCAGCAGGGCTCATTTCGACCAAGGTGGCGGTCTTTTTTGACGGTCTGAGAGTCGTCGGCCGAATCTTTGGCATGCAGCTTGTCGAGGGCAACCTCGGAGGCCGAGCGATTGGCTTTGAGGCGCATAATGGCGCCCTTTTGCTCGCCGCGTAATGCGCCGCCCAATTGTTTGATGGCGTCAGCCAGCGCAAAGATTGGACGTCGGTATTTCGGGTCGTCCTTGGCCGATGCGATATAGCGGTCCATCGCCACTGAGAGCGCATCGACCGCGACCGGGTCGCCGAAATTGGCGAGCAATTCGGCGCCGGGGACGGGATATTTGATGAAGAATTTTAGCAGAACCTGCAAGGCCTTTCGGTGCAGCTCCGGGTCGTGTAGGCCGAGTTGCTCGGCGCCCTCAACCTGGTTCGCCGGCGAGGTGTTTAGCTCGGAGAATAGAAAGGCGAGGTCGGCCAGGAACGGGTCGTCCCAGGACTCGAGGGCGCGAAGCCCTGCCGGGATCGCCGCTTGTCCGTACGCGCGGATCGCATCGGTGAGCGCGTCATCGAGGATCGCGTCGCGGTCGACCTTTCGGAAGGCAACATAGAGCGCGTCGAGCGCGTCGGGGTCACCGATCTCGCCAAGAATCTCGGCCGCATAAATGGGCGCGAAACCCTCTCCGGGCGCTTGATCGTCCCAGAGCTTACGGTCCTCGAGGATTCTAATGAGTTCCGGAGTGGCTGCGGTGCCCAGCGCGACGATGTCCGCGCGCGCGGACGCCGTCAGCGCCTCTCCTTGGTTGAGTAGCACGTCGATGCGTTGGCGAATTGTCTGGGTGCTAAATATTTCAGTATTTGTCATGGCGCGCGGATTCTACACTATAAAGTCGTGCGATTGAAAGAGGGCGGATCGCTGGCAGGGAAGGATTCGATGCCCGCCTGGTGGAGAACTTCGGCGTCGTCAGGTTCCTGGTCGCTCTTGAGGACATCGTGAAAGCTGTCGGCGCGTATGCCCCGCATTGTCTCGATGGTCTTTCGCAGAGTTTTTTGGGTTTGGCGATGGGTTTCGCCGGATTTCTGCAATTTTTCGCGCAGTTCGCGATGCGCCTTGCGATGTTCTTCGAGGTCGCCGTACGGGTTGGGCGCGATGGGGTGGCTTTGCCCGTTGGTCTTTGAGGCGTTCCGCTTCTCTTCATGCTCGATAAAAAGATTGTGGCGGCGAATCTGGGCAAGCTGCGCGTCGATCTCGGCGTCGTGCTCCATCAGGGCCGCCTGCATCTTTGTCAGCTTCGCAAGCGCCTCTTTATGCTCAATCCGCCACTTTTCAAGGGTGTCGATCCAATGCTGGTGCTCGCGGGCTTCCTGGCGATTGGTGTCGTGCATGGACTTTGATTGGTGCTTCATCGGGATACTCCCGGGGTTGAAGGGGAAAATATGGTGATTCCGACTTCAAGGTTGGGAGAAAGCTGGGAACGCTGTGGTATGAGTCAAGGGCGGTCGGCTGGCGGTGAGGTGGCTTTGGATGCCGGTTCGCGCATAGGCAGGCCGAAAAAAATCAGCCCGGGCGACGTATCGCCCGGGCTGCTATTGTGATCTTTTGCGGCGGCGCTTAGTCGATCAAACGCCGCCGCGCCAGGCCCAAGCGCTTAGGGAATCACGTATTTCACGGTCAACTGCGGGCGCTCGCCGGAGACCGAGTATTCGCGCGAGCGATAACTGGTTTTATAGCCCGATGAGTGCAGGCGAAACGAGATGGTGCCGTCGTCGTCAAACTCGCCCTGAACCGCGTCGCGAAGCGCCTCGGTGCTGAATCGTCCGACTTTGTTTTCGATCTCATAGTTGTACCAGAGCCACCAGAAACCGAGTGAGTCGCTGGCCGCGGGCGGCGCGTTCATGGCGTTGATGGCGCCTTCTGTCCAGCTATCATCGCTGACCAGGTGGGTGTAGACATTGCCGTTCCCCCCATATGCGTGGCCCTTGTAGGCTGTCATGGAGAACGTGGCCTCGACCACTTTCGCCCCGGCAGGCAGGCTATTGAGATCGAAGCGCACGTAGACATTGCGTTCGCCTCGGTTCGACGGCATGACCTCAAGGCTCGTATCACCGCCATTATTGAGGGTGCTGCCGGCCTCGGTCCAGGCATCCGCGCTGGGCTCAAGCGTGGTGGTCGATGCGTTCAAATAGCCGATGCGCAACTTGGGGCGCTCAGCGGTATTCGAATATTCGCGCGAGCGATAGGTGGTGTCGTAGCCCGGCGAATGAAGGCGCAGGCTGACCATTTTGTCGCCATCATGCTCGCGCTGGACGACCGCGGCGAGCGCCGCGCTATTATTAACGCCGAGGCGGGTCGCCGGGGTGGCATTATACCACAGCCACCAATGCCCGAGTCGGGTAGGTTCGGCGGTCGGGGCGTTATCCCAGGTGACCGTTGTCTCGCCCCACGCGTCGTCGCCGACGAAGTGGGTATAGACGTTGCCATCACCGCCGTGAGCGTAGCCCTTATAGGCCGTCGCTTCGAGACGCACTCCCTGAACAACCGCGCTGGCGGGTAGTCCCGACAGATCAAAGCGAAGGTAGGTCCTGGCTTCCGAAGCGCGAGATTGCGCGTGAACGCTGAGATCCTGGGAGGTGCCGTAGTTCGAGGTCGCGTCGCTTTTTCGGACCGATGCATCTGCGACCGGGGTGAGCTCTAAGGTCGGACATGCCTGCGCGCCGGTGTTTCCGTCAACGCATCGCCCACAGAGGTCCATCTCGGCGCTGCCGCCCCAATCACCGTTGCAGTCCTGGGTGCAATCGTTGCTCGCGTCGGCGTCGCAGGTTCCACATTGGTCCACGACGGCTGCGCCGCCCCAGGTGCCCGCGCAGTCCTGGGCGCAGTCGTTGGAGGGGTCGGTGTCGCAGGTGCCACATTGGTCAACCGCTGCCGGGCCGCCCCAGTCGCCGGCGCAGTCCTGGGCGCAATCATTGCTGGGGTCGCTATCACAGGTCCCGCAATTATCCAGCGTCGCCGCGCCAGCCGGCACGCCGTTGCAGTCAAAGATGCAGTCATTCAGGGGGTTGGCATCGCAGGTGCCGCAGCCGTCGAGGGTGGCGCTGCCGCCCCAATCGCCCGCGCAGTCCTGAACGCAATCGTTGCTCGCGTCGGCGTCACAGGTGCCGCAATTGTCGACCGCGGCGCTTCCGCCGGGGGTGCCGGCGCAATCGCAGTCGTTGCTTGGGTCGGCGTCGCAGGTGCCACAGGCGTCTTCGACGGCGCTGCCGCCCCAGGTGCCGGCGCAGTCCTCGACGCAATCATTGCCGGGGTCTTCGTCGCAGACACCGCAATTGTCGGGCAGCGCGGCTCCACCCCAGGTGCCGGCGCAATCTTGTACGCAATTGTCGGCGGGGTCGGCGTTGCATGAGCCACACTCGTCCTCGACGGCGCTGCCTCCCCACTCTTGGTTACAGTCCTGCACGCAATCGTTGGTGGGGTCGTCGTCGCAGACGCCACATTGGTCTTCGACGCAGTTTGGGGCGATATCGGCGTCGGTGTCTTGCTCGACGTCGCCCTCGTCGATGTCGGTCTCAACATCTGCGTCGACGTCGGTGTCGCCGGCGTCACTCGCGACGTCAGGCTCATCCTGGACGTCTGTCGCCGCATCCGCTCCTGCATCCGAGATGGGAGAGACTTTGTCAGCGGTGGATTCGGTACAACCCACCGCAGCCGTCACTAAGGTGCACACCAATAATAATCTGAAACTTGACCACTTCATTGCTGAAACTCCGTTGAAATTATTAATTATTCGTCAAAAATACCTCCAAATAACCGACAAGAATGCGTCTCCTCGCGAAAGCCCACCCCGGGGCGAATAGCGAAGCACGAATAAGGCGAATTGCCCATTCACGAGACCGTCGATTAAGTGTGATACTTTGCGAAAGTATCACGCGCATCGGATGTGGTAAATCTTAAGATTCATATTTATGTGGTTGAGGTTGTTGGTTGGCTGTGGGGCATCTGATCGCGGAGATGGTGGAGAAATCCACGGGCGTTCAGGCTTCGAATCGCGGCGTTATGCGTTTTTGGAGTAATATTTCGACAGATATATGCGCTTATTTGCCTACGTTCTGCCAATTAATTTGGGTCGTTTTCGTGCGGGGCTTGAATAGTGGCGGCGTGTGAGGATAATCGACGCGAAAGTCGGCGGCGCCAATGGGATTGTCGATCCTGGGTTGGGCGCCGGCTTTTTTGACCGTCCTTAACTATGATCATCCAAAATTTAGGAGTTGCTGCGATGTCTCAGAGCACTACGGAAATTCCGGTTGTCGACCTTGGTGATATCAGCAGTCCGCGCAGCGAGGTGCGTGAGCGCGCGGCGGCCCAGATTCGCGAGGGGTTTGGCCACTTCGGGCTGATCTATATCCGCAACCACGGCGTGGATATGGACCGACTGGAGTCCTTTTACGATGCCTACCTTGAGTTCTGCGCTCAGCCCGAGTCGGAGAAACAAAAGATGTCGACGCCGTCGATCTGGTATCAGCGCGGCTGGACGCCGCCCAACACCGAAAAGGCAGTGGTGGCCGGCGGACAGCCCGACTTTAAGGAGTGCTATTTTGTGACGCCAGAGGAGCCCTCCGAGGAGTTGCAGCGCGAGTACCCGGAGCTATACGCGAAAAATATTTGGCCGGAGGGTGCCCCTGAATTTAAGGAGCATTATATTGAGCTTAGCCGCCAGCTTCAGCAGGTCGCGGCCCATTTGATGCGTGGCTCCGCGCTGGCCCTGGGCCTGGCTCCTCATACCCTGGAGGGCGCAGTCGACGGCGGCCCGCATGTTACCCGAGCGCTTCGCTATATCCCGCTGACCACCGATCAGGTCGACACCGATATCGTCTGGGGTGAGGAGCATACGGACTTTAACCTCGTGACGATTTTGCCCGGCGGTCGTTTCCTCGATCCGGACGGAAATCGCTGCGACAAGCCCGACCCGGACGCGGGACTTTACCTGCGCACCCGCCCGACGGCCGAGCATCCGCGCGGGCGTAAGATCCAGGGCAAGACGCCTGCCGGCTGCATCGTGGCCCAGGTCGGCCAACAGCTCGAGATCCTCACCGGCGGCCAATTCCTCGCCACCCCGCACGTCGTCGAGGCCCCCAATAAGGCGGGTTACTCGCGCGTCGCCGTCGCACATTTCGCGCATCTGCATGCCCATCAGCACCTCTTCCCGCTCAAACCGTTTCAGACCGAGGAGAGCACCCGAGGTTATGGCCCACGCGTGCTGGTCGGGACCTATAATCTTAAAACCCTCGTCGACATCGGGCTGGCGCCGGCCGACGCGCTCAACCGCCTCGGCTATACCCACTATGACCGTCTCGGGAAGATGCGCGAAGAAGAGGACGGGAAATAATCCTGATCACGAAGCCCGATGTATCTCAGCCAACCCATCACGCAATGAGTTTAGATGTCAGGAACGAACCAAAACGGTCAGAATGAAGCTCCCGGAGTGGGGCTTCGTCGCACGATTCTCTCGAAATCCGCCGCGGATCTTGGGTTCGAATCAGACGCGGAATTCCCCACGATCTGGGGCGTCGTCGTCGACTTTTCGATCGGCGAGGCTATCGCGACCGTCGTGGCGTTGCGTGATGGGACGGCGAGTTTATATACAACCGGAAACTTCGGCATGATCGGCGGGGAGCGCTTTTTATCGGTGCGCCACGCCGCGATTACCTGTGTCAATGAGTCGGCCCAGATTCTCAGTGAGCACGCCGGCGCTTTCGAAAGGGTAGACACCTTTGCGTATCCCGAGGAGGGGCGGATGAACTTTCATCTGCTGGGGTACGATGGGGTGGAGAGGGCGAGTGTGTCGGAGGAGGAGGTCTATAATCGGGCGCATCTGCTTACGCCGATTTTCGCCTACGCCCAGGGGGTTCTGACCGAGCTGCGCCTGGCCTCCGACATCGAGTAGGGCCCAAGCTTCAACCCGGTCTCTTGCGACTTCGGTCTTAGAGGGCGACCGGGCAGCTCACACCAGTACCTTTGACGCCACAATACCCGTTCGGGTTCTTCGCAAGATATTGCTGGTGGTAGTCTTCGGCATAATAAAAAGTAGGGGCGTTGATAATCTCGGTGGTGATGGCGGTATAGCCGGCCCTGCCGAGCTCTTCCTGGTAGGCGTCGCGTGACGCGATGGCCGCGGCGAGTTGCGCCTCACCGTAGGCGTAGATGGTCGAGCGATACTGGGTTCCGCGGTCGTTCCCCTGGCGCATGCCCTGGGTGGGGTCATGATTCTCCCAGAAGACCCGCAATAGCTGCTCATAGCTGATGACTTCGGGGTCGAAGATGACCGCGACCACCTCGGCGTGTCCGGTGCTGCCGGAGCATACCTCGCGGTAGGTGGGCTTCTCGGTGTGCCCGCCGGCGTAACCCGCGGCGGTCGTGAAGACGCCGTCGAGTTGCCAGAAGATCCGCTCGACACCCCAGAAGCAACCCATGCCGAAGACCGCGCGCTCGAGGTTCTCGGCGAAGGGGCCGTGAAGCGGTGTGTCGAGGACGATATGTTTGGCGCTGTCAGGGTTCGGGGCGTCGAGCATGGGTCTTCCTTTTTAATTCGATGAGAGTTTGGCGGTTTCTGCGTTCCACTCGTCTCGCTCGGCCAGGGCGCGCGCGACGCTGTGGAGGCGATATGTCAGCTTATGGTCGACATGAAAGTCGGTGAAATCCGTGGTCTTACCGGTGATGACGTGGCGAATCAGCGTGTCGCTCGGAGCGTCGAACCAGACCGACCAGAAACCCTCCTGGTCGCGCACCAGATTCTCAGCTTTTCGCATCGAGCGCTTGTTGTCCATATCTGTAATGATCTTGGTGTCCTGGGGATTCCGCCAATAGCGTTTTAAATGCGAATCAACGTGGGCAAAGCGCTTATAAAATGCCTCGCCGACATTCGAATTATGTCCGCGTCGCGGAAGTTTGCCGCTGCGCGAGAAGTCGACATCGGTTTGGTAGAGCAAGCCGCCGTAGAAATAATAGGTGACCGTGCAAGACTTGCCCTGCACGTTGCAATTCGGGCTGCTCCACTGGGTGCGTTGGGCCGAGCGGGGCTTGACGCCGCTTGGGCCTCGATTCTCTTTTAGGTGCATCTTGCCGGCGGGCGAAAAGCTCGCCGTGACCCAGTTCTGGGCGCGCTCGCGGAAGGTGCGAACACGTTGGACGCCGGCGTCGCGGAATGCCTGGTCGGTCATGAAATCAAAATATTGGGACCAATAGCGCGGATTGATATTGACAATTCGGTGCTCGGCAATCCCGTCCATACTATATTGAATGGTATAGCGAACGGTGCCGTTCTTGAGCTCCCAGCGGTAGCGCTCGCCAAGAAGGTCCCAGTCGAGCGAGCGCGTGGCCCGCAGGCTATCGTCGCCCATCTCCTCGGAATATTCCTTATTGGTGCGAACCTTTTTGATGGCCGGCTCGCCCAGTTTTGCGCTCAGAAAACGCGCCGCTTTGTGGTTATTATCGTAGGAGACAACATCCGAGATCGTGCCCATGCGCGGCTTCACCAGGTGCTCGGTGCGCGTATAACCCTGGGCGATCAGCTTGTCGTTTGAGAAGACGAAGAACTGCTTCCAATTCTCCGAGGCTATGCTTACCGACCGCTGATAGCGGGTGTATTTACCCACATGCTCGCCCTTGAGCGAGGTTTGAAGCTCATCGGTGATGGTTTGAGCGCTGCTTGACCACTTGAATTGGGTGGGGTCGAGCGTTGCTTCTTTCTCGGCGCTCGCCACGGGTTTGGACTGCGCGAAAGCGCTGGTCGCGGGCAGGCCAAGGGTCAGCGCGGCTGCAAACAATAGCGATAATTTAAGATAGCCGGATGCGTGGTTCACGATATGCCTCATGGGAGTCTTTGGAACGTATTTGCTGATACCGCAGTGATAGACGTCGATGGCCGCCAGTGTATTCAAAACCAGCATAAATCCCAAGCGACACCGCCCGCGGGTTCGCAAAAAGCGGACGCGCGGGCGGTGTAGAACAGTCGTCTAGGCGATGATCGTCTCAGTCGTCGGTCGGCCGAATCACCGAATGCTCAACGTCCCAGCTAAAATCATCCTGGTCGTAGCGCCCGTCGATATCCTCGATGCCGAGCTCCTCTTTTTTATCTTCGGCCAGGTACTCCTGCAAAAAGGAGACGCGGAATTTCTCGAAATTCTTCTCCTCGATGGCCGTGCGAATCGTGCGCATGAGATCCTGGTAGAACGTGACATTATGCAGCGTCATCAGCGCCGAGCCCAGGATCTCGTTGGTGTTGATCAAGTGGTTGAGATAGGCGCGCGTGAAATTCTTGCAGGTATAGCAGCTGCAATTGGTGTCGAGGGGGTATTTGTCCGTTTTATAGCGCGCGTTGCTCACCCGGAAGCGTCCGTGGCGCGCAAACGCGACGCCGCTTCGTGCGTAGCGGGTCGGGATGACGCAGTCGAACATGTCGACCCCGCGCGCCACCGCCTCGACGATGTCCTCGGGGTAGCCCACGCCCATCAGATAGCGCGGCTTCTCCTTAACCATCGACGGCTCGGTGCAGTCGATCATCGCCATCATGATGCTGTGGCCCTCACCCACGCTTAGGCCGCCGATGGCGTAGCCAGGCAGGTCGATGCCCATGGTGAGCTGGGCCGAAAGGCCGCGAAGATCGGCGTAGCTTGAGCCCTGCACGATTCCAAAGAGCGCCTGGTCCGGGCGGGTATGCGCCTCTTTGCAGCGCTCCAGCCAGCGAATCGTGCGGTACACCGCGTCCTGCGCGTTCTTATAATCGCAGGGGTAGGGCACGCAGACGTCGAAGGCCATGGCGATATCGGCGCCGAGATCCTGCTGAATCTGCATGCTGCGCTCGGGGGTGAGTTTGACCTTCTTGCCGCCTTTTTTCTCGAAGCGGAAGGTCACGCCTTCTTCGTCGAGCTGGGTCTTCGGCAGGCTGAACACCTGGTAGCCGCCCGAGTCGGTGAGGATCGGTTTATCCCAGCCCATAAACTCGTGCAGGCCGCCCATCTTTTTGACGATTTTGGGGCCCGGCGAGATATCCATATGATAGGTGTTGGCCAGGCAGATCTCACTGCCGGTGGCCTTGAGGTCGCGCGGCATCAGCCCCTTGACAGTGGCGCGGGTGCCGACCGGCATAAAAGCGGGCGTTTGAATGACTCCGTGAGGCACGGTGACGCGCCCGCGCCGCGCGCGGCCGTCGGTGCCCTTTAGATCAAAGCTCAAAGGTCCGGTCGTTGTGGATGCCATCGTAAACTCTCCTTAAAAAAACGTCTCTAAATTAGGAATGATGCAGCCCGGTTGACTTGCCCGGGCCAATGGTTCAGACGAGGTTGCGAAAACCCGAATTTGCGGCCATCTTGTTGCACACGGTCAAGCGCGCATGCTACTTTCTGTCAGTGTATGCGAATCATTGCAACCGCGCGTTCTTTACAGCCCGCGGCGCCCCGACTCAAGCAGCCAATAGGCGCGTGAGCGCTTTGCGATTCGCGACCGTATCACCGCGAGCTTCATCAAGCAGAAAGAGCCAAGAATATGACCGTCGAGACACCACAATTACCGCAGCCGGGCGACCTCGTCGGAGGACGTTTCCGCATTCTCGAGCACCTGGGGACCGGTGGCTTTGGGACGGTATTTAAAGCGGTTCAGGAGAACGTCGGCCGCGAGGTGGCGCTGAAGTTTCTGACCCCCGGCGTCGCCGAAGATCCGATCAACGTCGAACGCTTTCGCCGCGAAGCCTATCACGTCAGTCAATTGCGCCATCCGCACACGATCACGCTGTATGATTATGGGCAGACCGAGAACGGCCTGGTCTTTATGGTCTTGGAGTTCCTCGACGGTGAGGAACTCTCCGAGCAAATCCAAGCCCGCGGCGCGATTCCGGCGCCGCGCGCAGCTCATATCTTTATCCAGGTGCTCAAGAGCCTGACCGAGGCGCACCGCCGCGGCCTGGTCCACCGGGATCTCAAGCCCGAGAATATCTTCATCTGCACGATGTTCGGCGAGCAGGATTACGTCAAAGTTCTGGACTTCGGCGTGGCCAAGATGACGCTGATGGAAACCGAGCACGAAGACGAGGGCGAGGAGGCGCTGACCCGGGCGGGGCGCATCTTCGGCACGCCGATGTATATGGCGCCCGAGCAAGCCTGCGCCGAGCCGATCACCCCAGCTACCGACGTCTACGCCCTGGGTCTGCTGATCTATGAAATTTGGACCGGCAAGCCGCCGGTGACCGGCAAGAATCGCATGGAGGTCATCCACAAACAGATCCGCGATCCGGTCCCCGAGATGTCGCCCGCGCTGGAGCAGACGCCCCTCGGCCAGGTCATTCGTCGCGCGTGCATGAAGGCGCCCGAGCGGCGCTATCAGGACGCCAGTGAGTTTTTGACGGCCTTTGTCAACGCGCTGCATCAGATGCGGATTTTCCCCGCGCCCGCCGGCGGCACGTCGCCCGAGATTTCGCTGACGATGGCCGTGCCGTCGGAGCTTTTGTCCGCGGACGCGACCCAGGTGATGACGCCGCCCAGTGAGCTTATGACTCACCCCGGCCACCAGGCGTTGGACCCGTCGGCGCAGGCGCGCACCGGGCAGCGCACGCCCGCGCCGTCGCCGGTCCAACGGATGCGGCGAACCCCAAAGCCCGCCAAACCAGGCGAGTTGCCGGCGTCTTTGCACGCGCAAAATCACCAGCCCACGCCGGTCGTCCAGCAGGTCTCCTCCCCGACGGTCGCGGTGCCCGCAGAGGCCGGCGCCGCGGCACGACCGCGCTATCAAATCGAGCTGGTCGGCCGCGATATGGTCCTGTCGCAATGCATGGAGATTGCCCGCGATAGTATCAGCGGGCGCAGCGGGCAGATTATCTTAATCGAGGGCGAAAGTGGGATCGGTAAATCCCGGGTGGTCCGCACCTTTTTGGCCCAGACGAAGACGCTTGGCTTCGAGAGTTGCCTGGGGCATTTCCGCCGCCGCGCACTCCCCATGGAGGCGCTTCGCGAGGCTCTCGCCGCGTCCTGGGGCGTGTCTCATAGCGAGCGTTCACGGGTCGAGCAGGTGATCGGCCAGGACCTGCGCTCATTGGGCGGTCTCACCGCGCCGGAGATCGATTTCATCATCGACTTCGTTCGCCCCAAAGCCCTCGACGCCTCACAGTCGCCGACCTCCGATAGCGAGGCCGGCGCGCTCTTCGCCCGCCTTGAGCGCGTCCTGTTGATGCTCGCTGAGCGGCGCCCGTTTTTGCTTGCGCTTGAAGACGTCCACTATGCCGACAGCGCGACGATCTCGTTTTTGGAGTACCTCGCCGTCACGCTGCGCACCCAGTCGGTGCCCCTGGTGGTGATGCTCAGCCTGCGCCCCGAGGAGCGCAGCGTGAACTCGGACCTGGAGCACAGCCTTCGCACCATTAACGCCAATATCGGCGTGGGCTTTAGTCGGATTCGGCTCAAGCGCCTGCGCGGTGGTGAACTGGCGCGTCTACTGGACGCGATTTTACCCCTGCAGCCGCGCCTCAAAGAGCGCATCGCCTGGCTTAGCCAGGGGGTGCCGCTGCACGCGATTCAGATCATTCGCTACCTGCGCAGCGAGGATAAGCTCGTGCTCAGCGGCCGGCGGTGGGCGCTCAAGCTGGGCTCGCCGCGCGAGATCAACCTGCCGCCCGATCTCATGGACTTGATGTATCTTCGCCTGGAGCAGGCCGTCACCGGCTATTCCGGCAGCGCCGACCTGCGGGCCTTGCTCGAGTGGATGGCCGTGCTCGGCATGCGCACGCCGATTGATCTATTGGTCAACGTCCTCGCCGCGACCGGTGATGTGGATGTCGAAGACCTCGACGCCGCGCTCGACTCGCTCATCGACGAGGGCATCATTCACCAGGCGATGCACCGCAATCTGGTCTGCGTCGAATTTGACAGCAGCTTGCTGCGCGAGGCGCTCCTGGGCGCGTTGTCGGACCGTTGGTCGAATCGACGCCTGCACGAAGACGCTGCGCGCCACAAGATCGAGTTTTATCAGGAGAAGGCGCTGGAGCCTGCGCTGGTCGAGATTGCCGAGCATTGGCGCCAGGCCGGGCAAATGGAGGCCTATCGCGACACGCTCTTTGAGGCCGCGTCGCGCGCCAAGGCCCGCTTCGATACCCGCGGGGCGCGCGAGCGATTCCGCGAGTTGATCTACGAATTGGAAGGCCAGGGCGACCGCAGCGACAAATGGGTGCAAACCCACCTTGCGCTGGCCGAGTTGGCGCGCCATTTCGGCGAGTTTGGGCTGGCCGAGGAGCATTATCGTCGGGTGCTGGGCGAGGATGGCTCGGAGCCCTCGATGCGCCCGGAGCACGCCGAAGCCTTGCGCGGCTTCGCTCATCTACTCTTCTTGCAGCGCCGAAATAACGAGGCGCTTCATTGCTATCGTCGCGCGCTTAAGGTCAGCCAGAATTACAAAGACGTCGCCGGCGTCTCCAAGGCCCTGGTGGGGCTGTCGCGGGTCTATTTGATGCGTGGTGACGCGCGCGAAGGCGCCAAGGTGCGCGACCACCTGGAGCAGATGCTGCCGCATTTGCCGCCGGGTGAGACCGCCGGGCGGGTGCTGCTGCATCTGGCCGAAGTCGCCCAGCGCCAGGGTAAGCTGGGCGCGCGCTACGGGTATCTGGTGCGCGCGCGTGACCAGCTCGACGACAGCGCTGACCGCCGAAGCCTCAGCAATGTGCTGCTCGCCCTGGGCAGCTCCTTGATGGACCCGGCGATGAACGCGCCCGACCGGATGCAACGCGCCGAGCAGGTGCTGCGCGAGGGGATGGAGATCAAGCGCTCGGTGGGCGACCGCCACGGCGTCGCCGAGGCCTATCGTCACCTCGGGCAGCTCGAGCTGGAGCAGGCAAACTACCCGGCCGCCCAGCAATTGTTGGAGCAGAGCCTCACGATTCACCAGGCCCTCGGCGCGCCATTTAATATCGGCGCGACCCACAATAGCCTGGCCATCGCGTGCCTGTATCGCGGCGAGTTCAGCGTGGCCGAGGAGCATTGCGACAGGGCGATTGAGCTTTTTGAGCGCATCAACGACCAGATCGCGGTCTCCCACGTGATGCTCAATAAGGCCATCGTCCTGCTGAATCGCTGCGATATCCGCGGCGCCCAGCGCCTGCTGCGCGAATCGCGTCGTATTAAAGAGGCCCTGGGCAGCAATTGGGCGTTGTTTGACCTGCGTAATTATCTGGCGATCTCGGCGATGTGGCTGGGCGATTTCGAACAGGCAGAGCAGGTCCTCGAAGAGACCCTTCGCGGCGTCGACGAGCATGGTACCGACGAGGACCGTACCATCGCACGCAGCCTCAACGGGCTCCTCGCCGCGGTTCAAGGGCGGCTGCAGGTCGCCGCGGTCGAGTTTAGCCGCGCCCGCCAGGACGCCGACGAGCTTGGTATCAACCGTGTCAGCGCGTTCTGCCACGCGAATACCTCGGTTTATGCGTATTTGAACGGCGACCAGGTTGGGTTCGACTCGCTGGTCAACGCGGTCGTGCCGACCAAATTATACCATATGCTGCACCGCGAGATCTGGCTGTCATTTGTCGAGAATATCGTTCATCACGCCGTTCAGCAGGGCCGAGATGCCCACGCCGCGCGCTTGCTTCGCTGCATGTCGGAGCTATTTAATCGCTACGGATACCGCGAGCGTGGCGGGCTTTTACGCAGCGACGCCGAAGCTATTGAGGCTGAGTTAGACGCGCTTAGATCTTAGTTTAAGGCGCTTCTTTCGATTTGAGCACCCGCGCGCGTCGGGGCGCGCATCATTATTCGATTGATTATAAATTGATGGATTCTTTGAACAGGAGGATACGATGGCGGCCGATTTATTATCTGTAGAAGAGATTGATGAAGCATTGTTGACCCTCGACGGCTGGGAGGTCGTCGACGATTCGATTCGGCGCGAGCTCGAGTTCGACGACTTTATGGAGGCGATCGATTTCATCACGCGCATCGCGGTCTATGCCGAGGAGATGGATCACCACCCGGAGATTCGAAATGTCTATAATATCGTGTCTCTGGCGCTGACCACGCACGACGCCGGCGGGCTCACCCAGAAGGACTTTGACCTGGCGTTAAAGATCGATATCGAGGCCTGAGACCGCGCGGATTGTCCAGGTTGGCAGACAAAAGAAAACGCCCGGTGGCTCAATGCCACCGGGCGTTTTTTATGCTCTGTGGAGGGCAGCGCCGAAGCGCCGCCCCCGCCAAGCATCAATAATTATGCAGCCACTCAACCGCTTCGGCGATATCGTCGATCTGGGGCAAGATGCGGTCCTCCAAATCGGGGTGATACGCCACGAAGCTGTCGAGCGCGGCCACCCGGCGCACCGGGCCGTCCAGGTACTCGAAGAGCTCGTCGCCGATACGCGTGGCGATCTCGGTGCCGTAGCCCCAGCTCTGGCCGTCTTCATAGACGATCAGCGCCTTATTGGTCTTCTTGACCGACTTGGCGATCGCGTCGAAGTCGTAGGGCTGCAGGCTGCGAAGGTCGATGACCTCGGCGTCGACGTTGCCGAGCTTCTTGACCGCGCGCAGCGTGCGCTCAACCGTGGCGCCATAGGTGATGACCGTAAGGTCGGCGCCGGGGCGCACGATCTTCGCTTTGCCGAACGGGATCATATAATCGTCGCCCGGGTTCAGCGACTTATTATAGGTCTGGCGATACAGATGCTTGTGCTCCAGGAACATGACCGGGTCGTCGCAGCGGATCGCGGTGCGCAATAGGCCCGCGGCGTCCGCGGCGTTCGACGGCATCACCACCCGAAGGCCCGGAATATGCGTGAAGAGCACCGCGCCCGACTGGCTATGATAGGGCGCGCCGCCCTTGAGGTAGCCTCCGATCGGCACGCGCACGACCACCGGTGCCTTGAAGTTGTTATTTGAGCGCCAGCGCATATTCGACAGCTCGTTCTTAAGCTGCATATAGGCGGGCCAGATATAGTCGAAGAATTGAATCTCGACGACCGGCTTAAGCCCGCGCGTCGCCATGCCGATGGCGCGCCCGATGATATTGGCCTCGGCCAAGGGGCTGTTGAAGACGCGGCGATAGCCGAACTCCTCCTGCAGGCGGTGCGTGACCTTGAACACGCCGCCTTTGCCTTTGACCTGGCCTTCGTATTCGGTCTTCGTGAAGTCAGCGACGTCTTCGCCGAAGATCACGATGCCCGGGTTGCGCCGCATCTCGGTGCGCATCGTGTGGTTCAACAGGTCGACGACGGTCTTCTCGCCGCCTTCCTCATCCCACTGCGGCTCGGTGGAGAAGTCGTCGCTGGTCGGGTCGACGTCCGGGCTGAAGATATAGTCCAGCGCGGTGTCGGGGTGGGGCGTCGGCAGCTCAAGCGCGGTGTCGACCGCGGCCTCGACGGTGGCCTCGACCTCGGCCTTGATCGCCTCGACCTCTTCCTCGGTAAGGATACCCTCTTTGATGAGGAATTTCGGGTAGGTCGTGATCGGGTCGCGCTCCGCGTCGGCGTCGCGCTCCTCTTCGGGGCGGTACATCGACTCGTCGTCGGACATCGAGTGGCTATAGGGGCGTACTACATGCGCGTGGAGCAGGGCGGGGCCGTGGCCCGCGCGGGCGTAATCGACCGCCTTTTGCGCCTCGATATAGCTGACCACCGGGTCGCAGCCGTCATATTCGGTGATGTAGAGGTTCTTAAAGCCTTTGACGGCGTGCGAGATCGAGCCGCCGTGGACCTGCTCACTGCTCGGCACGCTGATGGCGTAGCCGTTGTCCTCGACCATAAAGATGACCGGCAATTTGAAGGTCGCGGCGGTACCCACGGCCTCCCAGAACTCACCCTCACTCGAGGCGCCATCGCCGATCGACACGTAGACCACTTCATCGGTCTCATAGCGGTCGGTTTGGCCTTTGAGCTCGGCGATCTCCTGCATGATGCGCCCGACTTCGGCGGCACCGGTGGCCTGCAGATGCTGGGTGCCCGTGCACGAGGATTGGCTGACGATGTTGAGGTCCTTATGACCCCAATGCGCCGGCATCTGGCGGCCACCCGAGTTCGGGTCTTCGCTAGAGCCGACCGCTTCGGCCAGGACCTCGACCGGCGTCATGCCAAGGGCAAGCACCAGCGCGCGGTCGCGATAATAGGGGTAGAACCAGTCGTAGGCCGGGCGCAGCGCGCGCGCCGCGCCGACCAGCGCAGCCTCATGGCCCGCACCCGAAATCTGGAAATAGATCTTCTGCAAGCGCTTGAGGTTGACCTCGGCGTCGTCGAGCTTTCGCGAGGTGTACATCTGGCGAAAGAACTCGACCAATTCCTGCTTGGTCAGCCCGCCATAGGGCGCATCGGTCGGGGCGCTCGACTTTGATGCGGGCGCTGATGTCTTGGCCAGAACCGTCTTGGTAGCGGCATCTGGGGCCGTGTTTTCCTCAATATTCCTGGTCATGTTTTTATCCGATTCCATTGGGTTTGGCGTTGTGTATTTCGGGTCCTCAGCACCTTCGGCTTACGTGCGATAAAAGGTGAGAACGCGAAAAAATGGGCTGCTGGATTCCACTGTTAGCATAGCGATCGCGGGAGGGTAAAGCCGGGAAGTAACCGGCGATGCAACCCGCTAATAAGCCTGGGCCAAAGATGCGATTGCCGCCCGTGCGGGCGCCCCAAAACATCATCTGCGCCGGCGCCACAGCACTGCAGCGGCCAGCAGCGCCAGCAAGCCGGCTTCGCCGGGCGCCGCGTCGCTTTGATTGCAGGCACAGCCCGAGGTCGAGGCGGTCTTCGGTCGGTCAATTGTGTCGTCCTGGGCGTCGGGGTCAGCGCCGATATCAGAGCCGACGTCCTGGCCGGAAATCGCATCCGCGGGATTCCCCGGCGCGTCTGCGTCGGAATCGACGCTCTGGGTGTCATCGGGCCCGCCCGCATCTGCGGGAGCTCCCGCATCCGGTGAGTCGCCTGCGTCACCGGGGAAGCCGGCGTCTTCGCCGGGCTCTGGCTCTTCTTCCTCCTCGCGCGGGGGCGGGTCGACCACTTGAATGGTCGAATAGAGGGCCGGCTCACCCCAGCCTTCACCCTCGCTCCAGGGCGGGCCTTGCAGGTCGGTGTCGCTGCCATCGAAGGGCGCAGTCGCGCAACTAAAGCGGCTATAGCCTCGGGCGCATAGGTCGGCTTTGCCGTCACCATCTACATCGGCGACGCGGATCGTCGAATAATATTTGATTCGGTTCCAATCGCCGTCGTTCGACCAGGGCGGGCCGCTGATCGTCGGGCCAAAGCCGTCGCCCTCAAATCGATGACATACGATCTTCGCGTTTGCGCGGGCGCACACATCCAATTGCCCGTCGCCGTCGATATCGGCCATGCGAATGGTCGAGAAATTATCGTGGTCATCCCAGCCCGATGCGTTCGGCCACAGGTCGCTGCCGAGCGCCGGACCGAAGCTTGTGCCGCGCGACAGGTGGCAGCGAAACCCGCTCCCGCCGCGCGCGCACAGGTCGGCCTTGCCGTCTCCGTCAACATCTTTGAGGCGAATCGTCGGCCAATAGGGGAGCTTATGCCAGCCACCGGCGTCGCTCCAGCCGGGGCCGGAGATCTCGGTGCTGAAGTTCTGCCCATCCGATAGCCAACAGCGCATGCCGTCTTTGGTGCGCGCGCAGACGTCGGCCTTGCCGTCTCCGTTCACGTCGCCAAAGCGAATGGTTCCGTAATATTCAGGGGCTCGAAAGCCCTCACCGTTAGATAGCTCGCTCAGCACCGTGCTTCGCCCCGAGAAGCCGCTGCCGGTGCTATAATAGCAATACAGACCGGCCGCCCCGCGGGCGCAGAGGTCATCCTTCCCATCGCCATTGATATCGGCCATCGCCAGCGTCGAATAATAACTCGCCGAGCCTCCCCAACCGGAGTCATCGGAGAGCTCGGGGCCGTCAAAGCGCGACCCGAAGCTGCTGCCGTCGGATAGGTAGCAGCGCACCCCGGCGTTATAGCGCGCGCAGACGTCGGCCTTTCCGTCGCCGTTGAGGTCCCCGTAGCGAATGGAGGCGTAGTTTTTGGGGTTATTCCAGCCCTGGTTTAGGGGCATATTGGGGCCCTGAACACGCGTCGTGAAGCCGCCGGCGGCCAGGTAGCATTCGAGCCCGTTGGGCCCGAGCGAGCAGGCGTCAGCGATGCCGTCCCCATCGACATCCGTCGTCGTGCTCGCCCCGCGCGCCGCGCTTTGCAGGGCCGCTTCTTCGTAGGATCGGTCGCAGGCGTTCGGCTCACCGGCGCCTTTTGCGAACACCGCCAGGTGATTGGCCACCACCCGCTGGGAGCCATCGGAGGGGTTGTTGACGACGCCGCTGCCGCGCACCCACATCGCGCTTGAGCCGCCGCCGTCGAGGTTCACCGCGCTATGCGCGCCGAGCCCCTTCATCACATTGGCCAACTCCACGCAGGTCATGCCGCGGCTCGAGGTGCTCCGTCCGTCGACCACCGCCATATAGAGGGTGCGTTTGTCGGCCGAGATCCCCATCGCCGTACGGGGGTGGCGCTGGGAGCAATGGGACGGGCGACTGGGGTTGGTGGTGATGGATTGACCGTCTTCGACCAGCACGCCCAGGCCCGAAGTCACCGAGCGCATCCAACTCTCGGCGCCGCGGGATTCGTTCGACCCCGAGAACTCGACCCGGTTCTTGCCAAACGCGACATAGGTATTCGCCGCGCCGTCGCTGCTGCCCGACCAATGCTGCCCCTCACCGATCGCCAACCCGCTGGTCGAATAGCCCGAATAGTTGAAGAAGTCGCCGTTTATTACCGCCTCGGCCCCGACCAGGCTGCCGAAAGAAGACGGCGTGCGCTGACGCTCATTCGACTTGGTGGTCCGCACGCCCACGCCGGCTTTGCACAGGTCGACCTCGAGCGCGTGAATGCGGTTGGGCCCCGACGCGGTGCGATAGAGCTTGCGCATGCCGGGGTGCGGCGAACTCCAGGTGTCTGCCGCCACGGCCTCTGGGACGCATGCCAAAAGGGTGAGCGTCGCGAGGGTTATGACCAGACTCGGGCGAAGGGCGTTCGCCCTGGTGTTTAGGCCGACTTGTCTCATCTTCTGGGCTCCTCTCAAGCTGGTTAATATCTATTAGTTCAATGGGTATTGGACTAGCAGCGCATGATTGAGTGGGTCAATAGGCGAAGATGAGGGTGAGATACCAGCGAGTAAAACCCCTCGGCCCGCTTGTAGGTATGTCGATGTACACGCGATCGCCTTCGGCGCACACCTCTGGGGCACTCACCGCGCCCGAGTGAGACAAGTTGGCACGCTGGAGGGGATTGCACGGGCCGCGAGCACGACTTCGGCGCATACTTTTGGGGTACTCACCGCGCCCAAGTGAGACAAATTGGCGCGCTGGAGAGGGTTGCACGAGTCACGAGTTCGCCTTCGCCCTCTACCTCTGTGCATCTCACTGGCCAGAGTGAGACATCATGGCACAGGTGATGCGTGCTCGGGTGTCTGACCACGTTAGTCGCAGCGGGCAATGCGGTGTTCGTGCGCACTCGTTAGCGTAACTTCACGATACGACTTGCTTTGCGGTGGTAGACGGAAAAGCTGCGAAACCGGGGGAGATGCGCCGGGTTGGGGTCCTTGCCTTTCTTCGCCTTCTTGTTGGCCGGTTCAAGCACAACTTTACGCGAGGCGGCCTGGACGGTGCAGATGTAGGCGTGGCCCATATGTTCCCAATGGCGGGGGAAGTCGTCGGCGAAGCGCTCGAGGTCGTAGGCGGTGATGCCCAAAAGGTCGACGAGGTCGGGGCGCAGGTCGTCGGTCTCGAGCAAGGCGAGTTCTTGGGCGGATTGAAGACCGAGGGTTTGGAGCTTTGACAGGAGGAAGTCGTGGGGGGATATGGGCGCGGGCTCGCACTTCCAATAGCGCTCGGGTTCGGGCCAATCGGCCAGGAGGCTCCAGAGGTGAAGGTCCTCGCGGACCTTGTCGTCCGCGCCCTTAAATAGCCCGCCGGGGAAGGTGCGCCCGGCGAGGATAAAGTCGGCGACGACTTTGAACAGTTTGGGACCGCGCAGGGCTTCTTCGCGCGCCGAGATGGTGACGCCGGCGAGGTTGCGCTCGACGAGGGCGACGATATGGGGGGCGCCGTGTTTTCGCATCATCTCAGCCTTGCCGACAGCTTCGTCGCCCAGCCCCGCGTCGGCGAGCGCCGCGTAGCTGCAGGGCAGGAGCATACGGCCGGTGCCGCGCACGCCGATGCCGGTATCGCCCAGCCAGAAGTGGTCGAGGACAAGACCGGCGACCGGGTAGTCCGTCGGCTTTTGATCCACCGCCGCCTCGGCCGGGCGCGGCGGATCGTAGGGCCACACGCTCAACTCCAGCTCACCGTTTGACCACGGCTCGGATTGTCCGGGCGGCGTCTTCTTGGTGGCGCGTTTTTTGAGCGCGCGCTCGCGCAGCACACACGCGGTCTCGGGGATGCGCTCGAGCAAATAACGCGCGAAGTCGGCGGTTGGTGGGAAGTCGAGGGTATCTTGAGTTGGCTTAAGGATAGGCGCGCCGACCCACTCGCGCAGGCTGGTCGCGACCTGGCGCGCCTCGCGAAGGGCGGATGCGTGCAGGCCGTGGCGCTGCGGGTCGCCCGCGCGAAGCATGGCGATCTCGGCATAAACCTCATTGTCGACGCCAGTCAGCAGCGCGGCGCGCTCGTGGTGGACGTCGCGCGAATTCGTCTGTCCCAGGAGGCCGCGGTTGAGCTGCAAGAGCGCGACGAGATCGCAGGCAATGCCGGCCATGGTGTCATCGGCGCTAATGAGCATCCGCGCGGCGTGGCCGTCGACCGGGAGCTCGGCCAATTGCCGGCCCTTGTCGGTCATCCGAGCTTGGTCGTCGAGCGCATCTGCGGCGATCAGACGCCGGCGAGCCTCGGCGACCGCGAACTCGGGCGGTTCGGTCACCCAGGGCGCGTCATCAAAGGCGTCGCCGTCGAGACCGCAGACTCCCGCGTGCAGAAGTACGTCGTCGAGTTCGATGCGCTCAACTTCTGGTGCGGTCGTGGTCGAGGGCCGAAAGCGCTGGCTCCACAGGCGCACGCAGCGCCCCGGGCGCACACGTCCGGCGCGCCCCGCGCGCTGGTCCATCGAGTCTTCGGCGATCGGCACCATCGCTAAAGCCGAGCGCCCGCCGCGATGGATGCGCATGCGCGCCAGCCCGCTGTCGATGACGGTGGTGACGCCGGGGAGCGTGACCGAGGTCTCGGCGACGTTGGTCGACAGGTAGACGCGGCGTTTGTTCTTGGATTGGGCGAGCGCGGACTTCATTTTGTCGGGGGGCAGGCCGCCGTGGACGGCGACCGGCTCCAGATTATGCTGGCTGGCCACCTTCGAGAGTGCCTGCATGCACCCATTTATCTCGCCCTTGCCGGGCAAGAATACGAGGATATCGCCGCCTTCGTCATCCGGATGATTCGCCTTCGAGTCGAGCTGCGCGGCCTGGCGTACCGCGTCGGCGACCCGGCGCTCAAGGCCCTGGGCCGATGGAGCCGCGGGAGCCGCCGGCGCGTCGATATAGCTGATATCGACGGGAAAGCTTCGGCCCAGCGCCTCTAGATGATGCGTCTTGAGCCCGTGGGCGGCGAGCTGCGCGCTGAGGTCTTCGACGTCGAGGGTCGCGGACGTGATGACAAGGGGGCAGTCGTCGCGCTTAGTTTTGGCCCGAGCCAATAAGATCGCGGCGATCAGATCGACCTGCCAACTGCGCTCGTGAAACTCGTCGATGAGCACCCCGGCAAAGAGCGACTCTTTCGCATTTTGTTGGGCGGCGAGCATGCGAAGGGCGACGCCGGTGGTGGCGAAGATGACCTTTGTTTGGTTGCTCGTCCGGTCATCAAAGCGCACACGATACCCGATCGAGTGCCCAACCTTTTCGCCGCGCTGCTCACTGAGCCATCCGGCCAGGGACCGGCAGGCCACGCGGCGAGGCTCGACGACCAGGACGGGTTTGTCGTCGGAATCACAGGCGTCGGCCATCCACAGCGGCAGCCGCGTCGATTTGCCCGATCCGGTCGGGGCGGTCACGATGATCGGGGCGGGTCCGGACAGCGCGTCGAGGAAGACCGCGCGGATTTCATCTACGGGTAATTGCATAAAATCGGATGTGGGCGTGAAGGGTCACTCAACAGATACGCCGAGTTTGTAGTATGTGGGTGGAGAGATGCAAAGCTTGAGCGAACTTCTAATTGAGCGCAGGCGCAACGAATGAGCGAACAACTGGTTCTAAAACTCGACGGCTCCGCAGACGCCGACGCGTCGAAATCGCTGACCCTTCGCTTCGAGGCGGGGACGCTGGTGGTCGACGGTTTGGCGCGCGACGATGTGTCGCCCGAGGTCTATCCTGCCGGCCATCCCTTGCGAAAGCACCTGGTCTGGGATGACCGAGTCGATCGATTCCGGGCGCCGGCCATTGAGTACCGCCTGGTGGTCGCGGCGATGCTGCGCGAGGGTTTTACGATCTATGACGAGGCGCGCACCTACCGCGAGGTCGCGCTTGAGATGGCTGATCGCTTCGAGCCGCATGAGCATCAGCAGGGTGCGTTTGACGCGTGGGTTGAGGGAAATAAGCGCGGCGTGGTCGTGCTGCCGACGGGCTCGGGCAAGACCTATGTCGCCCAGATGGCCATCGAGGAGGTGGGGCGAAGCGCGCTTGTGCTGGTGCCGACGCTCGATCTGATGAATCAGTGGTCGGGGGTGTTGGCTAAGAATTTCGGCTGCCCGGTCGGCCTGCTGGGCGGTGGGTATCACGAGATCGAGGATCTCACCGTGACCACCTACGACTCTGCCGCGATACATATGGAGCGGCTGGGCGGGCGCTTCGGTTTGCTCGTCTTCGACGAGGTGCATCATTTGCCGGGCGAGGTGTATCGGCAGGGGGCGGAGTGCGCGATCGCGCCGTTTCGGCTGGGTTTGACGGCCACCCCCGAGCGCGCCGACGGCAAGGAGGTGGTGCTGGACCGCCTGGTCGGGCCGGTGGTCTTTCAGAAGTCGATCAAGGAATTGTCGGGCGATATTCTGGCCGATTACGAGATCAAGAGCGTGCCGGTGGCGATGACCGAAGGTGACTTCGAGCGCTATACCACAGCGCGAAAGGAGTATCGCGATTTCGTTGAGGCCCGAGGCATTCGCATGTCGAGTCGCCACGGGTGGCCGTCGTTTTTGGCGGCGACCAATAAGTCCGAAGAGGGTCGGCGTGCGTTCAAGGCGTACCGGCTCCAAAAGCAACTGGCGCTCGTCCACGAGGCGAAGATGCAGATGCTCTACGAGCTGCTCGAGCGCCATCATCACGAGCGGGTGCTGGTTTTCACCAACGATAACGACAGCGTCTACGAGATCAGCGAGCGCGCGTTGGTCCCCTCGATTACCCATCAGACGCCGATTAAAGAGCGAAAGGAGATCCTGAAGCGATTTAATGAGGGGAAATACCGGGTGATCGTCACGAGCAAGGTGCTCAACGAGGGCGTCGACGTGCCAAAGGCGGCGGTGGCGGTGATCTTGTCGGGCTCCGGCTCGGTGCGCGAGCATGTGCAGCGGCTGGGTCGAATCCTTCGGCGCCACGAGGGAAAGCGCGCGTTGCTCTACGAGTTGATCACCGAGAACTCGGTCGAAACCTATGTCAGCGAGCGCCGGAGGAAGCACGATGCTTACGAGTGATTTGTTATGTGTGAAGGTGAGCAAGAAGACGGTCGAGGGCAAGAAGTCGAAGGTTGCGTTCGTGGAGCCTGAGTATCTCGATGTCGGCGCGAGCGAAGCGCTGCAGCGGGCCGAGGAGTTGGTCTCGATCTTCGAGCGTCACCTGGGCGACGCCGAGCAGAACACGCGGGGAGCGCTCGAGGAGTCGCTGGCGGACCTGGTCGGCCACGGCACGGATTTTGTGATCTGGCGCGGCCTGGCCAAACTCCTGCTGGACCGCTCGGAGTTCGAGACGGTGTCCTCCATCGACCCCGACGAGATTCGCCGCCATGTCTTTGAGGCGAGCGCTGAGCTTGGCCCGGTGACCTCTGAGTCGGTTCGCCAAAAGGTCTTGGCGCAGGCGGGCGCAACCCTGAAAGTTGCGCCCGACGAAGTCGAGCACGGCCTCTACGCCGACCTCGAGGCGCGCCAGCGCCTGACCTCCTTTAAGACCATCGACCCCCAGGCGCTCCTCCACCGCTATAATCTCGCGCTCGCTCAGGCCGTGCTCTATAAGGCGACGCGCCTGGTCGTGGAGTTCGGGGACCTCGACTCCAACCAGCTTCGCTACCTCTTTCAGATGCTCAAGTTCCACCGCTTGATGCACCGCTTCGAGCGAAAGAAGGGCGGCTACCGCCTTGAGATTGATGGTCCGGCGAGCTTATTTTCGAAGAGTCGGAAGTACGGGCTGCAGATGGCGGTGTTTTTGCCGGCGCTCCTGGTCCTCGACCGCTGGGAATTATGCGCCGAGCTTGATTGGAAGGGCGGAGGGAAGTCCAAGGGGAGCACACCCTATCGATTCCTTCTTAGCCACACCGACGGCCTCGTCTCCGACCGCCGCGTCACCGGCCAATGGGTGGCCGAAGAGGAGCGCTATTTCGAAGATCGCTTCGCCGAAGCCGACACCGAGTGGAAGTTGGCGCGCCAGGGCAGTATCGTCGAGCTGGGCGACAACCAGGTCATCATCCCCGACTACCGGCTCACCCATCCCGACGGACGCGAGGTGCTGCTTGAGGTCGTCGGGTTCTGGCGACTTGATTATCTGGAGCGGCGCATCGACTTGTTGGCCAAGTCGAAGAAGGTTCCGCTTGTGTTGGTGGTTAGTGAGCGCCTCAAGACCGGGCGCGGAAAGCTCGCGAAAGTTCCGGCCGAGGTGGTGTTTTTTAAGGGGGTTATTCTGGTGAATCGCGTTCTGGAGGCGGTCGAATTGGCGAGCAAGTCGGGGTGATTTAGTCGCCGTTTTCCGTGCCCTCGTCGCCCTTGGGCGCGGGTCCTTCGTCCTCATCGGCGCCAGCGAGAATGCTGGCCTGGTCGCGACGCTTCTGTGCCTCGGCGCGGGTCTTGGCGACCTCGTTGTTGAGCTTTTCGACCTTTTTATCGACGTCGATGGTGGGTTCGGGCGGTTGGGCTGGGGCGTCGCAGCCCCAACAAATAACGCCCAGCGTGGCCGCGAAGCATAGGATGCGAAAGGAGGGCATGAGGTGTCCGGCTCAGGTCGCCAGCGACTTCAGCGAAAGGTGGGAGAGGTCATCGTCGGAGATCACGCGCATCAGCTTGATAAGCGGCTTCATCAGGCGTGCGAGCACCGGGAACTCATCCATGTCGGAGTCCCAGAACTGCAGCGCGCCGTGAGTGCCCGCGGCGTGGTCGGCGAAGCGAAGATGGATATTGGTGTCGCCTTCTTCTGGGCCGCGGCGCGAGGGCGACGCGTCCCAGAACGGGTAGGTGCGAAGGAGTCGAAATAAGTTGAGGTGATCTTCCTTGGAGAGTTGGACGCTGAAGAGTTCGTTCTCATCCTCGTTGCGCCAACTTAGGAGCGTGCCACCCGAGCCTGCGACCTGCAGCGTGGTGAGCCCACGCGCGTCGATATTACTGCCAATTTGACAGAAAAAATGAAGGCCGTAAGTGTCCTGCGTTTCTGCGACTTTATCGAGGCGTCGCTCCAAGATTTCTTTTGGGTCGGACACAGACAAATCTCCTCAATGGAAAATAGGGCGTCAATCCGGCGCCAGAGCGCCGCGAATACTTATAGGACCGCGCGCGATTATGCGTCAAGGTTGCCAAAGGCGGCGGGTCAAAGTGTTTCGCGGTAAATCAGCGCTGGCGGTGGAATTGTAGGTTCGACTAATGCTAATAACAGGCGCCGGTAATTTTGCGCGTCGCGGGCGTCTTTGTCGCGCGCGACGCGCTACCTTCTACATATCTGTATATAAGACGTAAGTATGAGTTCTAAAAATACCCAAGACGCCGCTGAGACGGTTGAGCCGCAGGCCACGTCCGACGCGGTCGAATCCGCCAACAATGCTGCCGCGACTGAGGAGCCTGCGCGGTTCTCGCTCAGTTCATTGCGTTGGTTCGAAGACGACACCAAAGCCTGGTGGCGTGACCGCGCCATCGTGGTCACGGTCTTTGGCCTGCTCTTTCTCCTCTTTTTGGGGAGTTTTGGCCTCTGGGACCCATGGGAGGTGCACTACGGCGAAGTCGCGCGTTCGATTTTGGAGCGAAACGACTGGATCAGCACCTGGTGGGGCAGTCATTGGAAGAACTCCACCGGCAGCGCCGAAGGATCCTATTTCTTTTCCAAACCGATTTTGCTGATGTGGATGATGTCCATCGGCATGCAGGTCTTCGGGTTTTCGGCCTGGGGCGTGCGCCTGGGGGTCGCGTTGATCGCGTTGATGGGCGTGCTTCTTGTCTATTCGATGGGGGCGAGCGTGTTCCGCCGCCGCGTCGGATTCCTGATGGCGGGTATTCTGGGGACAAGTCCGTTCTGGTCGATGCTCAGCCGCCAGGCGCAGACCGATATGCCCTTCGTGGGGTTGATGACCGTCGGTATCTGCTTCTTTATGATGGCCGTCTTCGGCAAAGACCGTGACTTGCCGGCCGATAAATTCTCCTATTCGCTGACCTTCGGGTGGGTCGCCCTGGTCTGTATCCCGCAGGTGATTCTGGTCCTGGTCGGGCTTTCCAGTTGGCGCGGTTCGACCAATCCCTTTATGGAGGCGTTCACTTCGCCGCAAACCCAGGGGATTATCTTTGGGGGCGTCATTCTTGGGCTGGGCACGCTGCTGCTTTTGACCGGTCTGTGGAAGGGCAGGGCGAATACCGAGAAGTCCCGTAAAACCCGCAGCCGCCTGGCGCTGGCCGCGCTGGCCGTGGTGTGGGTGCCGCTGCTGGTGGTGCTGGTGATCGCGCTGGTCAGTGGCGATAACGCAGCGAAGTCGTTGGAGGGTTGGTTTGTCTGGGGGCCAACCCAGGCCGCTCAATACCTGAGTATGTTCTCCCTCGCCCTATACCTGACGTTTTCGCGCCCGATTGTTGAGCGGCGTCGCATCTATCTTATTGGTTTTTATACCTTTGTGGCGCTGGCCACGATGGCCAAGGGGCTGCTCGGCTTTATGCTTCCGGGCGCGATATTCTTCTTCTATCTGCTCATTACGCGCGAATGGAAGATGCTTAAACAGGTCGATTTGCATATCGGCGTTCCGATCTTTATCGCGGTTTGTTTCCCCTGGTACGCGGCGATGTTGATTCGTCATACCAAGGGGTTTTGGACGCGCTTCTTTGTCCATGACCACTTCAAACGCCTCTCCGGCGGCGTCCACCAGATCGACACCGGCAGCTTCGAGCATTTCGTGCGGTGGCTGGGATATGGGCTCTTCCCCTGGTTTGCCTTTTTGCCGGCGACCTTCGGCTATCTGTTCTCGGGCCGCGGTCTAAAGATGGACGATGACCGTGGGCGCGCGACCCTGATGCTGCTGATCTGGGCGGCGCTGGGCTTTATGCTCTTCACGCTGTCGAGCACCAAATTCCATCACTATATCTTCCCGGTCGTGCCGCCGCTGGCGATGCTTATCGCGCTGGCGATTGACGACGCCCTGGACCGCGAATTGCCGCACCCCTGGCCGCTGTATTTTGCCGGTATCGGCGTGCTCGGCATGTTGACCTGGGACCTGGTCGGTGACCCGCAGTTGCTCAAAAACCTCTTCACCTACAAATATGACCGCGTGTGGCTGGTCGACCTGGACCCGGGCTTTAGCCGCTGGATCTTTGGCGCCGGTGCCGTGTCGTTAGTCGGTATGGTCTTATTCCTGGTGAGGAATCGCGTGATACGCCGCGCCGGCCTAAGCGCGGTGATGGCGGCGGCCTTTGTTTTTACGGTCTTCTGTATCGATATCTACATGCCCGCCATCAGCGGCTCTTGGAGCCAGAAGGGCCTGTGGGACGCGTATTATGCGCAATGCACGCGCATCGACGGCCCGCCCGGCGCGCACCGATTTAAGCGCTTCTGCGAGGAGCCCGCGATTGCCTTCCGCCTGAATTGGCGCGGCGAGACCTTCTATACCCAGAACGAAGTGCTGCCGATGAGCAAGGACAAGGATTTCGACCATTTCCTTAAGGAAAATGGGGACGAGACTTTCTACGCCATCATGGAATATTCGAGTTATCGTGGTAGTTTCCCGCGCGCGCTTCCGGCGCATCTAAAGGGAAAAGCCTGCATCACTTATAATGAAAATATTAAATTTGCGCTCGTGAAGGTTCCCTGTGCGCCCGACGATCCAAATCGTACTGAGGACAAGCCCAAAAACAGGCGATAATTCGCGCCAAGGGCGCTAGGAATTGCCCGGAAAGGGTATCATAGAGGACGGCGAGTGGAGCCGGAATGTGACGGAATGAATCGTCATTCATCACTTCCCAAATCCGCATATTTTTGGTAGGTTTCGCTCGCTGTGAGACTTTAAAAAAACCACCCGGTCGGTGGTTTATATATCTAATTCACCGTTTTATATGCGCGGTGCGAACAGTTCCACGGTAATAAACATACTGTTGAAGAGGAGATTTCAATGACGGACGCGAAATTAGTTCTTAATGGTCAAGAGTGCGAATTCGGCGTATTCGAGGGAAGCGAAGGAGAAGTCGGCGTCGATATGCGGAAATTGCGCGGGATGACCGGCGCGATCAGCTATGACCCGGGCTATGGCAGCACTGGTTCGTGCAAAAGTGAGATCACCTTTATCGACGGCGAGAAGGGCATTCTTCGCTATCGCGGCTATCCTCTTGAGCAGCTCGCCGAGGGCGTCAGCTTCGAAGAGGTGATGTACCTGATGATCTGGGGCAAGCTGCCCAACCAGGCGGAGCTCGACGGCTTCAACGCCAAACTCGCCGAGCACGCTGAGCTTCCCGAAGGGATCGTCGCTGTGCTGGACAACCTTCCGAAGAACGCGCATCCGATGACCGTGATGCAGACCCTGGTCGCCACGCTTGGTGACTATTATGAGCCTGCCGACGAAGAGACCGATATTATTCGTCTCCTGGCCAAATCCAAGGCGCTTGCCGCGTATTCCTATCGCAAGCAGACCGGCAAGGAATATCTCAAGCCGAGCAAGGGCGCGAGCTTCGCCGGTGACTTCGCGCATATGACCTTTGGCACCTCGGATGAGTATAAAGTCAGCGACGTGCTTGAGGCTTCGCTCGATAGCCTCTTCATCCTGCACGCCGACCACGAGCAAAACTGCTCGACCTCGACCGCGCGTATGATCGGTAGCGCGCAGGCGAGCCTTTACGCCTCGATCTCGGGGGCGATCGGCGCTCTGAGCGGCCCGCTGCATGGTGGCGCCAACCAGAAAGTTATCGAGATGCTTGAGAATATTCGCGCCGAAGGACGCTCGCTCGAGGATCATATCGAGCTGGTCAAAGACAAGTCCTCCGACGTGAAGCTGATGGGCTTCGGTCACCGCGTGTACAAGAACTTCGATCCGCGCGCGCGCATCCTCAAGAAGTCGGCTGACGAGCTTTTCGCCGACCTCGGCGTGGAAGACCCGGCGCTTGACCTGGCCAAAGAGCTTGAGAAGGTCGCGCTTGAGGACGAGTATTTCGTCAAACGTCGCCTCTACCCGAACGTCGACTTCTACAGCGGCACGATCTATCGCGCCCTGGGCATCCCGACCAATATGTTCACGGTGATGTTCGTGCTTGGACGTCTTCCGGGCTGGATCGCTCAGTGGAAAGAGATGCGCGATGACGCCGACCAGCGCATCCACCGTCCGCGCCAGATCTATATCGGCGAGAACGAGCGCAACGTCACTCCGATCTCGGAGCGATAATTTAAAGGGTCGATGGGCGCCTCCGAAACTTCGGTCGCGCTCATCGGCTGCGTAGCAAAACAGAGAAGGCCCCGCGGATATGGTTATCTGCGGGGTCTTTTCTTATGCCGATCTAAGCGCGTCGGCGAGGCGCCTTGCTCATGCGTGAGATACACGCAAAAGCCCCGCGGAGAAATAACTCCGCGGGGCTTTATTGCCGGATTAACCGGGCCGCTTAGAGCGGGATATTGCCGTGCTTTTTGGGCAGGCTATCGATGCGCTTATTCTGCAGCATCTCCAGCGAGCCGATGAGGCGCGGGCGGGTGTCGATGGGATCGATGATCTCGTCGATATAACCGAGCTCGGCGGCCTTGAACGGGTTGGCGAAGGTCTTGCGGTATTCCTCGACCAACTCGTCCTTTTTGGCGACGGCGTCGTCGGCTTCTGCCAGCTCGTTGCGGAAGACGATATCGATCGCACCAGCCGGGCCCATGACCGCGATTTCGGCGGTGGGGTAGGCCAGGTTGATATCGGCGCCGATATGCTTGGAGGCCATCACGTCATAGGCGCCGCCATAGGCTTTGCGGGTGATGAGCGTGATGAGCGGGACGGTGGCTTCGGAGTAGGCGTACAAAAGCTTCGCGCCGTGCTTGATGATGCCGCCGTATTCCTGGTCCACGCCGGGCAAGAAGCCGGGGACGTCGACCAGGGTGATGATCGGGATATTGAAGGAGTCGCAAAAGCGCACGAATCGCGCGGCTTTCAGGCTCGCGTCGATGTCCAGGCAGCCGGCCAGCGCGTTGGGTTGGTTACCGACGATGCCCACCGAATGCCCACCAAGGCGCGCGAAACCGATGACGATATTGCGCGCGTATTCGGCTTGAACTTCGAAGAAATAGCCGTCGTCGACCACCGCTCCGATAATCTCGGTCATATCGTAGGGCTTCGACGGGTTGGCCGGCACGATATCGTTGAGCTTGGCGTCGCGGCGATTGACGTCATCGTCGGTGGGCACAAAGGGCGGGTCTTCGGCGTTATTGGAGGGCAGAAACGAGAGCAGCTCGCGCACGCGCGCGATGCATTCGTCTTCGGTGGCGCACTCAAAATGCGACACGCCGCTCTTCTCGCTATGGATGCGCGCGCCGCCCAACTCCTGCTTGGTCACTTCCTGGCTGGTGACCGTTTTCACGACCTCCGGCCCGGTGATGAACATATAGCTGGTGTCCTGGACCATGAAGATGAAGTCGGTGATCGCCGGGCTATACACGGCGCCGCCGGCGCAGGGCCCAAGGATGGCCGACAGCTGCGGGACCACGCCGCTGGCGCGCACGTTCTGGTGGAAGATGTCGGCATAGCCGGCGAGGCTCTGCACGCCTTCCTGGATGCGCGCGCCGCCGGAGTCGTTGAGGCCGATGACCGGAGCGCCGACCTTGGTTGCCAGATCCATGATCTTGCAGATCTTCTCGGCGTACGCGCCGCTGAGGCTACCGCCGAAGACCGTGAAGTCCTGGGAGAAGACATAGACGGTGCGCCCGTCGACCTTGCCGTAACCGGTGACCACGCCGTCGCCGGGGATCTTCTTTTTCTCCATGCCGAAGTCGGCACAGCGGTGGGTCTTGAGCTTATCAAGCTCGACAAAGGTCCCCGGGTCGAGGAGCAGGTCGATGCGCTCGCGCGCGGTGTATTTTCCGGCGTCATGTTGGCGCTTGATGCGCGCTTCGCCGCCGCCCATTTCGGCTTGAGCGTTCAATTCTTGAAGACGTTTGACATTATCGGTCATTATATTCCCTTGTGACTATCATCGGCACGAGAACCTTCCAGGGTCGCTGGGAGGTGCTTATTTCTTTGCGTCGTCCTTCTTGGGGACTCGCCTGGTTGCGCCTTTCTTCTTAGCGCCTTCTTTTTTGGTGCTGTCCTTCTTCGCGCTGCTTTTGGGTTCCGATTTCTTCGCGCTCTTCTTCGTTGTTTCTTTTTTCGCGCTATCGGTTTTGGCGGTGGCCTTCGAATCCGCCTTCTTTGTGCTCTTCTTCGACGAGGACTTCTTTGAGGTCTTTTTCGCCGCGGATTTCTTCTTCGGGGAGGCCTTCTTTTCTTCGGTCTTCTCGGCTGCTTTCACTTCAACCGGGCGACCAAGGGCCTTCTTATAGATGTCGACGTATTGGCTGGCCGAGTTCCCCCAAGAGAAGTCGCGCTCCATGGCGTTTTGGATGACCGGGCGCCACTGGCGGTGGTTTCGGTAGCGCGTGGTGGCGCGCGCGATGGTCTCGCGAAGCGTGTCGACGTCGAATTTTTCGAAGGCAAAGCCGGTGCTTCCCTCGATAATATCGCCGGTCTTCTTGTCGCGCTTGGGGTCGATGACGGTGTCTTTGAGCCCGCCGGTGGCGTGCACCAACGGCAGGGTGCCGTAGCGCATGGCGTAGAGCTGCGTGAGTCCGCAGGGCTCAAAGCGACTCGGGATCAGCAGGATGTCCGCCGCGGCCTGGAATTTGTGGGCCAACTCCTCGCTATAGCCGAGGTGTGCGGCGATATGACGCGGGAATTTCTCGACCAATCGGGTGATCTCGTCGGCGTATTTTTGCTCGCCTTCGCCCAGGAATACGACCTGGAAGGAGTCTTTCTCGTGCTCGAAACCGTCGAGTAAGGTCTCAAGCGCCGGCAATAAAAGGTCGAGGCCTTTTTGCTCGGTGAGCCGTCCGACCATCGCCAGAAGCGGAAGGGTGGGGCGGTCGGGGAGGCCGAAATGGGCCTGCAGAGCGGCCTTATTCTTGCGCTTGCCGTGCAGATCGTCCGAATCATATTGGACGTCGATATAGTGGTCGACCGACGGCGACCAGACCGAATAGTCGGCGCCGTTGAGGATTCCGGTGAGCTTGGCCGAGGCGTCGCGCAGGGCTTCGCCCAGGCCAAAGCCGCCCTCGTCGCTCTGAATCTCTTCGGCGTAGGTCGGGCTGACGGTGGTCACCTGCGAGGCGTATTTGATCCCGCCTTTAAGGTAGTTGATGGCGTCGTCGACGCGCATCTCCGACGCCGCATAATACTTTTTGGGCAGGCCGGTCTCAGGCATCGCTTCGCCGTCGAATCGGCCCTGGAATGCCAGGTTATGAATGGTCAGCACGCACGCGGTGTCCTTCATCTCCTCGGCGTAATAATGCTCGCGGAAGATGGGCGCCAGCGCGGTATGCCAGTCGTTGCAATGAATGACGTCGACCGGGACGCTATATTGCATCGAGAATTCGACGATCGCGCGGCTAAAGAACGCGAAGCGCGCCGGGTTCGACTGCAGGTCGCCGTCGCCATAACCGTAGAGGTTATCGTTCTGGCCGAAGAAGTCGTCCTGCTGGATGAAGAAAATGCGCACGCCGCCTTCGGTGCGGCCTTCCCAGATGGTGGCTTCGACTTTTTTGCGCAATTTGCCCAGCCGCGGGACCTGCAGGGGCTGCAGGCGCCGGCTAAGATGAAGCGCCTCGGGGTCCAGATGCTTGTACAGCGGGGTGATGATCGAGACCCGGTGTCCCATCGCGTTGAGCGCTTTGGGAAGACTCGCCGCAACATCGGCGAGGCCGCCGGTCTTCGAATAGGGTGCAACCTCACTGGAGGCAAATAGAATATCGAGGGTTTCCGCAGCACTGGGCTTCTCAGAGTGCTTGGTGCGGATCAACTGGGCGAGTTCCATAGGTTTTGTTCTCAGGTAAACGGACAAAATACAGATAATAAACCAGGCGCTTCTCTATAAATAAACAACCTCGAAAATACAACCACACCCTTGGGCATGCCGTATTTCGGGGTTGTTTGAGGCGCGATTAATTCGGCAAGGGCGCCGCGAAAAAGGCGCCGATGGCGAGTCGCGAACACGCTAGGTCGTGTTAATTGGCGTCCATCTCATGGAGCAGCTTGATGGCTTGGGTCATGCCGTCGATCTGCGCGCGTTTGACCCGGATCTGATTCTGCAATTCGCTGCGGTTATCTTCGAGGGTTTGGAGTTTCTCTTCGATGCTTTTGAGAACCGCTTCAAGGTTCGTGTCGTTCTGATTGTTCATAAAAAATGCCTGTGGATCTGAGGCGTCGAAAGATGAATTTCGACCCGTTAGCGTCAATATAAGGATGGAAAATTCTGGGGGCTTACTCACCCTATTTCGATCAAAAGGGAGTATTGGCCAGGCGCCAACTCAACGCGTTAGCTGCCATTTGCCACGGCCCACTTTGGTGACGATCTCTTCGTCCATTAGTGTGCTCATTACAGCATATGTGTAGCTTTTCATGCCTTGAGATAGTTCATTTTCGATCTCGCGCAGAACGTTGAGAACGTCGACGGTGCGAAATGCTTGATTGCCCTTGCCCAGCTTAAGACAAATGCTCTCAATTTGTTCGCGCCGAGCGCCGGACGCCCACTCTCGGGGTTAACTTCCAATGAAGTCAGCGAACCCGACGCCTGGCGGGACTTGGTTTCGGGGACTTCGCCGCGCAGCGCGCAGCGCAGGTTTTCAAGGGCTTCGCGGGTCTCCTGGGTCTTAAGATCGTAGTTCTGACTACGCTTCTCAAGCTCGGCCAATTCGGCGCGTGCCGTGGCAAGGGCGGTTTCCAGGGAGGCGATATTGTCTTTGAAACTAATTTGGTGGCTCATAGATCTATTTTCTTATCAAGGGTTGAAAAAGCAGAGGCCTATTATCTTTGTGCGTCCTGTATCCATCAAATCTATATAGATAATGGGACGCATATCATTCCAGAATAGCGAGCCTATTCTATTTGGGCATTCAAACACAAGAGTGCGCTCATCTCAATAGGATATAGTGCGAGAACGGGGTGAAGACGCAAAAATTATATTTGGCAATTCTCTTTGGTGTCTATGTTGGCAGTGAGGCGCGGGGGGAAATGCGCTGCCGAGCAGTTGGGCAAAGCGTATTCTTTGTGAGCGAGTTTCATATTCGTTCTTTTGTGCGTGCCAAGGAGGAGTTGTGGTCGAGAGATATGAGGAAAGTCGTCGAGGCGCAGGTTGGGTTTGGGCGATTGTAGGAATCATCGTAGCGGCCTTAGTCATCTGGTGGGTCGGTGCAGCGCTAACCGATAACACAGATGATAGCTATACCGCCCAGGGGGAGCAGGTTAGCGAAGGTTATAATACAAACGAAATAGCAGAAAACGAACCATCGCCGGAGCTCGGCGAGGAGGCGATCACCGACCCGGCGCAGGACTCCGATGAGTTGGCGCAGGCCGATCTCCCAGCCGGGTTCGACGAGGCCGAGTCGACGGGCGATGACACGTCGCTGGCAAACCTCAACGCGTGGACCGAGCAGGATCACCCGAGCCTCGACGCCGCCGCCCTCGACGATGGCACGGCGCGCTTGAGCGAGGCCGCCGGGGAGGTTGCCACGCTGTTTGGCGCCGCGGCGCTCGACGAGGGCAGCCAGGTCGGTGGTGGCCCGCCCGATGAGAGTGCGCAGGCGCTCGTGTCCGAGCGTACCCGCCTGGAGGCGTCGGTCGAAGAGTTGAAGAACTCACAGTCGGCCGAATACCCCGGGGTCTTCTATCAGGTCGCCAAGGACTTCGTGGCCCTGGTGGATGGGATTCAAAATCAGGCCGATACGGAGGAGGCCAGTGAACCGCTGGAGCAACTCCACGGGGCTTTGGATGAGCTTTCCCCGACCCAGGATCTCGATGAGCAAGAGTCGGCGATTAAGTCGTTCTTCGACAACGGGGCCCAGGTCCTCAATGCCTTCGCCGAATCCACCGCGGAACAACCCGAGTAAATGAACAATTTTGGGGAGCCCGAGCGTGGGTGAAGGCGAGAAGGTCGCCTTCACCCTGGGCGCCGCGTTCCCTAAAGCGTGGACTAAGCACCCGCGAACACACCCAGAAAAACACAAGGAGAGTATCATGCAGTATATAAATATTCGCACCATTCTCGCGCTGCTTCTCTCAATGGGCCTCGGTTCCGCCGTGCTCGCCCAGGGCGGCGACGCGATGGCCGAGGGCAGCTACGACAAGCAAGCTGAGAAGATCGATGACTCCACCGAATCGGCCACCGACAAGGCGGTCGATGATTCCAAGAGCGCCGAGATGGGCAGCAAGGATGAGTCAAAGAGCGACGAGATGCGTAGCAGCGAGGAGTTGGCCAAAGACTTCAAGGAATGGACGAAGTCTGAGAAGCCCGACGATAATGTCGACGGCTATGCCAGCAACGGCCTGACCAAGCTCGATGAGGCGATTGGCTCCGTGATCGAGGACGTGAACGCACAGCCTATGGGGGGCGGCCCGGCCGGTGACGAGAGCTCGGACAAGGAGGCTACGCACGAGATGGACAAGTCCGCGCTAAAGGACCTTAAGTCCGAGCAGGAGCGGCTCTCCAAGATCGCCTCGGATATCAGCGGCGACGCCAAGAGCGAGCATCGCTCCAAGCAATTCCACGAGGCCGCAACCGCGACCAGCCAGATCTTCTCCTCCCTCCAACAGGCGCATTTCCCCAAGCTAGAGAAGGACGTCAAAAAGTTGCAGGAGCGCGTGGATAAGATCGACGCCAGCAAACCGCTTGCATCGCAGGAGAAGGATGTCGAGAAATTCTTTAAGGAGTCCTCGAAGGTTCTCGATAAGATGTCCGATGAGCTCAAAAAAGACGCCATCGGCGGTGGCCCGGTCGAAGACGACATGAGTCACGAGGGCGATAAGAGCAGCGACGAGAAGGTCGATGAGGTGACGCCCGAGATCGAATAGCCCGCAGCCTTCCCCATCAGTGCATAGAAAAAGCCCCGCCGGCGCGATGCCGGCGGGGCTTTTTCGATGCGTATCGGTGCGAGCTAATCTCAGAGCGCGTCGTATTCGAGCGCGACCTTCAATTCACGGGCATGTTCCCATTTGAACCGTCCGCGCATAAAGCAGAAGACGCGCTGATAGTTGTCGGCCCAGTCGATCATGGTCTCCATGTCGAATTGGTCGAGTTTGCGCCGAAGGCCCGCGCGCTCGGTGAGCACCCACGCGGCGTCGCCGCTGGTGTGGGGGATCTCTTCGCGATACGCGATGAACGGGTCATGCGCGTATACAAGGCCGATGGAGTTCGCGAATTCGAGGGTGTCGCGAAGCTGCCACAGGCCGTCGCTCTCCCAGATAACCAGGGGCTTAATCGGGGCGGCCAATTCGTTGACCACCTTCTCGAGCAGGTCGCGCGAGATCTGTCCGGGCCGGAAATTCGCAGGCGTGCGGATCAGAATTGCGCGGGCGGCCAGGGCGTGGGCGCGGTCAACATTTGCCTGCCAAGCCTCACGGGCGGCGGCGTCCAATTCGGTGGCGCCGCGGGCGCTTAAGCGCGTCAGGGCGTTCACGAATTTGCTATCTGCGCATAGCGTAAAGCTGAAACCCTTGGGCGACTCAACCCGCCAGCGGTTAAGCGTGGCGGTTTTGGGGAGCGCGTCAAGCGTCTCGAGGTCCAACTGAAGCGCGTTGCAGCGCTTAAAATAATGATCCCAGCCGCGATCTAATTCATCGCAACCGTAATAAAGCTTCGTCATAGGCCTGAAGTCCGTCTGTAGGTCATCTTTTTATAGGTTAAAAATGCTCGAATTGTTCGGGTTAAGCGCGCGAGCCTTCGTTGAGACTGCTCACTTGCTGTGCAGGCCATACGCGCGTGCATGGCTGAACGCAAGGATCACTCAAAGCGGAGGACCTCCTTTTCGCCGCGCGCGGCGACCAGTGAGTTGATGCGCTCAAGCGCCAGCGCGCGCTGGCTCCAGAAGAGATCGACGCGCACTCGCTCGCCGGCGTTGGGTGCGGGGAAGAGGCGCTCGGCGGCGAGTTCTCGGTCGATAAGCCGCAGCGAAGCCACTGTCGCCTTGCTAAAGCGGCTGGTCCAATCGAAGCGTCCTTTGATGCGGGTCGACGAGCGGGGCTGAAATGCGCCCATATTCGCCGTCGAAACCAGGACACCGTCGCGAAGCCCGAGTTGGTTGCCCCAGCCGGCGGCGGTCGGGCTAAATCGGTCCCAATTATTTGTCAGATAATCGACGAGCAACACCGACGAAAGTTGCGCGGCCAGGCGCGCCAGCGTGACATCGTTGGCCTGGGCGAGCAGGGGCGTATAGAAGTCGTCCTCGAGGCTCTTGAGCGAGGCGAGGCCCTCGGCGAGCGGCATCTCAAGGTCGTCTGCGCTCCCCGGTGCCAGCCACGGGCGCCAGAGGCTGATGCGCTCGATGGGGAAGCGAGCCGGTGCGTCGAGCGCGTCGATTAGCGCGCCGTAGAGGTATTCGCCGTCGTCTTCTTTGACCCAGTTCAGCGCGCCCAGCTTATCGGCGTGCTCGCCCGGGGCTTCGCCCACGAGTTTTTGGAACGCAGCGCGCTCGATTCGGGCAGGGCGTGCGCGGGGGACCTCAAAGTTGCAAACCATCATCTGGCAAAGTCGCCAGGAGGCGATGGCCATGCGCCAGTCGCGCTCGAATTGAGCCTGCGCGGGTTCGAAGACGAAGGCTGGCTTCTGCCCTGTCGACAGGTGGATGGCCAGGCGGTTATTCTTCTTGCCGTGAAGCGCCAACGTCGCGGCGTCAACGCCTGCTTCTGCGCTGATGTCGACCGTTTTATAGGCGCCCAATTCGGGGTTCTTCTCGATGGACTGCTTGAAAAGGGTTTCGAATTCTCGGGCGGCCTCCTCATCGCCGTTTGCGTTGGCGGTCAGCATCGCGGCGATCGCGACTTCGCCGGCGGCCGAGAATCGCTGCGCGTCGACGAGCACGGTCACGTAGCGTTTGGCGAAGTCAGCGTCCTCGCCGCGCTCTTGCCAGAGAAATCGCATGATGTCGGCGGCGCCAGCATGATCGCCATCAGCGATAAGCTCTGCGGCGAGCTCATCCTGCGATTGTGGGGTGTCCAGCTCGACGTCGGCTGCGCTCTCAACCTCGGCGCGCGCTGCGTCGACCGCCGGCGCAACGGCCCCCGACGCCGCCTGGGACTCGTCCTTAGGCGCGTCTCCATTATCGCCCACGACCGGCTTGCTATCGGATGCACCCTTTGAGGCCAAAGCGTCTTTTGCCTTCTGGATATAGGGTTGTCCAAACGGGCTAATAGCCAGGCCGACGACGGCGGCCATGATCAGAAGCCCGACGATAATGCCTGCTTTTTTGCCGCCTGCGCCGGACGGGATGGGGGCGTCCTCGAAGTAATCGAGGCCGTCTTCTTCTTCTTCGGCCGGTTCCTCCGGCTGGAGGGCCGGGGCCGAATCCGCGAAGCCTTCGGGGAGTGACGGAGCCGGCTCGCTGCTTTCGGCGAGGTCGACGGTCGACGGGGATTCGGTGTGCGTGCTGTCGGCTTGCGTGATTTGCGTGGCGGCATCGCCCGCATCGTTGCTTTCTGTGGTGTTAACTTCGGCAGCGGCGTCGGGGCTCTCCGCCAGCGGCAGCGGCGCAGAATCGGCCTGGGCGGCGGTGTCGGAGGCCGGCTCGTCAAGCGAGATATCGCTCGCAGAGTATAACTTCTCGGTGACGACTTTCTTGCGGGGTTCTGCGTGTCGCAGGGCATCCACGTCGGCGAAGAGGCCGCTGTTGACCGTTTCAAAATCCGAGTCACCGCTCAGTGAGTCCGTCAGGCTTTGGCTCAGCGACGGAATCGCGGCGATTTCGGTGGAGTCCTTGAGGTCAGCGAAGTCGTCGGCGCCGTCAAAGCGCTCAAATAGGCGGCCCGACGACGCCGGTTTGGGTAGCGGCGCGGCGCCGGATTGCGATGCCCGGGGCAGCGGTGCACGCGCGAGGGTGGAGAGCATCTCGTGGGCCTCGGCGGCCATCTTCTGGCGCAGATCGGCCAGCACCGGGTGCTCCCCGATCGGCATCCAATCGCCGTCGGATTGGGCGATCTCGGCGGCGCCCATCAGCACGCCGCGCTTGACCAGCTCGGTCAAGCCGGCCTTGTCGATGGGCTCATAAATGATCTCTTCGACGCGCAGCCGGTAAGTTCCCTGGCCCAAGACATCCTGGATCTCGGCGGTCGGCAGCCGGATATAGCCGCTGCCTCGGCGCTCGCTGGCCGCGCCGGGTTGCTGGTTCTCGGCGACCCGGCGGCGAAGCAGGTCGATCATGCTGGAGTCGCCGGTGTCGTAGGCCAGCGCGTCCTGGTCGGGCGCGGAGGCGACCGAGTACATCTTGGTGGTGCCGGTTCGCTTCTTTCCATCGAGCGCCCGCGCGGTTTCGTCCGCCAGGGAGTTCAGGGCGCGGTCCAGGGCCGCGGCCGACTTGCGGCGGGCCAGATCGGCCGAGTTGCGCGGTTTGGCTGAGCGTTTGGGGAGCGCGCTGATGCGGTCGCTCGAGGCCTCCGACGGCGAGGGAAGATCGATTTTTCGTTCGCGCGCCTTCTTCAGCAGCGTCGCCAGCGAGGGCTTGGTCTGCTCCGGGACCAATGCCTCGCCCGCGTCCGGCGAGGTGTCTTTCTTCAACTTCTGCTGCAACTTTTGCTTAATTTTGATGCGGCCAAGGACCATCTGCTTCGGCACTTCTGAGGTCGGGTCCGGGTCCAGGTCGAAGGGCGGCTTGGTCTCGTTTTGCGAGGCCAGCAAGGCCTCATCGGAGAGGTCTAGCGTCTTTTTGGCGGATCGGTTTTTATGGGTCGGCGCCAGCCGTTCTTTGAGGGTGGCGCGGTCGAGGGCGTTTTGCTCGGAGGTTTCGGCCAGACCCGCGTCGGACGAAACACGAAACTCTTCGGGCAGCGGCTTGGTATTCGGCTTGGTGGTCGACTCTTGCTTAAATCCGGAGGCGTCGCTCTGTGCTCCATCGTCGGCCTTCAGGACCTGGTCGACCAGCGAGCCGTCGACGACCTTGGTGTGCTCGTCGGTAAATTTGCTGGTCTTCTTCTTTCTTGAGGCGTCGATCGCCATCAGGCCGGCGCCCATGCCCAGATAGGTCGAGCGGGGGCTGCTGTCGGTGAGGCCTGGCATGATGTCGAGGTGCGCGAAGTCGTCCTCGTCGAGCGGGGTGCTACGGTGCGAGAGTCGCGGCGCGCCGGTGGCGGTCGCTCGGCGCGGGCGCGCCGCGTCGGTGCCCGAGACCGGCGTCTCCGACGGGTTCGAGTGAATGATATTGCTCTCGGGCGCCGGGGAGGCGCCGAAAGCTCCACTCGCACTCCTGTCCTGTGTCGACTCGTCGTCGTGGCTCAGATTTGCCTCGACAACGGGAATCTCCTCGCCACACCGCGGACATGGGATGGCCTCCTTGGGCAGCCGTCCTTTTTTGGGCTTGAGCCGAAACTGCGTGTTACAGCCGGGGCACACGATTTTTATCTGCGCGGGGATATCTCCCATGCGATCAACTCGGAGGATAGGAATTACTGCACACCATCGGTGCGGGCGAATCGGTAATGGCTCAGATGCTGGAGCTGCAGATGAATCGCAACTCCAATGATTTGAGGCGCTTGAGGGCGCGTCGCGTCAAAGTCTGAGCGTCGAAGCCAAATAGGATTCGATGGGCCGCGAATAAGCTCGACTCGAGTTTTGATTGGCTCGGTTGGCTAAAATCTCAGCGAGGCGATGTTTCACGGATCTTCCTACGCGGACTGTATCGCAGAGATCGGAATGTCTCAACTTAGACCTGATTTCCCCCGATAAGTTTCTCCCTCAGTTTGATGGGCGTGCAGAGCGTAATCTCTATAGGCGTCCCCAGCGTCGGCGCAAAGACCACTCGGCGGCCAGCAGGCCGAGGATGAGAAAGAAGATCGCGAAATGGTCCCAGAGCTGAATGACCCGGCGGTGGTTGACCTTTACGAAACGCGGCGGCTTGAGCTTGACCGAGTCCGGGCTGAATTTGGGCAGGGCTGCGTGGTAGCCGCCGCTCGCGCTGGCGAGGTCCGACAGCAGCGGGTCGCGCGGGATGATCTCACGGAACTCATTGATATTCTGGAGGGCCAAAAAGCTCTCGCGATCGACGAGTTTCCCGGCCGCCCCTGGGGCCTCGGCGATCAACTCATAGACGCCGGTTTTGGGGACCGGCAGCTTCAGGATGGCTTCGCCGCGCGCGTTGGTGGTGAAGGGGATGGTCTGAATCGTCTTCTTATCGGGGACCTTGAGTTGTCGGGCGGTTGGGCGCGCGCCTTGATGACCCTCGATGGCTTTGTGGGACGGGTCGACGAGGTCGCGGTGCAGCAGCTGAAGTGTGCCCTCGACGCCGACCGCCGGTGTGTAGTCGGACTTCGCCAGATGCACGAGCACGTCGACCTCGCTGCCGGGCGGGTAGATATTCTCGGGGACTTCGACGCGGATGAGTTTGAGCTCCGGGTCCTGGATGAGCCAGCGGATCGCGCTATTCCAGAAGACCTGGTACTCGCGGCCGACGCCGCCGCGGTCGACTTGCTCGAAGGCCCAGCGCCAGGTGGAGTCCGAGGTGATCGCCATGCTGCGGCCCTTGCCGACCTCGGAGACCGTGATAACCGGCATCGGCTCGCCGCCCGCGCGCAGGGTCGGGTGGGTCGCGAGCACCGTGGCGCCCGGCTTGGCGCCGGTGACGATATTGCTGCCGCGCATCCCGGGCAATTGACTCCAGATCTTGAGGTTCGACGCCGGGTCAAAGGCGAGCTGGGTGATGGGGTGGTAGAGCCCCGCGCGGGTCAGTTCGGGTTGGAATTCGTCGAAGTTGACCGCGCCGCTGACGTTGCTCATCGGGGGTAAGAAGACCGGCAGGATCTCCTCGATGGGCGTATTGGAATAGCCGCCGGCCGCAAACGACAGCTCCCCGCCGATCATGACAAAGCCGCCACCTTCGCGCACGAATTCGGCGATGCGCGGCAGATAGCGACGCATCTGGTAGGGGCCGAAGTTGAAGTTCTGGAAGATGACCATATCGAAGCTCCCCAGCTCGTCCTCGAAGAGTTCGCGGGTGGGGAAGGGGATCAGGCTCATCTCATTATTGGGCACCAGTTGGACGCTTGAGTCGGTGCGCAGGATAAAGAAGCTGATGAGGTCATAATTCGGGTTGTTTTTGAGCAGGCGGCGCATAAAGCGCTCGTCCCAGCTTGGCTGGCCGACCACCTGGAGCACGCGAATCTTGTCGCGGATTACATTGAGCAAAAAGTGGCTGATATTGTTCTCGGTGAGAACCTCGCCCGGGTATTCCGGCGCGGCGACCGTGTAGATCTCTTTTCCCATATGCTCCGGAACCAGCTCGAAGCTCACGCGGTATTCGGTGGTATCCGGTGAGATCTGAAGCTGGCGGGTTTGCAGGAGTTGGCCTTCGCGGCGCAGCTCTACCTGCACGGTCGGGGTGTTCAGGCCGATAATTTGCAGGTCGACGTCGATGCTCACCTTGTTGTGAATATAGGCGAAGTCGTCGTGATGAACGCGGGTGATGGCCAGGTCGCGCAGTGATTCGGCCGAGGCGGCGGCGAGCGTGTTGAGCGGGGCGTCGAGATTCTTAAGGGTCTCGAGCGTCGCCTGGTCGAGCTCCTCGCCGCGCTGGATGCGCCGCCCGAGCGCGCCGGTGTCGATGCCATCGGAGATGAGGATCATGCCGCCCAGGTTCTGCGGGTCGATATGGTCGGTGAGCGCGTCAAAGGATAGGCCGATTTCGGTCGCGTCGGCGCTCGGCGTAGCCGCCTGAAGCGCCGTCAATGAGGACGGGCGCAGGCCGTCGCCGACGCTAAAATAATGGAAGTTATGATCTTCTTTTCCGCGCTCAATCAGCGGCTTTAGACCGTCGAGCGCCTCGGTCGCGCGCTGGTAGCGTGTGCCTTCGCTGTCGGCCTCGGCGCGCAAGCCCATCGACTTGCTGGTGTCGACCATGACGACCACGTCGTTCTTCACCTTCGAGATATGCTTGAGGTCGATCGCCGGTTCAAGGAGCAGCAGCACCGCCAGGGCGTAGACCGCCACGCGCAGCCCCACCAGGGTCCAGCGGCGCAGCGCCCGCAGGTTGCGCAAATCATAGGCGCTGATCGCGAAGATGACCGTCCCGAGCACCACCAGCATCGTGATCCAGGCGGGGCTCCAATCGCCCAGCCACAGCAGGTCCCCTGCGTTATAGTCCCCGAAGGAAAAATCCCCGAAAGTAATCATCGTGTCAGCCGCATAAGTGACGAGGCGTCGAAAGAAGCGCGCTCATAAGAGAGGCGCCTCATTAAGCATAAGAGTTGGCGGTCGGTTGGTCGGCTCAATTCACCTTCCATTGGCGCCGCTCCAGGATAAACGGAACGTGGACCTGATCAGCCTTATAATTGATGGTCAGCGCGTACATCACCAGGTTGATGCCCATGCGAAAGGCCATCTCGCGCTGGCGCTCGCCGCCGGGGCTTACGTCGAATTGCCAATTGCCGAAGTTATCGCGCGCCAGCGCCCCCATCAGATCGTTGGGGCAAACCACCACCATCAGGCGGTCGCGGTCGAAGATACCGCGCATGGTCGGCGCGACTTTGACCCGGCCCAGCGGCTCATCGATGAGGTAGAATGAGTTATAGAGCACATGCCCCTTGGGGATCACGGTGAGTTTTTTATCCGGCAAGATTCGCTTCAGCTCGCGCTCGGCCGACTGCATAAATGGGCCGGAGCTGACGCCCTCTGCCGAGTCAACCAGCAGGAATCCGCCGGCCTGAAGATAGGTGCGAAGATTCTCGACGACCTTGTCCTCGAGCGCCGGGATCGCCGCGTCCCCGGCCAGCGACAAGAATGGGTTATCGAAGAGGTCCGAGCCTCGCCCGTCGATGATGGGCACGTCGGTGTTCACCGAGATGCTCGTGCGCTTGGCGACCTCGAAGAGCAGGCGGCGAATCCCCGAGGGCCGCGGGTCCCAGCCCTGCGCGGCGTATTTGAACTTGGCGATGCTGAAGTTCGTGCTCTCACCCATCGCCTGCGCCTCCGAAGACAGCAGGGCGTTGGGCAGCAGTCCACCTAATCCGGCCAGGGCCAGCGCTTTTAGGAAATCACGTCGGTTCATAGGATTCAGGTCTTCGCTAGGTTCAAAGGGCCTTCTAAAAAAGAGGTTCTCTTTAGGGATGTCTCCATCAGACATTCAAGAGAACCGTTCGTCTTCCTGCAGGAACATAGGTCGGATGCCTATCCATTCCAAGTCGCTCAAAAAGCCACCAGTATAGAGGCGCGACCCGGCGAGCGACCTTGGAATCTCAGGGCATTCGCATCGTTTCGCCCGGGGCGAGGCTGTGGAAGCGCGTCGCGTCGCGTCGCGCTTCTGCTCGCTTATAAGGTTGCGCAATACTTCCACGCCGTGGTTTAGCGGTTTGTTGCTCAAATCAAAGGCCCCCCAATGCATCGGCACGAAATGGCGGGCGTCGAGGGTGTCGAAGACCTGCAGGGCTTCGGCCGGGTTCATATGATTAAAACGCACAAACCAGCGCGGTTCATAGGCTCCGATGGGCAGTATCGCCACATCAATCTGGGGAATACCCGCGAAGCCGCCTCGAATCCGCCGTAATAGCCGGAGTCCCCGATATGGTAAATGGTGTGTGTGTTGGATTGGAGCATCCATCCGCCCCAGAAAACGCAATCTATATCAAAAAAAAAAAGACGCTTATGCCAGTGCTGGGAGGGCAAAAAGCTGAGCGCGAGTGAGTCGCTCCCAAGCTCGACCCGGTCCCACCAATCCTCCTCTCGAACCGTTTTGAGTCCACTGGGTATCTTCGATGATAGTCCAAGCGGGCACAGAAGTGTGATATGCGCGCACTGGGCGGCGCCGGGATGCGCGGGTATCATGCGGGCATCGTTGACATTTGTCATCTGTGTCGCTAGTGATTGCGGTTCGCTGCGGCTGTCGAAATTTTCGATCGCCGCAAGTTATATTATAGCAAGCCTTTGCCCCGGCAAGCGACGCTATTATTCGTTTCGAATCCCTAGAAGCAAGACCCGCTATGGCTGCGTTTCAAATTGAGCTGAAACATCTGGAGAGGAATCCGGTCGAGAAGGATTTTCGCCCCAGCGCGGAAGCGCTTAAGGCGCTTTTCGACGATATCTCCGACGACTTTCGTCTGACAAATTTCGACGGATTTCAAGCCAAGGTTCGCGCGCAGATGAGCGACTCTACCGTTCATATTAACGGCGAGGCGAAGGCTCAGTTTGAGTATAAATGCGGACGATGCCTGGACGCGCAGCGATTCGATATCGACACCGAGATCGATTTTGTCTTGATGTCTGAGGCAGTGTGGTCTAGTTCCTACGCCGGCCATGAAGAGATTGAATTGAGCGAGGCTGACCTCGACGTCAATTTCTACACCGGTGATTCCGTCGATATTGGCGAGTTGATTCGCGAGGCAATTCTGTTGCAATTGCCGGCTTTCCCGCGATGCCCGTCGGATATCAGCGATAAATGCGATGCCCGTTATAATGAACGCATTGGAACGGAAGCGCTCGAAGTGCTTGAGCAGAACTCCTTAGACCTTCGCATGTCGGCGTTTCGCCAACTTGAGATTGCCGAAGACGGCAAACTCAGGAAGAAGGGCAACGGAAAAAAATCGGATTGAGGCCGTATATTTCGGTTCTTATATATAATGACGGGTCGCCGCGCACGAAATGGATTTCGGCGAGGCGTCCCATTTAAATAACATACCAAGGAGACTCAAATGGCAGTTCCAAAGAAACGTAAATCGCAAGCAAAAACCCGTTCGCGCCGCTCGGCCAACATGAAAATGGTCGCTCCGCAGTCGCAGCGCTGCCCCGATTGCTTCGCTCCGAAGCGTTCGCACCGTGTTTGCGGTGAGTGTGGCACCTATAAGGGTGAGCAGATCATCGAAGTTTGGGAATACTGAGTCAGTTTTATGACGAAGGCACCCACAGGCCAGGACGCATGCGTGCAGGTCGCAATCGCCTCGGATCACGCGGGCGTTGAGCTCAAAGCAGCCTTGGCTGAGTGGCTCATCGCGCGCGGTGTTTCGTTGCGAGACCTGGGTCCGCAGGACGGCCAGTCGGTCGATTACCCCGATTATGCGAAACGCCTGGGCGACGAAGTCGTCCAAGGTCGGGCGCAGAAAGGGGTATTAATTTGTGGGTCTGGTGTGGGCGTTTCCATCGCGGTCAATAAGGTCGCGGGGGTTCGCGCGGCGCTTGTCAGCGAGCCGCTCTCGGCGAGCCTGGCGCGCCAGCACAACGACGCCAACGTCATTTGTCTTGGAGCGCGCATCGTCGGTGAGGCGATGGCGCGCGCCTGCGTGCAGGCATTTTTGGACGGTGAGTTTGACCCCGGCGATGACGGGCGCCACCAGCGCCGCGTGGATAAAATCGCGGCGGTTCGCGCATCTTCGACGCCCTGAATCCAGCCATCATCCTCCGCATGCCCCTGCCGCGACGCTTCGACAACGCATCTATGCCCGCGCAAATTCGACCCCACGCCCATGTGGGTTTCTTTCGTTCAATCTGAGATAGATTATCATGCGTTGCCCGTTTTGTGCCCACCAGGAGGACCGCGTTGTTGACTCCCGCGCTTCCCGGGAGGCGGATTCAATTCGGCGCCGGCGCGAATGCTTGAATTGCGAGCGGCGTTTCACGACGTATGAGCGCGTCGAAGAAGCCTTTCCTCAGATCATCAAATCCGACAAATCTCGCGAAGACTATGACCGGGCGAAGCTGCGCCGGGGACTGCGTATCGCGTGCATCAAGCGGCCGATTTCGATCGAGCAGATCGACGCGGTGGTCGACGCCGTCGAGTGCCAGATGGTCGCGTTGCCCGGGCGAGAAGTCTCCAGTGATTGGATTGGCTCGGCGGTGACGAGCGAGCTGCGCGACCTTGACCCGGTTGCTTATATCCGCTTTGCGAGCGTCTATCGGGCGTTTAGCGACATTCACGCGTTTCTTGAGGAATTACGCGGCATGGATGTGGGTTCGTCGCATGCAGGCGGCGCAGGTGACCAGGATGCGCGCGCGGCCGACGATAATAATCTAGATAATAAATCGAGTTGAGAAAGCGATGACTTCTGCCGACAAACTCACGGCTGCGGAGCGCAGCGCGGCTGAGCGCCTGATGGCCGAGGCGCTGCGCGAGGCGGCGCGCGCCAGCGGGCGAACGCATCCCAATCCGCTGGTCGGGTGCGTGCTGGTGCGCGACGGTGAGATTGTGTCGCGCGGCTATCATAGGCGCGCGGGGACGGCCCACGCTGAGGTCGCCGCACTCCAGGCCCTCGACGGCTCCGCCGAGGGGTGCGACGCCTATATTAATCTCGAGCCTTGCTGCCATGTCGGGCGCACCGGGCCGTGCACCGGCGCGCTGATTGAAGCCGGAATTGCGCGCGTCTTTGTGGGCACCCTCGACCCTGATCCGCGCGTGAGCGGCCAGGGCGTTGAGATCCTGCGCAAGGCCGGCATCGAGGTCTTCTGCGGCGTGCTCGAAGCTGAGTCTCGTCGGCTCAATCGCGCTTATTTTAAGCGCATCACCACCGGGTTTCCCTGGGTGACGGTGAAATATGCGATGACCCTCGATGGGAAAATCGCCAGCAAGACGGGGGACTCCGCCTGGATCTCGAGCGAAGCCTCACGCGAGCGCGTTCATCAATTGCGCGACACACACGACGCAATCCTGGTCGGCACAAAGACCTTGATTCACGATAATCCACGACTTAACTGCCGCGTCGAGGGTGGGCGAGACCCGCTGCGCGTGGTGCTCGACACGCGCCTCGAAGCGCCGCTGGAGTCGACGGTTTTTGACCCGGACTACTCATCGGCGACCACGCTCGTCGCGGTTGGCCCGGGCGCGCCCGGCGCAAAGCGCGAGGCGCTTGAGGCGCGGGGCGTTGAGGTCGTCGAGGTGGCCGTTGACGCCAACGGGCATCTTGAGTTTAGCGAGTTATTCGCCGAGCTGAGTCGCCGCGGCATTATGAGCATCCTCATCGAAGGCGGCAGCCAGGTGCTCGGCAGTCTTTTCGACCAGCAGTGGGTCGACGAGGTCTACGCCTTTGTCTGCCCGAAGATCGTCGGCGGCGCCCAGGCGCATACCGCGGTGGCAGGCGAGGGCGTCTCGGGCATGCGCGACGCGATGGCGCTTGAGTCGCTCGAGATCGAGGTCATCGACGGCCATGACGTGCTGATTCGGGGGGAAGTCCCCGCCGATAAGCGCGCCCACGTCGGGACCTGAGGCGTCGCGCCCGAAGTTGCGTATATTCCCCTCCATTCTATGAGGTCAGACTGCATGTTTACCGGACTTGTTACAGACGTCGGCACGATTAATTCGATCACCCAGGGATCTGAGAATTGTACGATCGTTTTGCGCACCGCCTACGACACCGACGATCTCGAGCTTGGCGAGAGTATCGCCGTGGACGGCGCGTGTTTGACGGTCACGAAGATCGGCAATGACCACTTTTTCGTCGAGGTAAGCCCCGAGACCCTGAGTCGCACGACCCTGGGGGAGCGGCGCGCCGGCGACAGGGTTCACCTGGAGCGGGCGCTGCGCGTCGGCGACCGGCTCGGCGGGCATATGATGCAGGGGCATGTCGATGGCGTGGGGAAACTCGTGGGGCGCCAGCGCGATAAGAACGCCTGGCTGCTCGACTTTGAGGCCCCCGAGAGCATCGCGCGCTACCTGATCGAAAAGGGCTCCATCGCCATCGACGGGGTCAGCTTGACCGTGAATTCTGTGACGAATACTCGGTTTGGGGTTGCCATCATCCCGCATACCACCGATAAGACCAACCTTGGCGGGTACCGGGTCGGGCGCAGCGTAAATTTAGAGGCCGATATGATCGGCAAATATGTCGAAAAGCTGGCCGCCGGCGCCCGGGATGATTCGCAGGACGGGCAGAATAATCGGTCGCAGACTCCACCAACGCGTCTTACGACGGCGCGGCTCAAAGATATGGGATTTTGATCATGAATGAGGCATTAAAACGAGTTGAACTTGCTATCAAGGCGATCCGTGCCGGTAAAATGGTCATCTTAGTGGATGATGAAGACCGGGAGAACGAGGGCGACCTGGTGATGGCGGCTGAGAAAGTCACGCCGGAGGCCATCAACTTCATGGCAACGTACGGCCGCGGCCTGATCTGTTTGACCATGACGGGCAGCGCGCTCGACGCGCTTGAGATTCCGATGATGGTCGACGGGCGGCGCAACGACAGCCAATTTGGCACCGCGTTCACGGTGAGCATCGAGGCGCGCGAGGGCATTTCGACCGGTATCTCGGCGGCCGACCGCGCGCGCACCATTCAGGTCGCGGTCGCCGACGGCACCAAGGCCTCGGATTTGGTCACGCCCGGGCATATCTTCCCGCTTCGCGCCCGCGAAGGCGGCGTCCTGGTGCGCACCGGACAGACCGAAGGCAGCGTCGACCTGGCGCGCATCGCAGGCCTTAAGTCCGCCGGCGTCATCTGCGAGATCATGAACGCCGATGGTACGATGGCGCGGCGCCCCGAGTTGGAGGTCTTCTCTAAAGAGCACGACGTGCCGATCCTGTCGGTCGCCGATATCATCGACTACCGCCTGCGCCGCGAGAGCCTGATCGAGGTGCTCCAAGACGCGGAATTCCCGACGAAATACGCCGGTGACTGGCGGGTAAAAGTGGTGCGTAGCCAGTTGGACGGCGCGGAGCATTTTGTGTTCGTCTGCGGAAACCCGACGCCTGACCAGGCCACGCTCGTTCGCGTGCAGCACCGCTCGAGCTCGCTTGATGTTTTCCTGAAAGAGGATGATTCCAAGTCGAAGACGCTGGCCGACTCGATGGCGATGATCAGCCGTGAGGGCCTCGGGGTAATCGTATACCTCGACAAGGAGCCGAGTAGCGCGCTTGATGTCCTGCGCAGCCACGGCATCGCCGAGGCCGACCCGCATCTTGACGGAGACACCGGCGATATCAACCAGCCCGCCGCATATATCAGTGAGATCGGCATCGGCGCCCAGATCCTCGCCTATGTGGGCGTGGGCAAGATGCGGGTGCTCACCAATAATCCGAAAAAGCTGGTCGGCCTCGACGGCTATGGCCTGGAAGTGCTTGAGCAGGTTGCGATTTCTAAAGATTGATAAAATACTAGCCCCCGGCGCGCGAGCCCCTAAAGGTTCGCTTTAACCTCTCCCTTAAGTAGCACTTTAAGGTGCGGTTGGAAGACTTGGGCGCGTGCCACCGAATATACCGACTTCGAGGAAAAGAAGATGCCGAATATTGTAGAAGGAAATTTAGTTGCTGTAGGCAAACGCTTTGCCATCGTCGCTGCGCGTTGGAATGATATCTTTTCCGACAAGCTTGTCTCCGGCGCGTGCGATGCTTTGGTGCGCCACGGGGTCGATGATGATGATATCACGATTTTCCGCTGCCCCGGTTGCTTCGAACTGCCGCAGGTCGCCGCGCGCGCTGCCGAGAGCGGAAAATACGACGCGATTATCTGCCTGGGCGTGTTGATCCGCGGTGGAACACCGCATTTCGATTATATCGCATCGCAGGCGACCCGAGGAATCGGCACGGTCGCACAGGATTACCCGATCCCGGTCAGCTACGGCGTTTTAACCTGCGACAATCTCGAGCAAGCGATTGAGCGTAGTGGCTCGAAAGCGGGCAATAAGGGTGTCGAGGCCGCGTTGGCCGCCCTTGAAATGGCAAATCTTTTTGAGCAAATGGAAACCTCCGAATGACTTCATTGCCGAGCGAAAAATTAAGAAAGGCCCGAGAGGCCGCCCTCTGGGCGTTGTACGGCATGGACCTCGCCCAGGTATTCTGGGCGGGTGAGCTCGACGAGTTCTTCCCGATCGCGGTCGACCAGGACGCCGAGCTTCATGAGGTGCGCAAGGACGTCCAGGCGCGCGTCAGCGGCGTGGTTGTCAAGCGTGCCGAGCTCGACGACGAGATTCGTCGTCTGAGCCCGCGTTGGCGCATCGAGCGCATGGCGATCATCGACCGTAACCTGCTGCGCCTGGGGATCTGGGAGCTGCTGGAGCGCAAGACTTCCCCCATCATCGTCATCAACGCATGCGTCGAGCTCGCCAAAGATTATGGTGAGAAGAACACCCCGGCGTTCATCAACGGCCTGCTGGATCAGCTATGCAAAGACCACGGCATCGAAATCTCGCAGCAACCTTCCTGACGCCGGTGGCGCGTGGGAGGGCTTTAGCCTTTCTTTTGCTCCTCGCCCTGGTCTCCGTGACCGGGTGTCGCGATGATTCGGGCCGGGAGAACGCGCGCCAGGCGGCCGAATATCGCCGCGCCCTGGACTCCAGTGGCAAGCGTGTGCTGATCGTGGACGCCGATGGCGAGCGTGTGGCGAAATTGCGCAAGCGCCGCGGCCAGATCAAGGTCTATGGCGACGATCTCAAGGCCCTTGGTTATGTGCGGTGGGATCGTCCTAAGCCTGCTGCGCCGACCTCGGCCAGCAATGGCCCGTTTGGTGTTCGCGTCAAAGCCCTCGGCTCAGAGGATATTCTTGAGATCATCGCGGTGGATGGGTCGAGCGAGGCGCCGCGAGTCTTCGAACTTCCGGGGCGCTTTCGCATCGTTATGCAACCGCCAGCTGCCGGTTCCGAGGCTCATCGCTCTTGGAAAATCCTGGGCCCCGAAGGCGAGTTACTCGGAATATTTAACAGATCCGGGGACGCCGAGTGGCAATTATTAACGGATCTCATACAGGGCGGGGCAGGCGAGGGGGTGGCGGAATTTGAGGCGGATTATCGCGTCAAAGAGGTCGACTCTGGCGCCGAGCGTTTAGAATTGCGCCGTGACGGGAAAGTCGTCGCCTCCATTCGTTTTGGGGAACTCTCCGCGCTCGAATTCTTAGCGCTTAAGCTCGATAAGTTGCCTGCGCTTGAGCGTGTTTCGGTGGGCGTGTGGTTGGCCAATAACGCCTCCTGAGCGGTGGCACGTGGTGAAATTTCGCGTTAACGCGCCATCTTAGCTTGATCTTGACGCATACGCGCATAGTTTTGTGCCGCATGTCGAAAGGCTAAAATTTCGACCTATTCGCTCATTATTTTGATTTTCTGTAGTCCGCAGCGAGGCCTAAATCGTGTCCGTAGAATTTGAGGATTATTATAAGGTTTTAAACGTCGACCGCGGCGCATCTCAGGACGAGATCCAGAAGGCGTATCGCAAACTTGCGCGCAAATATCACCCGGACGTGAGCAAGGAAGCCGACGCGGAAGAGAAGTTTAAGAAGGTCAACGAGGCCCATGAGGTGCTCAAGGACCCGGAGTCGCGCAAGAAGTACGACCAGCTTGGCAAGGATTGGAAGAAATATCAGAGCGCCGACGGCTTTCGTCCGCCCCCCGGCTGGGGCGGCGGCGCGGGGGTGCACGGCTTCGAGGATATTTTTGGCGGGCAGGGTGGCGGCCAGCCCGATTTCAGCGACTTCTTCAATACATTCTTCGGCGGTGGGCGCCCGGGCGGCGCCTCGGCGGGGCCCGGGCCGGGGTTCAACTTCGAAGGCTTCGGCGGGCACGGTGGCCAGCGCCGGGTGCGCCCGCAAAAGGGGCGCTCGGTCGAGGCGGTCGTGCATGTCACGCTCGAAGAAGTCGCCAGCGGCGCGGAGCGCGAGATCGTGCTGCCCATGCGCGAGCGACTCCCCGACGGGCGCGTGGTGGAGCAGAATAAAAGCTACAAGGTAAAGATCCCCGCAGGCACCACCGACGGTACGGTGATCCGCCTGGCCGGGCAGGGCGAGGAAGGCGTGGGAGGCGGCAAGGCCGGGGATCTTCGGCTGCGCGTGGAGCTCACCAAGCACCCGCTTTTTGAGGTCGACGAGCATGACCTGACCACCGATATTTATCTGACGCCCTGGGAAGCAGCACTGGGCGCGCGCGTGAGCGTGAGGACGCTTGATGGCGCGGGCACGGTCTCGATTCCGCCCGGGTCCCAGAGCGGCTCGAAGCTTCGGTTGCGCGGCAAGGGTTTGCCGCGGCGCAAGGGCAAGAAGAATGGCGACCTCTTCGCCCGACTGCAAATCCGGGTGCCCGAGGAGCTCAGCGACCGAGAGCGCGAACTCTTCGAGTTGCTCCAGGCGGAGTCGAGCTTCAACCCCCGCGAAGACTAAGAGATGCTCCTAAATATCGGTGCGCGTTTATGAAACCCATGGAGCTTCGGTATTTAGGACACGCCGCGCTGCGCCTGCGCGCCGCGGACCAGACCACGCTGATCATCGACCCTTATAATCCGGGCGGGTTCTCGGGGCGCATGGGCTACGCGCCGATCCCGTATCATGCGGACGCGGTCGTCTGCTCGCACGCGCATCTGGACCACGCGGCGATTGATGACCTCCCAAATCGGCCGCATGTTATGGAGGGCGATGCCTGTTTTGGTCCGTTTGCGGTCCAGCGCCATCGCGCCTTCCACGATGAATATGAGGGTAGGCGCCGGGGCGGGGCGGTCGATATTCTGGAGATTCAGGTCGATGGGCTGCGCGTGGTCCATCTGTCAGACGTCGGCCATAGCCCGACACCCGCGCTCATCGAAGCGCTGCGCGCCCCGGATATCCTATGCCTGCCGGTGGGGGGGAACTTCACGATTGGGGCCGCTCAGGCCTACGAGTGGTTGCAGCGGCTCGCCCCCACGCGCTGCGTCCCGATTCACGCCAAAACCCCGCGTTGCCTCCTGGACCTGCTGGAGACGGGCGTCTTCGAGGCGTACATTCCCGCGACGCCATCCGACGCCATGGATCGGCAGATGGGCTCGTTTATTGAAGTCGATTCCGCTATGATTACCTTTGAGGAGTGGATCGCTGCTTTGGCTCCGGAGTGCTGAATCAGCGTGTCGGTTGGGGGTTTTCGAGCGAATTAGGCCGTACGGGAACAAAATCCCACTCCCAGGTTGTTCTTCAGAGTGCTTAGTCGAGGCCTCTACGGATGAATGAGCGAGACCCGAGGGTGACGTCATATGGATGTTCCACAATTTGAACAGGCAATATTGAAGCTGGCCTTTGAGACCGACGCGCGGATTACGACCGCATCGGTGGCCTATTATCTGGGCCTGCCGAGTCGGCGTTGCAATGAGCTATTAAATGCGTTGCTGGCCGAAGGGGTGTTGGAGTTGGACAGCGACGGCGAGGGCAACCTCTTCTACCGCGTCCCCAACAAACCCGCCGGCAGTGACGCCGTGATGGGCCAATTGCGCCAAGAGCGAGAGAATCCGTTCGCCGCCTCGAATCGACTGCTTATTGGGACATCAAATCCGGAAGACCAGGCCGCGGCTCAGAGCACGGGCGCATCGATGGTGCGCGCGCAAAACCAGCTCCCGTCGGGCGTTCGCTTTGTCTCGCCGGGCGATGACGAGGATAACTCCGAGCCGCTGCGCGTGCATGCTCACACCCGTGCGCCCGAGCCGTCCCTCGACACGCAACCAGGCTCCGGGAGTTGGGGCAGCGCCGCGTCGCCGTCGGGGCGCGAGAGACAGGCGAGTCCGCGCCGAACCCTTGAACCCCTGGCGGGCGTCGCCCGTCGCCACGCGCGCCCCGACGCGACGATCAACCGCTGCGGCGCCAGCCCGCTGCTCGTCTCGGACTCGGTGCGCTGCGACCCCAAACCCGTGGCCGCGCGTCGTCCCGTGCTGACAAGCTGCGCCGAGCCCAAAGCCGTGCACGCGCGCAAGCGCTCCACTCAGGCTGATGACTCGATCTGGGGGGCCAAGCCGGACCAGTGGCCTGTGGTGCACCCGTCTTCTCCACGGCGCGTCTTCGGGGAGTCCATCCCGAATCGTGCCACGATGCTTGCGTCGCGCCCCGGCGGCGGTGACCTGGCGATTCGCGATGACGCGCTCACCCAGCCCGAGCATCAGCCGGGCATGGCCCTGTTATTGAGTCTGATCCTCTGCGGAACCGGACAGATCTATAACGGAGAGGTCAGCAAGGGGATCATGATGATGGTGCTGTGCTTCCTGCTGTGGTTCGTGCTCTTGGGCTGGGTCGTTCATATCTGGTCGATCGTCGACTCGGTGGTGGTGGCCGAGCGGGTCAATCGCAGCAACGGTTAGGCCCACAGCAGTCCAGTGAGACCAATTGGCCGCCTGCCCGAAAGGGGCAGGCGGCCATTTTTTGTAGGCGCTCGCACTTTCTCGACGCATTCAACTTCATGTCTAGATTAGAGCATCCGTAGTATTTGCAATATGCGCTTGCGAGCACACTTTCTGCGTGGTACGCACAGCGCGCCAAATTTCGCCGGCGTGCACGGGACTCTGAGCCTGGTAAATACACGCCAAATACACACGCTTCTGGACTGCAGCCCCATGTGCCTCGAATGATCGAGGTGGGGATGGCGGAATGAAAGAGGCGGACGTTTTAACAAACCAACCGAGTAAAAGGAGAGTACCGATGGCAGAAATCACGATGAGAGACTTGTTGGAGGCCGGTGTTCATTTCGGTCACCAGACCAACCGTTGGAACCCGAAAATGGGTCGCTATATTTTCGGCGCCCGCAACGGCGTGCATATTGTCGACCTGAGCCAGACCGTGCGTTTGTTCGCGCGCGCTCAAGAGTTCATCGCCCGTATGTCCGCTGCTGGCGAGAGCATCATGTTCGTCGGCACCAAAAAGCAGGCTCAGGACGCGATTCGCGCCCAGGCCGAGCGCGCTGACCAATTCTACGTCGTCAACCGCTGGTTGGGTGGCACGTTGACGAACTGGAACACCATCTCGAAGTCCATCAACAAGCTCGAAGAGCTCGACAAGATGGCGCGCGACGGTTCCTACGGCAAATACACCAAAAAAGAAGTCCTTATGTTCGAGCGCGATCGTGAGCGTCTCGAGAATAACGTCGGCGGTATCCGCGGCATGAAGGGACTTCCGGGCGCGATGTTCGTCATCGACCCGCACAAAGAAGAGATCGCCATTAAAGAGGCGAACAAGCTTGGAATCCCGGTCGTCGCCGTCTGCGATACCAACTGCAACCCGGACGGAATCGACTATGTCATTCCGGGCAACGATGACGCGATTCGCGCGATTCGTCTTTTCGCGGGTGCGATCGCGGATGCCTGCCTCGAAGGCGGCAAAGCTGCAAGCGCCCGTCGCGAAGAGAGCGCGCGTGAAGCCGCTCGCGCCGCCAAAGACTTCCACGCTGCCGAAGCGCCCGCCAAGGGCCCGGAAGTTCAGCGTATCGGCGAAGCTGCCGATGCTTCGAAGTCGGCTGAAGGCTAAGTCCTCGCGAATCCGCGAGTAACGTAATTATATATAACTTTTGATGGACGCGCGCGGCCCGCTGACGGGCCGCGCCCACCCAGGAGCATAAGAATGGGAATCAGTGCCAAAGAGGTAAAAGCACTCCGTGAACGCACCGGCGCTGGCATGATGGATTGCAAGCGCGCGCTCGCTGACAATGACGGCGATATGGAAGCCGCAATCAAATTCTTGGAGATGAAAGGCATCGCCGCCGCCAAGAAGAAGTCCAGCCGTGTCGCCGCCGAAGGTCTGGTTCGTATCTGGGCCAACGAGGACGCCACCGAGGCGGTCCTGGTTGAGGTCAACAGCGAGACCGACTTCGTGTCGCGCAACGAGCAATTCCAAGAATTTGCAGACAAAGTCGCCGCCGCCATCGGCGCATCCGACATCACCTCCAACGAGGAGATCGGTAGCGTTGCGGTTGGAGACCAGACGATCGAAAGCTTCACCACCGATACCATCGCCGCGCTTGGCGAGAATATCTCCGTGCGTCGCTTCGTTCGCGTGACCTCGCCGGAAGGCCTGGTCGGAACCTATATCCACGCTGGTGACCAGCTTGGTGTGTTGGTCGAGACGAAAGTCAACGGCGGCGCTGATCGTGGCGCGGTCGAGGATTTCGCCCGTGACGTCGCCATGCATATCGCTGCGATGAATCCTCCCTACCTCAACGCCAGCGACATTCCCGCCGCCGAGCGTGAAGAGCAGGAGGCGATCTTCGCCGCTCAGCTCGCCGAAGAAGGCAAGCCCGAGAATATCATTCCGAAGATCATCACCGGAAAGATCAAAAAGTGGGAATCCGAGATTAGCCTGCTTGAGCAAGCTTTCGTTAAGGATACCGACAAGACGATCGCCGAATTCCAGAAGGGCGTTGACGGAGCCGAGTTGGTTGGCTTTGTTCGCTTCCAGGTGGGCGAAGGCATCGATAAGGGCGAAGTCGACTTTGCCGCAGAAGTCGCTGAACAGCTAAAAGGCTGATTCAGAATCGCTTAATAAGCGCCCTTCGGGGCGCTTTTTTTTGGAAACAAAAGGTGTCGCACCTTAGATTTTACCTGAACTTTCGGGTTTCTTATTTCAGTGGCGGAAGGGCATATGGAAAAACCAAAATTTCAGCGCGTACTTATCAAGCTCTCGGGCGAGGCGCTCCAGGGCAACCAGGGCTACGGTATCTGCCCGGACACTCTTGATTTGGTCGCCGACCAGATCTGCGAGCTCAGCGAGCTTGGGATCGAAGTTGGGATTGTGATCGGGGGCGGCAATATCTTTCGCGGCGTCGCCGGTAGCACCGCCGGCATGGACCGCACTTCCGCAGACTATATGGGTATGCTCGCCACCGTGATCAACGGCCTGGCGTTGCAAGACGCGTTCGAGTCGCGCGGGGTCCCCACGCGCGTGCAGACCGCGCTGGAGATCAAAGAGGTCGCCGAGCCCTATATTCGTCGACGCGCCATGCGCCATCTGGAGAAGGGTCGGGTTGTCATCTTCGGCGCCGGCACCGGGAATCCGTACTTCACCACCGACACCGCTGCGGCGCTGCGCGCCATGGAGATCCGGGCCTCGGTCATTCTCAAGGGCACCAAGGTCGACGGCGTGTACGATAGCGACCCGGTCGAGAACCCCGAGGCGACGATGTTTGATCGCTTGACGTATTTGGATGTGTTATCCAAGAATCTCCGCGTCATGGACTCAACCGCGATCAGCCTGTGTATGGACAATAAGCTGCCGATTATCGTATTTAATCTGCGCAAGCGCGGGAATATGAAGGCCGTCATCTTCGGCGAAGATATCGGTACCCTCATCGTCGACAAAGATAGTACATTGAGCCGCGATTAATCAGCGTTGAGCCGTGGGTTTAGTATTAGCTCGCAGCGCGAATTTGACATAAAAACACCGACACTGCGCCCGACGTTGGAGCGCAGGCCGGATCTTCGGAGGAAAAATTATGGATAATCTCGTATTAGATGAATTGAAATCGGGCTACGAGGCGACAATCCGTGGTCTAAGAAATTCGTTGGCAAAGATTCGCACCGGTCGTGCAAATACGAGCATGCTCGACAGCATCCGGGTCGATTATTATGGGCAGCCGACGCCGCTGGCGCAGGTCTGCACCCTGAAGGTCGCCGACCCGCGCCTCATCACGCTGAATCCCTGGGAGAAATCAGTGATTCCGGATATTGAGCGCGCGATCGCCTCATCGGACCTGGGCCTTAACCCGTCGAACGATGGCAATATTATTCGGATCCCGATTCCGGCGCTCACCGGTGAGCGTCGCCAGGATTTGGTGCGCATGGCCCGTCGCGAGGCCGAGGACCACAAGATCTCGCTGCGCAATGAGCGCCGTGACGCCAATGACCAGTTGAAGGCCCTGGAGAAGAACTCGGAGATTTCCGAGGACCAGCTGCACCGGGCGTTCTCCAAGGTCGACGCCTTGACCGAAAAATATACGAAGATGATTGACGAGATCGTGGCCGAGAAAGAGACCGATATCTTGGAGATCTGAGTCGCTTCGGAAGTATCACGCGGCGGCTTCGGCCGGGCGGATTGATTTCGAATAAAACGCGCCACCCCAGCCATCAGGGCTGGGGTTGCGCGTTTTATTTTGCCAGGGCGTCAATTGTCGGCTGAGGGTTATTCGGTCATGCAGGCCGCCGCGCTGGGGGTACACGCGCCGTCGGGGTCGCAGGTTTTGAGGACCATGGTCTCGAAGCAGTCGGGGTCGCTCGGGTCGCAGATCGTGCAACTGTCGCCGCAGACCTTGCCGGCGCAGGGCTCGTAGTCGCCGGGGGGCTCGGTGCAGGCCGCCGCGCTGGGGGTACACGCGCCGTCGGGGTCGCAGGTTTTGAGGACCATGGTCTCGACGCAGTCGGGGTCGCTCGGGTCACAGATCGTGCAGCTGTCGCCGCAGACCTTGCCGGCGCAGGGCTCGTAGTCGCCGGGGGGCTCGGTGCAGGCCGCCGCGCTGGGGGTGCATGCGCCGTCGGAGTCGCAGGTTTTGAGGACCATGGTCTCGAAGCAGTCATCATCTCCGGGGGCACATAGGGTACAGGTGTCGCCGCAGACCTTGCCGGCGCAGGGCTCGTAGTCGCCGGGTTGCTGGGCGATCTCGCCCATATGCTGGCGCGAATCACCGTCGGCCGCCGCCCCGCCGCAGCCGACCAGCGCCAGCGCTAGCGCCAAAAAGGTGACCTTGAGCAACTGGCAAACCATCGACGTCGTTCTCGTCTTGCTGTCATTCATTTTCTTTCTCCAGATCAAAAAATTCATCGCATTGTCGAAACTTTCACGCTGCGAGATTGATAGTAGCCAGTGCCAATGCAATCTCAACGTAGACCTTCTGAACCGACCTGAGCGCATCTGAGAGCTTCTGAGTTTCTGCCCGAGGATGTAGGAGTCGCTGGAGTAGGGATCTTTTCGGTGGTAGGAAGGGCACACTAAAATCTGTACCGATGAGAGGCGCTGGCGGTTGAACCGCCGGTCGAGAATGTGTTGAAACTTTAGCGATCAGATACCGCAATGGGAGAAGAAATTCAGGCAGATAATACCCGGGCGCCCCGAGCATGGGCGGGCGAATTCATCGGGCGGGTCGCGGAGTTGGAGGCGTTTCACCAACTCTCCGCGTCGGGGGCCTCGCTGATCACCGTGTGCGGCGCTCCCGGCGCGGGAAAGACCCGGTTTGTGTGTGAGATTCTAAGCCGCGGCCTTCTTCGAGAGCATCATAGCGCTCCGGTGTTTATCGACTTGAGCGATGCAGCCTCAGGGGCGGATGCGCTTGACCTGGTAGCGCGCACGCTCGCCGCCGGATCATCAGGTGGCCGGAGTGCCGCGCTCGAGCACCCGCTCGTCGGGGCCACCGCGCGATATATCATCTTGGATACGGTGGAACACCTCATCGAGCCGCTATCGGCGCTGCTCATTGAGTGGCGTGCGATCGCCCCCCAGGTTGGCTTCGTTCTGACCTCGCGCGAACCGCTGCACCTGGCCGCCGAGCGCATATTTCAGCTCGACCCGCTGACTCCTGCCGACGCTGCGGATCTGTTGATTGCGCGGGCATACCAGGGCGTCGACGGACCGGGGGAGTCCGAATTTGGCGATATAACCGCCAAGATTCGAGAGCTCGTGGCGCGGCTCGATTATTTGCCGCTGGCGATTGAGCTCGCCGCCGAACACGCAAGAACGCTGCCGATTTCGGAGATCATCGAGCGCCTCGGCGACTCTTTCGACCTCTTACGGAGTCGCCGAAGGGACGTTAAAGGGCGCCATAAATCCCTCCGAGCTGCGCTGCAATGGTCATGGGACACGCTTGGCGCTATCGAAAAACAGGTCCTCGCCCAATCCTCGGTATTTTGTGGCGGGTTTACGCTAAAGGCCGCCATGCGGGTGATCGAAGCGCGGGCCGGGGCGGGGCAATTGGACGTCGCGCAGGTATTGGATCGCCTGGTCGACAAGTCCCTGCTTCGGGTTGCCTCGGAGCCGGGCGCGCCGGCCGCCCGCTATCGGCATTTTCACTTTAGCCGGGCTTATTTTCGCGCCTTTTGGACCACCGGCCAGGGGTTTGAGGGGGCGGCATCCGAGCCGATCACTGAGGCCCGCGATGCCCTGCATCGACGTCACGCGAGCTTCTTTCTTAAGGAGGGCGAGGCCCACCTCGGGCTGGCAAAAACCTGCGCCGCGATGACGTGCGGGGCTTGGCTCAATGCCGAGGCTGAGAATTTGCGCGTGCTCTTCGAGCGCGCATCCCGGTGGCCGGGACACGCCGAACGCCTGCAAGCTGCGCGTCTTTTGGATGAGCACCACCGATGTTCGGGGGCAGTCGAGCTGCACGAGGAATTGCTCGATGATGCCGTCGATATCGCCATCGCTGCGGGGGACGCGTCTTGGCAGGCTGAGTTCTTGCGCCGGCGCGGGCGCCTTCGGGGCCAACGCGGGCAATTCAGCAAGGCCAAGGTCGACTACGAGCAAGCGCTCGCCCTGGGCGACGCCGGCGAGGACGCCGAGTTCATCGCGTGGACCCGATTTGAGAGCGGCGAGCTTGCGCGCCAGCGCGGAGATATTGACCGCGCACTCGCAGAGTTCGGTCGCGCCGAGGATTTAGCCGCGTCAACTGAGCAGTGGGGTCTGCTTCGCAGCGTGCTGGCACATCAGGCGAGTTGCGATGTGGACCGCGGGGATTTCGCCCGCGCGCGCCAGCGGATCAACCGGCTCCACGCGATCAGCGAAACCGACGATCTTCGCGCCGAGGCGGACCTCTATCGGCGGTTGGCCTACGTTCATTATTACCTCGGGGAGTTCGTGGAGCAGCAGCAGCTTAATGAGCATGCGCTTGAGCTGGCGCGCAGACTCGGCGACCGCCGCCAACTCGCGGCCTGCGCCCAGGGGTTGGCCGACAGCTATTTCGCCGACTCAAATTTTGACAAGGCGATCGCGTTATATCGTGACGCCTTGGAGATCCACCGGGAGTTAGGCGACGAGCATCTTGAAGGGATTTTGTTGGGTAATCTTGGGGGCGCCTACCACCGGCGAGAGGACTTTGACGCCGCCCAGGAGGCGTATCGCCGAAGTCTTCGAATTCACCGGGGCTCCCGCGCTACACCCTATCTGGCGGTGACGACTTCGGCGCTCGGGGTGCTTGAGCACGAGCAATCCCGGGTGGCCCAGGCGCGGGCGCATTATGCGCAGGCCTGCGAGCTATTTGAGCTGCTGGACCAGGCATCCGACGTCGCCTCCGTGCTGCTCTACCGAGGTTGGCTTTCGCTCGAAGTTGGCTCCCAGGCCAGCGCAGAGGGTTATTTTGAGCGGGCGCAGGAGCTCTTTGGCCGGCATGAAGCGGACGTGGGCTGGCAGGCAGTAGCGGGCGCATCGTTGGCGGTATTGCGCGCGATGCAAGCCAAGCCGCAGGCTTATACCGGGCTGCTTGAGCGCGCGCATCTTCGGGTGCGCGCGTTCCCCGACTCGCTTGAGCGCAGCCTGGTCAACGGCCTGACGCTTCTGGTGAGGGCGCTGGTCGCCCAGGATGGCGCGGGTTTTGGCGAGGACCTGTGCGCGGCGTGGGCGCAGGACAACTCGCTGCGCCTTCGCTCCCTTCACGCGCGGCTTATTCAGCGGTTGATGCGGCGGCTGCCCGAGGTCTTGGGGGCCGAGTCGGGGCTGCAGGAGATTTCGAGCGCGCACGCAACCGTCGCGCCGGCGCTGGCCGAAGCGGTGGCGACGATCCACGCCGATGGCAGCGGCTTTGAGGTCCCTGGCTTTGAGCCGGCGGACTTGCGCCGGCGTCGCTCGCTGCGCCTTATCCTGGCCGAACTCGCGCGGCGCCACCAGCGCGACGACACCGAGGGGTTCGGGGTCTTTGATGCCTTCGACGTGGGATGGCCAGGCGAGGCGGTGGAGCCGGAGGTCGCAGCCGGGCGGGTTTATTGGGCGATCCGCACGCTGCGCGGCCTTGGGCTTGAGGACTATCTTGTGACCGTGGATGACGGCTATATGCTTGCTTCGTCGTCTCGGATTTTGATAAAATAATGGCATCTAAACACCGCAAGTCATGGTCGGAAATTCTATGAAGACTCGCTGCTTTAACATCGTGCCGAAAGCGTTGACCCTCCTGGCGATTCTGTCGCTCGTGGCGCCGGGTTGCGTCGACTCGGAGCGGACGGACGAGCCGTCTTGGGCCGGCAGTGATCCGGGGGATGCGCTGGCGTGTGTTCAAAGCGACGCTGCTCGCTGCGCCGAGGCGCCGGGGTGCCGGTGGGTTGGGGGCGTGGGATGTCTGTCGAACGCGGAGCTCCCCGGCGCGCAACTTCCCCAGGGCTTTGTCTTTGACGGTGAGTATGATGGGACGCTGGTGCCCGGAGATGCCCTGGGCGGCGGAAAAAAGCAAAAGTCCAAGATGCAGGTGATGCACTACGGCGATGGAAAACAGGTCTGTGGTGAGTTCACCTTCGAGCTGAGTGTCGACGCAGAAAGCGCCGAGCTTTATTTTAGCGTCGAGGGGCGAGTGCTGCGCGATGAGATCGCGATCGCGCTGTCGAACCCGCGCTGCGTCCCCGCGGGGTCTGGTACGCTATGTGAGCGGGTCTTGGGCAGCGGGGAGAGCTCACCGGAGAAATATCTAACGCGCGCTTTTTTCCAGGACAACAGGCTCCTCTTCACCCCGGCGCTGCCCGCGCGCGAGGCGCTCGAGCACTCGAGGCCTCGGCTCGACGGCGGAGCGCTCTTTGATTTGACCTATATGCGCCCGCACGACGGCTTTAAACCCTCCGAGGTCTCCCCGATCAAGGGCTGCGGCGAATAGACAGTTCGGGTCGCGCCGAGCGGGTCTTTTTGCGCATCCGCTCTATCTAAGCATCAGGTAGAATAGATAGCCCACCGAGGCGATCATCATCGCGCTAAACGCAATCAGGAGCATCTCAATGAGCCCCCAGCTGCGCGCCAGTCCACGGGCTTCTGGGGCGTCGCGCTCAGGTTCGGGTGGTGGGGCGAGGAGCGACGCGTTGTCCTCAACGGCCTGGTTGGCCATGGTGGTGCCCTTGAGGTCGGCAGGTTCCTCCGGGGAGCGTGCCGTCGAACTCTGGGCGTCCAGCTCGACGAGCATCGCTTCGAGCGGGTCGAAGAAGCGCAAGACGCAGCGGCCGACTTCGATGCGGTCCTCGGAGGCCAGGTGATAGCTGCCCTCCAGCGGCTCGCCGTTGACCGTGACGCGGTGGCGTGAGGCACCCGGCGCGTCCAGGTCGTCGAGGGTCGTGATCGCGAAGCCGTCATCCTCGGGCCGAATCCTCAGCGGAACCGCGAGCTTTGGGATATAGAAGAGCGCGGTCGGCTCATCGGAGATGGTGATCGAGTCGAACTCATCGGGCAGAAAGATCGACTCTCCTTTTTTGGGCCCGCGCACCACCGTAATACACGCGCGCTCCGCGCTCGCGTCGCTCACGGTCTCCGAGAGCATCATTCGCACCAGGGTTCCGGTATGCGCGACCGGAAGGGCGTTGTCTTCCAGCGGGTTGGTGTTGATGTCGATACGCACGCCGCCCACCTTTACGCACGCGTTGGCCGTGAGCGTCTCGGGGGTTTGGGTGGCCAATAATTTCCCGTTGACCCGGGTGCCGTTGGTGCTCCCGTCATCCCGAATAAGGTAGCGCTGGCCGTCTTCGCTAAAGATGGTGCAATGGTAGCCAGAAACGGCGGGGAAGGGCAGGCGAAGGTCGCAGTCGGCCTCGCGCCCGATGCGGATGCTGGGCGTGTCGAACTCGATAAAGCGTGGGTCGGCGCCGTCGGCTGAAACTACGGAGAGTCTGATGGGCATTTGGGCTCCCTATTCCTGATGGAGCGCCGCGCGAGGTTGGCCTGTTTATGCAGGTCACCACCGTCCAGCGCTTCAAATGAATGGGAACAAAATGGGCGTTAAATTATCCCAACAAAACCCAATATAATGATGGCAAAAAACACAACGACCGCGCCCCAGATACCAAAGGAGATATAACGATTGCTCGTCTTATCGGCGCGGTCCGTCTCGGTGATACGTAAATCCGGTATCGGTCCGCTCGGGTCGCGAAGGTATTTTTCGGCGGCCTGAGACTCCCGCAACCAGAATGAGCGCTCGACATCGGTCAGAATTTGCCCGGATACCTCGACCGAATACTCCAGGGCGATGCGGTCCGGGTGTTCCTGGAGCGTCAGGTGCGTGTGGAGCTCGGTCATATTCGAGCTCCACCAGCTATTCCAGCGCCTGCCGCGCACCAGGCGCGTCGTGTGAGCGTTGTCCTCACTCGAATCGCCGGGTTCCAGTGCGTAGCCATTCTCCCGATAGAAATCGACGAGCAACCCGAGGGCATCATCGATCTCGGCGGTGTTCGAAATCTCACCGGTTTCTCGGAGGGTAGCCATAGATCCTTAAGCGCGCGATAGCGTTTGGTATATAAATTGTATTGTACGTGAATCTATCCCGCTGACAACACTCCCGGCGTGGCGGGAGTGTAGACTATTCCTTCCAGAGGATCTTCCAGGGCTGGCGCTTGATCGTCCGCAAGATCTCCTTGACGTCGTCGTACATCTCGCGGTCTGCCAGGACCCGGCCGACCGTGCCTTCGCCTTCTTCGATGCGCGCGATGATGGAGTTTGCGCTGCCCGAGGCGGCCTCGATATTCTCAGTGCTCGCGTGAACATTGTCGACGGAGTCCTGAATCTTCTGCTCATTATCGGCGAGCAAGCGCTTGGCCGAGTCGCTGATCACGCGGGCGTTCTCGGCGGTGACCGTCGCGTCGTCGAGCAGCGGGGCGATCTTGCCGTCGACCTTGGTCGAGATGCTGCGCGCACGCGAGGCGGTGGTCTGCGCGTCCCGAAGCATTTGCTGCACGCCTTTCCCGTCGTCGACCGCGAAGTTCAGCGCGGCCAGCAATTTGGCGGCCTCTTCGGTGGTCATGCGGGTATTATTGACGGTCTCGTCGATATTCTCGCGGTTGTCGACGATGAGCTCATCGAGGTGGCCCATCAGCGACGCCGCGTTCCCCAGCAGATCTTTGGTGGGCATCGACGGGTCGGTCAGCAGGTCTTGGACCGTGTCGAGCAACCCGGAGGCCTTGCGCACGATGACGTCGAGGCGGGGCGGCTGGGTGCCCTGGACGACCGCGCCTTCCTCAAGCAGAGCCGTGTCCAACGAGACCGTTTCGATCTCGATATACGGCTCGCCGAGCACGCCGCGGGTGCTGATGAAGAAGTTATTGTCCACCCGCAGGGAGTCGGCATATTCCTTGTCGATGCGCAGCGTCGCGCGCACGCCGACCGCCGGCTTGCTGGGATCTTCCTTCTTCTCGGTGGGCTGGAATTTGAGCTCCTGCACGTTGCCGACGCTGATGCCAGCGATCGCGACTTCGGCGCCGGGTTTGAGGCCGCCGGCATTATCGAAGTCGACGTGGAGCGTAAAACCGTCGGAGAACGAGAAGTCTCCCAAAATCAGTACAAAACCGACCAAGAGGGTGAGGGAGAAGAGCACCAGGGCTCCAACCTTGACTTCAATAGAGGTTTCTTTTTTCTGCATCACTACCTGACGGCTATACGGAAATTCACCAACTAATCGTCCACTATATTCAACCAGAACGCTCAAACCCGCAACAGGCGTTTGAGTTCAAGCTTCGCCCCCGCAGGCTTTTGATGGCCTGCGGGGGCGATTTACCCTGCGATCATTATTTGCTGATGACGAAGTTCAGGATTCGTCCCGGCACATAAATGATTTTGCGGATCTGCTGGCCGTCGAGGTAACGCGCGATATTCTCATCGGCGTGCGCCGCGGCGACCACGGTGTCCTGGTCTGCGTCCACCGGCACCTCGATGGTGCCGCGGACCTTGCCCATGATCTGAACGGCCATCTCGACCGAGTCTTCGCGCGTCAGGGACTCATCGTAGTCGGGCCACTCGGCGAGGCTGATCGAGGCGTCGTGGCCCAGGATCGACCAGATCTCCTCGGCGATATGCGGGGCGAAGGGCGATAGCATGATGACCAGCGACTCAACGCTCTGGCGGGAGACGTCGTCGAGCTTATAGAGGAAATTCACGAACGCCATCATCTGGGCGATCGCGGTGTTGAAGCGCAGCGCCTCGGTGTGCTCGCTCACCTGCATGATGGTCTTGTGCAACTCCTTAAGCTCGTCGCCGGTCGGCTCGAAGTCGAGGATATGAGACGAGAGCTTCGGCTCGGCCTGGGCGGCGTCTTCGGCCTCGCTCATGTCTTTTTCGACGACCAATCGCCAGATGCGCGACAGGAAGCGGTGCACGCCGTTGACGCCGCGCGGGTCCCAGGGCTTGGTCTGCTCCAGCGGTCCCAGGAACATCTCATAGAGGCGCAAGGAATCGGCCCCGTATTCCTGGATGACGTCGTCCGGGTTGACCACGTTTCCGCGGGATTTCGACATCTTCTCGGAGAGCTGGTCGAGCACGATATCGTGCTCCGGGTGCATCGGCGCGTCATCGGCCCAGCGCACATCTGCCGGGGCGATCACGACTTCTTTGAGGGAGTCCTGTTCGTCATCGCTCAACGCGTCCGCGCCGGCTTTATCGAGGACGGTTCCGTCCGCTTTTTCCCAGTAACGATACGTGCGCCCAAGGATCATCCCCTGGTTCACGACGCGCTCAAACGGCTCTTTGGTCGAGACCACGCCGATATCATAGAGCACCTTGTGCCAGAAGCGCGCGTAGAGCAGATGCAGCACCGCGTGCTCGGCGCCGCCGACGTAGAGGTCGACCGGCATCCAATACTTTTCTTTGTCCTGCGCCCAGGGCTCCTCGTCGTTCTTCGGGTCCAAATAGCGCAGATAATACCAGCAGGAGCCGGCCCACTGCGGCATGGTGTTGGTCTCGCGGCGCGCGGCGATGCCGGTGTCCGCGTCGACCGTGTTGACCCAATCCTCAATCGTGGCCAGCGGGGACTCCCCGGTGCCGCTGGGGTGGTAGGCCTCGACCTCCGGAAGTCGCAGCGGAAGCTGCTCTTCGGGCAGCGCCACGGTCTCGCCGTCTTCGCGGTGGATGATGGGGAAGGGCTCGCCCCAGTAGCGCTGGCGGCTGAAGAGCCAGTCGCGCAATTTATAGTTGATGGTCGCCGCGCCTTTGCCTTCGGCTTCCAGCCACGCGGTGATCTTCTCTTTGGCCTCGGCCACCGACAACCCGTTGAGCTGCCCGGAGTTCACCAACTCGCCGTCGCCGCTATAGGCTTCTTCGGCGATGTCGCCGCCGGAGATGACCTGGCGAATCGCGATGTCGTATTTGGTCGCGAACTCAAAATCGCGCTGGTCGTGGGCCGGGACCGCCATGATGGCGCCGGTGCCGTAGCTGATCAGCACGTAGTCAGCCACCCAGATCGGGATCTTCTCGTCGTTGACCGGGTTGATGGCGTAGGCGCCGGTGAAGACACCGGTCTTATCTTTTTGAAGCTCACTTCGCTCCAGCTCGCTCTTGGTCGCGGCGGCCGTGCAATACGCCTGAACTTCGGCTTTGCGCGCGTCGGCGGTGATCGTGTCGACCAGCGGGTGCTCCGGCGACAGCACCATATAGGTCGCGCCGAAGAGGGTGTCCGGGCGCGTGGTGAAGACACGCACATTGGCGTCAAGGCCGCCGGTGCTGTCGGGGTCCACCTTGAAATCAACCTCGGCGCCGCGCGACTTCCCAATCCAGTGGCGCTGCATGTCGCTGAGGTGGTCGGGCCAGTTGAGATCATCGAGGTCATCGAGCAGACGATCCGCGTATTTGGTGATCGCCAGCATCCACTGGCGCATCGGCTTGCGCACCACCGGGTGCCCGCCGCGCTCGCTCTTGCCGTCGATCACTTCTTCGTTGGCCAGCACCGTGCCGAGCGCGGGGCACCAGTTGACCGGAACCTCGGCCACGTAGGCCAGACCCTTCTTATAGAGCTGCAAGAAGATCCACTGGGTCCACTTATAATAGCCGGGATCGGTGGTGTTGATCTCGCGGCTCCAATCGTAGCTAAACCCGAGGGCCTTGAGTTGGCGCTTAAAGGTCGCGATATTCTCGGCCGTCTTCACGCTCGGGTGCGTCCCGGTCTGGATCGCGTATTGCTCGGCCGGCAGGCCAAACGCATCCCAGCCCATCGGATGAAGCACATTGAAGCCGCGGGCGCGCTTAAAACGCGCGACGATATCGGTGGCCGTATAGCCCTCGACGTGGCCGACGTGCAGACCCGAGCCCGAGGGATAGGGGAACATGTCCAGGACATAGTATTTGGGCTTGCCGGGCTGCGCCTCGACCCGGAAGGTTTCGTTATTCTCCCAGTATGCTTGCCATTTCGATTCGATTTGATTGGGGCGGTAGTCAGTCATAGTAGAGTCGCTTTAATAAAAGGGTTTCAGCCAGATGTAGTCCCGGCAGATGTAATTCATGCGGGCGAGGTGTTCAAGCGATGACTTGCTTTAAATAACGCGTCGAGCGGAGGGGGGCGCCGGGAATCTTGGGCGGCGGGGTCAATTCGGCGGGGCAAAGCGCAACTTCGGCCCGGTAGTCCGGGGGGATATCGCTCTTTCGGGGCGCACAAATTCTGCCTGGCCGCTGGGGCGCGGGGGGGCATCGGTTTGCGGCATCTATTTAAGGCGCGGCCCGATTTCGGGCGACAAGCTCCGGCTTCGCGGGGGCGGGGCGGGGAGATTGAGCAGCGCCTCGGTCGCCGCCTGGGCGCTGGCGAAGCGGTCGGCTGGGTCCTTGCGCATCAATTGATGGAGCCAGGATTGGAGCGTGGCGGGCACTTCGAAGTCCGGGCAAAACGGCCCCGCAGGGGTGTTGAGGTGGGCCTGGGTGAGCGGGATAAATCCATCGCTGCCGAAGGGCGGGCGCCCGGTGGCGACCGCGTAGATGGTGCAGCCCAGGGCGTATAGATCGGTCCACGGGCCGATATTCTCGGTTTCGCCGCGGATCTGCTCCGGGGCGGAGTATTCGGGGGAGCCGCGATATTCGCGGGGGCAGGCGCCCGCGGTGCGCGGCGTGGCGGCGGTCAATTGGGCGATCCCAAAGTCGATCAACTTGTACGCAGGCGCGCTCGCGGGGCTAGAAAATCGCAGGATATTTGCGGGCTTTATATCGCAATGAATGATCTGCTTTGCGTGCAGATAATCCAGCGCGCCCAGGACCTGCAGGAGCAGCGCACGCACCGCGCCCCAGCTTGCCAGGCGCGGCGTGTCGGCGCAGGAGTTCTCGGCCATCTCCATCGCGAGGACCGGGGTTCCGTCGAGCGTTTCGGTGTCGTAGACGGTCACGATGCCCGGGTGAGACAGCGTTTTGAGCAGCGCGAGTTCGTATTCGAACTCGCGCCGCCTCCAGGCGACGTCTTTGGTGGCGTTGGAGAGTTTTTTGAGTGCAATCGGGTAGTGGTATACGCTATGGGTGCCGCGCCAGACCTCACCGATGCTGCCGTGTGCGATGATTTCCGAGAGTGATACGTCGCCAATGCGCAGAGTTATTTTCATAATTTGACTTTAATGGGTCGCGTTAGTTGTCGTATCGTAGAACGCGAGCCGGATGGATGAGCCAAGCCATATCGGTCGGTACCAATAATAAACGCATTTGCGCGCGCGAAAACGGCGGCGCAGCATGGAGGTCAGCATCTTCTGTGTTAAAGTGCCGGCGCAGTTGATTGAACGCGCTGAGTCTAATTTTCGATAGGAAAGCATATGATAGAAGTTCGCAGGGTATCCATTTTTCGCGCGCTGCTTTGTTGCGTCTTTTCGCTGGGCGTCATGGCAGGGTGTGCAGAGGGGGATTCGGGTGATTGGGAGACCGAGGAGGTCGACAAAGGCCAGGATGAAGAGCAGGGCGAGTATTGCGAGGACCAGGATGGCGATGGCTTTCTGGGGATCACCGCGCGATGCCCCCGCGGCACCGATTGCAACGACCTCGACGCCAATATTAACACGAAGGCCACCGAGATCTGTGGCGATGGAATCGACAATGACTGCCGAAACGGCGACGCCCCGTGCGAGCGGGAGTGTGTTGACGCCGATGGCGACGGCTACGGCGATGGCCCCGGGTGTTTAGGGCTCGATTGCGACGACACCAACGCCGCGATCAACCCCGGCGCGCGCGAGATTTGTGGCAACGAGATCGATGAAAATTGCGACGGAGCCGACGAAGCGTGCCCGGTCAATTGCACCGACCTCGACGGCGATGGATACGGCCCGGCCGGGCAGAACTCGGATTGCCCGTTGCAGGGCGATGACTGTGACGACTCGGACGCGTCGCGAAACCCGGGCGCCCAGGAAGTCTGCAACGGCGTCGACGACAATTGTGACGGCCAGGTTGACGAGTGTGAGCAGACCGGCGCGGAGTGCTCCGGGACCTCGGCCTCCGACGCCTGTGTGGTCCAGATCGGCGCGAGCTGCAGCACGAACGCGGAGTGCGAGAGCCCGGCGCGCTGCGACTCCCAGGTCTGGGAGTGCCGTCTTCCGGTCGGCGAGAGCTGCACGATCACGGATGACTGCCTGGCCGGATATGTCTGCAATGGCGGCGTGTGCAGCGGTGAGTTTTGTGACCTTAATACCTGCTCGGGGGACTTCGGCTATTGCTCTTCGGAAGCCGAGCGCTGCGTCGAGTGTAACCCGGATGCGGCCGGCGACGGCGGATGCCCGGGCACCCAGACCTGCTCCTTTCAGGGGTTTTGCGCCGACGCGCTGTTGATCGCGGACGCGGATCCGGTCCCCGGTCATCCCGCAGTGCGCAACGACATCTACGCGCTGTCATTGGCCGTGGCGGATTGCTGGATCGATTATCGACACGCAGACCGCGATGAGCTCTGCCAGATCTTGTACCTGGGCGACGACGTCGGCCCCATCACCGAGGAGGATATGAAGAGCGCGTTTGTCGATGGGCACCTGAATTTCATCGACGCGGATCGCCACGAGGCGCTCGACGACCTCTGGGGAGAGGGCTTCTGGAATGTGAAGAATATTCACTGGCGCAGCGAGCCACAGCCGGGCAGCTTTTTGGAGTATTGCGTCTGGTATGACACCAAGAATCGCGACGAGGTGATCGTCGAGAATTGCTCGGAGTTCTCGCCCTGATCGCGGTGAGCAACGCGAGTTAGAAGAAAGCCGCAGGGCGCGTATTCTCGACGAATATCGCGCCCTGCGGCTTTTTTGTGGTGTTGCGCTCTGGCGGCTCCCCACACGCCTTCAGGGGCGTGGCGAGTCGATGGAGTCGGTCGAGAGCTTCGCGGTGCTGCGCATCTCACGATGCGGCGCTAGGGGACCGGGTTGCTCGGCGCTTCGCTTCGGCGGCGCCGTGTTCAGCGAGGCGCGCATGCGGGTGAAGAGCTCGTCAATGCGCCCAGTCGACACGTTGAGCTTATGGCCGATGCGATAGACCAGGTCGGTCTGCTCCTGATTTGCGCCGCTGCAGAATGTGGTCACGATGGCCAGGCAGAGCGCGTGAAATTGAGTGGTCGGCGCTCTGAGCCGGCTGCAGGCCGACACCAGCAGGATGCCGAAGGCGCGCGGGTGGGCAAAGAGGCGACGGATGCGGAATTCGCAGCCGTCGAGGTGGGCCGCAAAGGAGGCGTGCGCGACCCAATCCGCCTCGCAAAATAGCTCCATCCACGCCACTTTTAGCTCCGCGTAGGCGCTAGGCTCCGCGTCCACACCCCCCACCAGCGCCAGCGCGACGATGAGCTCCGCGATGGCCTCGACTTCGCTCTCCTCCAGCGCACGTAGAGCCGTCCAATCAGGCAAAATCTTCTGATAAATCTCCACCGATGACATAAGGCGCACCCCCCAATAATCACATTGTCAGGTCGACCGGCTTGCGTTTCCTGGCGTCGACGTAAATGAGCTATACGTAGAAACTAGACACATCGATTGGGCTTGCGATGGGCGCGCCGAGTTTCGTGCATTGGCGGGTGTGACGGCGGCGAGTCAACCACAAGAAAGATACCCGCGCCCTCGATCGTCGGGGGCGCGGGTATCTTCGTTTTGAGCATTCGCGCCGGCGAGCACATCGCGAGTGACGCGGCCGCTCAGGTTAGGCCATTGTGTCAGGGCATCGGGCCATCCTGGATGATCCCCGGCCAGTCATCCTGCCCCTCGATATAGTCTCCTTCTTCGCCCTCGGGTTGCATCTCCTCATCGTCGGCGCTCTGCTCCGGGGCGAGGTAATCCTCACCCGGGGCCGCCGGGTTCGCGGCATCGCCGGGGCCGGGCTCATCGCTCGGGATGATCTGATCGACCGGCGGCAGCGGGCTGTTTAGCCGGTCGCCGGTATTGTCGAGATAATCGTCTTCCGGCAGCTCCTGCTCCTGGGCGTCCTCGGGACCACCGCCGATGGCCTCTGCGTTGTCGAGGATAATCTCGACACGACGGTTCATCGCGCGGCCCTCCGGGGTTTCATTGGAGGCGATGGGGCGGTCCTGGCCGTAGCCCACGGTGTCAATGCGCTCGCCCGGTATGCCGCGCGAGACCAGGTAGTCTTTGACCGACTCGGCCCGGTTTTGCGACAGGGTCTGGTTGAACTCTTCGGAGCCGGTCGAGCTGGTGAACCCGGCGACCGTCAGGGTGACCTCGGGTTGCATTTTTAGCGCCTCGGCCACGCGTTGCAGGTTCTGGCGCGCGATGGGCAAGAGGTCGTATTTGCCGTTCTCAAAGAGCGTCGCGCTGTCCAGGCTGATGATCGTCGCGCCGCCGGCGTCCTGGCGAACTTCGGCCACGTTCGCCAGCTTTTGCGTGACCTCTTCGAGCTGGGCTTCGGCGGCTTCTCGCCGCTCAATCTCGGCGTCGAGTTGGGCCATCGCGTCCTGGTATTGGGTCTGCAGCGACTGCATATCCGCCTGGGTCATCTGCTGCTCATCAAGCTTGTCCAGGGCGTCCTGGAGCTGGCGGCGCTGCTCCTGAAGTTGTTGCTCGTTGAGCTGACGGGTGGCCGCGGCGCTCTGTTTTTGGACGGCGAGGCGGCGCTGATAGTGCATGCGCGCGGCGTCGGTGCGCGCGAGCAATTCGTTCTCGCGGGCCTTGCGCGTGGTCGCCATATAGTTGAGCTCCGCGCTGGCCATCGCCTGCTGAGCCCGGCGAAGCGCCAGGTACGCCATGGTATGCGTGGTGTTGCTGTCGGCGCTGTCCTGATAGGCCTTCTCGGCGCGGGCCAGGCTTTGCTTGGCCTGCTGAAGCTCGGTGGGCGCGTATTGGGCTGCGTGGCTGTGGTTGGCGGCCTGATTATAGGTGCTGCGCGCCTCTTGGAGATGTTTAGGGGGCGTGCTCGCGCATGCGCTCAATGTTAGCGCAAGCGCCGCGCAACACCCCACGAATATGACCGAATTGGATCGATTCAAAACTTCCTCCTCGCGAAAAAATTAAGACGGAACAACGTCATCATCACCGCCGCGATGCCCCGCGGGGGGCGCGCCGAAGGGGCGCGCGCCCTGGGGCGCGGGCCAGGCGGGGTGGGGGTTAGTTTTTGAGTTGCTCATCGAGTTGCCGGATTTCCTGGTTAATGTCGCGCACCTGCATCGCCATTTTCTGCTGTTTACTCATGGTCAGCGCCAAGTTGGCGTCGGCCTGGGCGCGGGCCAGCGCGAGCTTCGCGGCAGGGTTATTGCCGGCCTGAATGGCCTTATTTGCTTGGGCCACGCCGTCGCGCGCGTAGCTTAGGTAGAGCTTGGCCGTCGGCATGCTCTCTGCGCCAAGCGCCCGCGCGGCGCTGATCGTTTTTTGCGGGCGGGCGTAATCTCGGGCGCTGATCTGGGCATCGGACCCGGTCGAACAGCCAAAGCCGAAGCCGGGAATAAGGACCAGGGCGAGGATGAGCGAGGGCATCGCGAGTCGAGTCTTCATTGCTACTCCTCCTATCGATGATTCGGCGAGCCACTTAAACCTGACTTCTACGCCGGAGCGGCCGCAACGCTAAGGTATTGGATTTGCCTTAAAGCAGGTTGGGCGCAGTCATAATAGTGAAGTTAAACACCGGCGGCATTCAGCAAGTGCTTGTATTCTATCGGGAATTTGCGCGACTGGCGCCGCGCGGCCCCAAAGGGAGAGCCAGATATGCTCGAGTCCATCGCTCGCTTCTTTGAGGTGTTGGCGTTCAATATGCGCGCCGCGGATATCCTCGACGTGCTTTTGACGACGGTGTTCCTTTACGCAATTTTCGTCTGGATTCGGGACCGAATCTCGCGGGTGGTGGGGTTTGGCATCGCGCTGATTGGGGTGATCTACGGGTTGGCGCACTATCTTGGGCTCTACTTGATGTTGATGGTCTTTCGCGTCGGCGCGGTGGTGATTGCGCTGGCGGTGGTCGTGGTTTTTCAGGACGATATCCGCCGGCTCTTCGAGAAAATTCGGGTGATGAACCCCTGGAAGGCGAGCGACCCCAAATTCGACCAGCATCAGCTCGAGGTCCTCGTGGAGGCGGTCGAGCGGATGGCCAGGGGCCGGGTCGGCGCGCTGATCGTATTGCCCGGGCGCGAGGCGCTGGGCGTGCATCTACATGGGGGAATCGAGGCGCGCGCGACCCTGAGCGTGCCGCTTTTAGAGAGCATCTTTCATCCCAAAACCCCCGGTCATGACGGCGCCGTTATCATCGAGGATGGGCGCATCGACCGCATCGCGGTCCATCTGCCCCTGTCGACGCGCCACGCCAAGCTCAACCAGGGCGGCACGCGCCACGCCGCGGGCCTTGGGCTCGCCGAGCGCAGTGACGCCCTGGTCATCGTTGTGTCCGAAGAGCGCGGCACGGTCAGCGTTGCTCAGGAGCACGAGCTCGTCGTGCTTGATTCGGCGGCTGACCTAGGTCCACGAATTGAGGCGTTTCATGCGTCTTCGCGCGAACACCCCGAGGAGGTCCGCTGGCTTCCCCATTGGCTCACCCGAAACTTTCGCCTGAAGATACTCGCGTTATTGGTCGCCTCGACCCTCTGGCTATTCTTTGCCCACCGCGTCGAGAACGTGCGGCGCACCTATGAGGTCCCGATCGAATACCGCGGTCTGGCCGAGCAGTGGTACGTCGAGGAGCCCAAGCCCATCAACGCCCGCGTCGAATTCACCGGCTCCGAGCGCGCCTTCGACAACGTCGACCCCGCTCGCCTAAAGCTGTCGGTGGACCTGAGCGCGCTGAGCAAGGGCTCCCAGCGCATCGCCCTGGAGGACGCGCAGCTCGACGCCCCCGCGGGCATCAGCGTCGCCGAGATCAACCCGCCGGTGCTTAACCTGACCGCCAGCGAAATGGTGAAGACCAAGGTCGCGGTGCGCGCCCAGATAAACGGAAAACCCCTGCCGGGATACGAGGTCAAGAAGGTGGTCACCGAGCCGGGGCGCGTCCAGGTGCGCGTGCCCAAGGCGATGGCGTCGACGATTCGAGAGCTTCAAACCGAGCCGATCTCTTTGGAGGGGTTGGACACGTCGAAGAGCCTGAAGGTGCAGCTCTTACCCGGCAAGGATATCCGGTTCCCGGGCGACGCGCCCCCGGTCGTGAGCGTGCGCCTTGAGATTGAGAAAGCCGCCGAGCATTAGGGGGCGCCGCTCAGGTGAACGCCGACAGGTCGAGCGCGCCTCCGCGCGCCTCGGCGCGCTCATAAGCCGGGCGCGCCTGGAGTCGTCGCAACAGCGCGCGGGCACGGCTGGTCTTGGCCGCGGACGCCTCGCCGGCCACCGCCCCGTGCAGCACAAAGCTCATCTGGATGTCGGCTGCGCTGAAGGCGTCGCCGGCAAAATAGGCGCGCTCGGCGAGCTCTTCTTCCCAGAAGGCGAGGTGTCGCCGGAGCTGCGGGTTGATAAATTGCGTCTTCGCGGCGCTCGCAACGGCCGCCAGCAGCGGGCGCGCCAGCCAGGGGCCCTGGGCCGGGAGCTGGTCAAACACCATCCTGAGCATCAGCGCGGGCATCGCGGAGCCCTCGGCGTAGTGCATCCAATAGCGGTACCTTAAGAATTCGGGGGTGTCGGGCGCCGGGCGCAGTTGGGTCGGGGCGTCCTGGCCGAAGGTGTCGACCAGGTATTCGAGGATCGCCCCGGACTCCGCGATGGTATGTCCGGCATGGGTGATCACCGGGGATTTACCCAGCGGGTGGACATCGCGCAGGGATTTGGGGGCGAGCATCGTCTGCGGGTCGCGCTCGTAGGTCTTAATCTGGTACTCCACGCCGAGCTCTTCGAGCAGCCAGAGGACACGGTGAGAGCGCGAATTATTGAGGTGGTGAACAGTCAGCATCAGCAGATCCCAGGGAAATAAATTGTGATCGCGAAAACAACCAACGCCCAAGTCTCTAGCGGTCTGATCGTTGGCAAAACGATACTATATATGTCGCGCCAGGTTGGGTATCGTGGCCGAAGTTAGAACACATGGAGCTGTCGTCAAGCGCGGGGTTGTCCATTGGGCGACGTTTTCCGGTGCGTTCGCTAAGGAGGTAATAGTGCAACAGTCAAGAGAAGCGCGCGCTGAGCGTCAGCCGCTTGCGGGCGGCGAGGAGCCCGAGGACACCGGAGTGCTCGAGGTTCTAAACGAGCGCTTCGCGTTGTTGCGCGAGATCGGCCAGGGGAGCCAGGGCCAGGCGTATGTCGCGCGCGACTTGAGCACCGACGCGCAGGTGCTCGTCAAAGAGTTGCGCATGAAGCAGGTCCAGGCGTGGAAAGCCGTCGAGCTTTTTGACCGCGAAGGGGCGGTGCTAAAGGGCATCTCACACGAGGCCATCCCTAACTTTATCGACGGCTTTCATCTTGAGGGCGTCGGCGATGGCGTGCGGTTTTTTCTCGTCCAGGAGTTTATCGAGGGCGAAGACCTGCAGCAGCTAATCGACGCCGGCTTGACCGTGGATGAGTCAGGCGCGCGCGCCTTCTTGCGCGAGATGCTCAGCGTCCTAAATTTTTTGCACACTCGCCCGACCCCGGTCATTCACCGCGATATTAAGCCCGCCAATATCATGCGCCGACAGGACGCGCGCCTGGCGCTGATCGACTTCGGCGCGGTGCAGTCCACCCTGGCGGACTCGAGCGCGAAGACGGTGGTCGGCACCAGCGGGTTTATGCCCATGGAGCAATTGATGGGACGGGCGGTGCCGGCAAGCGACCTGTACGCGCTGGCGGCCACGACGGTGCATCTGCTCAGCCGGCGCCACCCCGCCGAGCTTCCCATGGTCGATTTGGAGCTGCAATTTCGAGACTATATCAATGTCTCCGACCGCTTCGAAAAGATCCTCGCGAAGATGCTCGCCGCGCACGTGGAGGACCGGTTTCAGTCCGCCCGTGAGGTCATCGATTTGCTGGACGCGGCGCCTGAATTGGCCGATGCCAGGGCACCCACGCGAGCCGGCGCCGCGGGTAGCCAGCTGGCCCGCAGCGTCGACTTTCAGCGACCCAACGAGGGCGACACGGAGTTTTTTGAGGCGTGGGCTGCATCGGCCGCACCAGAGACGCTTATACCGCAGGGAATATGGGGTTTATCACCCAATCGCGCAAAAGGAGAGGAAGGGGTCTTTCAACTGCCCGAGTGGGTCGAGAAACCGCGTCGATTTCGCAGTCAATGGGAGGCGCGCGAAGATGGGTTTCGGCTCGTCACGCCGATGGAGAAGTGGTGGAAGTTTGTGTTGGTTATGATGCTACTGAGCGCCTTCTCGGGGTTTGGTGTTCTGGTAGCCAGAGGTTTTGTAGCGGCCGAATTGACCGCCTTTAGGCTTATCGCGAGCGTGATCATGGGCGGCGGCTTCTGGCTGTTTTTCCCACTTGTTTTGAAATCCTATACCCTCCGCACGGTGCTCGAATTAAAAGACGGGCATTTGTCTATCCTGACAAAAGATTGCTTTACGGCGCGTAACCGCAGGAGCATCGACGTCGCGCCCGCGACGCGCGTTGAGTGCCGGGCGGTGCGAAATGAAGGAGGGCAAATACGGCATCGTCTGGTGGTCGCAGGGCCGCCAGGCAGGCAAACCGACTGGCAAATTGGCGAGCATATCCCGCAGGCTGAGCAGCTCTATCTGTGCAAAGAGATGAACCGTTATATAAAGGCGCACGCGCCCCTAAAATTCGTCGGTGAAGCATGAGGGCGAGGCTGCGGGGCAGGTCGAAACCGAACGAGACATTAAGATGGCTGAAATCATAAATGACCGCTTTGAGGTGATTCGCATCTTGGGTGAAGGCGGTCAGGCGCGCGCGACTCTTGCCCGTGATCTGCGCGACGGCAAGGAGGTCGTCGTCAAAGAATTACATTTGGCTCGGGCGGCGGATTGGAAGTCGCTGGAGCTCTTTGAGCGCGAGAGCTCGGTGCTGCGAAACCTCGACCACCCGGCCATACCCAGCTACGTCGACGGTTTTCACCAGGAGGACGGCGCTCGGGTCTTTCTGGTTCAAGAGTATGTCAGTGGGGACAGCCTCAACGCCCTGGTCGAGCGCGAAGGGTTATTCGACGACGACAAATTGCGTGACTTTCTGGCGCAGATGCTCGACATATTGGCCTATTTGCAGCGCTTCAGCCCGCCGGTGGTTCATCGAGATATTAAGCCGTCGAATATCCTGCGCGACGCGCTGGGCAAATATCATCTGGTTGATTTTGGGGCGGTACAGCTGATCGTGTCGGACGAGATTGGCGGGTCGACCATCGTCGGCACCAGTGGGTTTATGCCGCCTGAGCAGCTCATTGGGCAGGCAAACCCGGCCAGCGATATCTATGCGCTCGGGGCAACTTGCGTGCAATTGGCCTGCGGCATGGAGCCGGGGGATCTGCCGATGGAGCGGATGAAGCTGCAATTTCGCGATATTGTCGGGCTCTCGGACTTCTTATGCGACCTGCTTGAGCGGATGCTTGAGCCGCATATCAGCGCGCGCTTTGGCGACGCCGCGGCGGTCATCACCGCGCTTCGGATGGGGAAGATGGACCCGCCCGCGGCCGACCCGCGTCGCGGGGCTTCGGCGCCGGCGAGCAGTGTTTTGGCCCATGAAATGGCCTCCCTTGTGCCGGTGCGTCAGGCGATCGGAAAAGCTCCCGTGAGTTCGCCAAAAAGCACGATATACCTGGGGGATGATGGGACGTTGAGCATTGAGACCGTGTCCACTCACCGCGTCCCCTATCTTCTCTGCGCCGCCGCATTTGGCGCGGGCTTGCTGCTGGTATTCGTGTCGATGAGCGGCGGTCCCGAGAGCGTGTGTTGCATCGGACTGCCGCTGTTGGCGTGGAGCGTCGGTTTTTTGGGGTATCGCGTTATCAAGAGCTATCGACAATATGTTGACCGACTCGAGGTGTCCCCGGCGGGGATTTCGCTGGAATCAGGCCACCGGATTGGGGCGGCGGCGCCGCTGCTTGTCACCGGGCAGGTCGCGTTTTCGCTGCCGGAGCTGCGCAATTGTTATCTGCATATCTATCAACCCGCCGGGCGTGCGCGTGCGTCGCAGCAGCAGCGTACCGGGGGCCGCAAACGCTCGGGGATCTGTTTTGTGGACCACGGCGGGCGCGAGCACGCCTTCGAGTTGGATGGGGTGCTGACGCGCGGGGTGCGCCGATCGAGGGCACAAGAGCGGCTGGCGGCTGAGTCCGAGGCGCGCTGGCTCTTCCAGGTGACGCAGGCTCATTTGGAGGCGCTCACTTCGCCGGGCGCCGGGGATTCGGCGCAAGTCGCCCCGCGCACGGTGCCCGATGAGATCGGCGCGTGAGCACGAGGCGGTCGATGTCTTGTCGGCCCGGCGCGGTCTCAGAGAAGTCGAATCTCCTGACCATCCACTTCGGCCCAGATCGCGTCGCCGCGCTCCACGAAACACTCCGAAATGGCATAATACGCCGGCTTCTTAAAACGCGCCCGAAACTCGCCGCCTTTGACGGTGCAATAGAGGCGGCCTTCGGGCTCGTAGCGCAGCGTGCTCAGGTCGAAGTCCTCGCGGGTTTCGTCCGACAGGTAGACCTGCGCGGGGGTCACGCTCAGGTCTACCTGTTCGACGAAGAAGCCGGTGTCTTCGACGCGAATGGGATAGGTATAGGGCGGAACTTCGAGCACCCAGGTGCCGCCGGCGGTGCGTGAGACGCTGCGGTTAAAGAGCGCGATGATCTTCTGGTTCTCGAAGGGGTCGCCCTGGTGGGTCCAGCGGCCGCGGGCGTTGAGGAAGATATCCTCGAGCTGGTAGCCCTTGCGCAGGAATCCCTTGACGACTTCGGGGAGCGTCTCGTCGATCTCGATGGGCGAGTTTTCGGGGGTTTCTTTGGCGGTCATGGTCAGTCGCCTTCGGTCGAGTTGAGCTCGGAGTCGAGGATCGGCTGGCCGCGCTCGAAGGTATAAACCGCGCGCGAGAGCGGGTAGTCCGCGGCCTCAAATTGGACGTCGGTCGCGGCGCGCAGCGCGGCGATTTGCTCGGGCGCGTTGCCCTTTACATAGAGCAGGGCGTCCTGCGACGGCATCGTAAACCTGAAGCTATCCTTGAAGTCGCCAAAGAAGAGGTCGACCACGACGATGCTTCGGATGGCGTCGTATTCGTCGCCGACGTGGATAACCTCAACGCCGTCGAATCCCTCAACGGGTTTTGGCGAGGCGTCGCGCGAGCGGTGATAGAGCATGCTGCGTGCGGCAGCGGTGACGCGCGAGGCGGTCGCCGGCCACTGGTCGAATTGGGCCTGAGTGAGAACACGTCGACCGATATTAAGCTCAAAGAAATAGGCGACGATAAGGTCCCCCTCGAAGTCGAGGGTCCACGGCGCGCCGCCAGCGGCCTCGGCGCCCAGGCGGAAGGTGAAGACCTCGACGTTGGGAAATAGCGTCCCCGCAGCTTCTTCGTAGGTCCAATCCTTTGCCTTGCTGCGCTTGGGTTCAAGTAAAACATTATGAACGCCGCTGGCAAAGCCCTGCATCAGACGCTCGTGCTCGGCCTGGGGCGCGCATTCGAGCACCGGCCACAGCGCGCTCGGGTTGATATTGGCCTCGGCGGCGGTCAGGCTTCGGCCGAAGCGCACATGCAACTGCTCCCCGTCGCGGGTCACGGTTCCCCGGCGCGCCGCGAGGATATCTTCGAGTCGATCCAACCAAATATTGATATCTGACATATATTTTGCGTCCTGATGAAGACGAATCTTAAGGAGTGTCCGCGGGCGAAAGCATCAGCCCATATTACTTGAATAAATATGCACGCCTGCGGGCGCCTGCACAGCCTTAACGCCATCCTTATAGGACGGCAAGTCGTGCAAAAGCGGCGCCGCCAGCGCTGCGTTCAGCGCCGGGTTGGGGCCGGCGAATGCGGTCTTTGGGGTCATATCAAAGACTGTCGTGCTGAGCGGGTAGGGCGCGTCGCGATACATTTGCGCGGCGAGCGCGTCGACTTTTTGGCGCAGCGCCGGCGCGCCTTCGCATTCCCGGGGCCGCCCGATAATCATCGTATCGCGTGAGGGAATGGCAAAACATCCGCCCTCGCGCGCGGCGTCGTAGTCGAAGTCGGGGAGCAGCAGCGCGCGGGTGGCGCCCAGTCCTTCGCTGCTAGTGAAGACCCGGATAAGCCCCTCCGGCTCGGTGATTTTTTGCACGGGCTTTCGCTTAAATGAATCGTAAAAAAGCGCGTGTCGCCCGTCCTTCGCGATCTTCTCGGCGCTGATTGGCATCTGACCGATATCGCCCAGGCTCAACGCGTGGACAACCTTGCCGCTCTCATAGAGGTAGGCGAGTTTAAGCGAATCGAACAGCCAATCGGAGGTAAAAAGGGGCGCGCCGCTGAGCGCCTCAAACCAGGACATCGTCACGGTGTTGACCAGGCGGGGCAGGCGTCCGCCGTAGAGGGCCTCTGCGCCCTGGCGCTCCTCGGCCGGGTCGAAGTCATGATTCTGATGGTCGATGGCCAGCCGAATCCCAAAAAACACCCCCCAGGCGAGGTGGCGCCCGAGCGGGGTCGAGGGGTCGAGGTGCGCCGCGATGTCGGCCGCCACGTCGACCGCGCATCCGTGGCGGCGAAGGGACAACGTCGACGCCTCGTCGGTCCCGGCGCAGTCGAGGCCCAGGCGCGACGCCAACTGGGGCAAGCTAAATTCAGATCCCACGTCAGATTTTCTCCTCGAAGACCCGCTCTCGCCATTTCGTGAAGCCGGCATCGTTGCTCTCAAAAAGATGCGTCTCGATGCTCTTTAAGCGCCCGTCTTCGATATCGTAGACGTTGAATTTACCGCCGAAATACGGGTTCGAATAACTCCCGACCGACGTGCTGCCGGCCTCGCAAATGCGAAGGGTGCCGCTGCCGCGAAGGTGCGGAATCTCGATGGTCGAGAAGTGATGATTATGCCCGTGAATCGCCAGGTCGACGTCGTGGCGACGCAGGGTCTCGAGCACCTCGCTGGCGTTGATAAGTCGGCGGGTAAACTCGACCTTGCTATGCTCAAACGGCAGCAGGTGATGGTGAATCATCACCACCTTAAAGCGGTCGCGCACCTTCGGGTCGTCGAGCATCGCGGCCAGGGTCTTGAGCTGCTCTTCCTCGACCCGACCGGTCGCGAAGAACCATGGCGTCGGGATGGCCGAGTTCATGCCGATAATCGCCACATCATCGCCACGCAGGTGGCAATAGGGATAGGCCGAGTCATTGCGATAGCCGGGCAGGTCGGTCTGAATATAGGGCGCGAAATAATGCTCGAAGCGCTGCTCGCGCGCCGCCGCATGGGTATAATAATCGTGATTCCCGGGGATTACGCTGACGCGTTGCGCGGCGTCGGGGATGCTCGAGAGAATGCGCGCCGACTCGTAAAACTCCGAGTCCAGGGCGAGGTTAGAAAGGTCGCCGGTGATGGCAATATGGTCGACGTTGCAGTGGTTTTGCAGGCGATCCAACGCGCGAACGACCACAGAACTCGAGTGGCTTTTGGAGCGTTTCAGAAGCAAATTCGTCCCGCCCACGATGCGCTTATTGAGATAATGCCAGGGGCGGGGATGCTCGATTTTGAGGACGTGCAGGTCCGAGAGATGTCCGAGTTTCATAAATATATCAATTGGTGGACAGGGTAATGGGAATGAATGTCTGGTTATTGGCCGGGTTCATATCGGTCTGGGCGATAGTGCTCACCACGATATGCAGATACCCCGTTCCGTCCCACAGGCCGCCGACCGGCAGGTCGAAACGCGTGGTGACCGCGCGGCTGACGCCGGCGCCGAAGTCCTGGGTGAGGCTGACCGACGTGAGTTCGATATCGGCGCCGCTATCGTGTGCGCTATTCTGGCCCAGATAGACCTTATAGGAGGGCGCGTCGGCGGTCTGATTGCCGAGGTTGGCCAGGGTGAAGCCGAGGCGAACCTCATCGCCCGGGCCGTAGCTGCCAGGGCCAATCATCGAGTTGGACGCGGCGAGGTCAACCCCACCAAGCGCGCCCAGCCCGTCGGCTTCGAGGCGGTAGGTTGCTCGCCGCTGGGTTCCGTCGATGGTCACCTGCAGATAATAGGTGCCGGCCGCGGGAGCCTCGAAATCCGCGATCTCGGCCACCGGTGAGCCTGGCGCCGTCTCGTGGTTGCGCCCGGCGCTACCGTTGGGATGATAGAGTTGGATGCGCAGCGTCCCAGCCTGTGCTCCCGGGTCTAAGATGCCGCGCAAGGAGACCTTCTGTTCGCGCTGCAGGTCGACATAATAATAGTCGGTGTCGCCCTGGGGGCAGCGGTCGAGCGTGGTGCTGTGGTTGAGCGCGGCGAGCAGGCTGGAGGCGCTGTCGAGCGAATCATTGGATTCGAAGACCGCGTCGCATTGCAGCGAAGGGTCGACGTCCTGCACCGCCACGGTCATCGTATAGTTGGTCTGTAAAACCTGCTCGGTGGTGAGCAATGCCACCTTGGCGAAATAGCATTGCGACCCGTTTACATAATCCACGGAGACCTGCTCGAAGTCGGTGTTAATGGTCGCGGAGTTATCGATCTCGCGGAAGGTCTGGTCGAAGAGGCTCAGGTCGATATCACCCTGGCTCTCGTCGAACTCGACGCGCACCGACATCTTTTTTCCGTTTTGGACACAGATTTTATAATAATCCGGGGCCGCGGTGCAGGAGACCAGGTTGCTATAAGAACCCGGGGTCACCGTCGTCGCCTCGCCGAAGGAATTATTGGGCTCAAGCGGGTCGTAGCACTGGGTTTCGATGGTGATTTGCTTGGACGCAACCTGGTTATTGCCGGGGTTGGAATCGGCCAGGTCAAGGTCGACGCCGAGATAATAGGTGCCGTTATCAATGGAGGTCGGGATGGTGACCTCGGCCTCGATATTTTGGCTCGAACCGGCGGCAACCTGAGGAATCGTCAGGGTCGCCGGGCTCAACGCGATATCGTCGCCGTCGCCGATGATGGGGTTCGGGCTGATGACGAGCTTCGCGTTAAAGTCGGCGGGCGTAGCGTCTTCGCCGAGGTTATAGACGCGAAAGGAGATGCCGAGTTGGGAGCCGATAGAGAACGTGTCGCGCGTCGGCACACGCAGGTCGCGCGGGAGCACGTCGTAGCCGGCAGCAGGGCTAATGACCTCGACGTCGAGGTCATAGAGATTCTGAGTCGTCGAGGTCGCGCCGCACACCGACACGATATAGTCGCCGCCGCTGGGGACGAGGAAGGTCGCGACTTCCTGGTAATCATCGTTGGCGTTCGCGTCGAGCTCGTTGAGGCCGTTTGTGTCGAAGAGCCTCGTCTGAAGTTTGCCGCGCGCCGCGTCGAAGGTGGTCTTCACGAAGAGGCTGTCGCCGGGCGTCAGGTTGACGCCGTAGAAGTCACATCGCTCCGGCTGGCAGAGAGCCTGGGAAGATACGCCGGGGCTGAGCGGATGGGCGTTGACGGAGTCGTCGTTGCCGCGACCGTCGGGAACGCATGCGCAATATTCACCGCTGACGTTGAGGCGTCCGGCGCCGCTGGCACGGTTGTTGGACTCATTGGACTCGGGCAGGGTGTTATCGCTGTCGACCTCGATGGCGTAAAAATAGTGCGGCGAAAAGTCGACGCATTCGGCCTCGGTCTCGATGACAATGTCCTCGCACTCGCCCGGGTTAATACTCGGGATATCGAACTCGAGCAGGGCGTCGGGGCTATAGTCGGGGGTGCCAGAAGTGCTTCGCCACAATTTGCCGCGGGTATGCCCGGTCGCGTTCGAGCCGCCGGCGCAGATTGTGGCGACGAGCCCGACCGTATCGCCCGAGGCGGCCGATTGCGGCACCGTCAGGGTGTCGGCGTAGAGGTCGACGTCGGCCTCATCGGTGATCCGGATAGGGGTGTCGAAGATCGCCTGGTTATTGCTTCGATAGGCGTCTGAGAGCGCGCCTTGCGGGTCACAAACCACGTAAAAATAATAGTTGCCCGGGTCCAGGAGCCCGGGGACGATGATATCCCGGTCGATAAGCTCCTCGGCGCCCGCCGCAAGGTTGCTGATATTGATATTGGTCAGGCGCGGGTCGGCGTTGGTATTTACCGCCGCCTGCTCGGAGGTGTAGATGCCGCAGAAGAACGAGCCCGCCGCCAGCGTGCCCTCGTTTTTCACGCGCATCGAGACGTTCAACGTGCCGTCCAAATAGGTGCTGTCCGGGGTGACCGCGAAGTCGCTGACCGCGATATCGATGCCTTCGCTGCGCTCGTCCGAGACAAGCGTCGGCGTTTGAGATGCGCCGATATTATTGGCGAGGTTGACCTCTGGGGAGTCGCCCTGGATGGCGACCTCGACCAGGAGATAGACCTCGATCTCTTCGCCGCTCGGGGGGACAATCGCGTCGTCGAGCACCAATGTTTTCAGGTTAAAGAGCTTCTCGGAGGCAGCGGCGACCGAAAAAGTCCCGCTTTCCTCGATCAGCTGGTCTTCGCCCGGCTCAAGGGTGGTGTTGCCAACCGAGAGCCATACCTTGGCGACGACATCGAAGGCGTCGATATTGCCGGCGTTGGTGACGGTGAAGGTGCGGCTGAGTTGACTGAGGGTCGGGAAGGCGCGGCTCGGGGTCATGGCGATATCGCGAACGCCAAGGTCCGGGACCAGTGATGCAGTGTTCTCGACGCGAATCGGGCCCCCGGAGACGGCCCGATTATTCGCGGCGTCGAGGTCGGAGAATTGCCCCTCTGGGTTCGCCCAGACCACGACATGGTAGTTGCCGGTGAGCGCGTCCTGGGGAATCTGGACCTTGAACCCGGGCGCCACGCTTGCGCCGGCGTCGATCACGGGGGCTTCGCTATTCTCGGCGCTGACGGTGGTCTGGCCCAGATGAATCAAATCATCGGTGTCAGCCGCATTCACATTTGCGCTCGCCGAAAGATAGGCGTCTACCTTAAAGGGCGACTCGACCGCGCCGGCCAAGACGTTTTTGGCGATAAATGAGATGCTCAGCTCACCGCCCACCTGCACATTGGCGGGCGCGCCGCGCACGTCGCTCAGGGCCAGGTCAATGGGCTCGAGGACCTTGAGTTGGGTCGAGTCGGAGGCGACCTCGCGCTCGGCGGTCATCGCCAATACCTCGACGGTATAGATCCCCGAAGACGCGTAGGTGTGGCTCACGCTCGCCGTTGACGCGCTGCCCGAGGCGCTCGCCCCATCGCCAAACCGCACGACCCACGACAGTTCGTCGGCCGAGGTGCCGTCGCCAGGCAAGACCTCGAAGTTGATGTCGGTGCTCACGCCCGGGTACGAAGTCTCGGGCTGAATCGATACGATCTTTATGCTGGCCGACTTCGACGCGCCGTCGTCTTCGCCGCAGCCGACAAAGAGCAGAGCCAACATCAGCAAACACGCCAGTCTATATACCCGTAAAATCGCCATAAATGGTCTCGGTTCTCGGTCCGTCCGAATTCGCCCTGAACGGTGATTGCGCTGCTTCGGGATAGCTGAGATAAATCGCCGACATGACACGCACCATTAAATGCGTGGAAATACCGGGCAATTGTTGAGTTGGGATAGTTACGAATGCGACTCACGAATGCAAGCCGGGCCGCTGAAATCCCGGTGGCGCGACCGATGGAGGCGGCGTCGATGAACGCTTGACGCCTTCGCGCGTGCTGGGATAGTTTGTAGTGGACATTCTTGGTAGAAACAACCACGATTCGTGAGCTTCACGAACGTCTCAATGCACCAATTTTGGTGTGACCAAATGGCTTCAGGAGGATTTGTTGTCACAGGGTACAAATAAGCCGGATCTCTCTGATTTAAAGGCACGTTTGGGTTTGAAAAAGCCGAGCGCTGCGAAACCAACACAAGGATCGCAAGATTCGGCACAGGCTGTCGTTGATCGCGCCGCGCCTGCCGGTGCGCCGCGCGCGGCAGCACCTCCGGGAGGCGCTCCTGCGGGGCCGCCGACCAGTGGGCCTGCTTTCGGTGGACCGGCTGGTCCGCCCACCGGCGCGGCTCCCACGCGACCGCCAGCCGCAGCCGCCCCCGCGGCGAGCCGGCCACCGGCCGCGGCGGCGCCGGCTCCCCGGCCTGCGCCCCAGAAGAGCGCGCCGGCCGCCGAACCGGCGAAGCCGCGCGTGCCTCAGGCGAATATTCAGCTCGACGACGAGGACCTCAAAGCCGCCGGTAACGCGACGTTTTCGCCGATGGTGATGGGTCTTTTGGGCGCCGTTCTTTTGGTCGGCGTTGGCTTCGGTTGGGCCGCGTCGACCTCCCTTGCCAATAGCGAAATCTACAATACGCAGACCGCCGACGGCGCGCGTATTCATGGAGCGCTGGAGCCCAAGGTCGCCGAGTTCCAGAAGGCCAAGGGCATGGTCGCGAAATTGTCGGCCACCGAGCCGGACTTCGAGAGCGCGAAGGCGCTCGCGGCGCTGGACTTCACCGCCGATGGCAACCTGATGGGCGGCGGTCGCCTGCTCTTAGGCTCCAAGCTTATCTCCGATTTGACCGGTTATAGCGTCGACGCGGCCATGCTCACCGAGCTGCTCGCCGACCACGATAATATGACCAATAACGTCGACAAGCAGGAGCTTGAGGCGATTAGTCAGAATAACGAATTGCTCGATAAGGACCGCTTCGCGGTGCTCTTCGACTTCAATTATCTGGCCAAGAACAACACCAGCGACACCTACTCCCCGCGCCCCGGCCGCCTCGTCAACGTCTTGTCGATGGAGAAGGACGAAGAGGGCAAGGTTGAGGTCAGCTATCTCAACAGCAGCAAGACCTCGAAGACGCTCCTGCAGGGACTCGTCCCGCTGGAGAAGGGTGAACTGCTCAAGAGCGACGGCCCGAACGCGCTGCAGCGTTATCAGAAACGCGTTGACCGCATTAAGAAGATGTCCGACCGCCTCGATAATCGCGTGAATCCTCTGATGTCGAGCTTGAAGACATTGGGCGAGCGCGACAAAGCCGGACTCTTTTGATTTGGCTTTCGGATGAATGAGCGCGCATGACGCGCAAAGTATAAGGAACCCACGCCGCTTTTGCGGCGTGGGTTTTTGCGTTCTCGGGCGCTTTATTTGCGGGCAATGGTTGAATCGTGGGCGCCCGGATCTACATTTTGCGCATCATAATTTTTGAGGGCATCTGCCCGGGTGAAGTGCAATCTTCGAAGCGGGATTGAGAATGAAGCACACGATCGTGGATATTTTCAACCGGCGGGTCAACGCTTTCGGCCCACGGCCGGCGCTCGCCTGTCGCCAGGGCGAAGGGTGGGCTGAGGTGTCGTGGAGGGAGTGGTGGGAGCGGGCCGAGTGCGTCGCCGCGGGACTTATGGCCCGAGGGCTCGAGCGCGGTGAGCGGGTTTGCATCCTCGCGGACACCCGGGTCGAGTGGGCCTGGTTGGAGCTGGGGATCATGATGGCGGGCGGCGTCTCGGTGCCGATCTATCCGACGAGCACCGCTGATGCATGCGCGCAGGTTCTTAAGGAAGTTGGCGCGCGATTCGTGGTCGTGGGGGACGCAACGCAACTCATGAAGCTCGTCGAGATTCCCCGGGAGTTGGGCGCGGTCGACGACATCGTCTGTATCGAAGCGGGCGAATTCGCTGACTTGAATGACGCGCTGCCCGAGCGCCTGACTTGTGGTGATTTCGAGGCCCTTTTGGCCCAGGGGCGACGGTATCTGAGCGCACACCCGGGCCGCGTGGCGGTGAGGCGGCGCCAGGTCGCGCCGGGCGACCCGGCGATGGTGATCTATACCAGCGGGAGTCTGGGCGAGGCGCGCGGCGTTGTGCATCGCCACGAGGGTTTGGTCGCCGAGATTCAGGCCTGGTCGGCGCTGAAGTTGTTGGGGAGCGCAGACCGGCAATTGCTCTTTTTGCCCATGGCTCAACTCTTCAGCCAGATTCTATTCTTTGGCGCCCTTGATGCCGGCGCCCAGACCTTCTTTGGCCACGGACTCGCCCATATCATTTCGGATATGCGCGCGTGTAAGCCGACGTTTATCGGCGGCGTGCCGCGCATCTTCGAGGCGATTTATGCGCGGGTGGTAAACCCGGAGCAGCGCTCGATCGGCGTGCGTCCGGGTCGCTTTCGAATGAAGGGCGGTGGTGGCCTGGAGTTCGACGGACCGCTCTTTGAGTGGGTGCTAAAGCGCGGCGTTCAATTGAGCCGCATTCGCCAGCAGTCGCGCCCGTTTACCCGGCTCCAGAAGATCGAAGCGTGGACCTATAAGCGGCTCTTTCTTGAGCAGGTGAAGTCGCTGTTTGGCGGCGAGATTCGCTTTGCTTTTTGTATCGGCGCGCCACTTCGCGTCGAGGTCGCCGAGTTCTTTCATGCTGCAGGAGTGCATATTCTGGAGGGCTACGGGTTATGCGAGGCGGCGGGTATCTCGGCGGTTAACCTACCCCAGGAGTATCGATTTGGCAGCGTCGGAAAGCCGCTGCCCGATGTGGAGATCACCATCGCCGAAGACGGCGAGGTGCTCGTGCGCGGGGCGATGTTGACGCGCGGCGATGATGTCTCAAGTGGAAGGCAAACACAGGAACCGCCTGCACACGAGACAGGCGCTCGCGTGGCCAAACGCTGGCTCTATACCGGTGATCTGGGCGAGTTTGACGGCGATGGCTTCCTCTATATCCGCGGACGAAAGAAGCATCTTATCCGGACAACCCCGTCGGGCTCGGCGGAGCCGGGCGACCGTGAGCGGTCCCAGGCGCGCGTCGTATTTCCGGAGATGATCGAAGAGCGCCTGGTTCAGACGCGTCTGATCTCACACGCGGTGGTCTACGGCGGCGACCTGGAGGAGCAGACGCCCCTTCGCGCGTTGGTCACCCTTCACGAGGGGGCCAAAACATGGGCGATTCAAAAGGGGATTCCCTTCGACGATCACTCCCACCTCGCCACATCGCCCGAGATTCAGAAGGAGGTTGATCGCATCGTCTGCGAGGTGAACGAGACTCTGCCCGAATACGCGCGTATCGCGAGCTTCAAGATATTGGCCCGCCCGTTTAGCCTGGCCGCGCGGGAGCTAACGGTCAGCGGAAAATTGCGTCGCGATATTGTGCTTGCGCAACATTGCGAGTGGCGTCGCCCCGAGAGCACTCAGCAGGCAACACGCTGAGGGATTCCCGCGATGCGCGGCCTCGTGGCGTTGCAAGCCCTCGGGCGCAGGAGGCTTGCGTTTCACGCTTATTTGGCGCAGAGACCCTAATTGCAAGGTTGCATCAATTGCGCTTATTATCCCGGCGTTCGCAGATGCCTTCGGTTTTCTGTCGGAGCCACATGCGCGTTTTCCCGACGCAATACCCCATCGAATCCGCGCGCTCGTTCTTTTTCTACCTCGCCGATTCTCGCGAAAAACCAACACGTTATTATGAAAGTTAAAAAAGCTGAATTCATCAAGAGCGCGACCAAAGCCTCTCAGTTTCCGCCCGCTGACCGTCCCGAAGTTGCCTTCGCGGGGCGCAGTAATGTTGGCAAGTCCAGCCTTATTAACACTCTGGTCAATCGCAAAGACCTGGTGAAGGTGAGTGGACGCCCGGGGCGCACTCAATTGCTCAACTTCTTTAACGTCAACGACGTGCTGAACTTTGTTGACCTGCCGGGTTACGGCTTCGCGAAGGTTCCGCTCGAAGTCAAACGCCAGTGGCAGCCGATGATCGAGGGGTATTTGGCGAATCGGCCGAACCTGATCGCGATGGTGTGCATCATGGATTTTCGCCGAGGTGTGCAGGACGACGACCTGGCGCTGATCCACGCCGCGCCGCATTTTAAGGTGCAGCCCATCCTCGTTTTCACCAAGGCCGACAAGCTCAAGAAGCAGGAGACGGTGCGAAAGCGCGCCGAGCTCGCCAAGCAATTTGGCGTCAAAGCCGAAGAAATCTTGCTCTTCTCGAGCCTGAAGAAGACCGGCATCCCGGAGCTGTGGCAGCGCATCGAAGAGTTGACGGGATTGACCGAGCAATGAGCTGGCAGATCGGACCGAAACTTGGGATTCGTGCGCAGGCCGACGCCCCGGCGTTCGTGCGCGCGCGCAAAGCCACGACCTCGGATATCGACGCCATCTTGCAGATCGAAGAGGCCGCGCATCCGACCGCCTGGCCGCGAAAAATTTTCGAGGGTGAACTCGAGCTCGATTGCTCATCGGTCTGGGTCTTTGAGCGCGCGACGCCCGCTGGAGACGAGCAGGGGGCGCGCGAGATTGTCGGCTTTTTGGTCTATTGGCTGATCCACGACGAGGTTCATATCCTCAACGTCGCGGTAGCTCCTCGCGCGCGTCGCCAGGGCATCGCCTCGGCGGTAATCGGCGAGTTAATCCGGGTTTCGCACCAGAATCTGGCCAGTTTCGTGACCCTTGAGGTGCGAATCAATAACCAGGCGGCTATTTCGCTTTACGAATCACTAGGTTTTGTGATTATAGGCCAGCGTCCGGGCTATTACGCCGACACCGGCGAAGATGCGCTTATAATGAGTCATCTGCTGGGTTGAGTGTTTAAATCGTATAAAAAATTTGTGTTTATCGATCAGACTGCGTAGTAGTCACAACGAATTTTGAATTCATCTCTTCGCGATTTCAACGAATTCTTTTCATCGAAGCGAGCGACTTATGAAGATTTTTTCGGGAAGCAGTCACCCAGTATTCGCCAACGCGATATGCGACTATCTCGGCCTCGAGCTCGCTAAGAGCCACACGGTGACGTTCAGCAACGAGAACTTGCTGGTCCAAATCGACGAGAATGTGCGCGGCGGGGATGTCTTCGTCGTGCAGACCTCGTGTCCGCCGGTGCATACGCACCTGGTCGAGACGCTGATCATGATCGACGCCTTGCGTTCGGCGTCGGCCAGTCGAATCACGGCCGTGATTCCCTACTTCCCCTATATCCGAAGCGACAAAAAAGACCGCCCGCGCATCAGTATTGCGGCGCGGCTGATGGCGGATCTGTTTGAGACCGCCGGCGCCGACCGCGTGCTGACGATGGACCTGCACACCGCGCAATCCCAGGGCTTCTTCCGCATGCCGTGTGACCAATTGCAGGGCGCCGGGCCGCTGTCGGAGCGGCTGCGCGAGGAGCGCGAGGACAACTGGGTCCTGGTCGCCGCCGACGCCGGTGAGGCGAAGGACGTGGGGCGTTTTGCCAACCTGCTCGACCTGCCGATGGCCATTATCGACAAGCGCCGCGATGGCGATGACGATCGGGCTCGCGCGGTCAACCTGATCGGCGACGTGAAGGGACGCGTGGCGGTTGTCATCGACGACGAAATCGCCAGCGGCGGCACGCTCATCGAAGCGGCGACTTTCCTGAAGCAGCACGGCGCAACCAAAGTGATGGCGGCGGCGACCCACCCGGTATTTAGCTCCAACGCGGTTCAGCGCATCAACAACGCGCCCATCGACAAGGTCCTGGTCACCGATACGATTCCGCTGCCGACCGACGTCACCAGCGATAAGATCGAAGTGGTCTCGGTCGCGCCGATGTTCGCCGAGGCGATCGCGCGCATCCGCACCGGCACCTCCATCAGCGGTATCTTTGAGCCGGATATCGTGCGTGAGATTCTTAAAAAGGGTCATATCGCAGATTGAGCAGCGCGCGAGCGCTGAGATAAAGACGCCAGGGCGAAAGCCCCGGATGGAAGCCGCGATTGGATCTTTTTTAGATCCGATCGCGGCTTTTGTCGTTTCTATTTTCGAGGAGTTGATTGACGCGATCGCTTCTTTGTTGTCAAACTTACGCGCAGGCCCTCACAGTATAATATTTTAACAATTTTGAGCGAGTCGTGATGCCTTTGATCCAATCGATGAATTCTAAGCGTATCGGTGTGTTTTCTCGTCGCTGGGCGGCAATGGCGCTGAGCGCCGCGCTCCTCTTGCTGGCGTTCAACGTGCATGCCCAGCAGGGCGCGTCGCAAGCGGCGCCCGCGATTCCCGACGCCCTGAATTCATGGGTTGGCTGGGCCACCCACGGGGAGAACGACCTTAATTGCCCACGTGGGACCTCGGGCGAGAGGACCTGTGTGTGGCCTGGGGATCTTTCGCTCGATGCCAACCCACGAGGCGCTCAATTCTCGATGCGCGTCTGGCTTGCTGCGCCCGCGTTGGTTCGACTTCCGGGGGACGCGAGCCGCTGGCCGCAAGATGTCCAGGTGGGGGGAGGCCTGGCGATGGTCCAGGAGCAGGGCGGTTATCCGGCTATTCGACTCCCCGCCGGTGAGCACCGGATTGCGGGCGATTTTGAGTGGCGAGCGCTGCCCGAATTGATGCCTATTCCGGCCGAAGTTGGCCAGATTTCGCTGTCCATCGACGGGACTTCGGTCCCGCGCCCGCAGCTCGACGCCCAGGGGCGCCTCTGGATGAATCGCAACGCCAGCGCCGCCGGTGTCGCCGAGACCGATAGCGCCCGGGCGTCGATCTATCGGCGCATCGACGACGGCGTGCCGCTCACCATCACCACGCGCATTTCGCTCAATGTGTCGGGTAAGGCGCGAAAGATTCAGCTCGGCAAGATATTACTGCCGCAGAGCCGCGCCACCGACATCAAAAGCGCGTTGCCGGTTCAGCTCGACTCCACCGGCAATGCTTCGGTGTATAGTCGGCCGGGCACCCAAGAGATCATCGTGACCGCCGTGATTAGTGCCGATGTCGCCGAACTCTCCGCGCCCACGCCGGGGCCCGATTTTTACGACCCCCAGGAAGTCTGGATATGGATTCCCAATGAGGTCTCGCGCTCGGTTGAGCTCGACGGCCTGAGCCTGGTCGACCCGAACCGCACCTCCTTGCCCGCCGACTGGCACGGCCATCGCACCTTCCTTGCCGAACCGGGGCAGAAGCTCAGCCTTCAGGTCGTGCGTCGCGGCGTGGTCGAAACACCGAACTCGATTCATCTTCACCGGCGCATCTGGCTGGACACCGACGGGCAGGGGCTCAGCATTCGCGACGACCTCTCGGGCACCCTCTCGCAGGATTGGCGCCTCGACTACGCCGGCAGCGCGAAGCTCGGGCATCTTCAGAGCAGCGACGGAACCGGCGGAGTGTTGATCACCGAGAACCCCGACAACGGCTTGCGCGGCGTCGAGATCCGCCAGGCCAAATTTGATATCCAGGCAGACCTTCGCCAGGAAGACTTCTCGGCCACGATGCCCGCGCTTGGTTGGAATCATGATGTTCAGCGGCTCAGCGCCGAGCTATTTTTACCCCCGGGCTGGACGCTCGTAAGCGCCCAGGGGGTCGACGATGTCTCGGGGACCTGGTGGGACTCCTGGACGCTGTGGGACTTCTTTTTTGTGCTGATGGTGGCCCTGAGCATCGGAAAGTTGCTGGGGTGGCGCTGGGTCCCGCTGGTGATCCTGGCGCTTGTGTTGAGCCACGGTCACTCCGGCGCGCCGACCTGGCTTTGGTTCCATCTGATCGCCACGCTCGCCCTGATGCGCGTGCTCCCCGATGGGTGGTGGCGCCGAGGCGTCTATATCTGGCGCGCGGTCGCGCTGTTGGCGCTATTCGGGGTCCTCGCGAGCTTCGTTCACCGCCAGGTGCGCGCCGGGCTCTACCCGCAAATCGACCCGGATGCCTTTCGGACGGGGACGGCGACTTCCTTCGCTCCGATGGGAGGGATGAGCGCCCCTTCGTCGGCGATCTCCGAAAAGGCGGCCTTTGATTATGTCGAGGAAATGGCGCCGGTCGAAGATGAGGATGGGTCGGCGGGCTCCGCCGGCCTGGTCAAAAAGAGGGGGAAAGCGGACGTATCGAACCTCTCAAAACTTGGCTCTTATTCGGACTATCGCCAGTTGAATCAGGTGGACCCGAAGGCGGTCGTGCAAACCGGGCCAGGGCTGCCGACCTGGACATGGAATCAATGGTCACTTCAGTGGAGCGGACCGGTGCACAAGGACCATGAGATGCGCCTGTGGTTGCTGTCGCCGACCGTGAATCGTGGGCTGACTTTCGTGCGAAGTTTGCTGCTCATCCTGCTGGCGCTGCTGATGTTGCGCGGCGCCGAGACTACCTGGCGAAAGCACGATGATGGCGATGCAAAAGAGCCGGGGGAGGGCGATATGAAGAAGCCCAGTTTTTGGAAGCCGCTAATGAATAGTTCGCTGGTGCTCCTGGCGCTCGGCGCGGCGCTCGGGGTGCCCTCTCCCGCGCATGCGCAGGTCACTTCAGAGGCCTCAAACGCGTCAGCGACGCCGGGCTCGACCATTCCCAGCGATGCGCTACTCGAGGAGCTGCGCGAGCGGGTGCTCGCCGCAAATAATTGCGATGGGCAATGCGTCGTCGTCAGCCGGGCTGATTTCGAAGTCAACGGTCTGGCGGTCAAAATCAGCGCTGAGGTACACGCCCAAAAAGACGCGGCCTGGCACCTGCCGGGGCCGGCCGACATGCTGCAAATCGAGTCCGTGCTGCTTAATGGAAAGTTGACGCATCAACTTCGGCGAAGCGCCGACGGCCTAACCCTGCTGCGCATCCCACAGGGAACACATCGGGTCGAGGTCAACGCGACGTTGCCGAATGTGAACGTCGCGACCATTCAATTTAGCCCGCAGACCCGCCCTAAATTCGTGAAATTTGCCAGTACGGATTGGACGGTCGACGGCGTCAACGCAAACGGTGTGCCCGAAAATTCGCTTCAATGGACCCGGAGCCGGGACTCTGATGCCGCCGAGGAGAACACGAGCGCCGCGGCGGAGAGCACCACCGCGCCGCCCTGGTATCAGGTCGACCGGCGCATCGCGCTTGGGTTACCCTGGAAAGTTTACACATCAGTGACGCGCCGAGACACCACGCGCCCCCAGATGGTGAGCATCCCGCTGCTGACCGGCGAAAAGGTGATAAGCGACGGGTTTCGCGTCGATAAGGGCGAGATTCTGGTGAATTTTGAGCGTGGCGTGGCGAATATCGTCTTCACCAGCGAATTGCCGATTCAGGAGAAGATTGAGCTGGTCGCGCCTGTCGAGAAACCCTGGACTGAAACCTGGATGCTTCAATGCAGCCGCATCTGGGCCTGCGAGACCTCGGGATTGCCGCCGGTGTCGCTGGTCAGCGAGGGCGGTGACGCCGAGGGCGCCAGCATCGCCCAGCCCACCTGGAAGCCGTGGCCGGGCGAGACGCTGAGCATCCAGGTCACCCGGCCGGTGGGCGCCGACGGGCAATCTTCGACCGTCGAGAATGTCGACTATACCGTGACCCCCGGGCAGCGCCTGATGGAGGCGACCCTGAGCCTCACGATTCGCGCCTCACAGGGCGGATGGCAGGTCGTAACGTTGCCCGAGGGCGCGACCCTGCAGACCGCGAGCATCGACGGCGAGGAGCAGAGCCTGCGCTTGAGCGAGCAAAAGGTGAGCCTGCCGCTTCGCCCCGGCAAGCATGTCTATCTTCTGGAGTGGCAACAGCCCTGGGAGCGCGGATTCGCCGAGCGCGTGCCGCAGATCGACATCGGCAGCGAGGCGGTCAACGTGAATATCAATATCCAGCGCGGCCAGCAGCGCTGGCTCCTCTGGGCGACAGGACCCGCCTGGGGGCCCGCTATCATGTTCTGGACACACCTGGTCATCCTGCTGATTCTCGGGTTCTTATTGAGCCGATTGCGCGGCTTGCCGCTCAAGACCCCGGAGTGGTTTCTCTTGCTCCTTGGCCTATCGCAACTTCCCTATATCGCGTTGATACCGATCGTTTCGTGGTTTGTGTTTTTGACGCTGCGCGAGAAGAAGCCGGAGGAGAATTGGGGGCTGTTTAACCTCACTCAGCTTGCCCTGATCTTTTTGACCCTGATCGCCACGGGCACCCTATACGGAGCGATTCATATCAACCTCTTGCTCGACATCGATATGCAGGTGCGCGGGGCAGATTCGACCGATTATCTGCTCAAATGGTATGTCGACCGAAGCGGCGCCAAGCTCGCGACGCCCGCTATTTTCTCGCTCCCAATTCTAGTCTGGCGGGTGCTGATGTTGGTGTGGGCGCTGTGGCTGGTGAGTCGCCTGCTGAGCTGGATTCCCTGGGGATGGCGCGCGTATAGCTCCGGCGGGCTGTGGCGCTCGAACCCGAACCCGCGTCGCGGACCGAAAGGTCCGGGCCCGGTCGATGCTGCGCCGCCCGTTGCTCAGGCCAGCAATGCTCAGCCGCCTGCCGGCGCGCCCGACGCTGGCGAAGCCGAGGAAGAGAATGATCGCGGCGAGAATGGCGTCGTGTCTTCGGCCAAGGTTGAGGCCCGCGACACAGGCGTGCCGGGAGAGTCGCAAGAGGCGGGAAAGGTTGAACCCCCAAAGGATAATAAAGAGAGCTAGGATAAGCGCTGCGTCCGAGGCGTGCTCAGCGCCGCGCGCCTCGGGCGATCCATCCTTCGATTGTGAGCAAATCTTCGCGTGAGAGTTGCTCGGCGTCCGCGGACCAGGGCGGCGGTTGCGGCGTGTACTTCAGGTCCGGATAATCCCAAAGAATCTTTCGCATCAGATAGGACCCGGCGGGGTTGCCCGGCTGGACCAGGTAGAGGTCGGTCTGCGTGGAGCTTGCGCCGCGAAGGGACTCGTAGGTGAGCGGGTTTAGGCGCCAGGCGGGGTCGCGATGGCAGCTCGCGCAGGAGGCGTCAAAGATGGCGTTGACCGCCGGCCACTCGGCGTCTGGCAGCGCGCGCGTCTGCTCCGCATCGACCTCCGAGGCATGGTCGCTCGCCGGGACGAACACCCGCTTATCGGCGTCGCCGCCCGCCCGTTGCAAAAACGGCGCGCCGGTCGCGCTCTTGAGTGAATCGTTGATCGTTAGTCGGTAGATAAGCCCGCGCTCAAGGGTCGAATTTGGCCGCCAGACCACCGTCTTATCGCTCATGCGATAGAAGGCGCGCCCGCCGGTCCGAATCCCCCCGGAGCTGAGCGTCGCGAAGTTATAGGACTTGAAAGAGTCCTCATCCAGATAGTCATTGAAGGTGAAGGCGAAGGTGGGGCGCGCGTCTACGGTTCCATAATCTGGAGAGGTGCCCACGACTTGAAGCCAGCGGTCGGCCGGCCCGGGCACTTCGATCGGCTCGCCCTCGGAGTCAACGAGCGCTTCCGGCTCGATCGGGACACACGCGCCGGCAAGGCTCAGCAACGCGATGAGGGCTAACCCTCCGCGCAGCGAGCGCTGGGATTGCTTCGAGGGGTTAGCCGACATCGCGCGCAATAAACTCATGAAAGATAGTCCCAATTAGACGACGATTTTCTTCCACTTAGCTTCCCAGAATTTCCAGGCCATCGCCACTCCCAATAGCACCACATATGCGGTGGCCGACAGCCAGACGCCGATAAACCCGAGGTCCAAGACCACCGAGAAGAGGTAGGCGAGCGGGACCAGACACACGGCGTGGAGCACGAGCTCGGCGACCATGACGAATTTTGTATTGCCCGCGCCAAAGAGCGCTTGCATCAGGATAAGCGCCATCGCGATGAACATCTCGAGCGAGGCCATGATGCGCATGCCGGGGACCGCCGCTTCGATGACGATCGGGTCGTTGCTCAGAAGGCCAAGCAGCGCCTCGGGGAAGATGAGGATGATGGCCCCGAGCGCCCCGAAGAAATACATGCCCAACTTCACCGAGTCCCACCCGTAGGCTTCGGCCTCGTCGAAGTCTCGCTTGCCCATCGACTTCGACACCAGCGTCGCGGTGGCCTGGCCGAAGGCGATGCAGGTCACGAACCCGATGCTCAACAGGTCGATAATAAGCTTCGCCGCGGTGGAGTAGATGGGAGGGCGGCTTCCAAGCAGCGGGTTCGCCCAATTCACCGAGAAGATGCGCCCGGCATAATTGCTCGAGTGCGTGATCGAATTATGCACCGAAGCGGCGACTTGCCCGACCTCGCCGGCGTAGAATGTGCTGTGGTTGAGCGCCTCCATCACCGCGCGCTCGTCGAGCAGGGCGATGATTTTGAGGAACATCATGACGCCGAGCATCACGAAGATCTGGGCGATGCCGCTGGGGAGGCTGAGCTTGAGCAACTGCCAGATAAGCGACGGGCGGAAGTTGGAGAGGCGGTAGGCGCGGAATTTGCCGCGGAATTCGCCGTGGAAGGTCCAGCCGATCATGATAGCCAGGCCGACGCCGGTGGCCAGCACACTCGAGATGGCCGCGCCGGTGACATACATCGCGGGGACGGGGCCCGCGCCGTAGACGAAGATAAAGTTCAGGCCAATATTGACCGCGTTCATGATCAGGCAGGCGTACATATGCACGCGCGTGCGCCCAAGGCCGTCGAACATTCCCTTATAAGTTGTGGTGACGACCATGCCGACGATGCCCAGGATTCGAATCTGGGCGTAGGGAATGCCCAGGGCGAGCACCGACTCGTTGGAGGTGAGAAACGCGAAGAGTGAGGGGACTGTGTACCAGCCAATGACGGTGAAGAGCAGGGATGAAACGATCGCTAAAATGACGCCATTTGCCAGCACCGTGCCGACTTGTTCGGGGCGATTCTCGCCGGCACGCCGGGCGACCATGGCCTGGGTTCCCACGCCAATGGCGGCCAAGAAACCGCCGATACACCAGAAGATGGGGAGGCTAAACCCGAGGGCTGCCTGGCCGGGAATCGAATAGCTCGGGTCAAGATTACCCACGAAGACGGTGTCAATGACGTTGACGCCGGTCTGGGTGAGCATCGCGATCATGATCGGGGCTGCGAGCGCGACGATTTGTCGGGACCGCTTTATATTGATGCCGAAGGCGCTCATATATCTTACCAGCTTTTGTTCTGAGTTTTACCACGTGAGTCGTGGTGTCGGCGCGGGCGAATGTCGCGAGACGCGAAACTTCGCCGCCTCAAAGGCTCTGGGTTCTAGGTGAGGGCAACACTTTGTGCAACGCCATTTTTGATTTAGATTGCATCCCCAACTTTTATGCATCATAGTTCGCCGCCACAAATGGACGATGCCTTGACGTTATGCAATCCGTTAAACTAACGTCCATCCCGTCAAACGTCCGATTTAGTTGGTTTTTTTTAAGTTTCTTTATAGAGGCGAGACTAGTGATGAAATTGAAACAATCCGTGTTGAAATATGGCTTCCTCCTTCTGACCGCACTTCTTTTCCTTCAGATCGGTTGCGGCCCGGATTATCCTAAATGTGAAACCGATGACCATTGCATCGACAGTGAGCAAGGACAATCGGAAGACCGACTTTATTGCGTCAACGGCCTGTGCCAGCAGTGCCGCACCGACGAGAGCTGCGGTGATCCGTCGCTGGAATGTAACGCCGGTGTCTGCGAGCAGATCATCGGATATTGCGCCTCGGTGAGCGATTGCCCCGGCAACCAAAAATGCCGCGATAACCGCTGTGGTTCGGAGTGTCTGTCCAACGACGAGTGCTCGGGAGACCAGATCTGTGACGGCGGAAACTGCGTCGCCAAGCCGGAATGCTCCAGCAACGGCGACTGCGCCGACGGCCAGAACTGCGACAACGGTCAGTGTGTCGCGGCTCCCGTGGCGACCTGCCAGTTGGAGACCGTTTATTTCGACTATGACGCCTCGGCGATCAAATCGAACGAGCGCAACACCCTCAACGCCAACGCGCAGTGCATCAAAGACGAGAACCTCTCGGTCGAAGTCGTCGGGAACGCCGACGAGCGTGGCACCACCGAGTATAATATCGCCCTGGGCGAGCGTCGCGCCAACAGCGTCAAAGCCTATCTGAAGCGCCTCGGGGTCAACAGCAACTCCGTGGACACCATCTCCTACGGTGACCAGCGTCTCGTGCGCCAGTGCGGCGAGCAGGGCGCAGAGAGCTGCCACCAGCAGAACCGCCGCGTTGAGTTCAACGTGCGATAAGTTTGACGGATAAGGCGTTTTCGCGCTAACACCGGGCCCGGCGCAATCTTCTGCGCCGGGCTTTTTTGCGCGTATATTAGTGCAATGCTTCTTTCCATCCCCAATTAAATGTCGCGTTCAGGCGAAGATGATGAAAAACAAAAGTGTCGCATCACGGTATGGATCGCTGATTTTGCTCACGGTTTCGCTGGTGCTGTCGGGCTGTGTGCCGATGTGGACCGGCGATGAGATGCGCGAGGATATCGCGGCCATTCAGGCCGAGCAGCAGGCCAGCAAAGAGAGCTTTGGCGCTGAGCGAGAGCGCATGACCGAGATGATCGCCTCGGCCCGCAAAGACGTCAGCGAGCTCAAGGAGATTCTGGGCGAGGCGCGGGCGCTCTTGCAGCGAAATAACGCCGACCTTGGCGTCGAAGTTCAGAATAACCGCCAGGACCTCAGCAAGCTTAACGGCACGATTGAGGAGCTTGAGTTCAAGATTAAACGGCTTGAGCAAGATCTGGAGCTCTTCAAAGAGGACGTCGATATTCGCTTTGAAGACGGCGGCGCAGGCTCGAGCTTGCCGACCGAGGCCGAGCCGCTCTTTCAGCATGGCCAGAAGGCCTACGACGCGAATCGGTTTCGCGACGCGCGCAACGCCTTCGAGCAATATCTGAAGTCCTACGCCTCGGGCAAACACGCCGCCGACGCCCAATATCTGCTTGGCATGAGCTATTATCGCGAGAGCCAGTGGGTGACCTCGGTCTTCGAATTCCAAAAAGTCGTCAAGAATCACGAGCGCTCCGCGCGGGTTGCGGACGCCTCCTATCATATCGGGGTCGCGCTGATGAAGATGGGGCGCTGCAAGCAGGCAGGGGCCTGGTTCGATCTGTTGGTCGATGAATACGCTAGCTCCAAATGGGTGGGTCAGGCGCGCCAGCACAAGGCCGACATCAAAGCCGGCAAGTGTAGCGAGTCCTAAACCTGGGCCTCGCCGCCCGCTATCTGAGCATTTCGCAGGGAATACGCGCATGGCAGTAGAAGATTTTGAGGTTAAAAAGAGTCATATTTTGATGGTGGTCGTCCTGGGTGTTCTATTCGGCATCGGCCAATACGAATGCAATGATTGGAAGGCACGGACCGCCCACGAGGCCGAAGAAGCCCAGGCCATCGAAGCAGCACAGGAAGCCGAAGAAGATCGGCTGGAGGAAGAGCAGAGAAGGCGCGAGGCGGCCGATGAAGCGCAGCCGTCAAGCGACGCAGGCAGCGCAAAGAGCGCGCCGGACGCCGGCGAGGCTGCGGCGGATGCCTCGGCCGAATAAATGATCAAAAAAGGCCCGTCGCGCGGCATCAATGCCGGCGCGACGGGCCTTAAAGGCGCCACCCTCAGGCAAATTTGCCCAGGGTGGCTTTTTTGTGCTTAGTTTGCGGCCGGAGCGGGTGCGGGCTCGGGCAAGCCGCCCATCTTCTCGATGATGGCGAGCAGGTCGTTGCGTCCCTCTTCGACCTCTTCGCGCGGAAGGTTGCCTTCGGCGAGGCGCTCGTCAGCCTGCTTGCGCACGCTGTCGTAGAATCCGAGGCCGCGGCGCAGGATATCGACGTGGTTCGAGCTGACCTCGAGGCCTTTCCAGAGCGCGTCTTCGGCGTCGGCGAAGTAGCCAAGCTGCTCGTTGTACGAGATCAGGTTGATCTGGCTGACGACATAGATGGGGAGGACGTCTTTGCCGAGTCCCTCGTAGGCGGCTTCGGCCAGCTTCTCGGCCTTCTTTCCCCACTCAAGCGCCAGCTCGTGCTGACCGGCTTCGAATTGCATCACGCTGAGGCGCTGTGCGGTCTGGGCAGCCTGCGGAAGGCCGCGCTGCTCGCCGCCTTCGGCGAGTTCGTTGACCAGGTCGATGGACTTCTCCATCTGCGCGGCCGAGGCTTCGAAGTCTTCGCCGCGCGCGTAAAGCAGCGACATATTCTGGTACGCACCGAGCGCCAGGGCGTCGATGGTCTTCTCGCCTTCGCCGCGCAGCTCTTCGATGAGGGCGACGGATTTGCGTCCCAGCTCAAGCGCCTCCTCGATCTCGTCGGCGGCGGCGAGCACGCTGGAGAGGTTGAGGTGGGTCGCGGCGGAGTTGGCGCGGAATTCGACGCCGGCTTCGCGCAGTTGCTCGCAGATCTCAATCGAGCGCTCGTGGTATTCGCGCGATTTGGCGACGTCATTCTTGCGCTGATTAAGCACGCCGAGCTCGTTATAGAGCTGCGCGCGCAATCGCAGCGCGCCTTCTTGCTCTTCTTCGGTGCGCACGGCGTCGGGCGACATGTCGAGCAATGCTTCGACCTCGCCGAATACCTGCTCAGCCGCGGCAGTATTTCCTTGTCGAAGCGCTTCGCTCCCGCGTTTGGCGAGTTCTTGGGCGCTGGCGAGTTCACGGTTTTGCCATTCAGTCATAATTCGTTCGTATGAGGTAAGGGTATGATAAAGTTAAAGAAAATGGAGTGTATAAGTTTAGCGGTTGACGCGATTTTGCTCTCAGCGAAAGCGGGCCTTTAGCCAGACATGAAACTCGACATTGCCGAAGCGCACCGAGTCACCGTTTTGCAGTTGGTGCGGTCGGTCAATGCGGGTGTGATTCACGAAAGTGCCGTTGGTGCTCGCCGAGTCCTGCAGAAAAACCTTCGCGTTTCGGCAGATGACCAGGGCGTGATTCCAAGAAATCGCGGCGCGCTCGATGACGATATCATTATTGTGGCCGGCGCCAAGGGTATTATCGCCCTGGTGCAAGCCGAAGCGACGCGAGGGCGATTCGGGGTCGTAGAGATAGCCAAAAAGCGTGTCATCGGTGACCTCGGGCTTGGCCGGCAACATAAACGTCGGGTTGCCTTCTTCCGGGCTGCGCCCAGGGCGCCCGGGGGAGGTCTGGAAGACGGCGTTGGAGCGCTCAAAGATCGGCTCAACCTTGGTGGCTAATCCGCTTCCGCAACCACCGCAAAACGCGACGTCCTTGCCGAAGGCCAGATCGCAGGGCGCGCAGCGGCGAATCGGATCTCCGCAGAACGCGCAAAAATGCGCGTCATCTGGGATCTCAAGTGTGCAATTTGGACACTTCATCGCGAATCATTCGCAGTTGGGAAGGGCATCAAAGCCAAGCGCCTTCAAATTGAAAGGGGCTGACTGGCCCGGGGTTTCCTTTGAGCCGTTCACGGAGATGCGGGCGATAATTTCATCGTCGACCCCCACCGTTGTCCGCACGGGTTTGGCTCCCTCGCCGTCGACCCCTGTGAATCTGCCACATCCGACGTTCCAATTAAAGACGTGGAGCACACATTGGCCTCCAGGGGTGGTGGAGATGCCGCTGGCGCCCCCGCCGCCGATGCCGGCGATCGCGACGCCGCAGTCGGTCGCGGCGCTTCCATCCCAGCCGCAGATCTCGACTTTGATGGATTGAGTATCCCCCTCGCGGTCGATGATCAGATAGGGGATGGCGAGGCTGTCGCCGTCGCGCTCGAGCTCTGCGCGACCCGACTGTGTGGGCTCGTCGTTGCCGGCGTCATCGCCAGCATCGGCGCCGGCGTCCGAAGCGCCCGCGTCTAGCGAGTCACCCGCGTCGCCGGGCTCACCGGCGTCGACCTCTCCGGAGTCAGCTTCGAGCACGTCTTCGGAGAGCGCCTGCGACGTCGTAGTGCGAAAGTCGCAGCGGTCGTCGGCGTTGCTAAGACCGCCCACGAGCACGATGCGGGCGTCCTGATTGCCGACTTCGCGGTCGTCCGCGCAGCCCGAGACGCTCAAAGCCGCGCAGGCCAGGGCGAGCGCGCAGAGGGAAGCGGTGGTGCGAATGATTGTCTTCGAATCGCCTGCAGAATGGCTCATATATTTAATCGCTTGCTCATAGATTCGTGGATATGTGCGTTGGTGGCCAAAATGGTCGGCTCGAACGCGGTATACGGCTCCAGCTTGATCTCGCTGACGCGCCCGCCGGCCTCTTCAACCAGAAGATAGCCCGCCCCGGTATCCCAGGGGCTCAGGCCGAACTCCCAAAAGCCGTCGAGGCGTCCGGCGGCGACATAGGCGAGGTCCAGGGCGGCGGAGCCAAAGCGGCGCACCGCGCGTGCTTCTCGGCTGAGGCGCACGAAATTATCGAGGTTATCGGACATGCCCTCGGGAGTCTTGGGGCGAAAGCCGGTGACCAGCACCGAGTCGTCGATGCGCGTGCGCCGGCTGACCTGCATCGTCTGCCCGTTGAGCAGCGCGCCCGCGCCGCGCTGTGCGCTGAATAACTCATCGCGATAGGGGTCGTAGACGACGCCGGCCTGGGTCTCGCCGTTTTCTTGCAGCGCGATGGACACACACGACATCGGCACTCCGCAGGTGAAGTTCAGGGTGCCGTCGATCGGGTCGACCAACCAGCGTCGCCCCTTCGAGAGTCCTTCAACACCCCCAAATTCCTCGCCGAGGATCTCGTCGGCGGGAAAGATGGTCTTCAACTCACCGGTGATAAAGACCTCAACGGCGCGGTCGATTTCGGTCACGACATCGGCGCCATTTTTGGCGAAGACCTCGATTTCGCCGCGGCTCGCGCGCAAGATCATTTTGCCGGCCTGGCGAGCCAGGGCCTCGGCGCAGCGTTGTTCGAGCGAATATTTAGCCATGGAGCGCTCCCGAACACTTTTGATGATGGAGTGGGTGATATTTTAGCGCAACAAATTCAAAACGACGCGCCTGCATACATACGCCGAAGAGATAGTCGTGCGCGGCATTAAGCGTCAAGTGCGCAACGTATATTCAACCCGGCAAGATGGCCTCGTGAAACCCGACGCGCAAGGCTTTGATGCGCGGGTTTTCGCGGCTGGGATAGACCCGATTGGTGAGCAAGATGGCGATGAGACCGAGGTCGCGCTCGATCCAGATTGAGGTGCCCGTAAAGCCCAGGTGGCCGACCGTATTTCCGCGCCGAAAGCCCTCGCCGGCGCTGGTCTTCTCGCCGCTCGGCGTATCCCAGCCGCCCAGGTGGTGGCCGGGGGTGGCGGTCGCGCCGGCGCTGCGTGCTCGCTCCGAGAGACAAAAACGCAGGGTTTCGCGCCCGATGATTCCGGGGACGTCAGTGATTCCCTGGTCGATTTCGAGCAGATGCCGGCAGAATTTGAGCAGGTCGCGCGCGGTGCTAAAGACGCCGGCGTGACCCGCGACGCCGCCAATGATCTCGGTATTCTCGTCGTGCACCGTGCCGATGACCAGGCGCTCGCGCAGCGCGCAGTCCTCGGTGGCCGCTGCGTTTTGCAGGGGGCGGTCGCCGTCTTCGAGAGAAATATAGCGCGTATGCGTCATACCCAGGGGCGCAAAAATGCGCGTATTCGCCAGGGCATGAAGGCGCTGGCCGAAGATCTTCTCGAGGATATGGCCGAGCAATAGATAGCCGAGGTCCGAATAGCAATGACGGGTGCCCGGGGCGGCTTCGAGCGGCGTGTTGGCGATGCTCGCCATGATGGTGGCGCGGGTGTTTTGGGCGACCTCCGGGGTCGGGTCGAGCGGAAAGCGAAGATAAAATCGGTCCCAGGCCGGAAGCCCCGATGAGTGGCTTAGCAGGTGCAAGAGTGTCGCGGCTTCGCGAGCAGCGTCATGCTCCGAGGGCTCGGCCACGTGCGCCCATTCGGGCAGGTGGCGTGAGATGGGATCATCAAACGCGGCCAGCCCTGCGTCGACCGCCTGCATCAACAGGGTCGCGGTGACCAGGGGCTTGGTCAGGCTCGCGATATCCATCGGCGTGTCGAAATTCATCCGCGTATCTATTGTGCCGCCGGTCGCGGGAAGATATCGATGCCCCAGCGCCTCATCGAGCAGCAGTTCGCCATTTTGCCACGCGATGGCCTGGATGGCCGAGGCGACGCGGGTGTCGCCGATGTCTGCGCGGCGCACGGCGACCGCGTCTTTGAGCGTCTGGCGCGCGCGCTCGATATTCGAGTTGTGGGTCTTCGGCTGGGTCATGGTCGAGGCATCGGCGTTTGGGTTGAGGTTGTGGGCCGGCGCGTGCGCGTCGGGTGGTGAACGCTCGGAATCGCGGCCCGAAGTCCGAATTATATAGCATAAAAGAAGCGCTTTTCATGTGCGGGTGGATTGCCATGTTTTTTACCTCTTGCTAAGACCCCATGCTGTGTCCTTTGGGGGCGATCTGGTTCGCCCCACCTGCCGATGATGATCTCGGGAACCCAAATTACCTCGGAGCCTTTGAAATGCTGGATATCAATTTTATTCGCGAAAACGCCGACAAAGTCCAAAAGGGCGCTCAAGATAAGTGCTTTGACGTCGATATCCCCCGTTTGCTTGAGCTCGACGACCGCCGTCGTGAGCTGATCCAGGAGAACGAAGCGGTGCGCGCGCGTCGCAACGAAGTCGCCTCCGCGATTCCGAAGGCCTCCAACGAAGAGCGTCCGGCGCTGATCGCCGAGGGCCGCGAGCTCAAGGACCGGCTCCAGGAGCTCGACGAGACCCTCAACGCGGTCAAAGAAGAGTATGACAAGAAGCTGCTGTTGATTCCGAACGTGGCGCTGGACGAAGTGCCGATCGGAAAGACCGACGACGATAACGTCGAGCTGCGCAAATACCTCGAGCCGACCCAATTCGACTTCGAGCCGCGCGACCACGAGGAGCTCGGCGAGCTGCTCGATATCATCGACAAAAAACGCGCGATCAAATTTGCGGGCGCGCGCTCCTATCTGCTCAAGGGCGCTGGCGCCATGCTCGAGATGGCCGTGATGCGACTGGCCATGGACCTGATGGTCGAGGCGGGCTTCACGCCGGTCATCGGACCGGTGATGGTCAACGAGAGCGCGATGACCGGGTCGGGCTTCTTCCCCTACGGGCGTGAAGATACCTACCACCTTGAGCGCGACGACAAATGGCTGGTCGGCACCAGCGAGGTCTACCTGGTGAACGTGCACGCAGATGAGATCCTCGAGCTCAGCGATCTTCCGAAGCTCTATAGCGGGTATTCGCCATGCTTCCGCCGCGAGGCTGGCAGCGCCGGCGCCGACACCCGCGGCATCTACCGCGTCCACCAATTCACCAAGGTCGAGCAGGTCGCGATTATCCCGGCCGACAAAGAGAAGTCGCGCGAGGTCCATGATATGCTCATGGGCAACTCGGAGCGTCTGATGCAGATGCTCGAGCTGCCGCACCGCGTGGCGGCTGCGTGCACCGGTGAGATCGGGCTCGGCCAGGTGCTCAAGCATGAGCTTGAGACCTGGATGCCGTCGCGAAATCGCTACTCGGAGACCCACTCCTGCTCAAGCCTCTATGACTACCAGGCGCGCCGCGCGGGCATCCGCTACCGCGACGAGGACGGCACCATTAAATACGCCTACACCCTCAATAACACCCTGGCGGCGAGCCCGCGCATTCTGATTCCGATCCTTGAGAATTACCAGAATGAGGACGGCTCGGTCCGCATTCCCAAGGCGCTCCAGCCCTATATGTACGGCATGGAAGTCATCGAAGTGCCGAAGAAATAATTCGGCGCGCCGATTCCAACCTTTGAAGAGAGGCAGACGATGAGTTCCGACGAAGAGAACGCGTCCAACAAATCAGCAGGGCCGTTTCTGGGGTTGGATATCGGCGACAGGCGCATCGGCGTGGCCCGGGCAGACGGGGCCACGCGCATCGCGATTCCGGCCGAGACGGTCGAGGCCGGGCGCGGCGCGCGCGCTGCGCAATATATCGCGGGTCTGGTGGCCGAGCAGGGCTGCCAGACCATCGTCGTGGGGTGGCCGCTGACCCTCGAGGGCGAAGAAGGGCGCGCGGTCCAAAAGGTCCAGCGCTTCATCGACCGCTTGATGCCGGCCATCGCCGCGGAGAAGGGCGATGACGCCAATCTGCCCGAGGTGATACGCTGGGATGAGCGCATGACCACGACGGCGGCCGAGAGCTTTTTGATCGGCGCGGATGTCTCGCGAAGCCGGCGAAAAAAGGTCGTCGACCAGATCGCCGCGACTCACATTCTTCAGGGTTATATCGATTCGCTTTGAAGGTTTGACACGCGCGAACCTCTAGAACCAGTTGGCGATGGCAAAATCCAAAAAAAATAAGCTCAATCCTCGCCTGGCCCAGCCCGCCGGGCGCGACCGCGCGATGATCGCGCTGCGCGTCTGCGCGGTCATCCTCGGCCTGGTGATCATCGTGCTGGGCGCGGTTTATGCGCACTACCAATCCTATATTCAGAAGCCGGTGCTCGCCGAGGGGGCGACCAAAACTCTGGTCATTCCACCGGATAGCGCATGGCCGCGGGTGGTCCAGATCCTGGAGGCCGAGCATTTGATTCGGCGGCCGACCTATTTTGAGTTCTGGGCGCGCCGCCGCCAACTTCCGGCGCAGGTTAAGGCCGGCAGCTACGAGTTGAGCGGGCCGATTGGCCTGGACGAATTGGCGGACGCGCTGCGGGAGGGCGGGCGCTTCGACGAGACGACGGTGACCTTCCCGGAGGGGCTGACGATCTTCCACCTGGCCGACCGCGTTGACCGCCTCGGGCTTGTCGACCGCGCGTCATTCCTGAGGGCCGCGCGTGACGAGGTGGCGCTGGCGCGCGCCGGCATCGACGGCGAGAGCTTTGAGGGCTACCTCTTCCCGGACACCTACCGTTTTCGCAAGGGGACGCCGGCCGAGGAGATCATCGACCGGCTGCACCAGCGCTGGGTTGTGATGTGGGAGGCGCTCAGCGCCGAGCACGCCGAGTCGATGGCCGCGCTCACCGAGCAATACGAGTTTGACCGGCGCGATTTTATCACCCTCGCCAGCCTCATTCAGCGCGAGACGAACCTCGCCAGCGAGAGCGACGTCATCGCGCGGGTGTTTCTCAACCGCATCGACCGCGGCATGCGCCTGCAGACCGACCCGACCTGCGTCTATGGGGAGAAGACCTACAAAGAAATCCCGCGCCCCAAATATTGCAAAGACCCGATGAACCGCTACTCGACCTATGTCATCTCGGGGCTGCCGCCCGGGCCAATCGCCAACCCCGGAAAGGTCAGCATCGCCGCGGCGCTCAATCCGAGCCACGACGAGGAAGCCAAAAAGTATCTCTTCTTCGTGGCGCGTCGGGACGGCAGTCGCGGGCACCATTTCACCAAGACCTTCGCGGCCCACAAACGGGCGATCCGGCGCTATCTGCGATGACATTTGCGGCAAATCGCGCTATCAAGTTGGTGTGACGATTTGACACTGTGTTCCCCGAAATTGATAGCTCCTGCCATGATCGATTGGAACCGCCTGATATCGGACCCGGTGCTCCAAAGCCTGGGGGCTCTATTGCGCGAACAATTTGGGGTGTGGGTGGGCGTCGTCGACGCCTTCGGCAAGACGTATCCGGCCGGTGACGCGGGCGTTGAGCCCTTCAATCGCCCCGTCTGCGTGCGCTTTTGCTCGAAGGCGGTCACGCTCGAAAGGCGCGCGACGTCCGGCGACGCCGAGCCCAAGACTTCGACGTGCGCGCGGTCGAATCGGCGGTGGAATGAGCAGGCAACGCCGGGGCTCGATGATGTCGCTACCCACTGCCACGCCGGGCTCTCCGCGATGGTCATCGCCTTCGACGAGGACGCCGGGGCCGCTCGCTCGACCCACCAAAACACGCCGCCCGCCGGGCGCGCCTGCCTCTATATCTCGGGCTACGTTCACACCGAGCACGCCTACGAGCGGCTCGGCAATATTCGGGCGTTGCTCAAAGCCAACCAGTTGGCGCCGGAGACCGAAGCCGCGACCGACGCGATGATGGATACGATTCCGCGGCTCGACCGGCGCGAGCGTGAGTTTATGCGGGGTGTCGCCGGGCAATTTGTCGCCCGCGCGCGACGTCTTCTGGGCGAGGATGAGGGCGATGGCGCTGCGGCCAAGATCCGCGTGCCGGGCACCAATTATTATGGGATGATCGGGTCGAGTCGGCCGGTGCTGCATCTTTTTGACACGATATCGATGGTCGCGCACAGCAACTCAACGATCCTTATTCAGGGCGAAAACGGCACCGGTAAGGAGCTGATCGCGCGCGCGCTGCACGCCGAGAGTCCCCGGCGCGACCGACCATTCGTGGCGCTAAACTGCGCCGCGGTCGCCAGTGATCTGATCGCCAGCGAGCTCTTCGGGCATAAGCGCGGCGCGTTCTCCGGGGCGCATCGCGACCGGGACGGCCTGGTCGAGGAGGCCAACGGGGGGACGCTCTTTCTCGACGAGATCGGCGATATGGAGCTGCATCTTCAGGTGAAATTGCTGCGCTTTTTGCAGGAGGGCACCTTCATCCCCGTCGGAGGGAGTCAGGAGCGAAAGGTCAATGTGCGGGTCTTGTGCGCGACCAACCAGGACCTTGAGGCGCTGGTGCGCGAGGGTAAATTCCGAAAAGATCTCTTCTTTCGGGTCAACGTAATCAACCTGGTGTCGCCGCCGCTGCGCGCGCGAAAGGGCGATATCGAGGTGTTGGCCAACCACTTCTTGAGCAGCGCGTCGAAGCGGCATCACCGGCCGCAGAAATCCCTGAGCGCGGCAGCGATGCAACAACTTCGCGCCCACGCGTGGCCGGGCAATGTGCGCGAATTGGAGAATGAGATCGAGCGCCTGGTCATCCTATCTGGCGAGGACGAGGTCATCGGTGCGCAGCTTTTGTCCGAGCGGATTTCGCCCACCGAGGACGATGAGGAATTCGGTGACTTCGACGGCATGCAGATGCCCGATGCGGTGGAGCGCCTGGAGCGAGCGATGATGCTCAAGACTCTGCGCGAGACCGGGTGGAATAAGTCCGAGACCGCGCGCATCCTGGGCGTGAGTCGGCGCAATCTGATCCGAAAGGTCGCAAGATTCAAGCTCGAGGGCGACCTTGAGGATTGACGATGGTTTAACCGTAGGTCGGAGTTTATTGGGGCGGTCTAGAGGTGCGTTATCTGCGCTTATTTGTAGCGCAATAATGCTCTGGGTCAGCCTGCCCGTAGTTCAGGCCGAGGAGAACACGGCAACGCTTGGGGGTATAGAAGAGGTCGTCGCACCAACCTATTGCGTCAAAGCAATCGACTTCCTCGGCCTGGAGCGCACCAAACAAGCGATTCTCCACGGGGAGTTGGCCAGCGCGGGCGTTCGGGTGGGCAAGGCGGCGTCGCCCGAGGCGATCGAAGCCGGCGTGCAAAAGATTCGAAATCTGGGCGTCTTCCGCGAGGTGCTATACGACACGTTTGAGGTTGTCCGCGAGGAACTGCAGGCGGAGCAAGATGCACCGGCGGTTGCCGGCTGTGCGGGACATCCCGCGGCGCGCCTCACGATTCAACTCGACGAAAAATGGACGGCGCTCCCGCTCTTTAGTTTTTCGCGCGGCGGCGGCACCTACCGGCTCATCCTCGGAGCCTACGACGTCAATTTTCTGGGGCGCTATATCAACCTTGGCGCGCAATACGAGCGCCTCGGCGATACCAACTCCTTTTTCACCTGGATCTCGCCGCAGCGACTCCTTGGGCGCGACCTCATTCCTGCGCTGAGCCTGGGCAGTCGCAATCGCGTATATCGCCTCTATGACCCTGACGGGACGGTCGCCGGCGGATTCCTGCTGAACCGATTCTCGGTGACTGGTTCGCTGCTTAAGGAGTGGAGCGATTGGTTCCGCACCAGCGTCAGCCTGCGCTTTGAAGACGACGACTTCTCCCTCGACCTTCTGAGTGAGCAGGCGCGCGAGGCACAGATCGCGCGGGGCCTCCCCGACTCCAGCCAGGCGCTCCTCGTCGGGGCGATCGTCACGGTGGGTCGGCTCAATCGAAACAACTTTCTGGTCGACGGGCAATCGCTCACCCTCGGCGTGAACCACGGCAACGAACACCTTGGCTCGACCGACGCCTATCGCGATCTGCTGCTCGGTTATCGGTATTTTAAAAGCCTGCCACTAAAGTCGACCATTGGCTTCAGATTGGCGGGCGGTTTTGCCTCCACCGACGCCGTGCATCGACGCTTCTTTTTGGGCGGTCTCGACGCCATTCGCGGCTTCGCCTCGGACCGATTCAACGGAAATAATTATTGGCTAAGCTCCGTGGAGTTTCGGATTCCGTCGGTCGATACGCGCTGGTTTGTGCTCCAACACATCTTCTTTGTCGACGCCGCGGGCGTCTCCGAGTCCGTCGGCGACCTGGCGAAATTGTCGGGGGCGAGCGCAGGAACGGGGATACGGATCATCGTGCCGAAGATCCAGGACTTCGTCGTGCGCATTGATTATGCGTTCCCGCTCTACGATGTCGCGGCGAATCCGTTGGGGTTTGGCGGGGGGCAGTATTTCTGATTGTTTTGAGGTGTGCGGGAAAAACAAAACGCCCCGGAGGTGACCGAGCCTGGTCACCTCCGGAGCGTTTTCGCGCCACCGAGACTTATGGTGCGTTGAGCACCGACGGGTCCAACTCGCGAATGCCGCGTAGCCATTGGTAGGCGGCGTAGCTGCCGATGACGCGTTTGGTATAGTTGCGGGTCTGGTCGTAGGGGATGTCCTCGACCCACAGGGCGATGTCGGAGGTGCGTTTGCGCTTGATCCAGCCGCTGACCGCGCCGCCGCCGGCGTTATAGGCCGCGGCGATGAGCACGGGTTGGTTGTCGAAGCGCTTGGCCAGGGAGTTAAGGTGGTCGACGCCGACGCGGATATTGACCAAGGAGGTCTTGAGGTTTTCGAGGTTTGAGCCGCCGGGGATGTCGTCATCGTGGGCGCCCGCGGTGCGCGGCATGAGCTGCATCAGGCCCAGCGCCCCGGCATAGGACTCGATATCTTCGATAAAGCTGGACTCCTCGCGCATGATGGCGGCGGGTAGGGCGGGTTCGACCAGTACGCCCGGCGACGCCTGGCGGCGCTCGGCGACGATGGCGCGCAGGATGTCGCGGCCAAAGGGGTTTGGCCAGGCGATGCGCCAGCGCACGGTGCGCCCGGTCTCGGGCTCAGCCCAGGGGCGCCCGACGATCTTTCGGCGCGCGATATTATGGCTCGACGGGTAGCGCCCGGCGAGGTGCTCCAAAAGGCCGAGGCGCCAATAATCAGTGTCGCTGGTTTCTTTTTGAGCGGTGTTCGCCGCGCGCTTTTGGCGCGCGCGCTCGACGTCTGCGGCCATACCGTACAGCTTGAGGTTGGCGAGCTTGGCGCCGGCGGAGTTTGCCCACTGCGGGTCGAGGAACCAGTCGACGACTTGCATCTTCGCGCCGGCGTCGATGGAGGCGGGCACCGCCTTGGCTTGAACGAGACGCTCGCGCGCCAGGTACCCGTAAAAACTAAAGGGATAGCTCGCCCAGGTCTCCTGCCAGATGCTCTCGGCCTTGTTGCGTTCGCCGAGCTGTGCGTGCGCGTGGCCCTTGAAATATTTGAGGCGGCCCTGGCTGAAATAATTCGGATCGAAATCCGGCATCTTCAGCTCCCCGAGCATCTTCAAAAATGTCGAATACTCGCCTTTTCGAAACGCGTCTTCGGTGTATTCCCACACGATCTCGTGGAGCATATCGCCGTCGGGGTATTTCTCCAGGGCGAGCTCGACGTAATTCTTCTCGGTCGCGCTATCGTTTTGTTTGCGGGCGATGCGCGCCAGATAGAGCAGGGCGTCGTCGGCGTGGGTGCGGGTCGGATATTCGCTGGCGATGGTGGCGAAATGATCTTTTGAGGTGTCGAATTTGCTGCGCCAAAACTGCATATTGCCGGCGGCGTAGAGCGAGCGGATGCGCTCGTCTTCGTTCTTCGGGTCTGTGCATGTCTTGATGATATTTTCGTAGATGCCGATCGCCTCGGTGCGCCGCTTGAGCCGGTAGACGGTGCGCCCGTGGCGAAATTGCGCCTTGCAGCGCGCGACCGGGTCGAGCTTGGCAAGATCCACGGTCTCGAGCTCGGCCAGCGCGTTCTTAAAGCGCACTGCGCCGAACCAGCGGTCGGCTCGGGCCAGGCGCATCGCGGCGGGCGGGTCGAGCTTTAGTTTAGTGAACTTCGCGTCGACCTCATCGGGCAGGCAATGCCCGTAGACCAACTCCTGTAGCGCGCCAGCACCCGGCTTGGCGGCGTGTGTCACGACCTCGGCCGACGCCCACATGCAGGCTTCCCTGGCGGCCGACCCGGTCAGCGCCGTGGTGAGGGTTTCGGCGGCCGGAAGGCCCTCGTTAAGCAGCGCTTCGATCTTTGCTTCCACAAGATCTGAACCCGCGAAGCCCTGCTTAAGCGCGTCGCCCTGGCGGATGCGCGCTAAGATGTCGGTCGGTGGGTTTGGCGCACGAACGAGGTTTTGCGCGGCCTTATAGTGAAGATAGGGGGCGAGGTTATCGGCGATTTTGGCGGCCTTCAGATAGGCGAGGCCAGCGCGGCTATAGGCTTCGCTGGTCTCCCACGCGTTCGCGCCAAGAACCAAAAGGTCGACCTGTCCGGGCCACACCTGCGCATCCTCGCCGGGTGCGCGAAGGCGCTCGGAGCGTTCGCTTAAAAGCTGCGCTGCCTTCTCCCAATTTTCTGCCGCCATAACATGGTGGCCCTGGGCGTATTCATTCGCCGCCTGCTCGCAGAGCGTGCGACCGGTGGGCGACTGCGTCAGGCAAAAGCCGGCCGGCAGCGCCTCGGCGACCAGGCCGTCGTCCAGCGACGAGGTTTGGGCGAAGGCGGTCGCCGGCAGCAAGAGCATCGCGGCGCAGATGGGCAGAATTTTCACGAAATTCGAAGGCATGGTGTTCTCGTCGAGGATTCAAATGGAGCGCGGCGAGCCTATGGCGCGGCGGCTTAGAATAAGAGGCCGTTGACGCGCCAGCCCAGCCCGATCTGTAGGATATGCATATTTACGTCGAAGGTCTCGACGTCGCCGTTAAAGTCAGAGACATGCCAGCGATACAGAAGATGAATCCAGGGCGCGTAGCCGACGTCGGCGTTTGTGATGGGGATATTAAGACCAACCCCGACCGAGACAAATGGGGCGAGTTTGCCCTGTGATTCACCGCCTTTCGCCTCGGAGGGCTCGACGATTGAGTATTCGGCGCCAAAGCCAATCTCGGCGTGCAATGAGGCGAGAGTATAGGCGAGGCGGCTATTGCCCAAAAGCAGCAGGTAGCCCGGGTGAATCCCCAGGTAGCCGCCCACGCTATGGTTTTGCATCAGCGGCGAGTGTGTGAGTTGCCCGGCGCTATTTCGTCTGTCGCCGGCGGCTCTATTCGGCGTGAGGTGGTCGTAGCGATAGGCCACCCGAAAGTCGCCCAGGAGCGCCGGGAACGCGTGGCGCATGCCCGCGTCGATATTCCAGCCCGAATACTCGCTATTGCTCGACAGGCTTAGCCCGCCGCGCGCCGAGTATTCGTAAAACGAGCCGTTATATTGCTTGCTATAATCGCGCTCGGCGCCGAGCTCGGCGTCGGTCTCGATCTTAATCTCTTGGTCGGGATCAAAGGGCTGATGCGGCTTTGATTCCTCGACGGTGATGGGCTTGGAGAGTTCGCCCTGGTCGGCGTTCTCTTGAGCCGCCACGCCTTGGGCGCCGAGCAATAGCGCGGCGAAAAACGAGAGGGTTGCTGCAGATTTTGCGAGCAAAGCGGGTTGTCGATCAATCATAAAATTCATGCACAACTCATATATCGTGAAGTACTTCGCCGCAAAGACCGTTGGCCACGCGAGTTTAGCGAAGTTAGCGCGCGCGGCAACTGCCCCGCGCGCTTGGTCGGCGCAGCGGGGCGTTTACTTAGGCGCGCCCTGGTGGAAATCCGCGATCGCGTCCTCGACCGTGTCGGCGTAGGTCATCAGCGGCGGGTGCAGCCCGTGCACCTCGAGGACTTGCTGGACTTTGGGGCGCGTGCCCGTCAACCACAAGTCAATCTTGCGTTTTTGGGCCTTTTCGGCCAGCCCGTCGATGATATTGGCGCTGGTTGCGTCTAAAAGCGGCACTTCGCTGAAGTCGATGATCAACGCGCGATGTTTATCCTGAATGCGGTCCAGGATGCTATCGATTGAGGCGGCCGCGCCAAAGAATAGCACGCCGGTGATACGGTAGATGACGATCGCCGGGTCGGTGGATGGTGCGCCATCGGTCGGCGTAATGGTGTCGGCATCGGCGCGATCCGCGCTCACAAATGGGGTGTCGGACTCGACCTCGAGCATCGTGCTCATGCGGCGAATAAAGAGCAGCGCGCCCATCAGGACACCGACCAGAATCGCCTCGGTCAGGCCTTTAAAGACCGTCAAGATGAAGGTCACCGCGAGCACCGCCGCTTCGCCGCTTCCGGAGCGCATCAGGATAGAGATCGCGGATTTCTCGATCATATTCCACGACACCACCAGCAGCACCGCGGCCAGGGCGGCCAGCGGGATATAGGCGGCCAGCGGGGCGGCGAGCAGCATAAAGAGCAGCAGAAAAACCGAGTGAAGCATCCCCGAAATCGGCCCGTTTGAGCCTGCGCGCACATTTGTCGCCGTGCGCGCGATGGTGCCGGTGACGCAGAAGCCGCCAAAAAGGGCGGAGCCAATATTCGCGACGCCCTGGGCGACGAGCTCGCAATTTGAGCGGTGGCGCCGGCCGGTCATGCCGTCGGCGACCACGGCCGAAAGAAGCGATTCGATTGCCCCGAGCATCGTGAAAGACACCGCAGCGGGCATCACAGCGATGACCTTATCCATCGACAAGGCGGGCATCTTTGGCGCGGGCAGGGCCGAGGGAATGCCGCCGAATTCGGTGCCGATGGTCGAGACAGGAAGATCGAGAAAGGCCGCGGCGAGCGCGCCGGCCGCGATGGCGATGAGCATGCCTGGCCATTGAGGACGCCAGCGGCGAAGCCCCAGGATGATGGCCAGGGCCGCCAACGCCAGCGCCAACGACACCCACGTCATACTCGCCCGCACGTCCCAGAGCGCCACGATTTTGGCCAGGAATGCGCCGGGTTCGTCTTCGATGGTCAGCCCGAAGAAGTCCTTCAATTGGCTCGCCCCGATGATGATCGCGATGCCCGCGGTAAACCCGACGGTCACCGGATAGGGGATAAATTTGATAAACACCCCTAAGCGCAAAAAACCTGCGATCGCCAGCATGATGCCGGAGAGGAGGGTGGCGAGGATGAGGCCGTCCATGCCGTGCAGCGCGACCGTGGAGGCGACCAGGACGATAAACGCCCCGGCCGGCCCGCCGACCTGATAGCGTGAACCCGACAGCATGGAGACGAGAAAGCCGCCGATAATCGCGGTATATAGCCCCTGCGCCGGCGTGGCGCCCGAGGCAATCGCGATGGCCATCGACAGCGGCAGCGCGACGATGGCGACGGTGAGCCCGGCGATGGCATCGCCGCGCAGCTTCGCCAGGCTATAGCCTTCGCGCAGCACCGTTATGAGTTTCGGGGTAAAGAGATCGACAAAGCTTGGCGCAGTGCGTTGACTGCCGTTGGAATCGTTCACGTCGGGCGCTACTTGGGTGTTTGAGTAGTATGAGCCCGGTGGGTTTTCTACAACCTGCCAGGCGCGATGGCTTGGGGGTCCTGCAGAAGCAGCCAACAGTTCGGTCATCTGCCTATTAATGTCAATACAGACCCGCGCTGCAGATGCCTGCGCGGGCGCCGGCAAAGGTATGGGTTGAATTGAGGTTGCGCATAGGGCACGGATGCCCTAGGATTCGACGCGTTTGACGGTCAAAATAAATCGTGCGGTAGCAACCGTGTGTCATTGAGGTAGTTTGGATGAAGTTGAAAAATAAGCGACTTATTGCAGTGGCAACCCTGGCGGCGTTTAGCCAGATTGCCTGTTATAATACCTATTTTATTCAGAAGCCCGAGCTTCAGAAGCTTGAGAGCCAGGTCGAACAAAAAGAGGTCGTGGTCGTCTATGGCGACTGCGCCGAGACCACGACCGCGTCGAATACCGCCGTCGAAATGGACGGAACGATGTGGGCCGAGGCAGCGCCGGTTGCCCAGGGCGACACCGCCTCGGACGCGACCTCGACCACCGGTTCGCCCGAGCCGGCTGAGCGCGCTGGCTGCACGCGCGTGCCGGTCTCGACGGCCAACGCCGTCAACGTGGTGTCCACCGACGGTGAGACCTTCCGGGTGACGCCCTTTAACTTCATGATGAGCGACCAGCAGCTCGTCTCCCCGGAGTACGACCTGTTGATGAACCTCGACCAGGTCAAGGGCGCTGAAGTCCAGGAGTTCAGCACCTGGAAGACCGTGTCGACCATCGTGGGCGTGAGCGTCGTGGCCATCGGTACCTTCGTGGGTATCAGTGTCCTGGCGCCGGACGGACGCGGCTTCGAATAAGTCCAAATGGTGTCGCGTGTTTGAGCGGCGCGGTTTTGGCAAGAGATATTAAGAAAGCCAGCCATCTCCTGAAGTTTCGGAGATGGCTGGCTTTTTATTGTTGAGGATGCGGCAGGAGAGATTGTTGAGTTGTGAGCAGGAAGGCCAATGTTCCGGGGCGAATTGGGGCGAGAAAATGGGCGCCGAGGGTGTGCCCGATTCGCTTCGACATTTCGTCTGGCATGTGCTTGGGCGCATGCGTGAGTCGGGTGTTTCAGAGCTTGAAGTCGAGGCGGAGAGCCGTGAATATAGCGCGGCGAGGTTTGAGTGTTTCGGGAAAAAATGCCTCTTTCGCCAGGCGAAAACAACCCCCAGAAAGGCGGGGCAATTCGTTACAATCTGGAAGCGCGTGGAGCCCGAAGCCCCTATCGCGCCTTTTGATATCGCCGACCCGGTCGACATCGTCGTGGTCGCCGTACAAGACGCCGAAAACCGGGGCTACTTTGTATTTGGGAAGGCCCTGCTCGCGCGAAAACGGGTCTTTAGCAATGGAGCCAAGGAAGGGAAGAGGGCGATGCGGGTCTACGCCCCCTGGGTCGAGGTGACCTCCGCGCAGGCAAGGCGAACGCAGGCATGGCAGGGGGCGTGCTTTGTGTCGGTGCCGGTCGTCGGCGATGCGCAGTACTTGGCCGAACTATTTTATGCGCCGTCCGTCTGAATCGCCCACTTTTGCGCCGGCCGGTGAAGCCAATAGTCAAAATAGAAGGTGCCGAAGGGGAGCAATGATGCCAGGAACGCGTAGAGCATGAGTTTGGGCGTCCATTCGTATTTATAGGATACGATGATGCCTAGAATCACGAACGCGACAAAGAGGCCGCCGTGGGCCCGTCCGACCATCGTGACCATCTCGGGGGAGTCAGCCATATATTTGAGCGGCATCGCGATGAAGAGCAGCACCAGCCAGGAGAGGCCTTCGATGAACGCGACAATGCGGAACAGCAGGAACAGAGCGTTGGACGGCATAATCATTCTCAAGAGTTAGAGGGCATAAGAAAGTGCCACGGCCGAATCTGGGGCGGCCGTGGCACCTTAGAACTGGTCTTCGCCGAGGGTTATTCCGTGGCTTCGTCGATCTTATCGCCGGCTTCTTCAGCCGCTTCTTCGATCTTATCGCCGGTCTCTTCGGCGGCCTCGTTCAACTCTTCTCCGGCCTGCTCAAGCTCGCTCTTGCCCTGGAGTTCGTCGGCCGCGTTGTCGACACCTTCACCGAGTTCGTCGGCGGCGTTTTCAATCTTCTCGCCGGCGGTCTCAGGTTTCTTCTCACAGGCGATGCTGCCGATGGAGAAGGCAGCGACGAGGATCATCATAATGAATGGACGCATATCAAATCACCTTTAGGGTCATACTTCATGAAAATGCCATGGATGCGACGTGCTGATCACGGGGATCCATTTGGCTTTTGGGAGTGGAGAGATTCTACGCGTTTGGCGATGATGTCAACCGTCGTGCAAATAATGCACAGCAGTCGCGGGGCCTTGGCGCGTGTCTCCATGATTTGCTAGGGTGTGCCCATATCATCCGTTTGAGAGTTTTAAGAATAGTCAACGCAGTAGAGATCTGTTCCCGGAACGGTCGGCTGATACGAAGACGCATGTCGATAACTATTCATTGAATTGGAGACGAGAATGAAGACCCGAAAACCGAACCTCATCGCATATTTCGTGGGCGCGTTGATGCTTGTCGCGGTTCCCGTCACGGCCCAGCAGAAGGCGCCGGCCGACGCGAAGATGGCGAAACCCGCGGTTGAGAAGAAGGCCGTTAAGAAGGTGGAGGCGACCAAGACGCCGGCGCGCGCGGCGACTGCGTCGGCCGCTGGGCTGCAGGTGGTCGAGGCGAAGGCCGCAGGCGGGGTCACTGATCGCGAGGCGGTCGACGCGGCTTCTTCCTTTGCGCCCGGCGACGAGGTCACCGTCTGGGCCGCGATTCGAAATACCGACAGCGCCAGGGATATTAAGATGGTCTGGTTCGCCAATAATAAAGAGGTCAGCTCGCTCGATATCGAAGTCGGCAAGAGTTGGCGATGGCGCACCTGGATGAAGAGCAAGGTGTGGGCGGGCGATTGGAAGGTTGAGATTCAAGATGGTTCCGGCACCGTGCTCGAGACCGTCGAGTTCTCGGTGAAGGCGACCTGAGTTTGAGGCTGAATAAAAAACGCCCGCGCCGATTCATCGGCGCGGGCGTTTTTTTGTGTTCCGTTAATTCGGCTCTTCCATCGGGCCTTCGGGGTTGCCGGTGATAAATTGCTGAACGACCGGGTCGGTCGAGTTCTGGAAGTCGTTCTGGCTGCCGTCAAAGAGCAGCTCGCCCTTATAGAGCATGGCGATGCGGTCGGCGATGCCGAAGATGCTGCGCAGGTCGTGGGAGATGACGATGCTGGTGACGCCCAGGTTGTCCGACAGGTGGCGGATCAGCTTATCGACCATCGCCGCCGAGATGGGGTCGATGCCGGTGGTCGGCTCGTCAAAGATGACATATTCGGGGCTCAGGCTCAGCGCGCGGGCGATGGCGACTTTTTTGCGCATCCCGTCGCCAAAATCCGACGGGTATCGGTCGGCGTAGTTGTGCATGCCGACTTTTTTCAGGAGCTCCATCGCCTGGTCGCGCGCCTCCTGTTTGGTCACGTCGAGGTGCTTTCGAATCGGGAGCATCACATTCTCGATGAGCGTCATCGAGTCGAAGAGCGTTGAGTTTTGGAAGACCATCGCGCAGCGTTTTCGGATGGGATAATACTCCTTCTCCGTGTAGTCGGTGATGTCGGCGCCGTCGAGGTAGATGCGACCCGCGTCGGGGCGCAAAAGCCCCACCAGATGCTTCACCAGCACGCTCTTGCCCGCCCCGGACTGCCCGATCACAAAGAAGACCTCGCCGGGCTTCACGCTGAGCGTGACGCCGCGCAACACGTGCTTGCTGCCAAAGCTTTTATAGATGTCTTTGAACTCAATTGTTCCCATAATCGCTCCATTTTGCCCGTGTTGGTGTCGCCAGGCGCGCGAGGGTGCAGCGTATAAGTCAGTGCGGCCTTAGAAGCCGTATTGGAAGCCGAGGCTCAGGCGGTGAAACGACCAATTCTCATCGGCCCAGGGGTCATTTTCGTCGTAGTGGTCGGGGCGCGCGAGTCCCTGCAGGATCGGGAGTGAATAGCCCACCTGCACGAGCAAAAAGCGCTCGTCAGCCGTCCAGATATAGCGGCCAAGGCGAAGCTCGCCGCCCAGGACCTGCAAGGGGGCGTCTTCGAGGTGCGCGGTGAAAAGATGAATCCCCGCGTTTGCGACCCAGCCGCTCTCCTGGCCGAAGGGCAGCAGATGCCCATAGATGCCGACCTGCCAGGCGAAGTCGCTCGCGCTGGGCGCGGCGCCATCTTTGCCCGCGGTGTGCGCGCGCATCCATTGCACGCCGGCCTCGGCTTCGGCCGACATGAAGAAATAGCGGTTGATGGTGTGAGACAGCCCAACCTGCGCCATGCCCGCGCTGGTGAACGCGGTGTCGGCCGTGGAGTCAAGCATAAAACCCGGGTCCAGGCTGAGGCCCACGGTTAAGTATTGGCGCCCCTCGTTGGGTTGGGCGACCTGCTGGGCCTGGGCGTCGGAGAGCGAAAAGGCAGTCGCGCAGAGCATGGCGACGAGCGCGACCGAGCCGCGAAGAGCCGGCTTCGAGGAAGTTCTTAATTCGGATAAATAACGCATACTAATTCGGGGTGTGGGTGTTCAGGCTTATAAGATCGCGAGGATCGCGTAGCCGATGCCGGAGATAATAAAGTCGAGCACGATGACGGCGAGGCTGGCGTTGACGACCGCTTTGGTGGTGGCCAGGCCGACGCCCTCACTGCCGCCAACCACGCTTAGCCCCGCCTGACACGCGGTGATCGGCACCGCGATACCATAGGCAATCGCCTTGGCCATGCCGATCCACAGGTCAAACCAGGTGAGCATGCCGAAGTCGACGAAGGTGCGCGGGTTGACGCCGTAGAAGGCGTTCGCGGTGATCGCGCCGGCGATAAAGGACACGATGATCGCGAAGACCGTCAACACGACCATCATGATGAGCGCCGCGATAAAGCGCGGAACAACCAGGTAGTCCACCGGCTGAGCGCCGCTCATGCGCAGCGCGTCGACCTGTTCGGTGACCACCATGCTGCCCAGCTGGGCGGCCATGCCGGTGCCTACGCGCGTGGCGAGCATCATGGCGGTGATGGTCGGGGCGAACTCGCGCAACAGAAGTTGCAAGAAGAGGGCGCCAAGCAACGACAAATCGCCCGTGATGCGGTTGGCCTGGAAGCCGGCCTGGAAGATGAGAATCATCCCCAGAAACCCCAGCGTCACCGCGATAAATACGATGGAGCGGTTCCCGATCTCGTACATCTGCGAGATGATGTCATTTCGCCGCCGCGGCCCGCCCTTGCCGTTGATGATATAATAGATGGTCAGCCCGAGGATGCGCACCATATCGCGCAGCGTGCCGTAGAGCTCCAGGATCGGCGCGCCGATACCGGCGAGCATATTGTGCACGAAGCCGGGCGACGCCTCCTCGACTTGGGCGTTCGGGTCTTGGGTTGTTTCTGCGGCCATAATGCGTGTCGCTCAGGCTGAAATCAGTGAATCATGCGCGAGGGCTCGAGAGGCGGCGTCGAGAAGACGCGGCACAAGTCATCTCTCAGTGCATCGCGTAGGTGATAAAATAGTCAAAGACGAAGATGGCGATGGCGCTGCCGACGACCGAGGCGTTGACCGCCCGGCCCACGCCCACCGCGCCGCCGCGGGTGCTCATGCCAAAATAGCAGGAGATAATGCCGATAGAATACCCGAAGACGATCGCCTTCCAGAGGCCGTGGGTGAAGTCCTCGAGCTTGATATACTCGATGATACTCCAGACGAATAACTTCACGTCCACGCCCAGCAACACCTGGCCGGTGATGGCGCCGCCGAGCAGCGCGGCGAAGTCGCCGATGATGACCAGCAGCAGCAACATCACGACCATCGAGATGATGCGCGGCACCACAAGGTAGCGGACCGGGTCGATGGCCAGGGCGCGCAGGGCGTCGACCTGGTCGGTGATCTGCATGGTCCCAAGCTCGGCGGTGGTGTTGGCGCCGACGCGCCCCGAGAACATCAGCCCGATCATAATCGGGCCGACCTCGCGCAGCACGCTATAGCCCGCGCCCCAGCCGAGCAGGCCGTAGGCGCCGTATTTCTCGATGAACATACCGGCCTGGATCACCATGATGGCGCCGGTCAGCAGCGCGGTGACCACGACGATGGGGAAGCTCTTAACCCCGATGCGGTACATGCTGCGCCAGACCTGCTGGCCGTCGAGTTTCCAGGGCGCCGAGTTGGCGAAGACCTTGACCATCATGAGCACGAGCCCACCGATGGTGTCGGACCAATCCAGGAATTGTTTGCCGATTTTTCGAAGCGGATTGATCATGGTCTACCCGAGCTCGTCGTCGCTGGATGCATCCCAGAATTGGCGCACGAGCTTGATGTCTGTTTCTTCGATTTCTTCGCGGCTGCCGTGGAAGACGATCTGGCCGCGATCCAACATGAGGAAATTCTCGCAGATATCTTTGATGCCGTCGATATCGTGGCTGACCGTGATTGAGGTGGTGCCCTGGTCATCTTTCATCTGGGTGAGCAGGCGGAAGATCTTCGAGCTCGTCACCGGGTCGAGGCCAGCGGTGGGGTCGTCATAAAATAGAATCGGCGGCTTATGAATCACGGCGCGCGCAAAGCTCACGCGCTTCTTCATGCCGCCGGAGAGCTCGTTGGGGAATTTCTGGGCTGCCGTGGGCAACCCGATCTCAACCAGGAGTCCTTTGACCAGCTCTTGAATCTCTTCTTCGCTGGCCTCGCCGGCCTGGCGCAGGGGGAACGCGATATTCTCGGAGACGGTCATATCGTCGAAGAGGGCGTAATTCTGAAAGAGCATGCCCAGGCTCTTTCGAAGCTCGGCGATCTCGGTCTCTTTGAGGCTCATCACGTCGACGTCGTTGATGAAGACCTTGCCGCTGTCGGGGCGAATCAGCCCGCAGATGATCTTAAGCAGCACCGTTTTGCCGCAGCCGCCCGGGCCGATAAGGCCCAGGTTTAAGCCTTCGTTGACCTCAAAGCTGATATTGCGCAGCACCGGGCGCCCCAGGTGGCTCTTGCAGACGTTCTCGACTTTAATCACTGCACAGCCTCCTCGCCGAGACGGCGTTTTACTTCGCGGATATAGCGGCTCTCGGGGTATTGCTTGGCGAACTCACGCATCGCCTCTTCGAAGGCTGTCTGGCCGTGCATCAGGCGCAGGACATGCACGCGGTCCCAGGCGACGTCGTCGGTGAGAAGCCCGTCGGGGAAGTCCACCAGAAATTGGTCGAATTCGCGCAGCGCCGCCGGGTAATCATCGAGGAAGAGCATATAGATATAGCCGAGGTTTCGGCGCGCGTCGTTGGCCCAGGGGGAGTTATCGTTGCCCATAAACCAGGCACTTTGCAGCAGACCGGCCGCCTTGCGATAGACCGCGATGGCGTTTGGCCAATCCTGGCGCTTCTCATAGATCTGGGCGGCCTCCCAGAGTGAGTCATCGGCCAGGTGGCCGTCGGGGTCTTCGGTCCAGACGCGACGATAATAGGGCAGGGCCTCCGAGGTGCGGCCTGCCTTATGGAGCTGGTGGGCCGCGGCGAATAAAAGCGTCCCGAGGGCGGGCTCGCCCTTTACCTTCGAGGCCAACTGATTGAAGTCGCGCTTCATCGCCTCGAAGTCGCCGGCCTTTTTATAATAGACCGCGTGGTCGCGCACCGCCATCTCGGCGGCCACCGAGCGGGGAAAACGCGTGATGGTGTCGCGGCGCATCTTAAGCGCGCGCTCGTGCTCACCGAAGTGTTCGTCGAGGATGATGCCGGTGCGATAATGCGCGGTCGCGCTCGCCTCGTCGTCGATCCCCTCGGCGTAGACCATCTTATAGCGCTTGAGCGCTTCGCCCCAATCCTCGCGTTGTGCCGATATCTTGGCCAGCTCGGTCAGCACGAAGCGGCGGGCGTCTTCGCTCGGCGGGTTCTTGAGCAGGCGCAGGTAGTCGCGCTCGGCCTGGTCAATTTTGCCTGCATCATGGGCGCGGCCCACCGCCAGGACCTTCTGGTCCCAATGGGCCACCGGACGATTGCTGCCGCAGCCGATCGCCATGCTCATCAGCGCGAGCAACGCCAGCGCAACAAAATGATGGATATATGGAAGAGTTCGTTTCAAATGTTCGTGGGGGCAATAACAGCGAATGACACAATTCTATTGTCGGACGAATCAACGGCGCGCGGCGCGGCACAAATCATGGGACCGCCAAGCGCCCATTTGAGTCCGACCTTTGTAATGCGTTCGCGCGCGATTGTACAACGGCGAGTTTTCGCCGAAGCAATGCGCCCGCCGGTTAGGCGAGGTTGCGCGCGAAAACCAACCATCTCGTCTTGACCATCCCTATATCGTCGGCTACAGGTGCGCCTCCATTATTTTGCGAGCGATCGCGGATGATGGGTTTTTCGTTTAGCTTCGCTCCCGAATCCTCGATGGATTCCTGCTCCGCTGCCAGCCGTGAATCAACGGCAAGAGGTAAGAGTGGTGAGGAGCCCCATTACACCTGTTGAATTTTGAGGCTAGTAAGATGCGTAAAGGAATGCTTGGAGAGAAAATCGGAATGACGCAACTGTTCGGACCCACCGGCGTCCGTATTCCCGTGACCGTCATCAAGGTCGCTGGAAACGTTGTCATTCAGAAGAAAAGTGTTGAAGGCAAAGACGGCTACTCGGCTGTCAAAATTGGCTTCGGCGACGTCAAGAAGCTTGAGAAAGAGGGCACCGAGTCGAAATATCGTCTCTCGCGTCCGGAAGTTGGTGTCTTCACCGCTGCTGGAATCGACGCCCCCCGCAAGCACGTGCGTGAGTTCCGCGTGAGCGAAGCTGACCTGGACGCATACACGGTTGGCGAAGAAATCCCCACGGACTTCTTCGAAGCTGGCGAGTATATCGACGCGACCGCGACCAGCAAGGGTCGTGGTTTCGCCGGTGTTATGGTTCGCCATAACTTCGGTGGTGGTAAAGCCACTCACGGTGTGCACGAAGCGTATCGTCATGGTGGTTCCATCGGTATGTCGGCAGACCCCGCGCGCGTCCTGGCCGGTACCAAGATGGCGGGCCAGTCCGGCAATGCGACCGTGACGATTCAGAACCTTCAGGTTGTCCAGGTGCTCCCGGAAGAGAAGGCAATTCTCGTCAAGGGTAGCGTCCCCGGCGCCAAAGGCTCGCTCGTGATGTTGCGTACGGCCACGAAGAAATATCAGGGATAATTCAGCCTCGTCGCTGAATCATCTTTGTTAAAAGAACCCGCCGAGTATCTGAAGCTAGATATTCGGCGGGTTCTTTTTGTGAGAATTGACATTGTGCCCCCTGCGTCGCTACTCTTTTGGGCGTCCGTTTATGCATGGCGGTCCATTTTTGCTATCGTGGGGGACCGCACGGCTTAGGCGTCGTGCCTCGTAGCGATTTAGTCACTCGTATTTGAAAGCTCTTGCCAATCTCACCTTTGACGCCGGCTCGCCGGTGTTTCGGACCTCACCTGCGTGGATGCGCGGGAAACCCAGTCGGTGGTATCATGACGTCGAAAAAGCTCAGGAAATACCTGGCTTATTACCAGAAAACGCTGCGTGAGGAGCCTGATAATATCGAGGCGCGCCTGCGGCTCGCCGCGGTCTTTCGGGATATGGGGCGTGAGGTGCACGCGATTGAGGAATACGCGACGGCGTCGCGCTTGCTGGCCCGTGAGGGCCTGGCGCTCGAGGCCATCGCGGCGTGCAAGGCGATTTTAGAGCTCGCCCCGGACCACACCGACACGCTGATGTTTTTGGCGCGCATGTACGCGCGGGTGCCCGACGCGACCGGAGGGGCTGCGCGCATCGCGCGCCCGCTTCAGGCCCAGCCGAGCTCGCCAAACGCCGGGCGTTTGAAGCCCTTGAGTCGCCCGGAGCCCACGGCTATCGCGGCCCAGCCCTTTGTTTTGGCCACGCCCAAACAGAGAGGGGCGGGGGTCGCCGCGGCCCAGGCCAATCGACGCCTGAATCAACCCGCCCGTGTCGCCGACCAACCCCACCAAGAGACAGTGGTCGGCAATATGGGTGAGGAATACGAGAAATATGTCGCCTCCCAGCGCGCCGAGCGGTTGTCCTCGCAGCCGACCCGCTCCAATGTCCCGGTCGTTAACCCGGAGAATGTGCGGCATACCCAGGAGATGGACGCGAGCGACCGTGAGGTGATCTTACGCGGGGCGACGCGGGTGTCGCAGGTCGACGAGGTCTCTGATGAGATGATGACCTTGAGCGCCGAGGCGAGCGCCGAGTTGTCGGTCAGCGGCGAGATCACCGCGGAGCGCGAACTCAGCGCCAATCAGGCCGATCTGCGCCGAACCCAGGATATCGACGCCAGCGATATCATCCTCGAAGAGACTGTCGCCGGCGATGACGCGGTGCGCGGCACCCAGGATATCGACGCCGACGATATTCTGCTCGAAGAAGATGTCGAGGATGAGCCGATCACCGATGAATTCAAGGTCGATAGTGAGGACGGCGCGGAGACCTTTGAGGCCGGCGTCTTCAATATGAAGAGCCTGGAGCTTGAGCAAGAGAGGAGTGGGCAGTGGGATGACCTGGCGTTCCTCGACGAGCTTGATGACCTCTACGAGGTGGAGACGCCCAATACCAGCGACCTGACCGCGATTATCGACGTCAATGAACCTGCGCCGGTGCTCAGCGTGAAGCGGGCCGACTTGCCCAATATACCGCTGTTTAGCGATCTCAATGCGTCGACCTTCGTGCAACTGCTCGAGCAAATGGAGTATCGGGTCGTCCCTCCTGACACCTATATTATCGAGTCTGGGTGCACGGACCCGGCGCTTTTTGTGATTGTGCGAGGCACCATCGTCGTGGAGCGAAAGCTCGATGATGAGAAGGTTGAGTTGGCCCGCATGGGGGAGGGGGAGTTCTTCGGCGAGTTTGCGCTGCTGACCGGGCGCAACGAATTGGCCAGCGTGCGCGCCGAGGGGGAATTGGCGCTGCTCGAGATCAGCAAGGATGTCGTGCATCGCATCGCCGAGACCGACCCCAAGATCTGGGACGTCCTCTGGGATTTTTATTATGTGCGCGTGCTAAACAATATGCTCACATCGAGCCGTATTTTCCGCAGCATGGGAGACGAGGCGCGCCATAATCTGATCAATAAATTCGAGCTTAAAGAACTCGCCGCCGGAGAGTTGCTCGCCGGGCAGGGCGCCTACGACGACCACGTCTATATTATCTCGTTGGGCGAGGTGCAGATCGAGATGCCGGGCGAGGGTGGCAAGCCCAGGGTCGTCGACACGTTGGGTGAGGGGGAGTTTTTAGGGTTGATCTCGGGGCTGGCCAATGAGCCGATGGTGGCAGATGTTCGCGCGGTCGGTGAGACGGCCCTATTGGGGCTGGCTGGCGAGGATTTCCGGCGCGTCGTGGCGACTTCCGCCGAGATTGAGCGCGAGGTCAAGGCGGCGGTAAAAATGCGGCGCCAGAGAATTGGCGCCGCGGCGGAGTGAGTCACGTCGGGTTAAGACGCGTCTTCGATATGTGCTTGCTCAAGACCGTTTCGCAGCGCCGAGTAGAACATCACCGCGCCGTAGGTTGAGAATCGCACCTCCTGGAACGGGCCTTCGCGCAGCTCGCGGGTTAAGAACTCCGCGGTGCGAAGTAGCGGGTACACGCCGTAGCGCTCGTAGCGGTCCAGCAGGGTGTCTGCGACCCCTTCCTGGCCGCGCACCAGGGCGGCGCCGGTCATAAACCCGTCGGCTCGCAGACACCGGCCAAACTCGCGCAGGGTTTTGGTGCGGTCCGCAAAGGTGTGCAGCCCGTGGAAGCTAATCAGGCTGTCGACGACCCCATCTCGAAAGGGAAGTTGCTGGAAGTCCGCCCGGATAAGCTGCACCTTCTCACCGCTGGCCGCGAAGCGGCTCTTGGCCTTGCGGAGCATCTTCCAGGACTGGTCCACGCCGATCAGCGTCAAGTCATGATAGGGGGCGAGGACTCGGTCCAGCGGCATCCCCGTGCCGATCGGCGCGGCGACCACGACGCCCTTATTGCCGCGCCCCAGCGCCTGGTTCGACATGTCGACATAGCGCAGCGGATCGCAGCGCCACACGCCCATGCTCATCAGGGGGGCCACCAGATCGTAGATGCCTGCGATCAGGTTAAACAGCGTCTCGGTCCGATAGCTCCCGGGCGCCGGATTTCGCTCCGACGGCGTCATATCAATGATGCCGTCGACGATGGGGAATGCCTGGTCGCATTGCTCGCAGACCAGCGCCGGTCGTCGCGCGCTGCCGACCTGAAGCTGCGGGTTATTGCAGGTCGGGCAGGCGAGGAGTTCGAGGATAGATTTCGATAGCATCAACTTAGCCTTCACAGTGGTATTGGGATATCTGGGCGTCGAGCTTTGCCGTGGCGTCTGCGTCGTCGAAGCCGTCCATATTATTATAAAGTGTTTTGAGCGCCTTGAGCGCCCCGCAATGCGAGGGTTGCCTGTCGGTGGCGCGCTGGAGGGCTTTGAGCGCCGCCTCCTGATTCGGGCGGCGCTGCGCCAAATGGTAGCGACTCCACGCCAAATTCAGCGCCGGGTCGTCGGGATCACCGTTGTCCGAGGCGCGCTGTAATTCGCGCTCCACGAGGCGATGGGCCCCGTCGTAACGGGCCGCGTAGGTCATCGCCGTCTGCAGATGATGTTGGGTGATCCAATATTTGGAGGCGATGGTTTCTTTGAGCTTTCGCCCGGCGATCGCCAGGTTCTGAGAGGCGTCTCGAACCCGGCTCTGCTCGCGGCGGATCTGGCCAAAGACGACCCATGCGGCCGGTCCCCACTCAATATCATCGAGCGCGGGCTTCAGGATGGCCTCGGCGCGGTCATGCTCCCCGAGGTTCGACAGGGTCTGGGCGAAATACACCGCCGCGTTGGCCTCGTTGGGCGACTGCTTGGAGGCGCGCTCGAAATAGCCGAGCGCCGCGGTATATTTTTGCTGCGAGAACGCCAGGCGTCCTTCGGCGAAAAGATGCAATGAGCTTGTCGCCGCGGGGGTTCCGGCCCAGCGGTTGATGGCCGCTTCGGCCTTTGCGGTGTCGTATTGATTCAGCCAGTGCAGCGCGTGGTATTGGCTCACGCGCGGGTCGTTGGGGAAGTCACGCGAAATCCGCTCGAAAAATGCGTCCTCCTGCTTGTCGCGCTTCAGGTGGAGTTTGGCTGCCGAGAGCACGCCGGGCAGATAGCGCGGATTATTCTTCTGGGCGGCGTCGCAATAGTCGATGGCCGCCTGCTCGTCCTGTTTGAGGCGCGCGTACTCGCAGAGGGTATAGTGGATAACCGCCGGGTTGCCGCCGTACTCGAGGGCGTCGTCGAGCATCTTCTTTGCCCGGGCAAGCGGCGCCTCCGGGGCGCGTGAGGTCTGGGCAATATGCAGAAGGGCGAGGGCCCCGTCGTGCAGAACCGACGGGTGCTTCGGGTTATTCTTAAGAACGCGCTCGAAGGGCTTCTCAAGGGTTGTGCGCTCGCGACTTTGCGCCAGTTCGGCCAGCAGAAGGCTGCTTGCGCGCGCCGGAGCGAACTTCTCGTCCATCTTTAAGGCGGTCGCGAAATCCTTGGCGGCCTGGTCGGGGCGATTCATATCGCGGTAGGCAAGACCCTTCTTCCACAGCGCTTCCGCGCTTCGCAACTCCGCGGATTCGATGGTCTTAATCGCCATCTCAAAGCGGGCGGTGAGACGGTAGAGTTCGGCGCGCTGCAGCAGCAAGGCGGTCGAACTCACGCCGGCGTCCTCGGCGTCCTTGATAAGTTGAAGCGCCTTTTCAAGCCGCCCGTCATGGATGAACAGCTCCACCATGGGCGTATAGACAACGCTGCGCTGGGGGATCGTCTTGATCGCCTGCTGGTTATGCTCCTCGGCTTTGGCGAGGTTCTTTTGGCGCATCTCGACCTCGGCCATGGCATTATGGGCCTTGGCGAGTTGCAGCGGGGAGCTCTGCTCAGCGCGTTCTTCGAGTATGTCTTTAAGAAGCTCCGTCGCCTCCTCGAGCGCCTTGGGCTCTTCCGTTTGGCGCACCGATTGGCTGCGTTTAATCCGCGCGGAGATATGCGTGGGGCTTAATGTCGTGAGGATATGACGAAAGCGCGCGTCGGCGGGCACTGCTTTTCCCAGCGCCAGGTCGACCATGCCGAGCAGATAGTGCTCGTGGACGCTCGGCGCACCCTTTGCGCGAATGGGCAGCGTCGCCATCGAGGCCGATTCGACGTCGCCAGCGGCGAGCTGGGCGTGAATCAGCGCGATCGTCGCGTTATCGCTATTGGGTGCGCTCTTGCGGGTTTGACCGAGCAGCGCGATCGCCTGGGTGTAGTGGCTCTTTGAGAGCATCTGATAGGCACGGGCGATGTTCAGGTTCGGATTGCCGGGGGCCAGGGCTTCGGCGCGCCTGGCGGTCTCCTCGGAGTCGCGGGTATTATAATATTCGTAGCGATACTCGATCATCGCGCGCAGGTGAACCAACTCGGCCAGCGCCTCGCCGCGGGCTTTTTCGGCGGCGCCCATCATCCCAAAGCCGCTGAGCACGCCGTCAATCGACGCGCCCATCGGGCCGTGAGTGTCGATGGCTTCGCTGAGAATGCGCTCACCGTTGAGATAGTTCTGGTAGGTGTCGAGCGCGGTCTGCGCCTTGCCCTGGGCGATTTGCTCCTGGATTGCATCGGCGGCGGCCGAAGATTCGCTGCCGACCATCACCCCGCCGGCGATGACGCCGAGGAGGAGCAGCGCGGCGACCATGGGCAGGGCGTATTTGCGCATCTTTGGAGGTATAGCGCTGCGCTGGCTCGGGATCGCCTGATTCCGCAGGGTGACCTTGGGCTCGGCCTTGGCGGTCGCGGTTCTTAGGTGCTCGCCCGGGGAGGCATTGGCAGAGAGCTCGGGCGCTCGCTTTGGCGCAGGGATCGGGCGCTGCGCGTCGACCGCAAAAAGACGGTCCGTTCGGCGATGTTGCGCTGGCCGCGAGGCGCTACGGTCGGGGATTTGAAACGGGTCAAGCTCAATGGCGTCGACCTCGTCGGCGCCCGACGCGGTGTCGCTATCATAAGCGCGCGCGTCGTTTCCCAGGCGCCAATCGGCCGCGGGTTCCGATAGCGCGGGCGTGGCGACCGGGGGATTCAGCGGCATTTGCATCTGAAATTGGGTGTCGGCGACGTCATCCCATTCGTCCTCTCCGCCGTCATCCCATTCCAGATCGTCGTCGCCGAAGGCATCGGACGAAGGAATGTGCGCGGCGGGGCGCGGCGCGGTATCCTGCTCCAAGAATACGTCTTCGTCGGCGTCCAAAAAGTCGGCCGCGTTGAGCGGTTCGGCGTCAAAGTCAGGGGCGGCGTCGAACTCAGGGCCGCCGTAGAAGTCGCGCTGTGCGAACTCCGAATCATCCGCCAGGAGATCATCACGCTGGATGCCCAGGGCGTCGTCGATGCGACCTACGATCGTGCGCGTGGCGTTATAGTCATCCTCATCTTGCGCGGCGACCGGGAGTCCCAGGTCGACCAACAATTCGTTGACCGACTCGTCGTTGGCGCCGGGGTCGATACTTTTGTGCTGCAACTCATCGGTTTCGACGTGCTCACCTTCCGCATAGGTCGGGGAGTCGTCGGCGGGCTCCAGCGAGGACAGGCTGTCGAAGGAGCCGCCGGCAAAGATATCGGAGTCGTCAAGCTCGTCGGGGCGCTCGAAGGCGTTGAGCTCAAGGGATTGAGACTCGAGGGTGGTCACCTCAAGCTCATCAAGCTCCTGGGTGACCGGATCTGCGTCGGACTCGGCGTTCTGCCTTTGAGACGCCTGCAGCGCCGCGTCGATCGCCGGCGTGGGGCAGCGATCGTTGGCCCGGCGGAGCAACTCAGCGGCCCCGGCCAGGTCGCCCTGGGCTTGGAGCACGCGCGCGCGCTCGAGCAGCGCGGCCTCAGAGTTGGGGAGGGCGGCCAGGAGTTCGTTGAATTGCGGATTTGGTGGCGACTTCTGCATAGCGAGCGCTACCTGCTAAAGGTCAGTGCATTGAAAATGATAGATCGAGACGACGAAACGTTGCAGCTCTGCACATAAAGACGGCGCCTTCGCGCGCGAAACTATCATATAGGCGAAAGGCCGACCACTGGTACCGGCATCCGAGTGGGGCTGGATATCAAGATATCTTTGGTGCATCCTTCCGCGCGGGATCTCTGTAAATCTATTAGACCCGCGCGCAATCAAAATTAAGCGAACTACAAAATTTAAGGTGATCATCAATGGCAAACTCACCGACAAAATCGACGCTTGGCGTCTCACTCTTCGTCGCGTCCGCGTTTCTACTGAGCGCTTGTGCCTCGTCGGTCTACCATCTTCCGCCGCCGCCGACCCCCGCGGGCCAGGCGGCCGCGGCTGCAGATGGCGAGGCGTCAGCCGTCGATGACGAGGCGCTCGATGCTGCGGCTCGGGCGAGCTTGTTGAAGCTCTACGAGCTGGTCAAGCGTGAGCAATACGAAGAGGCTGAGCAATATTTAAGCCAGGAAACCCGGGATTTTTTGAGCGCAGCCAGCGGCGTCAATGACCCGTCTGCGTTGCTCTCCAGCGGGGAATTCAAGCATCGAGACGGTCGAGTGCTCCAGGTCAATCCGGTGAATTTATTATTCGGCGGAAATATCGTCAGCGTTCGAGACGCTCTCAAGGAGGCGGATGAGGGTGAGACCGCGAATCGACGGGTGCTCTATGTGATTGACCCGCAGGAAGTGTCGCACCGAGTCATAATGATTTCTGAAGGTGGTAAATGGGTATTACATACGACGTCAATCAGCGCGGACGGGGCGAGACTGGCCCAATGAATCACCACGTGTCTGATCCCAATGAAGCGGCGCGCTCGCGCGCTGAGCAGGCGCCGGATCCCGAGATTGTCGACGCCGAGATTGAAGAGCCGGGCGGGGCGGCGTTGGAGCCGGTGCGCCCGCCACCCCCGGCGCGGCTGACCCACCACCCGAGCTCAGGCGGGCTGGTCTATGAGCCGATTGTCCGACAGGTATCCCATACGGAGTTTCAGGTCTGTGGGCGCCGGGAGGTCTCGGGGGCCATCCCCTGGGGCTTCTGGGGCGGGGTGTTGCTCGCCTTCGTGGCGTATTTTCTGATCACCGGGACCCAGGGGTTCTGGTCGATTATGGATATCGCGTGGGCGATGGTCGCCTTAACGGTAGGGCTCGTGCTATTTCGCTTCGGCAAACGGTCTTCTCGCCGGCTCGACGTTCTATGCGCGTTGGATTTTGAGCGCGAGATGATCGTGTGGCCGGCCGCGACTGAGTCGGCAAGCGGCGTGTCCCAGGGTTCACTGGGGAGTGGGGAGTTAGTGCTCAATTTCGAGGAGATTGAAGAGGTCGTCTTTGCGATGATCGACTACCCCCTGTCTCAGCGAAAAAACGATGTCGATGTTCACGCGTTCACGCTTTTGGTGCGCGACGGTGAGCAGCGGCTGATACCCGTTATCGAGGCGACGCCTGCCAAAGGGGCGGCCCACGAGATCGCCAAGATGATCGCAGGCCAGCTCCGGCTTAATATAAGTTATGTCGGAAATGGCTTCTGAGAGAGTGAAAAACTAGTTCTGTATGCTTGACGCCGATCGAAGTGCGTAGGTATAGACGACGCAACAAATCGGCCAAATCCCAGCGAAATAGGTTAGGTGCGGATGAACATTCATGAGTATCAAGCGAAGCAAATCTTTAAGAAATACGGCATTAAAACGCCCAACGGCATTCCGGCGTTCAGCGTCGACGAAGCGGTTGAAGCGGCCAAAGAACTCGGCGGGAATTTCTGGGTTGTAAAAGCCCAGATTCACGCCGGCGGACGTGGTAAAGCCGGTGGAGTCAAACTCGCGCGCAGCCTCGATGAGGTTCGCGAGTTGGCTGACGAAATTCTCGGCAAGACCCTGGTGACCCACCAGACCGGACCCGAAGGCGCGCTCGTGCGTCGCCTTTATATTGAGTCCGGCGCCGATATCGCCAGCGAGCTCTACCTTGCAGCCGTCGTTGACCGCGACAGCGGTCAAATCGTCCTGATGGCCTCGACTGAGGGCGGCGTCGATATCGAAGCCGTCGCCGAGGAAACCCCCGAGAAGATCTTCAAGGTCTACGTGAACCCGATGATTGGCTTTGCCGATTATCAAGGGCGCGAGCTGGCCTTCAAGTTGGGCCTCGAAGGCAAGACCGTGTTCCGCGCTGCTTCGATTATGAAGAAGCTGTACACGGCATTTGTCGAGACCGACGCGGATCTGGTTGAGATCAACCCGCTGGTCGTGACCGGCGACGGCGATGTCATCGCTCTCGACGGCAAGATGAACTTCGACGACAACGCGCTATTCCGTAACCCGGAAATCGAAGCGATGCGCGACGAGCACGAAGAAGACCCGGCCGAACTCGAAGCCAAAGCGCACGGCTTGAGCTACGTCAACCTCGACGGCAATATTGGCTGCATGGTCAACGGCGCCGGACTTGCGATGGCCACCATGGACATCATCAAGCATTTCGGTGGTGACCCGGCCAACTTCCTCGACGTAGGTGGCGGAGCCACGGCTGAGACCGTGACCGAAGCCTTCAAGATCATCACCTCCGACGACCGCGTCGAGGCGATCTTCATCAATATCTTCGGTGGAATTATGCGCTGCGACGTGATCGCAGAGGGCGTGATTGCCGCGGTCAAAGAAGTGGGTCTGGAAGTGCCGCTGGTGGTTCGCCTCGCGGGCACCAACGACAAGGCCGGCAAAGAGATTCTGTCCAATAGCGACCTGAATATCATCGCCGCCGACACCATGGCCGATGGCGCCCAGAAGGTCATCGCTGCGATTAGCTAATCGACGCGAAGTCCTGAGTTGTGCCACTGAAGTTTAACCTCAAGTTATTTTGAAGGTAGCGATATATGAGTATTCTCATTGATGAAAATACGCGGGTCCTGGTTCAGGGCCTGACCGGTTCGGCGGGTAGTTTCCACGCCTCCCAGATGCTCGAGTACGGCACGAAGGTTGTGGCTGGCTCGACGCCCGGCAAGGGCGGACAGTCCGTGCACGGCATTCCGGTCTTCGACACCGTCGCTCAGGCGGTCAAAGAAACCGGCGCTGACGCCAGCGTCGTGTACGTGCCGCCGGCATTCGCCGCCGACGCGCTCCTCGAAGCCGCTGATTCCGGCATTCCGCTGGTCATCGCGATCACCGAGGGCATCCCCGTTCAGGATATGATCGCGGTCAAACGCTATTATACCGAACGCGGCGTGCGTCTGGTTGGCCCGAACTGCCCCGGTGTCATCAGCCCGGGTCTGTGCAAGATCGGCATCATGCCTGGTCATATCCATATGCAGGGACGCGTCGGCGTCGTGAGCCGCTCCGGCACGCTCACCTATGAAGCCGTCGGTCAGCTCAGCGCCCTGGGTATTGGTCAGTCCACCTGTGTCGGTATCGGTGGCGACCCCATCAACGGCACCGACTTCATCGACGTGCTCCGTCTCTTCGAAGAAGACGAAGACACCGACGCCGTCATCATGATCGGCGAGATCGGCGGCAGCGCCGAGCAGGAAGCAGCTGCATGGGTCAAGGCAAATATGTCCAAGCCCGTGGCAGGCTTCGTGGCTGGCGCAACCGCCCCGCGCGGAAAGCGCATGGGCCACGCCGGTGCGATTATCAGCGGCGGTGGTGGAACCGCGGCTGAGAAGCAGGCTGCGATGCGCGACGCCGGCATTGCCGTCGCTGAGACGCCCGCAGATATGGGCACCACGCTGCAGAGTATTTACAAAGGTTAATTCTCCCGAATTGACCCGATGTCGCGGGTTGCTCTGCAACCCGCGACAAGCTATAGGCAGCTGAAAATGATGCGCCGGTGACGGCTTATTTGTCTCCGGCGCGTTTTTTTGCCGTTTAATCCGTCGCAACACAATATCTTTTGCGTTTGCGCTCATTTCTAATTTCTTTCAATATCAAATGGAGCTGAACCATGGCCATCGAAACAACGCTGAGCATCCTTAAGCCTGACGCCATTGAGAAAAACATCATTGGCAAAATCATCGCCAAATTCGAAGAGAAGGGCCTGACGCCGGTCGGTCTTCGTATGGTACACCTGAGCGAGCGCGAAGCTGGCGAGTTCTACGCCGTGCACGCTGAGCGTCCGTTCTTCGGTGAATTGGTTGAGTTCATGACGCGCGGCCCGGTGGTCGTGATGGCTCTTCGCGGCGAAGATGCGGTCAACCGCAACCGCGAGATCATGGGCGCCACCAACCCGGCCGACGCCGACGCCGGAACCATCCGCGCCGAGTTCGCCACCAGCATCGGTGAGAACACCGTGCACGGCTCCGACTCGGTGGAGAACGCCGAAATCGAAGTGAATTTCTTCTTCAGCGGCACCAACCTGTTTTCACGTTGATGCAGCATTGACCCCGGGATTACGATGAGCAGCGAAACGATCAATAAATCTAATTCAGAATCTGCATCGGGAGACGTCCAAGAGGCGGCACCCGAGTCAAATCCCGGGCCAAGCCAATACGTCCTTGACGCCATTGAGACGCTCCACGCGCTCGAGAAAAAGCTCAAAGAGGATCCCTCGGCGACGCTTGAGCCCGCGGAGCGCATCAACCTGCTGGACTTCTCCATTGAGGAACTCCAGGAGTTGGTGACCGAAGGGATGGGGGAGCGCAAATTCCGCGCCAACCAGCTCTTCGGGTGGATGTATGCGCGCCTGGCGCGTGACTTCAGTGAGATGACGAATCTCTCCAAGGATTTTCGCACCCGTCTCGAGAACGTCACCCGCCTTGCGCCCATCGAGTTTTTGGGCGTGCAGCGCACCGGTGCCGATGGCACCAGCAAGCTTACCTTCAAATGCGACGATAACGCGATCATTGAGACCGTGCTTATCCCGTCGGAGAACCGAAATACCCTGTGTATTTCGAGCCAGGTCGGCTGCGCCATGGGTTGCACCTTTTGCTTTACCGCAAAGATGGGCCTTCGCCGCCACCTCACGACCGCCGAGATCGTCGGCCAGGTCGTGCTCGCGCGTCAGCATTTGAGCGAGGAATTCGGCCGCATCGGTAATATCGTCTTTATGGGCATGGGAGAGCCGCTGCACAATTACGATAATGTGCTGCGCACCGTGCACCTGTTGACCCACGTCGACGGCCTGGACTTCTCGCGTCGCCGCGTCACGATTTCGACCTCCGGTCTGGTCCCGCAACTGCGCAAGCTCGGCCACGACGCCGACGTGCAGCTCGCGATCAGCCTCAACGGAACCAACGACGAGCAACGCGGGCAATTGATGCCGGTCAACGACCGCTGGAATATCCAGGAGTTGCTTGATTGCGTGCGTGAATATCCCCTGGAGAAACGCCAGCGCGTGACCTTCGAGTTCGTTATGCTCAAGGATATCACCGACCGCATGGAAGACGCCAAGCGTCTGGCGGACCTGGTCCAAGACCTTCCCTGCAAGGTCAACCTCATCCCCTTTAACCCGCATCCCGGCACGCCGTTTGAGACGCCCGACGAGGCGCAGATCGACCGCTTCCAGGCGTATCTGATCAAGCGCGGGATTCACGTCTTGCGCCGCGCCACCCGCGGTCGCGATGAAATGGCAGCCTGCGGCCAACTCGGTAAACCCGGGGACCGTAAATTGCCGGCACATCTGCGCAAACGCCTTAAAATGTTTCACGAACAAAAAGAAGCGCAACAGGGCTAATCGCCCGATGCCACGGTCCCGGCGCGACTGCGCCGGGCGCTTCATGCATATCGCATTCTGCTCGAGCCGTATTCAATTCGCTAAGCTGTAACTGCCGCGAGGCTTTCATGAGTTTGTTGGTTGTAGGTTCTGTCGCGTTCGATAACGTCGAGACCCCGTTCGGTAAAGCCGAGCGGGCCCTTGGCGGATCGGCTCTCTATTTTTCGACCTCGGCGAGTTATTTTACCGATGTCAGCCTGGTCGCGGTCGTCGGGGAAGACTTCCCCGAAGAAGCCACGGAGTTCTTACACTCCCGCGGCGTCGACACGCGTGGGCTTCAACGCACCAAAGGGGAGACCTTTTGCTGGAAGGGTAAATACGGTTTCGACCTCAACGAGGCCGTGACCCTGGACACCCAACTTAACGTCTTCGGTGATTTTCACCCGGAGCTGCCGGCGGATTATTGCAAATCCACCCACGTCTTCCTGGCAAATATCGACCCCGAATTGCAGCTTGAAGTCCTCAAGCAAATCGAGAACCCGGAGTTCGTCGCGCTCGACACGATGAATTTCTGGATCGAGAGCAAGCGCGACGCGCTGATTGAGATCATCTCAAAGGTCGATATGGTCTTGATTAACGAGACCGAGGCGCGTCAGTTGGCCGACGACCCCAATATCGTCAAAGCCGCTCAGACGGTGCTGGCGATGGGCCCCAAATATGTTGTCATCAAGCGCGGTGAGTACGGCGCGCTGTTGTTCTGCGAGGACGATGAGCCGTTCTTCGCCCCGGCGTATCCGCTCGAAGCGGTCTTTGACCCGACCGGCGCTGGCGACACCTTCGCGGGCGGCTTGCTCGGCTTCCTGAGCAATAACGCCGAGGTTACCCCCGAGAAGTTGCGCCAGGCGATGGTCCTGGGCGGGGTAATGGCGAGCTTCTGTGTGCAGGAGTTCAGCTTTAATAACCTGCGTGATTTGAGCGATGATAAGATCGCCAAGCGTTTCGAGCGTTTTGAGAAGCTCGTGCGATTCAACTGCCTTGAGTCGTGATCTCGCTTTTGCGTATACTGATTTAAGCAAGTAACGATGACTGACCGCCTCGCCGTTGGCGAGGCGGTTTGCAATCCAATCAACGCGCCGAATGCGTTTTTATTGAGGAGACTAAATGATGACTAAATCGAAGACTTATTTGGCCCTGTTGATCGCCGGTTTGCTAATTTTTGGTGTGACGGCGTGCTCGGACGACTCCGACAGCTCGAACGATAGTGACAGTGGTGTTGAGCAAGACGCCACCGACGCGCCCGACGGCGAAGGCACCGGTGAATTGGACCCGCTCCCCGAGAGTTGGAGCTTCGAGAGCGAGTATTCGCTGCGCTTCACCAAATTCGCGCTCGACGATACCGCGCCGCTGCATAATCTGAATACGCTCCTCGACAAGAATATCAAGAATCAGGACGACAAGTATCCGATCGTGGTGCTTTTGAACCTGCGCAATATCGACGAGGGCGCCGGTAGCCTGGACCTTCGCGGTGGCGCTGGCCTGAAAGCAGACCTGGAATGCCTGCCGTCGCTCGGCGACAACTGTGATTATACGTGGGATCCGGACGACTCCGGTGAGTATACCATTGGTTCGGAGTTCGATGGCACCACCGGCGAGATGAAGGCCGGTCTCGCTGCGCTCGACTTTATCGTTACCTTTGAGAGCGGTGAGGACGTCCTTAAGTCGGCGATTCCGATCTCGGATTTGACCCTGACCGGCGCGCTGCGTCCGACCGCAGACGAGAGCGGCGTCGAGATTCAGAACGGTGTGTTGGTTGGGTATATCACCGAAGAGGCCGCGGCGGTCGCCGAGATTCAGCTCTCCGCTGGAGCCACGCCGCTGCTGCTGTCGGAGCTGCTCAAGTCCACGCCGAAGACCGACGACCTCGACGGCGACGGCACCAACGACGCCTGGCTGCTGACTGGCACATTCATCGCGGTCGAAGCTTCGATTGTTGAGTAAGTAATTCCGGCTCAATCGGATACAAAAATCCCCCGCAATCCATCAGTGATTGCGGGGGATTTTTTTGTCTACCGCTAACGGGGGGCTCAAAAGCCTGGTCCACGGCGACGAATTAAAGCGAGCACGGGCGGTTAACCGAGTTAAAGAAGTTGGGGCAGGGGTCGAGGTTGTCCGGGATGGTGTCGCGGTCGGCGTCGCTCCAGCAAATATCCCCGACCCCGTCGCCGTTCGAGTCGAGCTGGTCGGCGTTTGGCAATAATGGGCAATTATCCCAGAGGTCGGGCACGCCGTCTCCGTCGACGTCGCCCTCACAGGCATCACCGACGCCGTTGCCATTGCTGTCGAGTTGGGAGGGGTTGGGCGCCTGCGGGCAATTATCCAGGGCGTCGGGGATGCCGTCGCCGTCGAAGTCGTCGGCGCAAGCCGCGCCAGGGTCGCCGAGGTCCATGACGGCGCGGGCGACCAGCGGGCAGGCGTCGCACAGGTCGCCGATGCCGTCGCCGTCGATGTCGCTCTGGAAGGGGTTCGACACCTCCGGGCAATTGTCGCGGGCGTCCGGGATGCCGTCGCCATCGCGGTCGTTCGCGCAGGCGTCGCCGACGCCGTCGCCGTTGATGTCGAGGTTCCACGGGTCGCTCACCATCGGGCATCGATCGCAGGCGTCGCCCACGCCATCATTGTCCTGGTCTGCCTGGTCCGGGTTGGCGGTGCGCGGGCAGTTGTCGATGGCGTCCGGGATGCCATCACCGTCGAAATCGGGCCCATCGAGCACCGCGCCTCGGTCGGCCTGGCAGGCGTCGCCGATGCCATCGCCGTCGGAGTCGCGTTGGTCCGAGTTGGGCGTATAGGGGCAATTATCGGCAGCGTTCGCGATGCCATCGCCGTCGAAATCTGCGGCGCAGGCGTCGCCCACCGGTGAGTTATTGGTCTGGGTCTGGTCCGGGTTGGCCACGAGAGGGCAATTATCGCAGCGGTCGCCCACGCCGTCGCCATCGGTGTCTTCTTGCCCGGGGTTCGCGCGCCAGGGGCAATTGTCGAGATAATTCAGAATGCCGTCGCCGTCGCGGTCGTGCGCGTCGGGCAGCGTCAGGTCGGCGCAGGCGTTGCCGATGCCGTCGTTGTCATCGTCTAATTGCGAGGGGTTGGCCACAAATGGGCAATTATCGGTGCGGTCTGCCACGCCGTCGCCGTCGCTATCCTGCATCCAGAAGTGGTCCTGGCAGGCGTCGCCGATGCCGTCGAAGTTGCGGTCGAGCTGCAGCGGGTTCGGGATATGCGGGCAGTTGTCGAGGATATTCGGGATGCCGTCGCCGTCGGCGTCGCCGCGGACCTGGCAATCGGCCGGTTTGCCTCCAGCGATGGCCGGGCAGGGGTCGCAGGCGTCGCCCACGCCGTCGCCGTCGGCGTCGCTGAGCCCGCCCTTCGGCACGGTCGGGCAGGGGTCGATGTCGTCCGGCCAGCCGTCGCCGTCGAAGTCGGGTTGGCCGCCGAACTCGCAGGCGTCGCCTTTGCCGTTACGATTGCGGTCGATTTGATCGGCGTTGGCGACGTCGGGGCAATTGTCGCACAGATCGCCAAAGCCGTCGGAGTCGGTGTCGATTTGCAGGGGATGTGGGATCGTTGGGCAATTATCGATGATATCCGGGATGCCGTCGCCGTCGTAGTCCGACGTCGCCGTGCAGGCGATAAGCGAGCCGCTGGCCTGGTCGGCGTTCGGGACCCTTGGGCAAATGTCGCAAACATCGCCCACGCCATCGCCGTCGACGTCACTCTGGGCCGCGTTGGCGATAAAGGGGCAATTGTCGCAGGCATCCCCGAAGGGGTCGCCGTCGCTGTTCTTTTGGTCCGGATTATAGGCGCTGGGGCAGTTGTCGAGGTGGTCGGGGACGCCGTCGCCGTCTTCGTCGGGGCCCTGGGTCTGGTCGGTGTCGCCCGAGGCGTCGAGGGGCGGCGTGACGTCGGTGTCGTCTTCGACCTCGGGGGCGTCCTCTTCGTCGATGTCATCCGGGCCGGCGTCGGGGATTGGCTCCGCGCCAACTACCAGGCAGCGACCGGCGATGCATTGCTCGCGCGTGCGGCAGTCACCGTCCGTGCTGCAGGTGAGCTTGGGGCGGTCGCCGTCGGCATCCGCCGTGTCGCTGCATCCCGAGAGGGTGGCCGCCAACATGCCAAAATAGAGCGCCGCGGCGAAGAGTTTGAGAAATTGATTCATGACAGAATTCGAGGGCAATATGCGCAGGGGTATCTGACCAAGTGGAGTTGGCCCGCGTCTTGTGAAGCCGAGTCGATCTTAGCCGCTTCTCAAACACATGTCAGGTGTTGATTGGGGCGAGCCGAAGCGAAGTTCGGGCATGCCGGGATGGCGCTTCGAGAACAGACGCCCCATTTCTTTGACACCCGACGCGATCCCGGCCTAGAATGCGGCGGTATCATTGCGCCGATCGATGAGCCGCCGGTCAATTTTATGACGGCGCAACCTACAAATCTTTCACAAAACTGGCGTCTGCCGAATGTTCATCAACCGACAACTTGGCGAGTATATATTGCTTCGCCGCCTCGCCGTGGGCGGGCAATCCGAGGTCTTCCTGGCGCTCAAAGAAGGCCCGGGTGACTTCTCGCGGCCCCTGGTCATCAAGGCGCTGCCGACCCGCCACCGCGACGACGCCCGCTATAACGAGCTCTTCTATCGCGAGGCGTTTCTATCGGTGCGCTTCGCGCATCCGCACGTCATGACCGTGCACGATATGCGGGTCATGCGCCAGGAGCATTGCATGATCATGGACTTTATCGCGGGCCAGACGGTCTCCGATATCGCCCAGCGCGGGTTTAAGGCCGGCACGCCGCTGCCGATTAATCATGTGGTCCAGATCATCGCCGACGCCGCCGATGGGCTCAATTACGTCCATCAATTCCGCGACCTCGACGACAGCGTCTATTCGATCGTGCATCGTGACGTGAGCCCCCAAAACCTGATGGTCACCTACCAGGGCGTGACCAAGATCTTCGACTTTGGCATCGCGCGCATTCGTGAGGCCGAAGACGAAGATGGCAGCGCGGGCGGCGGGAAATACGCCTATATGAGCCCGGAGCAATGCCGCGACGAGCCGGCCGACGCGCGCTCCGATATCTTCAGCCTGGGCATCATCCTCTACGAGCTAACCTGCGGGCGCAGGCTCTTTCGCCGGGCGACGACGCCCGAAGTAATTAAGGCGGTCACCGAGGAACCGATCCCCGCGCCGGGGCTCGTGGTTCAGGGGTTCCCCGAGGCGCTCGAGGCGATTATTATGCGCGCGCTTGAGCGTGACCCAGCCGAGCGCTACGCCAACGCCGCCGAGATGCGCGACGAGTTGATCGATTTTCTCTCCACGCGCGCTGACGCGAGCCTTCGCCGCGCGCTTGGCTGTTATGTGGCCGAGCTCTTTGTCGCCGAGCGCGAAGATATCGCGGAGACCATGCGCGACGCCTACGCCAAGACCCAGAAGCCCAAGCCCATCGGCGATATCCCGCTGGAGATGCTCGGGCATATCGAGGGCGATGCCGCCGATGGAACGCTCGACGAAGACCTGTCGGACCCCACGTTGGAGCTTCCGCGCGAGGGCTTCGGGCGGGCGCCCGAGAAGCCGTCGAAGCGCGAGATTGCCCCCGCGGATCGAAGCACCATCATCGAGGCGAAGAAGAAGAACTCGAACCTCGCCGCCGAGGTGCGCCGGCTGCAGAAGCGCCAGTCCATTTTAATGTCGCTGCTATTTATCGTCATCTCGGCAGCGAGTGTCTTCGTGTTCTTTCAATTTCAATCGAATCGGACCGTTCAGGCCGAGACGCCGGTCGAGATAGGCGACAAGCGCTAGATATAAAAAAGCCGGGGCCATTTGGCCCCGGCTTTTTTAGTTGTTTTGCCGACCTATTTTATTTGGCCAACGCCTCTTTGACGATGGCCTCGAAGTTATCGATGGCGGGCTGAAGGCCCTTGACTTTCGTGCCGCCAGCCTGGGCCAGCGTCGGGCGGCCACCGCCACGACCGTCGATATATTTCGCGGCGGCGTTAACCAGGTCGCCGGCCTTCAGCCCTCGCCCCTTGAAGGCTTCCTGGGTCACAACGCAGACCAGCGTGGCCTTTCCGTCCAGCTCACCGGCCAGCAGCACCGCGCCTTCGCCTTTGATCTTCTCACGCAGCTTATCGGCGTAGGCGAGCATTTGATCGCGCTTCTCGACGCTGATCTTGGCCGCGATGACCTGGACGCCATCGATATCGGCCGCATCCGACACCAAATCTCCGGACGCCGAGTTCGCCAATTTTTGCCCGAGCTGGTCGACCTGGCGTTGCAGGTCGGACTTTTCGGCCATCAGCGACTCGGCGCGGCTCAACAGGTGATGTGTGTCGGTCTTGAGGATGCGCGCGACCTCGCGCAATTGGTCGGCTTCGGCTCGGTAGCTGGCCAGGGCGCCATCAGCGCTCAGCGCCTCGATGCGGCGGATGCCGGCGGCGACGCCGGACTCCGACACGATGCGGAAGAGGTTGATGTCGCTTGTATTCGCCACATGCGTGCCGCCGCAGAGCTCAACCGACTCGCCCGGAATCTCGACCACGCGCACGGTATTGCCGTATTTCTCGCCAAAGATGGCCATCGCGCCCATCTCGTCGACCGCGCGCTCGCGCGTGACCTCGGCGTGGATGGTGACCGGATGCGCGTCGCGAATCTGGCGGTTTACGCGCTCTTCAATCGCGCGCAATTGCTCGGGGCTCACTGCCTCGCCGTGGCTAAAGTCAAAGCGAAGTCGCTCCGGCGACACCAGCGAGCCCGATTGAAAGATCGAGTCCGACACGATGTCTCGAAGCGCCGCGTGCAGAAGGTGCGTGGCGGTGTGGTTCGCGATGGTGAGGCGGCGACGCTCGGCGTCGACCTCGGCCGTGAACGTGGCTTTGAGCGCGTCCTCGTCGACGTCTTTGGCGGCCGCTTCGACCAGGTGAATGATGCCAATCGGGGCCTTTTGAGCGTCCAGAACTTTCAGCAGGACCGCGCCGTCTTCGCCGCGAAGCACACCCTGGTCGCCGACCTGGCCGCCGGACTCAGCGTAGAAGGGCGTTTGGGTCAAAAGCACCTGGTAGCGGCCGTCGCCGAGCGCGCGGTAGCGCGTAATCGACGCGGTCGCGCTCAAGGTCTCGTAGCCGACGAAGACGCTGTCGTCTTCGTCGAGAATCGTGACCCAATCGCCCACGCCCGCGGTGTCGGCGTACACGTCCTTGCCGCGCGAGGTCTCTTGATGGGTCTGCCAGAGCTGCTCGTAGGCCTTCCAATCGATGGACAGGCCTTTTTCCTCGGCCATCAGCTCGGTGAGGTCCGGCGGGAAGCCGAAGGTTGCGTGCAATTGGAAGACTTCCTCGCCGCCAAGCTCGCTGCGTTTCTCGGCGATGGCCGCGTTGGCCGCGGTCTCGAAGAGCTCGATGCCGCGGTCGATATTGCGGAAGAAGCGCTCCTCTTCCAAGCGAATCAATTCGGCGGCTTCTTTGCCGACGGCGGCGAGTTCCGGGTAAATATCCGAATACTCGGAGACGACGACGGCGGAGACTTTATGCAGGAAGGGGCCTTCAAAGCCGAGGTTTCGGCCAAAACGCACCGCCCGGCGAAGGATACGGCGCAACACATAGCCGCGCCCCTCATTGGAGAATTTAGCGCCGTCACATAGCGCGAAGGTCACCGTGCGAACGTGGTCTGCGATGACCGAGAAGCCCGTGAAGTCCTCAAGGGCGTAGAACGCCTCTCTATCCTCGAGATGCCCATTTTCGTCGGTCTTCACGTTCGCGAAGAGCTCGGAGTTCGACGCTTTGAGCAACCCGAGCGTCGTCTCGATGATCGGCGTGAAGAGCTCGGTCTGGAAGACGCTGTCGCGGCCAGCTTTGATCATCGCGACGCGGTCCAGGCCAAGCCCCGTGTCGACGCTCTTCATCGGCAACGGATGAAGCTCGCCGTCTTCGTCGCGGTTATACTCCATGAAGACGAGGTTCCAGATCTCGACGACGCGCTCGTCGTCGTAGCCCTCGACAAATTCAAACGGGCCGTATTCCGGGTGGCTATCGTAGTGAATCTCGGTGCACGGTCCGCAGGGGCCCGTCGGTCCCATGGACCAGAAATTCTCCTCGTCGCCTTTCTCGATATCGCCCAGGCGCAACATATGCTCGGGCGCAATGCCGATTTCGTCGCGCCAGATGGCCGCGGCTTCGTCGTCGTCTTTGTAATTCGTAATATAGAGGCGCTCGGGGTCGAGCTTGAGGACGTTGAGCAAATAATCCCAGGCCCACTCAATCGACTTGCGCTTATAATAGTCGCCAAAAGACCAGTTCCCCAACATCTCAAAGAACGTCAGGTGGCGGCCATCCTTTCCGACCTCGTCGAGGTCGTTATGCTTTCCGCCGGCGCGCACGCATTTTTGGACGGTGGTCGCGCGCTTATAATCGCGGGTCTCGTTGCCCAGCAGCATATCCTTAAACTGGTTCATCCCCGCGTTGGTAAAGAGCAGGGTGGGGTCGCCTTCGGGGACGACCGGCGCGCTGGGGAGGACCTTATGATCTTGGTCGGCAAAATACTTCAGAAAGCTGGCGCGTATATCGTGTGGAGTCATGGTCAAAAGTCGGTTGCTAATAGTGGGATTTTTTGGCCGCAATGGCCATCAATAAGGGCACACGCTCTTAGCAATTGCGCGGGGCGCGCGCAACTGGATTGAATCGATTTCATGCCCGCAAATGATGACTTCGCGGCGAAATTTTGCTCGCCTGCTGCGCGGGTATTCAAAAGACGCGTCACGCCTCGCCGAAACAGGGGCTTCGGGAAGTATCCCAAAAACCTCAAGTGAATTCTTGACGTCCGCCGCTTTCAGGTCCACTCTATGAGTCATCTGGCCTTTAATGCCTGCAAATGCTGCTGAAAAGATGCGAAATAGCCATATTTATAGCCTTAAATCTGCCTGCGCGACCTGTCAGAAGAGAAATTTACGAATGAAAGTATTGCTCGAAGTTTTGGATGACGCGGCTCAATTGCTCAAAACGCTCGACTCTCTGGGCGGGATGCGTCCTGAGACGCGCTCAGATATTGAAGCGATACTTCAAGGCCTGTGTGAGGAATCCACCCGCCTGTTGCGCGAGGTCCCGGCCGAAGTCGCGGTGACGAACGCGCTCAACGGGATGGCGGGATCGCCAGAACATACGATTTCTGGCCTCGACGCCGATATCACGGCCGAGAAACTTCATCGCGAATGGTTGATGCAGCGCTCCCTCGAAGCCCTCGCTGCGCCCGACTATGAGCGCGCGCTCCGCTTCTTGAGCGAGGGCGCCGAGGCGTACCCGGACGGCATCGACTTCTTAAATCACCTGGGGCTTGTGTATTGGGAATTGGGGGATTTCGAGCAAGCCGCCGACGCCTATTTGCGCGCGATGACCGCGGCGTTTGCGCTCGCCGAGGACGACGATAGCCAGCGCGGCTCAGTGGACTGGAGCGACGCGACCAACCAGGACTATCTGCGCGCGATGGAAGGGCGAGCCCTTTGCCTATGCCGACTTGAAGCCTACGACGAGGCGCTGGTCCTCTTCGATACCCTCGCCAATATCAGCGCCGTCGATTACGCGGGTTGCCGTTATATGGCCGGTGAAATCCATCATCTTCGTGGGAATTATTCGGCGGCGATTGAGGATTATCGCTTAGGCCCGGTCGAGCCCGCGTCACTCTATAATCTTGGGTTAGCCTATTATCAGAACGGCGATTCGGCCGCGGCAGCCGCGACCTTTATCCGCGCGTTCGTCTCCAATATCCACGTGCTTCATGCGTTTTGCGCGCGCGATATCCAGACCGAAAGTTGCGTGCCGGGATATCTCGGAGGGCGCGACTACGCCCTCGACTTCGTGCAGGCCTGCCAGCCGCTTTGGGGCAATCGCGAAGACGCGCTCGACTTTATGGAGACCTGCTACGACCACGTGCTGGTGCAGGCATATCTCGAACAATGCCGCAACTCCGGCGGCGATTCCATCCTGACCGACACCGCGGTCGGCAACGGCCAGGAGAGCTGGCTTGATGTGATCAGCGACGAGTCGAAGGTCGAGCGCCTGGCCGAAAATGTAGTGCGCCGCCTCTACTCCTGAGTCACCCTTCATGAAGACTCGCCTTAAATGGCTCTACCTACTCCTCCTCGTGGCGACTGTCGCCGCGGCGGGGAGTTTTGTCGCTGCGGATTGCGCGAGCCAGGGCGTCGATGAGGGTGACAGCGCCAAAGAGCGCGCCGACCGCCCGGCAGACACCCCAGCACCAACCTCCGAAGATGCCGTTGCGCCGCCTGCCGCCCTCGAAGTGCCAGCAAATGCGCTGCGATTTGTGCGTGGGGATAAGGCCGAAGATGTCGCGGTGTCGGTTTCGGTGGGGACGCCCGGTCACTATCCGCCGCGCGAAGGCGAGGTCGGAATTGGCGGATTCTTTGAGCTGCCCGAACTCCTCGAAGTGTCGGTGTGGAGCGAAGATGTGAACGCGCACGAGGTTTACGCGCGAAGCGAAGATAATAAAGACGCGTTCTGGTCCGTTCTTCCAGCAAATCGCGACCCCAATGAGCCCCAGGTCGTTACGCTTCGGCCCGCGTCGCCGATTAAGGTCGAGGTCGTCGACCCGGCCGGCGAGCCGCTGTCGGGCGCGAAGGTGCGCCTGTCGCGTGGGCTGATCGGGATGGTCCACCAGACGCAGATGACCTCCGATGCGGGCGAGGCGTTGTTTGGCGCGATTCCCCAGGGCGACTTCCAGCTCAGCGTCTACGCCGATGGATTCGTGCGCCATACCCGCCATTTACTCCATGCCTATCGGGCGGACTCCGAGGTCGCGACAACCCAGGTCGTCCTCGACCGCGGCGCGACCGTGGCGGGCCGGGTCATCGATGAGTTTGGCGTCCCGGTGGTGGGGGCGGATGTCGAGATTATCCCGGTCAGCCCCTTCGCCAATGAGATCCTCGACGCGGACTTCCTCGCCCAGGTCGGCGTGGCCAGTCAGATTGGCAAGAGCGACGCGCAGGGGCGATTCTCGATGGGCGGCATCGCGACCGGTGGCGTGCAGGTTCGGGCCGAAGCCGTGGGCTACGGCTCTGCGCTCTCGGCGCTTATTCGCGTGAAGGGCAATACCTCGACCAGGATCAAAGATCTGGTGCTTTCGCGCGAGGTGCGGCGCGATGATTTGCTGGTGCGCATCTACGTGCGCGACGCCTCGGTCGAGTTAAATAGCGTGGAGCTTCGGGTTCCCAAGGGTAAAAACGATGCGGGGCGCTTGTGCCGCGGGCAACGCGTCAACGCGCGGGACTGGCGCTTCGTAAATTGCGGAATGGGCAGCCGAGAGCTCGTCGCGACGAGCGCCGCCGGCGTTCAGCTTCATTGGGAGGGGATGCTTGAGGCGGAGTCCGAAATTACCCTGAATTCACCGCGGCGCGTCGAGATATTTGTGGTCGACGCGCTCGGCTCACCGGTGAGCGGCGCGATGGTTCAGATATGGCAAGACGGGCGATTATTGCTCGACGCGAATAGCCTGGGCGCCCGCCCAATTAACTTCGACACCGCGCTCCCATTTAAGGCGTCTATCGTCGCCCGCGACGCTCGCCGAGGGGCGGGGCAAAAGGTCGTCAATATCGGGGCGAACGCGGCCAACCAGGCGGCCAACGAAGAGCGCGCGGTCGTCACCCTCGACCGGGGATTATTCGAGTTATCGCTGCCACCCGGAGTGGTGAATAGTGGCGAGGAAATCGAAGGGTATCTGGGCGCTCAAATCGTGCAGGACGACCAGCAATGGATCGTTGATTTTGTGGCCGAGGATTCGAGCGCCGGCCAGGCGGGCATCCAGCGGGGCGACCGGATTTTGGTGGTGCGGCGGGTCGGCGCGAAGGTCGAAGTCACGGTTTCGCGAGACGGTAATCGAATTCAAGTGACGCTTTAGGGTTTGTTGGTTCAGCTTATTTTTTTCCCGGTTGCCTCCAGGTAGATCGCGTTCAAATCCGGATGCTTACCGGATGCGATCAACTCGTCGAGCTCAGCTCGGCTCAAGTCCTGCTTTAACTTTCCGTCGACCAAAATAACGACACGCGAGCAGATACGCTCGAGCATATCGAGGATATGACTCGACAGAAGAATCGCGCCTCCCTGGTCGCAATATTTCTGAAGATGACGCCGGATTCGAAGCGTCGATTCCGGGTCGAGGCCCACAAAAGATTCGTCCAAGAGCAGGAGCTCAGGCGGGCCAATCAGCGCGGCGCAGATCGCAATTTTTCGCGCCATACCACCCGAATATTCTTTGACGAGCCGGTGGCGCGCCTCGACCAATTCGCATAGCTCCAGGAGCTCCTCGACCTGTTTATCCTGCTCGGCGCCTGTGACGCCCCGGATATCTCCCACGAAGCGCAAAAACTCCTCGCCGGTAAGATAGTCGTAGAGCTCGAGCTCCTGCGGGACGAAGCCGATATGGCGACGGATCTCGACCGGGTTTTGGGCCCCGTCGAGCCCCGCGACTTCGACGCTCCCGCCGTCCGGCGCGAGCAGCCCGGTGATGCAGCCCATGGTCGAGGATTTGCCGGCGCCATTTGGCCCGATAAACCCCACGAACTCACCCGCATTGATCGTGAGCGACAGGTCATCCACCGCAACTAGGCGGCGGTATCGCTTGACCAGGTTTTTGATATTCAGGCGTGGTTGATTTTCCATATTCATTATCTCAGTGCTCAAAATACGGGCGAAATTGGCCCAAATATCACTTAAAGCTTAGGAATCCGCACCTGTTCACCCACCCTGTGGATGTGGCGCCGAGGGAGTCGCTGCGGGCGCCTTCGCGAGCAAAAGCCGAAGGTGTCCGGCGATGAGCAGGGCCTCCATCGCGGCCAGCGCCAGCAGCGAAATATTCGCCGCGGCGAGCATTACGATGGCGAGCAGAATCGGCCCGATCAGCTCGGCCAGGCGGTGTCGTCCGACGGTGGACCAGATAAGCGCCATCGCACCGTTGATCGCCAGGCACCCGCCTAATGAAAGCGCAGCGAGGCCGAGCGCCGTCGCCCAATCACCGCTGCGAAGTCCCAGCGCGACAAGCGCGAGCAGGGCGTAGGGGCCGGCGAAGAGCAGCAATTCTCTCAAACCAAACGCGATTGCTGCCTGGGTATCGGCGTTTTTATCGAGCGCCAGGAGGTTCTGATAGCTCGGGCGAATTCGTTTTGAGGACAGGCGCACCCACGGGTTGACCAGCGTCGCGGCGGCGATGGCCGGGAGCGTTACCACCAACCACAGCGGCAAGGCCGCCTCGCTGAGCCGGAAGAGGGCGATGCCCGAGGCCAACCAGCCCAATCCGTAGCTCCACCGGGCGAGCATATAGCGCCGGCCAAATTGTAGCGCGTAGCTGCGGTAGACCGAACGCGCGCTCGTCGGCAGCAGCGCTTCGCCCAGGCGCGGCTTTAGGAAGTCGGAGGTCTGATGCTCCGCCGACACGCTATAGCCGATGAAGTCGACCTCGTGGAAGCGCGCGCTCATGCGCGGGAATGCTCGCACAAAATAGTTAAAAGACATCGCCAGCGCGATGGCAAAGCCAACCCCCAGCACGCCCAGGCCCACGCCGAGCGCGCGGGTCGGCTCGCCGGCTTTGATGACTTCGCCCAGGGCCAGCTTGGCCAGCAAGATGATGATGACCGAGCCCGCTAGCGCGACGCCGGGCGCATATAAAAAGACCTGCGCGCTGCCGCTGGCGGTATTCGGTCGCTCGGCGCGCGATTGATTCGGGTCGGCGGCCTGCGTCGGCGCGAGGCTTGCGCCCGCGCCCAATTGCACCGCGAACCCGATGGCGCTGCTGGTGAGCAATCCCACGACGATCAGCGCGATGCTCGTGCCGGCTGCCAACGCGCCGCCGTGCCAGAACATCGGGATAAAGAACGGGGCGAGCACCAGCGATGCCGCCACAGCCTCGCCGAGGGCCGCGAGCAGGCGATCGATATAGAGGGCATAAAGTTTAAGCGGAAAATGTTCGAGCGCGCGGACGTCTTTTCGCCGAAATAGAAGTTCCATCACGCGGAAGTTGAGCACCGAGGAGGCGAGGGCGGCCAGCCAGAAGGCGGCTTCCAGGGCGGCGGCGCCCGCGGGTAGCTTTCCGTCGGTCGTATTCATGCCGATGGCGGTCACCAGGTCCATCGGCGGGCGCAATAATCCGGGCGCCGCGGCGTGGCCGAGCAAGAGCAATCCGCCGACCAATACGGCGAGGACGGCCACCAAGACCGCCCAGTTGAGCGAGGATTGGGCGCCGACGCGATTTAGGATGCCGCGGCGGCGCGCTCGCATTAAGATGCGAAGGTGTGTCATAGAGGGGGTTCCGATGCGCCGTCGGATTGCGATGAATCCGGGCGCGCTGGAGTAGGGGAGACGCTTGCGTCGGCGTCCGCCGCGATATCTGAGAGGCGGGTCGCCGAAGTCTTCGATTTCTTTTTATCGCCGACATAGCGCGGCCGCGGGGTGCTTTTTTCCATCATTACGGAGCGAACCTCGCGATGAATTCCACGAATCCGCATTTCGGCGGTTGCTGCCAGCGGGCTGGTCGGATAGGAATCCAGAAATGCTTGATATCCGTCAAGCGCCGCACCATAGTGACCGCCGCGATAATGCTCCTCGGCGTATTCGAAGGCCTGGGTCTGGGTCTGTTGTGGATCTTCACACGCACTTGTTATCATGGGCACGCCAAATAAGATGGCCGCCAGAACAAGTTTCGCCAGGACACCAGCCAATTTTATAGACTCCGGCTTATCGCAGCCGAGACGTTGAGATCGCATCAAAGGGATTTGCCGAACGATGGAAAACGACATTAATAAGCCGTTGGATAACGAAAATAGCGCCGACTCGAATCAAGCCGATTACCACGCCGGTTTTGTGGCCCTGATCGGACAGCCCAATGTGGGCAAATCGACTCTGATGAATCGGATCCTCGGCGTCGACCTGGCGATTATCACCGCCAAACCGCAGACAACGCGCAACCGAATATTGGGGGTACGAAGCTTCCCTGACAAGGGGCAGATTGCTTTTGTCGACACCCCCGGGATTCACAAGGCGAAAAAGCAGCTCAACAAACGCATGGTCGCGACCGCGCTCAGCGCGATCACCGAGGTCGACCTGATCTGCCACGTCATCGACGCCGACGCGTATATCAAACAGACGGCGCGCCTGGGCAAGGATGAACTGCCGGCCTCCGACGCTTTTATCTTCCGAAAGCTCGCCGAGGTAAAGCAGCCGGTCTTCTTGATCCTCAACAAGGTCGACAAGCTCGACGCCAAAGAAGAGCTGCTGCCGATGATGCAGGATTTGAGCGAGCGTTTTGATTTCGCCGAGATCATCCCGATCAGCGCGCATAAGGGCGACAATATTCGCCGGCTGGTCGACATTATCTTGAGCCACCTGCCGGCCGACGGCCCGCTCTTCCCCGAGGATATGCTGACCGACCAGGCCGAGCGCTTTATCGCCGCCGAGTTTATCCGCGAGCAAATCCTCGAGCAGACCCACGAGGAAGTTCCCTATAGCGTGGCGGTTGAGATTGAGCGCTTCGTCGAGAACCGCGCCAAGAATATGCTCGAGGTCTCCGCGATCATTCATGTTGAGCGCAGCACTCAAAAGGGCATCGTGATCGGCAAGGGTGGGGCGCGACTGCAGTCGATTGGCATCAAGTCGCGCAAGCGCATGCAGGCCTTCTTTGGCAAGAAAATCTATCTGGAGACCTTCGTTCGGGTTGAATCCGAGTGGAGCGAGGACCCCGAAGCCCTCGGCCGATTCGGATACGAATAACCCCGTTGTTTTCGCAGTGATCTTTTTTACGCCGTATGTCTTCGAGCGCGCCGGTTGGCTCGCCCGGGGACTCGGCCCAAGAGTTGAAACGAAGTCATGAGTTTTTTAATTGCAATCGTCGGCCGTCCCAATGTTGGAAAAAGCCGGCTCTTTAATCGTCTCTCTAAGGCCGGTGACGCGATCGTCCACGACTCCGAGGGCGTCACGCGCGACCGGCAATACGCCGACGGCGAGTGGTATGACAAACGCTATACCGTCATCGACACCGGCGGGTTTGTCCCCGAGGCCCAGGCCGGCATGCTCGCGCAGATGCGCATCCAGGCGCAGGTCGCCATGGATGAGGCCGACGTGATTATCTTTATGGTCGACTCGCGCGCCGGCGTCGTGCCGGCCGACCGTGAGATCACCGCCATGCTGCGCCAGAGCACCAAGCCGGTGTTCTGCGCGGTCAACAAGATCGACTCGCCCCACCAGCCCGAGCAATATATGGGCGAGTTTTACCGCCTGGGCATGGAGTTATTTCCCATCAGCGCCGAGCACGGCCACGGCATCAGCGGGCTGATGGACACGATCAGCGCGCTTATCCCGAAGACTCGGGCCGAAGATGTCGCGCCTCCCTACGCGCGTGTCGCGGTGGTCGGTAAGCCGAACGCCGGAAAATCCAGCATGATCAACAAGTTGCTGGGGCAGGAGCGTCTGCTGACCGATAACGTCGCCGGCACCACCCGCGACGCCATCGACACGCATATCACCCGCGGCGACCAGGAGTATCTGGTCATCGACACGGCCGGCTTGCGGCGAAAGACCAAGATCTCGGAGACCCTCGAAGAATACGCGGTCTTCCAGGCCATCCGCAGCATCGACCGCAGCGACGTCGTGCTCTTCGTGGTCGACGCCATCGAGGGCATCACCTGGCAGGATAAAAAGATCGCCGACGTCATCCAAAACCGTGGCCGCGCCTGCGTCATCGTGGTCAATAAATGGGACCTCGTCGACAAGACGATCTCCACGGCCGACGAATATGTCGCCGCCATCGAGCGCGAGATGCCGTTTATGGCGTTTGCCCCGGTCGTCTTCGTCAGCGCGCTGTCGGGCCAGCGCGTCCACAAAATTTTCGAATACGTGGACCGCGCGTTCGACCAATTTAATATGCGTATCTCGACCGCCGAGACCAACCGCTTCCTGGAGCAAGCCCTCGGCCAGCATAGCCCGCCGATGCATAAGAAACGCCCGGTGAAGTTCTATTACGCATCCCAGGTCGCCACGCGCCCGCCGACGTTTTTGTTCTCGGTCAACCGCGCCGACGGCGTCAAGCCGTCCTATCGCCGCTATCTCGTGAATAAACTGCGCGAGATCTATGGCTTCGAAGGGACGCCGATTCGCACGGTACTTCGCGGGCGAGATCAGGATAAGAAATAGGCGATTATTTCGCTGCATAAATAAGGCCCCCGATAGCGCAAACGCCTATCGGGGGCCTTTTTTTGTTGATTTGCGTGGCGTCTGCCACGAAACCCGCGCCCGGGGATTGGCGGCCGCGCGATCAATTTTTAGCGCGCACCCTAGCACGTCGCGCCTATCCGCCGCCAGCCGGCGCGGCGCCAAGAAACACCGCTCGACGACCTCGCCGCGCCCGTCATCCTTCACCCTCTCGTTGACATTCGCGCTGATTTCTAGCTACAAGCGCGTTGGTCAATTATTTGCGTATTATCGATATGATGAGTCGCGATGATGAGATACGCGGATTGCGCATATCGTAGCTAACCAGGAATGAATTATGATTGGACTTCGAAATACATCAAAGACGGCGCGTGCCGGGCTTGCGATGTTGTTATTGTTGGGCCTGACCGGGCTGGCTGCCTGCGATAAAGGTGGCGGAGAGAAGAAGCCGGAGAGCAGCGCGACGGCCGAGAAATCGGCCACCGATGACGGCTTTCGCGCGGGCTCCAAGGCCGACTCGTTCACCTTCGTCGTCGCCGCGGACCCCGAGACCTTCGACACCGCGAAGATGACCGGCGCGCCGGAAGGGCGCATCGCGATGCAGCTCTTCGAGGGCCTGCTCATTCCCGGGCCGACCACCGAAGGACTCGACGACCCCAAAGACCTGATGCGCCCCGGCGTGGCGAAGTCCTACGACATCAGCGAAGACGGCAAGACCTACACCTTCCACCTGCGCGAAGACGCGAAATGGTCCAACGGCGAGCCCGTGACCTCCGCTGATTTCGTCTACTCCTGGAAGCGTATTCTGACGCCGGGCTTCCCCGCCGATTACGTCTCGATGCTCTATGTCATCAAGGGGGCCGAGGCTTATAACAAGTCCAAGCCCGAAGAGGCCGATTGGGAGACCGTCGGCATCCGCGCCCCGGACGCCAAGACCCTGGAAGTCGAGCTCAATAACCCGACGCCGTTCTTCCCGGAGCTGACCGCGTTTTATACCTTCTTCCCGGTGCCCGAGAAGGCCGTCGAGGAGTTCGGCGACGAGTGGACGCGCCCCGAGAATATCATCACCAACGGCGCCTACGAGATGACGTCGTATATCTCGCAAAAAGAGATCAAGCTTAAGAAGAGCGAGCATTATTGGGACGCCAAAAACGTCGCCATCAATGAGGCGATGGTCCGCATCATTCCGGATCGCAACGCCGTCACCAACGCGTACCGCGCCCAGGAGTTGCACTGGAGCGGCACCAGCCTGCCGGTCAGCCAGATCGCGGACTTCATCACCCACCCCGACTACCGTCGTGACCCGCTGCTCGGCGTCTACTACCTGCGCGTGAACGTCTCCAAAGAGGACTCGCCGCTGGCCAACGCTGACGTGCGCCGCGCGCTGTCCTACGCCACCGACCGCAGCTCGCTGGTCGACGACGTGCTCAGCGGGCTCTACGAGGCCGCGAACTCCTACGTCCCCAATAATATGCCGGGCTATGAGTCGACCACGACGGTTGACTACAACCCCCGTAAGGCCGCAGAATCGCTTAAGAAAGCCGGATACGGCGAAGGCGGAAAGGCGATGCCGAAGATCACGCTTTTGTATAACTCCGACGAGAACCATAAATTGGTCGCCGAGTCGATTCAGAAGCAGTGGAAGTCCAACCTCGGCGTCGAAATCGAGCTGGTCAACAAGGAATGGAAGATCTATTTGCAGGATATCGATAACCTGAATTACGATGTCGCGCGCGCCGGCTGGATCGGCGACTATAACGACCCGATGACCTTCCTTGAGATGTTCAAGACCGGTGACGGCAATAACGACACCGGCTGGTCGAGTGAGAAATACGACGGCCTTTTGGAGGCCGCGCGTGCCGAGGCCGACCCGGCCAAGCGCGTCAAAATTCTGCAAGAAGCTGAGACCATTTTGGTGACCGAGGGGCCGATTATCCCCATCTATTTCTACACCAATAATGTGCTCGTCTCGCGCGACGTGAAAGGCCTTGAGCCGCACAACCGCGACATTCATCTCCTCAAATATATGAGTCTATCCGAGTGAGTCGATTCATTTTAAAACGTCTGATCGGCAGTGTTTTTGTGCTGCTGACCATCGTGACGCTGGCGCTGTGGATTACGCGCATGGCGCCGAGTAATCCGTGTCTCAAAGAGCGTGCGACCAATACCTGCGGGTGCATTGCGGTAAACAAATTGGATCGACCGGTGTTCCCGGTCTATACAAGCGTTCCGCTGGAGCCGGTGGAGGCGTGCGACGCCTGGGAGCCGGCCTCCGAGGTGACGCTTGGGCCGATCCATATTTTGACCTCGGGTTGGGGCGATACGCAATATGCGCATTATATGATCCCGTTATTGACCAGCTTTGACCTTGGCCAGAGCATGAAGACGGACCGAGGCGTCGGCGAGACGCTGTGGGCAGCGCTTCCTTATACGCTGCAACTGGGTCTGCAAGCGCTCTTCGTGGCGCTTCTGATCGGCGTGCCGGCCGGGCTCTATGCCGGGCTGCGCCAGAACACGATGGCCGACTACTCGACCATGACCCTGGCGATGATCGGCGTGAGCATCCCGAACTTCGTGCTCGGGCCGCTCTTGATCATGTTCTTCGCGCTGGACCTGGGCTGGTTCCGCCCCAACGGGTGGGATAGCTGGGTCGACAGCGTGCTGCCGAGCATCACGCTCGGGCTGTATTATGCCGCCTATATCGCGCGCCTGACGCGCGGCGGTATGCTCGAAATTATCCGCAAAGACTTCATCCGAACCGCGCGCGCCAAGGGGCTGACCGAGCACGCGGTGGTCGTCGCCCACGCCATGCGCGGGGCGATTTTGCCGGTGGTCAGCTATATGGGCCCCGCGGTCGCGGCGCTCCTGGCCGGCTCGGTTGTCGTCGAAGAAATCTTCAACCTCCCGGGCGTCGGCAAGCTCTTCGTGCGCGCCGCGCTCAATCGCGACTATAATATGGTCCTGGGAACCGTCATTTTGTACTCCACGGTTTTGGTCTTCCTGAACCTCCTCGTCGACATTCTTTATACGGTCATTGACCCGCGGGTGAGCTATGATTGATCCGCAAGCAAAAGAAGACGCAGGCGGGGCAGACGTCCAACTCGTGGTCGGAACCAGCCTGTGGAAGGACGCCTTCCGCAGACTGCGCAAAAATAAGGCCGCGATGGCCGGCCTTTTGGTCGTCGCGTTTATGGCGATTTGCGCGCTGGCTTACCCGGTCATCTCTAGCTCGATCACCCGCTTTTCGCTCGACGAGCAGCACTTATTCGTCGTGCCAAAACCGCCGGGCGCGCGCAGCGTTCCCTCGACCTACTATAAGATGATGCCCCCAGAAGGGGACCTCGCCTTCGAGAAGGTCGACCGGGACGGTGACGGGTTTATCACCGAGCAAGAGATCGAAGAGGCCTATCGGCGCTACGAATTCGCCCAGGTCGACACCGACGGTGACGGGTTTCTCACCTACGAAGAATATGTGAACGCGCCGCTGAGCCTCGCGCCGCCGGAGTTCATCCCGGATTGCGCGAAGTGGAAGATCGCCAAGAAAAGCATGGCGCCGCCCGAGAATCGCTATGTCTTTGAGTGCGACGCGAACGAAGACGGCCTGATGGCCTATGAGAACGCGGGGAAACTCGTCGCGCTGGTGAGCGCGAGCGAGGCGCGAAATATCCTCAACCGCTTCGACGCCGACCACGACCTGGGGCTTAATCAGCAGGAGTATATCGGCCTGCCGCGCCCCGAGATCAACCGCCTCGGCACCGACAAGCTCGGCCGCGACCTGCTCACCCGTCTTGTCTACGGCGCGCGCATCTCGCTGGCCGTCGGCCTGCTCGCCACGCTCGTGTCGCTGCTGATCGGCGTGAGCTGGGGCGCGACCGCCGGGTTCCTGGGCGGAAAGGTCGACAATATCATGATGCGCATCGTCGACGTCATGTACGGCATGCCCTTTATGATCCTGATTATCCTTTTGGTGTCGGTCTTCGGCTCGGATATCGTGATCCTCTTCGTCGCGCTCGGGGCCATTCAATGGCTGACGATGGCGCGTATTGTGCGCGGGCAGGTCATCAGCCTCAAAGAGCAGGAGTTCGTCGAGGCCGCGCGCTGCATCGGCGTGTCGACCCCCGGGATCATCTTCAAGCACCTCATCCCCAACGCGCTCGGCCCCATCATCGTCTACACGACGCTGACGGTCCCGGCGGTCATGTTGGAAGAAGCCTTCTTGAGCTTCCTTGGCCTGGGTATCCAGGCGCCACTGACCTCATGGGGAGCCCTGGCAAGCGAAGGGCGTCAGATCATGCGCACCGCGCCGTGGGTCATCCTCGCCTCGGGTGGTGCTCTGGCCGTCACGCTGATGAGCCTGAACTTTTTGGGCGATGGCCTGCGCGACGCCCTGGACCCCCAGATCCGCAAGGACTGAGCTCCGGGATTGTGGGCCGCCGACACCGGCGGCCTAATTTGACTCATTTTAGTACGCAGCATTTTTAAGGAATCGGCGATTATGACCGAAGTATCCGAGAAAACCGAAGTCCAAACGAGCACTACTTCGCCTGGCGAAGACGAGCGTCCCAAGATCCTCGACGTGCGCAATCTCAAGACCCATTTTAGCGTCGACGGCGGCACGGTCCGCGCGGTTGACGGCGTGAGCTTTTCGGTGCGCCGCGGCGAGTCCGTGGGCATCGTCGGAGAGTCCGGGTCGGGTAAGTCGGTCACCCAGATCTCGATCCTCGGGCTTATCCCGACGCCTCCCGGCCGAATCGCCGGCGGCGAGATTTTCTTCCAGGGCGAAGACCTGCTCAAGAAGTCGAAGAGCGAGATGCGAAAGATCCGGGGCAACCAGATCTCGATGATCTGGCAGGACCCGATGACCAGCTTGAACCCCTTCTTGCGCATCTCGCGCCAGCTCATGGAGCCGCTGCGCATCCACAAGGGCATGGACAAGGTCGAGGCGCGCAAAAAGGCCATCGAGATGCTCGAGAAGGTCGGCATCCCGGGCGCCGCCCAGCGTATCGACCAATATCCGCATCAATTCTCGGGCGGTATGCGCCAGCGCGTCATGATCGCCATGGCGCTGCTGTGCGAGCCTGCGCTGCTCATCGCCGACGAGCCGACCACCGCGCTCGACGTGACCATTCAGGCGCAGATCCTCGAGCTTATCAAGAGCCTGCGCACCGACTTCGGCACCAGCGTCGTCACCATCACCCATGACCTGGGCGTGGTCGCCGGCATCTCGGACCGCGTCATCGTGATGTACGCCGGGCGCATCATGGAAGAGGCCGCCGCCGACGACCTCTTCTATCATCCGGCCCATCCCTACACCGTCGGCCTGCTTAAGAGCGTGCCGCGCCTGGACCGGGGCCGCGTCGAAGAGTTGATCCCGATCGAGGGTCTGCCGCCCGATACCTCCAAAGATATCCCCGGCTGCCCCTTCGCCGACCGCTGCTCCTGGGCGGTCGACAAATGTCGCCAGAAATTCCCCGAGCCGGTCGAATTTGAAGACGGACACCGCTCCTATTGCTGGCGCGCCAAAGAAGTCTACGCCGCCAAATTGGGCACCCGCTCCGCCCCCGGCCACGCCCACGCGGTCGAGGCACGGATTCGCGCCGGCGGCAGCATCGAATTAGACGCAACGAACGCATCACAGAAGGACCAGGGAGGCGACGATGTCTGAAGTAATGGCCGAGAGCGAAAAGAAATCGACGGCGACTGACAAGGACGCAAAAGTCACCCCCGACACCCAGAAGGCAGCGACCCAAGAGGCCGCCGAGAAGCCCGCGCTCGCCGCGAATAAGAAGACGGCTGGCGCCAAGCCCGACGCCAAGGCGCTGGTGCGCGTCGAGGGCCTCAAGATGCACTTCCCGGTGTATAAGGGTCTCTTTGTGCGCAAAGAAGTCCGCCGCGTGCGCGCGGTCGACGGGTTGACCTTCGAGATCTACGACGGCGAGACCCTGGGGCTTGTCGGCGAGTCGGGGTGCGGTAAATCGACCACCGGGCGCTCGATTATCCAGCTCTATACGCCCACCGAGGGCAGAGTCTTCTTCGAAGACGAAGACCTCACGAAGTTGAGCCCGGCCGAGATGCATAAGAAGCGTCGCGATATCCAGATGATCTTCCAGGACCCCTACGCCTCGCTGAACCCGCGAATGACGGTCGGCGATATCATCGCCGAGCCGCTGCGCGTGCATAATCTGGCCAAGGGCGACGAGGTCGACCGCCAGGTGCAGGAGTTGATGACCATCGTCGGGCTCGACCCGCGCTACGTGCGCCGCTATCCGCACGAGTTTTCGGGTGGGCAGCGCCAGCGCATCGGCGTGGCGCGCGCGCTGGCGAGCAAGCCGAAATTCATCGTCGCCGACGAGCCGATCAGCGCCCTGGACGTGTCCATTCAGGCGCAGATCATGAACCTGCTCAACGATCTGCAAGAAGAGTTCGGCCTGACCTACCTCTTCATCGCCCATGACCTCGCCGCGGTGCGCCATATCTCGGACCGCATCGCCGTGATGTACCTGGGGCGCATGGCCGAGCTCACCGACGCCGACACCCTCTACGAGAAACCGCTGCATCCCTATACCGAGGCGTTGATCTCGGCTGTGCCGATTCCCGACCCCGAGGTCGAGGCGACGCGCAAGCGCATCGTGCTCGAGGGCGACGTCCCAAGCCCGCTGAACCCGCCGTCGGGCTGTGTCTTCCACACCCGCTGCCCTTACGCCTTTGAGCGCTGCAAAAAGGACGTCCCGGATTTTCGAGAGGTCGAGCCGGGCCACTGGGTCGCCTGCCATCTGACTGACGAGCCGGAGCGCCGCGACGGCGTCGACCCGACTGAGAGCTGATATTTCGATCATTTTAAGGGGTGCGGCTTCTTGTCTTTAGCGATACACTAACGCAACTAGCATTGCGTTAGTGTATCGCCTGTTGGGATGTGTCGATGAATAGAAAACGTCAAATCAGGCGGTTCTTAGAAGCACCTGCCGTGGAAGTCGTGATCGCGCTCCTTATCGTGATCTCAGTCGGACTCCTCTTTGTGGAAGTCGGCACACCTACCGACTCGCCCGATTACGCCAAAATTGTCTTCATCAACGACCTGCTCACGCTGGGATTTATCGGCGAGCTCTTTTTGCGATTTTACGCGGAGCCGCGAAAGGAGCGCTTCTTTCGCAAATGCTGGTACGATATCCTCGCCGTGTTGCCGGCGCTGCGCATCCTGCGCGTGTTTCGCATGCTGCGCCTGTTGCGCCTATACCGGGTGAGCCTGCTGGCGATGGAGCGGCTAAAGGAGCGCTCCGGGCTCTTTAAGGTCGTGCGCGTCGAATATCTGATGATTGCCCTGGGGCTATTCACCGCGACGCTGATGGGTGGCCTGTCGATGCGGGTCGCCGAGGGCGGCTATAACGGCGAATTTGGCACATTCGAGCAGACCCTCTGGTACGCGGTGATGACGATTATCGCCGGCGAGCCCACCGGCGGTGACCCGACCAGCTCGCTGGGGCGTTTTATCACGCTCTCGTTGATGATCACCGGCCTGACGTTATTTGCCGTCCTCACCGGTACGGTGTCGGCCGTCATGATCGATTTGCTCAAAGACATAAGGATCAGTGGAATGGAACTCGAAGACTTAGACGAACACGTCATTATTTGCGGCTGGAATCCGTCGGGGAGCGTCATTCTCTCCGAGCTATTGCACGACCATAAAAAGAGCGATCCCTCAAAGAAGAGGCGCTCGCGCAGGCGAAAGAAGAAGTCCGACTTGGACACCAAGCAATATGTCATTATCTCGGAGGCCGACTCGGTATGCGTCGACGAGGTGGTGTCGCAGCACCCGGGCCGGGTGATGACGATGGTGGGGGATTATACGCGGCTGGAGGTGCTCAAGCGGGCGCGCATCGAGCGCGCGAGCACCGCGATTCTGTTGGCCGACGCGACCATCCCCGGGCGCTCCGCCCAGGACCAGGACGCGCGCAGCGTGCTCGCCGCGATGCTGGTGGAGAAGGCCGGCTCAGATATCTACACCATCGTCCAGCTCAATAACCGCGACAACGAGACGAGCCTCAAGGGCATGGGGGTCGAGGAGATTATCGTCAGCGAGGAATACGTCGGCAACCTGGTCGCGACGATGACCCGGAATAAGGGCATCGTTACAATTTTGGATGATTTGCTCACCGCCAAATACGGCGAGCAATTCTTCCGCGAGGAGATCCCCGCCGAGATGGTGGGCATGGACGTCGGCGAAGCGATTCCGCACCTGAAGCGAAATTACGACGCTATTTTGATCGCGGTGGACTTGAATAACGGAAATTGCGGGCGGGATGGTTTTTTGGTCAACCCGCCCGTTGATTTTAAGCTCGAGGCCGGGCACCGGCTATTTGTCGCGGCGCCCGAGTCCCTGAGCTAAGGCGGCGCCTTATTTGCCGCGCGCTTCGAGCCAGCCGGTGTGGAAGTCGCCGGCGACGAAGTCTTCGTCCCTCAAGAGCTCGGCGTGCATCGAGAGATTGGTGACCAATTCCTCGATTTGGTACGCGTCGAGCGCGCCGCGCATGCGCGCGATGGCCTCGTCGCGGTCCGCGCCGTGCGTGATGAGTTTGGCGAGCATCGGGTCATAATAGGGGGTGACCTCGGAGTCGGCGTGCACGCCGGAGTCGACGCGCACGCCCGGGCCGCTTGGCTCCGTGTAGGCGCCGATATGCCCCGGGGCGGGCATAAATTTTTTGGCCGGGTTCTCGGCGTAGATCCGACACTCAATCGCGTGCCCGCTGATCGTAAGCGCGTCCTGCGACATCGGCAGCGACTCGCCGAAGGCCACCCGAATCTGCCACTCCACCAGGTCGACGCCGGTGATCTCCTCGGTCACCGTATGCTCGACCTGAAGGCGGGTATTCATCTCGATAAAATAGAAGCTTGCGTCTTCGCCGACGATAAACTCGAGCGTGCCGGCGTTGGTATATTCGGTCGCGTTGACCAGGGCGAGGGCGGCTTCGGTCATGCGCGCGCGCAGGTTGATATCCTCGTGTTTCGAGACGAAAGGCGAGGGTGCTTCTTCGATCACTTTTTGGTGGCGCCGCTGCACGCTGCACTCGCGCTCAAAAAGATGCACGGCGTTGCCGTGGGTATCGGCGATGACCTGCACCTCGATATGACGTGGGTTTTGGATATAGCGCTCGATATAAATCGTGTCGTCGCCAAAGGACGACATCGCGCGGCGCTGGCAGGACTGGTAGGCCTTGCGCAATTTCTTCTCATTCTTGGCGACCTTCATGCCGATGCCGCCGCCACCTGCCGCCGCCTTGACGAGCACCGGGTAACCCAACTCCTCAGCAGCCGCGACCGCGGCGTCTTCATCGGCGACCGGACCCGGCGAGCCGGGGACCACCGGGACACCGGCCTTCTCAGCGACCGTGCGCGCCTGGGCCTTGTCGCCCATGAGCTCCATGACCTGCGAGCGCGGGCCGATAAAGACGATGCCGGCCTGCTCGACCATCTCGACAAAGCGCGCGTTCTCGCTGAGCAATCCGTAGCCCGGGTGCACGGCCTGCGCGCCGCTTTCTTGGGCGACCCGCAGAATCCGCTCCATATTAAGATAACTCTTTCCCACCGGCGCCTCGCCGATCAGATGCGCCTCGTCAGCCAAGCGCACATGCGCCGCGTCGGCGTCCGCGTCGCTATACACCGCAATGGTGTGAATCCCCATGCGCTGACAGGTGCGGATCACACGAACGGCGATTTCGCCACGATTGGCAATCAGAATTTTATCGAACATTTTTATCCTATTTTTAGAGGCGCGGCGGGTCTTTCGGCGCGATGTGGTTGGGGTGCTTATGGGCAGAAGATATTGTTGCTCTGAGTTAACATAGCGGGGCGATTTGCGTCAATTTCGAGGCATCTCATTGGGGCGTGACGTTTGTCCCTGCGGGTCTGTGAAGCGCCCCGCGGGAGCAACCGTAGATCTTCCCCACTGGCGAAGATGTCGCGCAGCGGCAGAAGGGGGGCTGCGTACCCGCAAAGCGTCCCCCACCGCCGACGCGGCAATCTTAAAATGACGAAGATGTCGCCGCCTCGCCCACCCCGAAGACCGAAATCGCGCTGATTGAAACGGAATACTCAACTTCGGGGTCGAGCCCTTCGATGACGTGTTCGGTGGCCGCCGGGTCGAAGACGAGGTAATCGGCCGGGCCGTCGACCTGCGCTGCTGGTTCAATGGTGACGCGGTAATCGAGGATCTTCGCGTCAGCGGGCGCAGTCCACGAAAGCGTGGCGCTGTCATCGGCGCGGGTGACCTCAACGTCGGTGGGCGCGGTGGGTGGATCGTGTTGTGGCGACCAGGAGAGTCTTCCGACTGGCTTGGTGAGCGGTGCCCAACCGTCGGCGATTGTCTTCGAATCGCGGTCGATAATCAAAAGATAGGGGCTCTCGGCAGAGCTTATCGCCAGCGATTCGCTGTCATGCGACCAGGCCACGTCCTGAATTTTTCGCCAGTCCGTTGGCCAGCCAGGCTCATTTTCTCGCGTGGCGGTATTAATGACCTGCATGCCGGTGTTTTGTGAATGCCCATACGCTAATATCAGGAGTTCTCCATCGGGTGACCAGGCAAGATTGCCAGGATTAGTTGTGACAATTTCTGGCCAATCCGTTTCGAACTCTTTGCTCTCTGCGTTGAGAATGAGATAACCTGCTTCTGTGGTATTAAAAAATCCTGATGGATGAGCGATTGCGAGTCGTTTTGAATCGGGTGACCATCGCATATCAGCAAGAGGAAAAAAGTGTGAAGGAACATTAGTGGAGTCGGGCCAATCGGGTTCAAAATCTTTTGTGTTTGTATCGACTATCATTACGCGTGCAGGTCGACCGCCGTAACTTGGAGATATTGCGAGTCGTTCGCCATCTGGTGACCAATCTATAGAAAATAGATTCGAAATAGGCTGTATTTCAGAAGGGTTTGGCCAACCCGATTCGATTTCTCCGGTCTGCGTATCAAGTACGGAATAAGTTGTACGCTGGTCGGATGGGACTCCATTTTCTACCAACCGTCGAACAAAGGCGAGCTGGCGACTGTCGGGTGACCAACCATAGTCAGCAGGCAGGCATAAAGTGCCAAACTCGTCTGAGGGTTCAAGTTGGATCTCTTGCCTGGTAGCGCGGTCGAAGAGAGCACATCGTAGGTCAGCTCTTAGATAGGTTAATAACTTTGTGCCATCTGGGGACCAGCTCAAAGCGGATCCAGCCTGTTCGACGAGTGCCCCCCACCCGGGAGCCCGTTGCCTGGTCACGCTGTCAAAAATAGCTCCTACAGCGAGCAACGAGCGAGAGACGGGAATTGCGTCGTGTATAAAGGCCTCACCGACCTCTTCACCGTCAGAAAACGCCTGAATCTCGAAGGTATAATGGACATCATTAACGAGCTTATCAAAGAGGTATTCAGTCGCTTCTGGGCCGATACGGCGCTCCGCGTCGCCCCACATCAGCACTGCTGGTGAGGCAGTAATGCGAATTTCATTAAATATAGTATCTTCGGGCAGATCCCAGGAGAAATTAACCATTCCCTCTAGGCCTCTAGATCGCACATTTTGCAGGCTCGGCTCCGGTACTTCTTCGTCTATATCTTCGACTTCATTTATATCGTCGCTTGTGTCCTCCGAATCTTGCTGGATATCCTCTTCGGTGTCGATATGGACGTCGTTTTGAGACGTTGTGTCGGCGTTTCGGTCGTCACTGTTTTCTGAGGCCGAGCAGCCGAAAAGAAGGAGGAAGACGAATGAATATAAAACAATTGGCTGAAGGTTGGGGCGCATAATATCTTCCTAATTCATGTCGAACATTATAATGAAATAGAACTAAGCATGTGATGGGGCAACCAATAACTCTATGGCAGCACACAAGCCGCGTGGGGCCAAGGCCCCACGCTCTTGCAGGGCCGTGCTCCGCCGTTCGGGCCAAGGCCCGGCGGACCTCAAAGAGCACACTGTTCAGAACAACGGCCCCCACGCTTTAGCGTGGAAAGGGGCCGAGTGCCCTGCAAGAGCCCCAGGGCTCGCCCTGGAGCGGTCGACCGATTAAATCATGCACCTCAGCGCATATTCCACACAATTTCGCCCCAGCAGACCTGAGTAGAATCGCTGCTGCGAATCCCGCAGATATGGTCCTGCTCGGCCGAAATCGAATCGAACGCGGTGTCGCTGGGGATGTCGCGGATGACGCCTTTGTTGTCGCCGCCCCAGCAGACGATATGCGAGTCGCTGCTGCGGATGCCGCAATAAAAGGAGCTCGAGGCGCCGATGGCCAGGGAGTCAAACGCGATGCCGAACGGCGCCGGGTTATTGATGGCGCGAAAGCGGCTCCCCCAGCAGATAAGGTGCCCGTCACTCTCGCGGATCCCGCAGGCCTGCTGCCAGCCGGTGGCGACGGCGCGAAACGCGACCGCGGAGGGCGGGTCGGTCCAGGTATCCGGGTGATTGGGGGCGAAGCCGTCGACGTCGCCCCAGCAGATCACTTGGCCGTTGTCGCGGCGAAGGGCGCAGCTGCTCTCGCGGCCCGCCGCGATATAATCGACCGCCACACCCGTGGGCGCGTCGCTGACCTGTCCCTCGTTATCTTTACCCCAGCACACCACCTGGGCGTCATCTCGCCGAATCGCACACGCGTGGGTGTCACCGGCGGCGATTGCGTCGAATTGGACGCCGAGCGGCGTCTCATAAATTTGCCCGAATTCGTCGTCGCCCCAGCACAAAAGAAAGGAGTCGCGGCTGCGGATGCCGCATAAAAAATAGTGTCCTGCAGCGATGGCGTCGAACGCGGTATCGGTCGGGATACTCGCGATAGTCGGCTGCTGAACGTGATTTGCAACGACTCTCGGCCTATCGTTCCCCCAGCAGAATATGGTGGAGTCACTGCGGCGAATCCCGCAAGAGAAGTCGCGGCCTGCGGCGAGCGATGTGAATTCTGTTTCGGAGGGGTTGCCGGTGGCTTGCGCCTTCCAGTCATCGCCCCAACAGATCAATTTGGAATCGCTGCTGCGGATGCCACAAGCCGACCTGGCGCCGGCCGAAACCGAATCAAAGGCGAACTCCGTCGGGGGTTGATAAAAGGGGCCCGCGGGTTCGACGTCGGTGCAGATTAGCGAGGAATCGCTGCTCTTTTGGCCACAAATCATCCCCATCTTGATGATTAATCCACCAGCCCCGTCGCTGCTCCAAACCCCTTTGCCGATGGATAGTAATTCAATCTCGGTGCCCGCGAATTTAGCGTTTAACGCGTTGCTATTTTCGTGATCTCCCCAGCAGACGACCTGGGAGTCGCTCAAACCAATGCCACAGGTGACAAAATTACCCGCGACCACGGATTTGAACGCGATGTCGGTGGGGGCGCGGGTTATGAGGCCCTCGTCTACGCCCGGGACACTATCTTTGCCCCAACAAGTCACCGTCGAGTCATCGCTGCGAATCGCGCAGGCGTGGGCCGTTCCGACCGACACTGCATCGAAGGGCGTGTCGGTCGGCGCATCGCTGATCTGATTGCTGCTGTCGTTGCCCCAGCAGACAAGATGCGAATCGCTGCTGCGAATCGCGCAGTTCGCCGTCTTACCCGCCGAGACGGACTTAAACGCGACACCTTCGGGCACATCTAAAAGCCCACCGAGCACATTGCTCCCCCAACACATCACCGTCGCGTCATCGCTGCGAATGCCGCAGGTGTGCCAGTCGCCGGCGTCCAGGGAGTCAAACGCGATTTCGCGAAGGTCTCGCGAGTCTCCATAAAAGCCGGTCTGCCCCCAGCAGGCGACACGCGAATCACTCTTTCGGATCCCACAGCCTTGGATGCTTCCCAGCGACACCGATTTAAAGGTCCCCATCTGAGGCGGCTGCGGGTTATTATTTGGGTTTGTATCGGGCTCGCCCGAGTCAGCGTCCGGGGTATCCGCGTCGGACTGGGTATCTCCGGCGTCGCGCTGCTCGGGGCCTTCGGTGTCGGTTTTAGAGGTGCCGTCTTGAGGCGTGTCGTCGCTGCAGGCGAGGGCGAAACAAAAGAGTATACAGAAGCAACTTAAAGATAATTTGCGCGACGCTGTTGAGATAGACATATACAAACCAAATTAGTGCTCAGAAGATGAAATATAAATTGGAGGCAGGCCATCCCTGGCCTGCCTGGGCGCCAGCCCAACTTCGCGCCAAGCGCGACATGCGTGCGCCTACTTGTGAGGAGCCGCTCACTGGCTTTCGCCGCGTCGCGGCGACCAGGGCAATGATGCCCTGGCTCCGGTTGATTTCGCATACCTCGACTATTCGCTCCCCGCCGAACCACTCATTCAAAACGACGAAGACGTCGCCGCCTCGCCCACACCGAAGACCGAAATCGCGCTGATTGAAACGGAATACTCAACTTCGGGGTCGAGCCCCTCGATGACGTGTTCGGTGGCCGCCGGGTCGAAGACGAGGTAATCGGCAGGGCCGTCGACCTGCGCTGCTGGTTCAATGGTGACGCGGTAATCGAGGATCTTCGCGTCAGCGGGCGCAGTCCACGAAAGCGTGGCGCTACTATCGGCGCGGGTGACCTCAACGTCGGTCGGCGCGGTGGGTGGATCGTGTTGTGGCGACCAGGAGAGTTTTCCGACCGGCTCGGTGAGCGGTGCCCAACCGTCGGCGATTGTCTTTGAATCGCGGTCGATAATCAAAAGATAGGGGCTCTCGGCAGAGCTTATGGCCAATATTTCGCTGTCATGCGACCAGGCCACGTCCTTAATTCTAGGCCATTCTGTTGGCCAGCCAGGCACAACTTCTTGAGTAGTTGTGTCGATGACCTGCATGCCGGTGCTAAAGGTTAATATCAAGAGCTCTCCATCTGGCGACCAGACAGTAGTGCTTGGTAAAGGACTCGTGAATGCTGGCCAATTCGTTTCGACCTCTTTAGTATCCGCGTTGAGGATGAGATAGCCCGATTCTGTTCTATTATTAAAGCCTGATGGATGTGCAATTGCGAGTCTTTTTGAATCGGGCGACCATTGTATATAATTAACGGAATGAGTTGGGTTCGAGTTAGGGTGTTCAGGCCAATCGAGATCAAACTCTTTTGTGTTTGTGTTGATTGTCATTAAGCGCGGAGGTTTGTTGCTATAGTTTGGATATATTGCAAGTCGCTTGCCGTCTGGTGACCAGTCTAGTGTAAATATCAGCTCAATAGGAGAAATTTCAGCAGGGTCGGGCCAATCCGGCTCTATTTCCCCAGTCTGCGTATCAAGTACGGAATAAGTTAAACTTGAGGTGGCTGGGAGTTCATTGTCCTCAGGTAATCGAGTAAAGGCGAGCTGGCGACTGTCGGGTGACCAACTGTAATCAGCAGGCATGCATAAACTACCAAACTCGTCTGAGGGCTCGAGTTGAATTTCTTTACGTGTAGCGCGGTCAAAGAGGGCACATCGTTGCCTAGCTCCCAAATAGGTTACTAACTTTGTGCCATCCGGCGACCAGCTATAAGCAGATCCAACCTGTTCAACGAGCGCCCCCCACCCGAGAGCCCGTTTTTTGGTCACGCTGTCGATAATAGGAAGCGATTGATGCACTCCTACAGAGAGCAGTGGGCGGGAAAAGGGGATTGCGTCGCGGATAATGGCCTCCCCTACTTCTTCATCGTCAGAAAAGGCCTGAATCTCGAAGGTATAGTGGATGTCGTTCACGAGCTTATCAAAAAGGTATTCAGTCGCTTCTGGGTCGATACGGCGCTCCGCCTCGCCCCACATCACATCTGCCGGTGAGGCGGTGATACGAATTTCGGTATATGTGTTGTCTTCGGGCAGATCCCAGGAGAAATTAACCATTCCCTCCAGGGCTTCGGATCGCATATTTTGCAGGCTTGGATCGGGTGCTTCTTCGTCGATGTCTTCGGCTTGGTTTATATCTTGGTCTATGCCCTCCGAATCTTGCTGAATATCCTCTTCAGTGTCAGTTTTGACGTCGTTTGGAGCCGTTGTGTCAGTGTTTCGATCGTCACGGTTTTCTGAGGAGGAGCAGCTGAGGAGAAGGAGGAATACTAAGGGAAATAGGATGGTCGGGTGGAGGTCGCCGCGCATGATGGAGTCCTATGTGCTGACATAATAATAAAGCAAAGGGAAACTCGTGAGAAGAAATCAATGAGGTAGATCTTCTCACGAGCAAAAGCCTTTTCATTTTGATTTTCAAATACTTGTAAAATCAACCGACCTTTTCGAATTTAAAACTAAGAAACTCGAGCTTGTCTGTGGTAGTTATGTTGAAATGGGTGACCTCGGCTGCCATAGTGTTGATGAAAGTGCTTACTGTGACTTGTGTTCCTGGGGCAGCGGTATTTGTTGGTGCCAAGGACCCTGTATGGATTGGGTTAATAGGATCACCAACACCAAAGACTTCAATATAAATTTCTGGTGAAACATTGGCGCTATTGCTACTTATAAACGCCAACTCCACAGCCACAAAATTTGATGAAAAGGTGCTTGGGTTGAATTGACCCGCAAGATCAACTCGATAATATGGGTGCCCATTAACAAACGCGCCATCATATGCATATGATGGCGGAAGTTGCTCGATTCGGTAGCCTGGAAGGGTTGGAGCGTTTGGATCAAACGCACTGGTTGTCACATGAATTATATAGTCTTTATTAGGATGGCACACGAAGCCATTGTAAATAGTGGAGGAAGGAGTAAAGAACTCGAAGCTTGCAATACTTGGAACACTACCAGAATAATCACATTCTGTGGAAAGAGGTATGCACGATTGATTACATTCAGTCCCGGCGAAGGCATTTCCAACAGGAAGTGCAAGCGAAACAACAAAAAGGACACAAGCACTAATCAACATCTTCAAGTTAGACATTCTCTTCTCCTGAGTTCGTTAAGAAATAAACCATTATAATGCACGCAATAACGTGCTTTTCGAATTGATGCCCCGACATCGTGTGGCAGCCAATATGTGTATAATAATAGAGAGGGCAACATTTTTATGTCAATCGAAGCGGTTTAAAAATAGTGTAAAAATTTACTTACGCGTAAATCGAAATCGATCGATACGCGATGTAAGGCCGATTTGCTTTGAAATACGCATATATAGGTCAACTCGAGAGGGGATTGCCAACTTGCTGTTGTCGCGTCGCGGGGAGCAAGGCAGGTTGCCCTGGCTGCGGTTTATTTTTCTGCACTTCGATGCCTGTCGGCGATGGAGGCGGGCGAAAGCACCTCAGCGCATATTCCACACAATTTCGCCCCAGCAAACCTGAGTAGAATCGCTGCTGCGAATCCCGCAGATATGGTCCTGCTCGGCTGAAATCGAATCGAACGCGGTGTCGCTGGGGATGTCGCGGATGACGCCTTTGTTGTCGCCGCCCCAGCAGACAATATGTGAGTCGCTGCTGCGGATGCCGCAATAAAAGGAGCTCGAGGCGCCGATGGCCAGAGAGTCAAACGCGATGCCGAACGGCGCCGGGTTATTGATGGCGCGAAAGCGGCTCCCCCAGCAGATAAGGTGCCCGTCACTCTCGCGGATCCCGCAGGCCTGCTGCCAGCCGGTGGCGACGGCGCGAAACGCGACCGTGGAGGGCGGCTCGGTCCAGGTATCCGGGTGATTGGGGGCGAAGCCGTCGACGTCGCCCCAGCAGATCACTTGGCCGTTGTCGCGGCGAAGGGCGCAGCTGCTCTCGCGGCCCGCCGCGATATAATCGACCGCCACACCCGTGGGCGCGTCGCTGACCTGCCCCTCGTTATCTTTACCCCAGCACACCACCTGGGCGTCATCTCGCCGAATCGCACACGCGTGGGTGTCACCGGCGGCGATTGCGTCGAATTGGACGCCGAGCGGCGTCTGGTAGACCTGCTCGAATTCGTCCGAGCCCCAGCACAAAAGAAAGGAGTCGCGGCTGCGGATGCCGCATAAAAAATAGTGGCCTGCGGCGATGGCATCAAACGCGGTGTCGCTGGGGATATTTGTAATAATCGCCGGCTGCTCGCGCCCGCGAATCAATTGCTTATCGTCCCCCCAACAGAATATGGTGGAATCACTGCGGCGAATCCCGCAAGAGAAGTCGCGGCCTGCGGCGAGCGATGTGAATTCTGTTTCAGAGGGGTTGCCGGTGGCTTGCGCCTTCCAATCATCGCCCCAGCAGATCAATTTGGAGTCACTGCTGCGGATGCCACAAGCCGACCTGGCACCGGCCGAAACCGAATCAAAGGCGAACTCCGTCGGGGGTTCATAAAAGGGGCCCGCGGGTTCGACGTCGGTGCAGATAAGCGAGGAATCGCTGCTCTTTTGGCCACAAATCATCCCCATCTTAATGATCGAGCCTTCACGTTCATTCATCGTGGCCAGAAACACTTTGCCGATGGAAATCGATTCAATCTCGGTGCCCGCGAATTTAGCATTTAACGCGTTGCTATTTTCGTGATCTCCCCAGCAGACGACCTGGGAGTCGCTCAAACCAATGCCACAGGTGACAAAATTACCCGCGACCACCGATTTGAACGCGATGTCGGTGGGGGCGCGGGTTATGAGGCCCTCGTCTACGCCCGGGACACTATCTTTGCCCCAACAAATTACCGTCGAGTCATCGCTGCGAATCGCGCAGGCGTGGGCCGTTCCGACCGACACTGCGTCGAAGGGCGTGTCGGTGGGCGCATCGCTGATCTGATTGCTGCTGTCGTTGCCCCAGCAGACAAGATGCGAATCGCTGCTGCGAATCGCGCAGCTCGCCGTCTTACCCGCCGAGACGGACTTAAACGCGACACCTTCGGGCACATCTAAAAGCCCACCGAGCACATTGCTCCCCCAACACATCACCGTCGCGTCATCGCTGCGAATGCCGCAGGTGTGCCAGTCGCCGGCGTCCAGGGAGTCAAACGCGATTTCGCGAAGGTCTCGCGAGTCTCCATAAAAGCCGGTCTGCCCCCAGCAGGCGACACGCGAATCACTCTTTCGGATCCCACAGCCTTGGATGCTTCCCAGCGACACCGATTTGAAGGTCCCCATCTGAGGCGGCTGCGGGTTATTATTCACGTTTGTGTCGGGATTATTGGGGTCCACGTCCGGGGTATCCGCGTCGGATTGCGCGTCTCCGGCGTCGCGCTGCTCGGGGCCTTCGGTGTCGGTCTTGGAGGTGTTGTCTTGAGGCGTGTCGTCGCTACAGGCGAGGGCGAAACATAAGAGTACACAGGAGCCATTTAATAGTATTTTGCGCGACGCTGTTGAGATAAACATATACAAACCAAATTAGCGTTTGGGGGGTATTTAAAGGGTCACTCAAAACGACGAAGACGTCGCCGCCTCGCCCACACCAAAAACCGAAATCGCGCTGATAGAAACGCTATACTCAACGGCGGGGTCGAGCCCCTCGATGACGTGTTCGGTGGCCGCTGGGTCGAAGACGAGGTAATCGGCAGGGCCGTCGACCTGCGCTGCTGGTTCAATGGTGACGCGGTAATCGAGGATCTTCGCGTCAGCGGGCGCAGTCCACGAAAGCGTGGCGCTACTATTGGTGCGGGTGACCTCAACGTCGGTCGGCGCGGTGGGTGGATCGTGTTGTGGCGACCAGGAGAGTTTTCCGACCGGCTCGGTGAGCGGTGCCCAACCGTCGGCGATTGTCTTTGAATCGCGGTCGATGATCAACAGGTAGGGGCTCTCGGTGGAGCTTATGGCCAATATTTCGCTGTCATGTGACCAGGCCACGTCCTGAATTCTGGGCCATTCTGTTGGCCAGCCAGGCTCATTTTCTCGCGTGGCGGTATTAATGACCTGCATGCCGGTGTTTCGTGAATACCCATACGCTAATATCAGCAGTCCTCCATCTGGTGACCAAGCCAGACTATCAGGGTTAGTTGCAACAATTTCTGGCCAGTCGGTTTCGACCTCTTTGGTCTCTGCGTTGACAATAAGATAACCCGCTTCTGTTGCATTATAAAAGCCCGATGGATGAGCGAGCGCGAGTCGTTTTGAATCGGGCGACCATTGCATATCATCAATGGAAAAACTTGGGCTCGGAGTAGTGAGATCGGGCCAATCGGGTTCAAACTCTTTGGTTTCCGTGTTGATTATCATTACGTTTGAAGAACCATCACTATAACTTGGAGATATGACGAGTCGTTTGCCATCGGGAGACCAGTCTAGACTGAGTAAGGTACGAATAGAATGTATTTCAGAAGGATCGGGCCAACCAGGCTCTATTTCTCCGGTCTGTGTATCAAGTACAGAAAAAAATATAACGTTAGATGCATTTCCACTTTCTGTTTGTCTTCGAGTAAAGGCGAGATGGTGGCTGTCGGGGGACCAACTATAATCAAAAGGTAGGCATAAATTACCAAACTCAGCTGAGGGTTCGAGTTGGATCTCCTCTCGTGTCGCGCGATCGAAGAGGGCACATCGTTGGCTAGCGCCCAGATAGGTCAATAAAGTTGTGCCATCTGGGGACCAGCTTGCGGGCCCTCCAACCTGCTCAATGAGTGATTTCCATCCGAAAGCGGGTTGTTTGGTCACGCTGTCGATAACAGCGGCTCCCGACACGGACAGCAAAGGGCGCGAGTAGGGGGTTGCCTCGAAGATGATGGTCTCACCGACTTCTTCGCCCTCAGAAAATGCCTGAATTTCAAAAGTATAATCGACGTCATTTACGAGCTTATCAAAGAGGTACTCGGTCGTGTCTGGGTCGATTCCGCGCTCCGCCTCGCCCCACATCAGATCTGCAGGAGAGGCGGTGATGCGAATCTCTGTATAGGTATTGTCTTCAGGCAGATCCCAGGAGAAATTAACCATCCCCTCCAGGGCTTCGGATCGCACATTTTGTAGGCTTGGCTCCGGTCCTTCTTCGTCTATATCTTCGACTTCGTTTATGTCTTGGCCTATGTCCTCCGGATCGTCCCGAATATCCTCTTCGGTGTCGGTTTTGACGTCGTTCGGAGCCGTTGTGTCAGTGTTTCGACCGTCACGGTTTTCTGAGGCCGAGCAGCCGACAAGAAGCAGGAAGACGAATAAATATAAAATAATTGGGTGGAGGTTCGGGCGCATAATATTTTCCAAAATAACGATAATTAGCGTTCAGCATTATATTCAATATCGGAGCCAGGGCGTCGTTGTCCTGCGTGGATACAAAAGCCCAACGCTGGGCGCTTCGCGACGCATTTGGGGCACCTTGAGCGCGGGTTACTGACCCGCTTTCGGCGCGTCGCGGCGATCAGGGCAGGGATGCCCTGTCTCCGGTTGTTATTCGCGCCCACGTGTATGGGCTCGTGCCCCCGATCGCGGGCGCTAAGCGATTTAATGTTTAAGCGTAGCGGATAAATATATTCAGTCAATCGAAGCGATATAAAAATAGCATAAAAATACACTCAGGCATGAATCGATAACGATCGGCATGCCGGGTGATTACGCCTGATTGGGCGGCCCACTGAATTTAACGCGTGTGTGCTTCCAGCCACGTCGCCACGCCCCGCGCGGCGGCGGCGGCGTCACCGACCGCAGAGGCGACCGAGCGTAGCGGTCGGTCCGTGATATCGCCGGCGGCGAAGATGCCGTCGAGGTTGGTGGCCTGGGCGGCGTCGACGCAGACAAAGCCGCGCCGGGTCATCAACTCGACCTGGGGGAGCACCGCCTCGACGCCGATTCGCACGAAGAGCCCGGCGACCTCGAGGGTCTTCTGGGGGCCGGGGGTGTCCAGATGCAGGCGGCAACCGGCGTCGAGGGCTTCGATGCGGGTGACCTCGGCGGGGTAGGAGAAGCGCTGAATATGGGGGTGTTTTTTGACGCGTTCCTGGAAGGCTTCGCGCGCGCGAATCTCGTGGCTTCGCAGCAGCATCGTGATGGACTGGGCGTAGGGGGCGAGGATGAGGGCGTTCTCGAAGGCGGCGTCGCCGCCGCCGACGATGGCGACGGATTGGCCGGCGAAGCGTTTGGCGTCGACGCTGGCCGATTGGCTCACGTGGCGGCCCAGGCCTTCGTCTTCGCCCGGCACGCCCAGGCGTCGGTAGCGGGTGCCCGTGGCGAGGATGACGGTGTGGGTTTGCACGGGGGTTCGCGACGCGAACTCGATCGTCCAATGCGCGTCGCTGGCGCGAGAAATCCCAGTGATTTCGCCGACTTCGGGGCGAAGCCCGTCGCAGTCGTCGAGTCCACTTTGGAAGGACGCGACCAGGTCGGCGCCGTTGGAATAGGTCGCGCCCGGGTAATTTTTAATCGTATTATGTACGCGCCATAACATGCCGCCGAGCTTGGGCTCGCCCGCGTCTTCTTTGGCTTCGAACCACCGAAAGGTGACGTCCAGCGATCGCAACCACTGGGCGGCGCTGATGCCGGCCGCGCCCGCGCCGACGATGACGCAATTCGCGATGGCGCGTCGGTCGACGCGGGCGGGCGCCGGGGGATTCGGGGTCGGTTCGCTCATAATGGCCGGTTCAAAGCGGTTGGTCGGAGGCGACAAATTGGCGCATCATCTCGGCGCGCAGCTCCCCGTCACGAAGACTGCCGCGCGAGGCCGACGACACGAGCACGCCTTCCTTCTGGGAGCCGCGCATCTCCATGCACATCTGGCGCGCCCGGCAGCGAACCAGTAGGCCTTCGGGCTCCAGGCTTCGCTGGAGAATCTCGGCGACCTGAACGACGATGCGCTCCTGGATCTGCGGGCGGCCCACCACATAGTCGATGGTGCGCCCGACGCTGCCAAATCCGATGATGCGGTCATCGGGGATATAGGCCACGTCAATCGTGCCGAACATCGGCACCAGGTGGTGCACGCACATGCTGCGAAACGGCAGGTTCAGCAGGACAATCGGGTCCAGGCGGTTATTGCCGCTGCGCGCCGAGTCATTGGGCGCCTGCTCGTTGGGGTCGACCGGGATGGCCTCGACCGGAAAGGTGCTGAGCACCGGCGGGGATTCGCGCACGCCCGAGAAAAGGTCATAGAGCAGTTGGCTGAATCGCTTCGGCGCGCCGCGCAGCTCCGGGTCGACGGTCTCGTCGAGCCCCAATGATTCGAGCAGCGCGCGGGCGTGGTCAATGGCTTCTTTATTCATGGCTTTATATCGTCAATCGTTATGGGGAATCGGAAGTTCAAGATGCCTAAAAGCGGTCTGCGTCGCGACTCGCCCCTGGGGCGTGCGCTGGATATAGCCCTGTTGGAGCAGATACGGCTCGATGACCGTCTCGATGGTGTCGCGCTCCTCGTCGATGGCCGCGGCCAGGGTGCTCAGGCCGGCGGGGCCGCCGCCGAATTTCTCGCAGAGCGCGCTCAAATACATGCGGTCCAGGCTGTCGAAGCCCACCGAGTCAACGCCGACTTTTTTGAGCGCATAATTGGCAAGCGCGGCGTCGATATGCCCGTCGCCCACCACGATGGCGTAGTCGCGCACGCGGCGAAGCAGGCGGTTGGCGATGCGCGGGGTGCCGCGGCTTCGGCGCGCGATTTCGGCGGCGCCGTCGTCGCTCAGCTCGATCTTAAGCAGGGCGGCCGAGCGCTGAATGACGCTGCGCAGTTGGTCGGCGTTATAATATTCGAGGCGCGAGATCTGGCCGAAGCGGCTTCGCAGCGGCGAGGAGACCAGCCCGGCGCGCGTGGTCGCCCCGACCAGGGTGAAGGGCGGCAAAGACAACTTCATGCTGCGCGCCTGGGGGCCGCTGCCGACCACCACGTCGAAATATTGGTCCTCCATCGCCGGATAGAGGTTCTCCTCGATGACCGGGTTGAGCCGGTGCACCTCGTCGATAAAGAGCATATCACCGTGGTCGAGCGCGCTTAAGATGCCGGCGAGGTCCTTTTTTTGCTCGAGCGCCGGGCCGCTGGTGACGTGGATGGTCGCGCCCATCTCGCGCGCCAGGATATGGGCGAGCGTGGTCTTTCCGAGGCCGGGCGGCCCGGATAATAGAATATGGTCGAGCGTCGCCTTGCGCATGCGGGCCGACTCGACCATCACGCCAAGGTTCTCTTTGATCGCGCGCTGCCCGACGAAATCGCCGAATGTATGCGGGCGCAGCGCGCGGTCCAACGCCTCGTCATCGGGCGCGGCCTCGCGCTCAAGCGAGGGGTTTCGCGCCTCCTGGGAGACGGCGATTGGGCTCGACTCAATCGTGCTCGGCTCAATCGCCGAGGATTCGATCTGGCTGGGCTCGATGGCGCTTGTCTTTGCGATTTTTGATTCCTTCGACATCCTTGTCATGCATCCACTTCAGGTCATTTTTAATGCGGAGAGTTCAGCGCAGCATCTTCAGAGCTTCGCGAAGCAGCGGCTCGAGGTCGGCTGCATTCTCGATGCTTCCTTTCATATTCTCAAGGGTCTGTTCGACGTCATTTTCGCGGTAGCCCAGATTGCCCAGCGCGGAGCGTAGGTCGTCAGCCATATCGCCGCCCACGCTCGGGTCGGCCGGGGCGAGCTCGGCGAACTCGAAGTCATCGACCGCGCTCTTGAGCTCCAGGATAATGCGCTGGGCTGTCTTTTTGCCCACGCCGCTTATCTGGGTGAGCGCCTTAACGTCGCTATTTCGCACCGCGCGGATAAAATCCGACGGGGTCAGCCCCGACAGAACCGCCAGCCCCATCTTCGGCCCGATACCCGACACCGAGGTCAGCCGCATAAACAGGCGCTTCTCCTCAAAGGTCGCGAACCCAAACAGCGTAATCGCGTCTTCGCGCACGTTGGTGTGGATATGAAAACTCGCCCGGCCGTCGGCCTCGGGCTCAATGCGCCCGGCGGTGCCCAGCGGCACATGCACATGGTATCCGACGCCGTTGACGTCCACGATAAGCGAATTCATCGTGAGGATTTGAATATGACCTTTGAGGCTGGCAATCATGGAATTTAGCGGTGTTGTAAAGAGGATGCGCAAAGTGCGCGTGGGCAATGCGTGAGACTGAACGTATGTATCAATAATCGATCGCCAACGCTAGCGCAATCGCTCGGCGAACCCGGCGAATTGGCAATGGCAGATGGCGACCGCCAGGGCGTCGGCGGCGTCTTCGGCCAACTCACCGCGCAGCTTCAGCGTGAGCTTCACCATCTGCTGAACCTCGTCTTTTTTGGCGTGCCCGTGGCCCGCCACCGCCTGCTTGATGCTGGTGGGCGGGTATTCGCTCAGCGGAATATCGGCCATCGACAGGGCGAGCAGCGCCACGCCGCGCGCGTGGCCGAGTTTGAGGCTCGACATGGCGTTTTTGGCGAAGAATATCGACTCCACCGCGCATTGCTCGGGCGTATAGGTCTCGATAATCTCGCGGATGCCCTCGTAGATCACCGGCAGGCGCGCGCTGAGCTCGCCTGCGCGCGCCGCGTTGATACGGCCGCTGGCGACATAGACCAGCTCGGAGCCATTTTTTCGCACCACGCCGTAGCCGGTGTAGCGCGAGCCGGGGTCGATACCCAATACAAGCACGGGGTTTGCCGAGGTCGAAGGAAGATCAGGCGCGCATGGTCTTAATCCAGGCGTTGAGCGCCGTTTGGATCAGGTCGCGGGCGTGGCGAAAGGTCTCAATATCCTTGCCGACCGGGTCGGGGATATGGCTAAGCGCGGGCTCGCCGGGCGCGCGGGCGTACTCCCAAATGCGCACGATTTTCGGGGCCAGGGAGCGGTCGCTTCGCAGCAGCTCGTCTTCGTGGCGCGGCGCCATGACCACGATGCGGTCGGCCATGCGCATCAGCGCGATATTGACGCCCTGGGAGCGATGCCGGGTCAGGTCGACGCCGATCTCGGCGGCGGTCGTCACGGTATGGGTGGCCGCCGAGCGTCCGTTGAGCCCCAGCGTGCCCGCCGAAATCACGACCGCCGGAATCTTCGCCTCGGCGAAGAGCTGGCGCGCCAACCCCTCGGCCAGCGGAGAGCGGCAGATATTGCCGCTGCACACAAAAACAATACGCAGTGTCTTACTCATAGGTCGTCTTCGAAGAATTTTTGATAGCCGTCGGGAAGATCCCGCGCCACGTCGACGCTGGCGATGCGCGCGCTCAAATCAGCCCCGCTTAGGGTGTGCCAATACAGCACATTCTTATTGGCCAGGTCCAGCCGCTCGCGCTCGCCGATAATCGCGGCGAAGGCTTTGCCCGTATAGGTCGGCTCCAAGACGACATCTGAGCATTTGGCGCATAGCCCAAGGGCTTCCATTCCTTCGTCGGTGGGTTTTCCGTAGTCTTCGCCGAAATAATCGTCGAGCAAGGTAACGTCGGAGATCGAAATATGTGGGATATCTTGGACGCCGTGGGCGCGCAGGATTTTGCCGGCTTTGTTGGCCAGATGGGCGGTGATGGCGGCGTTGGTCATGATCTTATCGACCACGCGCACGCCGATGATCTGGGTGTCGAGGCCGGCCATGCGCGCCCCGAGGATAAGCCCGGCCAGGGTGCCGCAGGTACCGGCGGCCACGAAGATATAGTCCGGCAGGACGGTCTCGCCGCGCTCGATCTGCTGCTTGAGCTCAAAGGCCGCGTTGACATAGCCGAGCACGCCGGGCGGCGAGGAGCCGCCGCCGGGGATATAATAGATATTCTGGGCCGTCGACAGCCACTGCTTCATCTTCGCCTTGCCGACCTCGACCGGCAGCGTCAACTTATTGCTCGCCAGGGTCAGCACGGGGTTGGTGCTGCAGATGGCCTTTAGGTTCTTTCGCACATGCTCGGTGACGGGCTGCGGGAAATGCAGCACCGCCGGGCGAAGGCCGACCTGGCGGGCATAGATGGCGGTGGCCAGCGCGTGATGGCTGCCAATAGCGCCCACCGTCCACACCTCTTTGTAGCCCTGGGCCAGCGCCTCGCCGAGCAAAAACTCGAGCTTGCGCACTTTGTTCCCTCCATACTCTGTGCCAGACTGGTCGTCGGATTTGACCCAGAGGGAACGGCAACCAATTTCAGACCCGAGCTTTTCGAGGTGTTTCACCGGCGTCGGCAGCGTCGCCAGTGAAATATGGGGAATGGTTCGAGTCGACGGGAGTGTTTCAAACAGAGCCAGCGGCGCGTTCGATGGTTTGGAGTCGGTCATAAGGAGTGGCTCTTGTCGGCGAATCTCAGTAGAAACGATGAAAATATTTCGGGCTCAATCGAGCCCTAAACAGTGTACTTAAATGAGGAGATTTTGAAATGAGCGACTTCCTTAAGAATTCAGAAACACGATACGATGCTTCCCAAAAGGCCCTGTGGGTCTATCGCGAATTCGACGACGCCAAGACGCTGCTGCCGCCGGCCGAACTCCAGGGTTGGTCCAAGCAATTGCAATCCGGAAAAACCCCGGCCGGTGAGGCCCTCGAGCATATCAATATCGTCTTCTCCCAGCAGAAGACCGCCGAGTATAACCACCAGCCGCTGAGCTTTTCGAAGATCGGCGTGTATTACGGCGACCTCGACAACGCCACGCGCTATCAGAGCGAAGACGGCGACCCGGGCTTCGACACCCGCAGTGACTTCGGAATCGAATAATCTCCATCGAGTTTTACCGCACGCGCGCCCGCTAAGCCCTCCGCTTAGCCGGCGCGCGTTGCTGCTTCAATGGCAGCCAACTGGTCGATATTATCGTCATTCGCCCACGGAATCATCTGGAGCACGCGCAGCATAAGCGCGCGGTGCACCTGATGCGGGTTTGGGTTCGGGTCGTCGACGCCGGCGTGATTGGCCCACCAATAGCCCATCTCGGTGAAGACGATCGATTCATAGTTGCGGGTGGGAAAAACCCAGCAGCGTAGCGCGTCACCGTGAATCCTCATCTCAACAGAGACGTTGGAGTTGCGGGGGTAGTCGGCGTCCGCCCCCATCTTAAGCGCGGTGTAGGCGTCAAAGATGGGTTGCAGTCGGGGCAGCGCGCCCTCGGGGGTGTCTTCAAGGTCGAGGACCAGCGCGGCCGCGTCGGCCACTCGTTCGCGCAGGGCGCGCATCTGCGCGACCCACCGCTGCGGCGGCATTGTCTGAAGCGAAGGAAGTTCGGCTGAGAAGGGAGTGAGCGCCATCGGATCACCTCGCAATGCACGGATTGTCGCGTCCCGCGGGGCCTGGCCCGGGGACATCACGCGCCCGAAGGCGCGTGTATGACCTGCATTGGGTTGAACGGGTGATATTGGCCGATTAATCCGCCGCGCGCTGAATCAGCGCCAACTCTTGCCGGCGCGCAACGCTTCGAGCGCGTCCTGAAAATCAGCAGGATAGGGGGACTCACACTCAACGCGGCTTCCATCGGGATGGTCGAAGCCAAGCGAGCGGGCATGAAGCGCCTGGCGGCCGATCAGCGGGGTCGCTTGCGTCAGGGCGGTGCCGTAGAGCGAATCGCCCAGGAGCGGCGCGTTCGCCTCGAAGAAATGCATGCGAATCTGGTGGGTGCGCCCGGTTTGCAGGCGGCATTCCACCAGGCAAACATCCCAATCGAAGCGCTCAAGCACCCGATAATGGGTAATCGCGCGGCGCTTCGACTCGTGAAGTCCGCTAAATCGCTTGCGGTTATTGGGGTTTCGGGCGTGGAAGGTGTCGAAGACGCCCTGGTCCTCCAGGCGCGGGCCGACCACCAGCGCGTGATAACTTCGCGACACCGTATGTTTGCCGAATTGCTCGGCCAAAAAGCGATGCGCTTGGTCCGACTTGGTCACGGCGAGGGCGCCGCTGGTATCCTTGTCGAGCCGGTGCACAATCCCCGGACGCAGTTCGCCGCCGATGCCGGCAAGGTCGTCGAATTGATATAAGAGGGCGTTGACCAGGGTGCCGTCGGAATGCCCCGGCGAGGGATGCACGACCATGCCGGCGGGCTTTTGCACCACCGCGAGCGAGGCGTCCTCGTAGAGCACGTCGACCGGGATCTTTTGCGCCTCAAGCGTGGGCACGCTCGGCGGGCTAAAGTCCCAGCGAATCATATCATCTTCGCGCAACGTATAGCCCGACTTCACCTGGGCATCGTTGACGGTGATTTCGCCGGCGTCGAGCCGCCGCCGCACTTGAGAGCGCGACAGCGGCGGGTCGTTTTGGTCCGCCAGATAGACGTCAAGGCGGGTGCCTTCTTCATCGGGTTCGACGAGAAAACGAAATGTTGTGGGTTGGTTCACCAGATATCACTTTCGATATGAGCGGTGCCGGCGAAGACGGTGTCGATAAACGCCTTCTCGAAGATATTGGTGTTATTGCACAGCTCTTCGCAGACGTAGCCCTCGAAATGCTGACGCGCCTCGCGCATCACATCGGCGAGCTCTTCGAAAAGGTTATCATTCGCAATACCACGCTCGATTTTCTTCTGGATATCGGGATAAATCGCGATATCGGAGGCGATAACGCGCGCTCGAATTGCGGCTTTTTTCGGATCCGTGACTTTCGCCATAATGGTCTCACTCGCTAAAAATAACGTGGGATTCGGACTGATGTCCGGTGGGTAGGATAGACCCTTCGGCCCAATCGGGCAACAATACTCTGTGGCCCGAAATCACCTACCCGAGAAGTTCTTCGGCCGTCGGCAATTCAACGTCGAAGTCCATGCCGGTGGTCTTAATAAATGCGACCAGGTTTTCGGCGTAGCTCGGGAAGGGCGGGCAGCGCAGATCGCCCTTGAGCGCGTCGACCGCGTTGATCGAATTGTAGATCGTGAGGTGATTAAAATCCTCGGCGAATTGGCGCGGCCCGCGCGTGAATTTCTCGACGTAAGGGATCTTCATCGCCCATTTGGTCAGCGAATAGGGCAGGTGGCCGACCGGCGGGCGTTTGCCGGCGGTGTGGGCAATGAGTTCGAAGACCTTGCGGGCCGACAGCGGGTTGGTGTCGCAGAGGTGGAAGGTTTTTCCGATACTATCGTCCTGCAGGCTGATGCGGTGCATCGCCTCGCAGACATAATCCGCCGGCACCAGGTTCAGCGGTTTATCGCCTTTTCCGGGCATTAAAATCGGGAAGGACTCCGGCATCTGGACGATCAGATTCATCAAGAAATACGGCCCGGCCATGCGGTCGATTTCGCCGGTCTGGGAGTCGCCGACCACGATGCTTGGGCGGTAGATGCTGACCGGGATCAGGTCCATCGCCTGGCGCATAATCAGCTCGGCCTCGTATTTGGTGCGTTCATAGGCGTTGCGGAAGCTCTGCCCCTCGTCGAGCTCATCTTCCATGATGACGCCGCTTCGCTGCCCGGCCACGAACGCCGTCGAGTAGTGATTCAGCCGCTTGAGATGCTCCATCTCGAGCGCAGCGTCGACGATATTCCGCGCCCCCTCCACGTTCACCCGCTGAATCTCGCGCTTGCTCGCCCCCAGATACCAGATGCTCGCGATATGGTAGATATCGGTGACATTGGCCAATAACTCGAGGTATTCGGTGCCGCTGAGCCCCAGGTCCAATGAGACCACGTCGCCGCTGAGGATTTGGTAGCGATCTGGGTCTGCGCCCATCGCCTCAAGCCGACGCGTCGCCCGGTCGATAAAGTCGGGGCGCACCAACAGTCGCACAAAGGAGTCCGGCTCGTTGGTGAAGATCGTGCGCAGCATCCGGTGCGGCATGAAGCTGGGGAATCCGGTCAATAGAATATCGCGCGCGCCGCGTGGGCGGCGTTTTGAGTCTTTGGAACGGCTCATAATCTATCTTCTTGGTGCGAGTCGAGTATGCGTAATTATTTATTAAAGCGTTGCATTAGCTGTTTGAATATCTCGTCAACCTGTGCGCGGGTCTGGTCGCGGGTGCCATTATTATCGATGACATAATCGGCCACCTTGATTTTCTCTTGGACCGGCATCTGCGAGTCGATGCGCTGTTGGGCGGCTTCGGTGCTGAGGCCGTCGCGCTGCATCAGTCGCTCCAATTGCACCTGGGGGTCGACCGCCACCACGATCAGCGCGTTTAACCAGCGGTGCGCGTTATTTTCGACGAGCAGGGCCGCATCATAGACCATCCAGCGCTCGCCATCCATCCGATATTGTTGGGCGTATTGCATCAACCGCTGCGCGATGCGCGGGTGCGTGATGGTCTCAAGCGCGCGTCGCGCGTCCTCGTCGGCAAAGATCAGGGCCCCGAGCGCGCCTCGGTTCAGCGTCTGGTCGGCGTTCAAGACCTCCTCGCCGAAGCGCTCGCGAATATCCTCCCACGCCGGCTCCCCGGGCTCCACGATTTCGCGGGCCAGGATATCAGCGTCGACCAGCGGCACCCCGAGTTCGATCAGATGCCCGGCGACCAGAGACTTGCCGCTTGCGATGGAGCCGGTTAAACCGACCATGGCGAAATCCTTGGCGTCACCCATTATATTATCCTTATTTACGCTGAGGATGTTGATTTAGGCCCAGATGAGGCTGCATTACCGCCCGATTTATGGCATATCCCCCCGTGGTTGCCAATTGAATTGGCCCAGATCTATCACCCAATCCCCCCTGGAATACGATGGCGCGACGAGGCAGACGACGGCGTTCACGAGCAAAGCGAAATGCGGCGAGCGACGCGTCGGTACATCCATTGGTAGAGCGCATTTGGTCGAAGGCGATTCAGGCGCAAACCATCGGAATTTTATTTGGCCTGGCCGGCCTGATTCTGATGATCACTCCGTTGCTACGCCAGCCGAGCAAGCCATCGAGCACGATGGTGGCCGGGTCCTGGTGGACCTCGGCGTTTTATGCGCCCGGCGAACTCGGCCTGGCCGCGGCGTTAAGCGCGGTGGCGGTCGTGTTATTGGCCGGCATCTTGTGGACGCGCGTTGCGTTCGCGCGCCCGTCGCGAAAGAGCGAAGGCGTCGTCACCGCCGAGCCCACCGCCGACTTCGAATTTGAGCAATCCCCCATCCCCGAGGTCGCCCTCGACCTGGCCGACCGGTCACGCCGCGGGATCTTCCCCTGGGTTGGCGCCGCCTGCATGGTCGCGGGCATCGCGCTGCTGGCAGGCGAGTGGTTCGTCGCCCAGCAAAAACTCCCGCCGGCGTTCACCGCCATCGCAAATGGCGAGTCGATTGAGAGCTTCACGCTCCCCCATAGTGACGCGCCGCTGAAGGTGAACCTGCCGCGCCGCGTGCGCCTCAAGGAGTTGCAGCTCGGCGAGGAGCCCAGCGCGTCGATCCAGATCTTTCAGGTCGGTCAAAATCCCGGCGAATCGCCGTCGATTAACCGCACCTTACCCGCCGGAGCGGGCGTCACCTTTAACGGCTACCGCATCACCTTTAGCGGTGTGCGCCCCAGCGAAGACAAGCTGCGCGCGACGTTTAGCAGCAAAGAGCCCGATTCGGTCGCGGCGACCGCGAGCATCGGCAAAAAATTTCGCCTCAGCCTCGACGGCCCCGAATATAAATTGCTCGGCATCCAGGAGAATTATCTCAACGTGATGGGCCCGGCGGCCGAGGTTGAGTCGGACGAGCTCGGCAAATTTTGGGTCTTCTCGCGCAACTCCACCACCTCGGTCCCGCCGGACCTCAAACATCCGATTCTGATGGACCGCGTTGAGTCCGAGATGGCCGGCATCTTTACCATCACGCCCGCCCAGCGTTTCTGGCCCATCTCATTGGGCGGCACGCTCTTTGTGCTCGGATTTTCGCTGCTGATTATCTTCCCTGAGCGAATCGTGCGCGCGGAGCGCGGCGGTAAAGTTCGCGTGTGGAGCTTCCACGAAGCAGGCGCGCTTAGCGATTATATCTTGCGGGAATCTGAAGATGAACTGCTGGCAGCCGACGAGGACCGCGTCGCGGCTTCTGACGACAGCCAGCCCGCAGAACCCCGGGCCGACAAAAAAGGAGACTCCGCGTGAACAACCTTCTTCCCCAATCAATCTCGGCGCTGGCGGTCTTAGGCAGTTTAATCGCGCTGGTGATGCTCAACCCGAAGAAAAAGAACGCGGCCGAAGGCGATAGAACGCTGCTGCGCGGGGCGGTTGGCATCGGCTGGCTCGGGCTGCTGGGCGGGGCGCTGCTTATTTATCTGGGCGTCTTTAATACTCTGAGCGCGCTGATGGGAACCGCGGCTTGCGCCGGACTCGCCGCGCTCCCGATGACCATCGACCTGCGCAAATCGCCGAGCTACGCGGTCGCGCTGGGGGCGGTCGCGCCGCTGCTTATTGGCGCCACGGCGCTGGTCTTAAAGATTGATATCGTCGGCGAACCCGCCGACGCGATGCTCTTATACGCCGGACAATGGGCCGCGTTTTGCGCGGCGATGTCCGCCGCGCTGATCGCGAGCGCGTTTAGCTGGGCGAGTCGAAGCAGCGCAGGGCAGGGCGACGCCGCCTCGGAAGCCCGGGCTCAAGATGCGCGGCGACTCGGCCTGCACGCGCGCGACTTCGCGCTGCGCGCCGTCCTGCTCGGATGGCTCTCCTGGCTGGTGCTTATCCTGATTCATTGGCGCAGCATCGGCGCCATCAGCATGGCGTCTCCCGCCGATTGGACCTTCGTCGGCGCCCTTATGCTCGCCACCTCTGCGCTGCTCGTCCTCTGGTCGAAGCGGCGGGCCTACTACGAGGCTATCCTCTTGATTTATATCGCGATTCTCGCGCTGGGGATCTGCTTTGGCGCGCCATTTGGGCTGGCGATTTAGTTCATCTGCCATCTTCACAAATAGGGAATTGCGCCTGGCCATCCACTAACGTATCGGGCGAAAACGCAATCCCGCGGTCTTCGACCACATTGCCCATCACATCCGTGACCCGAAAATCGTAGGGCCCCACGCCCATCCCGCCTTCATCGACGATAAAATAATTATAGCCCGAGCGGGTCGCCATCTTATAGTCGCCGTCGCCGGCTTTGATCTCGACGCTCGCGACGGGATAGCGGTGGTTTCGCACCTGGACGGCGGTCCACCATTGGTTGCTGCCTTCCTTAAAGTGATACTTCAGAACACCTTCGACCGGGCATGGGACGAAACGCCAGGACACGTCGACGCGCCCCTGTTCTAGAGTGGCTATTTGGGCGAACGCCTCGGCGCTCAGGTCGATATCTCCGGCGCCACAGCCCGGGCAACGGTCGACCACGCGCGCGCTCACCGACGCGTCGGGGCCGTCGACTTCGATGCAGGCGCCGCAGGCCGCCGAGGCGACGAAGTCCTCGGCGTTGAGGGCGACCACATGCAGGTCATCGGGCGTCGCCGGAAAGCTGCACGCGCCGCTGCCGTCGGCTGCGTAATAGGTGGATTGTCCCTGGTATTCGACGCCGTTGATTTGGCAGGATCGGCCGGATTCGTCGTCATGGACATCATCTTCCGTTACCACGGCAGGCCCGCCATCATCGCTCGACCCATTCGAACAACCCATCACCCCAATGCTCGCCAATGCCACCAAAAGCCCGCGACACCCAGGCGTCAAAGGCGCGGTGAAATTTACTCGATTTATAATTCGCAAAGGTCACTCCGACAGCGGGTTGGCGATGAGCGCAAACTAACCGCGAACGATTTTTGGAACAAGCCTGGGGCATTCGTTGAAATTCAATTGAATCGATCGCAGCGGTGTTTCGTCCACCCCTGGCTGCTCGCGAAGACGAATGGAACCTTGCACCTGAAGTGTTGCCTGAGGTATTAGCCGGCAACCCAATGATTTCATTCGCTATCTGATGTATCGCGTAGCAGGTATTTGCGTACTTCAATTTGAATATTTTGCCAGGCGTCTGTCGCCTAAATTTTCAATCCGATGAGCTATTATGAAAAATGTATTATTAGTCGTTGCCGTATTGTCCCTGGTCGCCGCTTGCGACAATTCGAATAAGACCCCGGCCGGCCAAGAAGGCGCCGCGGTCGCGCAGGCGGAGCCCGCCGACGAGAAGGCATCGGAAGAACCCGCCGAAAAGCCTGAAGGTGAGAAGGCCGAAGACGCTGCGCCAGAAGAGGCGAAGAAGGAGCGAGTCATCGCTCCCGAGGACCGGGTTGAAGTCAGCGCGATGGAGTTCAAAAAGGAGAACTTCCCGGGCAAGCTCCCCGCGGGCGAGGTGCTTGGCGGCATCGCGTTTGTCGACTCCCTGGGCGATAATTACGTCGTCTTCACGCGCAACGAGCTGCCCTCCCAAAAGGAATATAGCGGCAACACCGCGCTGCATATCAAGCATATGGTCAAGAAGGGCGACGAGGTGCGCGAAGTCCGCTCGTATGTCGAGAAGGTCCTCGACTGCGAATTCGACACGATATTGACCCCCGAGTTCGGGGATTGGTCGGTCGCCGACCTTGATAACGATGGCATCGGCGAGGCCATCTTCGCCTACACCGCCGACTGCACCTCGGACCTCTCGCCGAATAAATACAAATTATTCGTGACCGAAGACGGCGCGAAATACGTCTTGCGCGGCCGAACCGCGATTAAAGAGGAAGGTATGGAGCCGATGGGCGGCGAGTTTAAGGCCGACGAAATGCCCGATGCCTTCTCGAAGAAAGCCGAGGAACTCTGGACCAAGTTGTCTCGAAAGGTCTGGCAGGACTGATCAACGATGCGCCCTTAAAGCCATCAATATTCGCCCCGGTCGACTGAGTCGACCGGGGTAATTTTTACGCCCCTAATATAATATCGGAATGACTTTTTGGACGAAACGACATTTAAAGCGATCGACGCGGCGCTCAAATCCATCGTCAAAGATCTGGCGCCCGACGCCGTCTACGTCGCAAAATACGGCGGCGAAGTGATCGCGCCCGATCCCGGGGATATCAGCAGCACCGTGGGCGGCATCTTCTGCTATACCAAGCACGCCTCGCTTGAGTTCTCCTGTGGCGCATTCTTCGATGACCCCGACGGTCATCTTGAAGGCGGCGGCAAGATGCGCCGGCACCTGAAATTCCGCGCGCTGGAGGATGTCGAACTGAAGAATGTTCGCTTCTATCTCGCCCAGGCGCTCTGAAGCTCGACCCAAACGCCAAACGCCAAACCTCGAAAAATACGAAGCTCCATGATTTCAGTCATCACTCTCTGCCTCAACGAGGCCGAAAACCTGGGCAATCGGCGCCGAGAGCTCGGGCGCCAGGGCGTGGCATGGGAATGGATTGTCGTCGATGGCGGCAGCGAAGACGCCACGGTTGAGGTCGCCAGGTCGCTGGGGGCCAGGGTTATCCAGGCACCTCGGGGGCGAGGCACCCAGCTCAACGCGGGCGCACGGGAGGCCCGCGGCGATATCCTGTTGTTTTTGCACGCCGACACCGAATTGCCGCCCGATGGCTTGCGCGCTGTACGCCGCCTGATGGGCGACGCGCAGATTTTGGGTGGTAACTTTAGGATTCGATTCTCTGGAGACCATTGGGAGAGCCGCGCGCTCGAGGTTATCTACCGAATCCGGCAAAGCTTGCTCGGCGTCTATTATGGCGACAGCACGATCTTCGTGCGCCGAGACATCTTCCGGCAGCTCGGCGGTTTTCCCGACCAAAAGATCATGGAGGATTACGATTTCGTGCGCCGCCTGGAGCGGGCAGGGCGCACCCGACAGTTGGACGAATTCGTCATCTCCTCGGACCGGCGCTACCAGGGCAAACTCGGTCGCTGGCTATTTCGTTGGGCCTCCATCCTCGTGCTTTACCGGCTCGGCGTCCCGGCGGATCGACTCGCCGACTTCTATCCCACGCATAAAATAGATGGCCGTAGCCGCCCGGCAGGCTCGCCCCGATGAGCTTGATATCCCCCTCTCCGAGGTCATATTGGGTGATGACGTGGGGTTTGGCGCGCTCGCGCCTGACGGTCAATCATCGTATCAATCAGCCAGGAGTGGAGTATGGAGCGTGGGAGCGACGACGCCGATCATCGCCGGGAAATGAGCGATGCCGCCGGCATCTTCGACCTTCAGGCCGCGGCCGCAAAGGCGGCTTTCGAGGCGTTCGTGGACCATCGGCAATTTCCCTGTCTCGGGGCCAAGTCGGTGGTCCACCGGCAAGCCTATGAGTTTTGCTTTCTTCCACCGCTCGACTCCGACACGGCTGGGGCCGCCCTCTATGAGCGCCTCCTCGCCTACCTGGACGAGTTTGATGGCGAATTGCCGGACAAGCTTTGGAGCTTCGTTGCCTGCTTTTCGGGGCCGCGCTCGCTCTCCGAGGTCGCGTTCGAGAAGTTGCTCTGGCAGAGACTCCAGGAGCTTCACGCGCTCGACGCGCGCCGCTTCGCGTGGGCCGAAGCAGTCGATAGCGACCCGGCGAGCCCTGACTTTGCGTTTTCCGTCGCAGGTGTGCCGTTTTTCCTGGTCGGGATGTCTCCCGCAAGCTCGAGACTGGCGCGAAGATTTCCGTGGCCGGCGATTGCCTTTAATTTCCACGCGCAATTCTCCCAACTTCGTGAGAAAGGGCTATGGGGGACGATGCAGGCCGCGATTCGCAAGAGGGATGTTGACCTCCAGGGCTCGATCAACCCCGAGTTACGTGACCACGGGCGCGGCAGTCAGGCTCGCCAATATTCCGGCTGCCCGCATGCCCGTGGCGACTGGACGCCAAACTTTCACCCCCTCGATAATGACGCATTGGACGCACCGCGATGGGCTGATAATAGCCGCCCGAGTCCCGGCAAGCGTCCTCCGAACGCCAAAGACTTAAATTAACACTTACAATAATCCTGCCGATTGGAACCTGCATGGCTCTCAAAAAACAGCGTATCGCCCCACAAACCGGCGCGGCTTTTCAGATAAACGCCGGCGAACGGCTGAGGATTACGGACCCCGATGGCGCGCAGGTCTGCGATCTTATCGCCTTTGACCGCCGCGACACCCGGCACGCGCTGAGCTCGGGCAGGTCCATCGATTACGCCAATAATATCTACCTGAGCACCGGCGATACCCTCTATTCCAATCGCAGCGAGCCGTTCTTTGAGATCGAGCGCGACGATGTTGGGCGCCACGATTTTTTGCTGACGCCATGCAGCCCCGAGACCTTCGCGCTGCTCTACGACGACGCCCCCGCCGACCACCCGAGCTGTTTCATGAACCTGGTCGAGAACCTGGCCGCCTACAAAATCGAGCCTGACCAGATCCCGACGACCTTCAATATTTTCATGACTGTTGGGGTTGGCGCCGACGGCGAGCTCTCCATCGAGCGGCCGCGCTCAAAACCCGGAGATTGTATCGAGCTTCGGGCGATGACGGACCTGATCGTCGGCTTAACGTCCTGCTCGGCCGAAAAGTCCAACGACGGCTCCTTTGGCCCGATTGATTTCGAGGTACTGCGCGACGCGTAGGCTCAAAACCCGCCCGCATTGCCGCCCACCGGGGCCCAGTTCGGAATATCTCCAATATAGATACAAAAAAAGTGAACATAAGTAATATTCAAGGAAGAGTTATCCTGGGAGTCTGGGCCTTCGCGCTGGTGCTGCTGGGCGCGCCGCTGCTTTTTGCGATGAGTGTCGACACCGTGCCCGACCCACGGGCCGAGGATGGCTGGGTGAGCGATACGATCGGGTTGATCGAGCCGGAGCGTCGACTTCGGCTCAACCAGAAGTTGAGCGCGCTGGAGCAGCAAACCGAGGTCGAAGTCGCGCTCGTGGTCGTCGAAGCGGTCGACACCGCCACGCCCAAAGACTTCGCCACACAGCTCTTTAATCATTGGAAGCTGGGCAAGGCATCCCAAAACAACGGGCTTCTTATTCTATTGGTCCACGGCGAAAAACGCCTGGAGATGGAGACCGGCTACGGCCTGGAGACGGTTTTGACCGATGGCTGGCTGAAGCGCGTGCAGATGAGAGAGATGGTGCCCGCCTTTAAAGCAGACCGCTACGGACAGGGATTGGAGGTAGGCGTTGACGCGGTCATTCAGCACCTCACCGACAATCTCGGCGCGCTTGAGCACGCCGCCGAAAACCCGCAGCGCCAGGCTCCGCGCCCCCCACGCTCTTGGTGCAATGAGCGTCGCCGCGGTTCCCAATCCTCGCCTCACAAACGAATGGATAAGCGATACAATTGGACTGCTCAGCGGGCAGCAGAAAGGGCGACTCAACAAAAAATTAAACGCCCTCCAGCGGGACACAGACGTCGAGTTCGTCGTGGTGATCGTCAAAGCCATTGACACCGCCTCGCCGGCCGAATTTGCGACCCAGCTTTTTGAACAATGGAATTTCGGAGACGCAGCCCAAAATAATGGGCTTCTGCTATTTGTCTTCGACGAGAAACACCTGGAGGTGGAGTTCGGCCACGGCTTGGAGACGGTTTTTACCGATGACTGGGTGAAGAGCATGGAGACGCGCGTCCTCCAAGAAAGCCGCAGCGATCTGCGCCTGGAAGTCGGCGCTCATCTTGTGATTCGCCAGATCGAAGCCCAAAAGAGCGTGCGCGAACCGACCAAGGGAAAACGCAGTGCCCCCTGGTGGGCCTGGGCGCTTGGTGTGCTGCTCACGGGGGGAGTCTCATTCTTTGGTTTTAGTCGACTTCGTGCCGCGACAAAACGCTTTCAATATACCCTCGACCGTACCTGTAAGGACTGCAACAAACCCATGACTCTTGCCTCGGACGAAGAGGCCGCGCCGCATCTGGCGCCCGGTCAACGCGTTGAGATAGAACTCGGCACGGCCATTTATCAATATTATTCTTGCAGCGATTGCGCCCATCGTCGGGTTTTTCGCGAAGAGAAGGTCGTCCCACGCGTCTTGCTATGCCGCCAATGCCAGTATTGGACCCTGACATATTCGTCAAAAGAGATAGGGGCAAACGGCGGTCAATTTGAGACTGTTTTAGATTGCCAAAATTGCGATTGCACATCGTCATCCATCCTGAACCTAAGTGACTACCCCACTTTACCGCCGAACGATGATACATACGGCGGCGGAGGCTCTGGCGGCGGATATAGCGGCGGAAGCTCAAGTGGCGGAAGCTCAAGTGGCGGAAGCACAGGAGGTTTCGGGGGCGGAAGTTCTGGCGGCGGCGGGGCCGGCTCGAGTTGGTAGCAAGCGTCGGCAATTCAGAACGATTGAGAAAGGATAGCCATCGACTCGTCGGCTACGCCCGCATTGCCGCCCACCGGCGCGCGGTGCTAATAATATCGAAATCGAATTCAGCACCGTATTTGGGGATATATTTACGATGACCTCTGCACATTATATTAACCTCGAGCAACTTGGGTGGCCTGGCGCGGACTTCGACGCGGTCCTGGCCGAAGTTCAGGCGCATTACGACGACCCGACGGCCTATCTTTGCAAAAACCTGCGCGAAATCTCGTCGGCGGCGCGCCGCGGGGCGGTTATAATCATCGGAAAATTGGGAGATCGGCGCGCGCTTTCGACGCTGATGCGCTACGTCTTTGACACGCCCGGGCAGGTGCTCGAAGAAGACGCGCGGGCGGCGGCCATGCAGGCGATTATCGCCATCACCGATGCCCAGCCCGAGGACGCCTCGGACCGCCGGCGCGTGGCGAATTTCCTGATGGATATGCTCGACGAGCCCGACGGGTTTGTGCGCGGCCTGGTGATGGATGGGCTTGGGAAGTTCGGGTCGCGCCGGGCGCTATACGCGCTTAAGAACGCCTGGAATGACGAGCATCAATTCGTGGCCGACCAGGCGCGCCAGGCCTATCGCGCCTTGTCGGAGCGCGCGGATAGCCTGCCGTCGCTCGACGAAGACCGACCGCATCGCGACGTTGAGGGCGCGGTGCTGCTCGACCGGATTCGCTTCGCCAATATCAAGGAGCTTCAGCCCTATCTGCATGAACTCGCCAAGCGCCCCAACGCCCTTGAGCTGGCCGACCGCTTCTTGAGCTCGGGGACCAAGCGCAATCATTATGTGCTCGAGCGATTGCCGAGCCTGGGCGACGAAGCCGGGCGAGCCGTGGTCGCGAATCATCTTGAGATGGCGTCGGAGGAGACCGATATCGCGGCGTCTCTGAGCGTGCTTGCTCATTTTCTCGACGGTGACGCGAGCGCCCCAGAATGCGAGGCCATCGAGCGCGGCCTGGGCAGCCAAAGCGCGCATATCACACGCGCAGCGATCCTCGCCGCAGGTGTCAGCGGGAGCGACCGCCTCCTGGAGGGCGTTATCGAGGCGCTGGGTTCAAAAGAGCTCGAAACCGTCCTCGCCGCGGCCAAAGCGGTCGACGAGGCGCTCGGCGCAGACGACAGCCGCTGGGCGGAGCCGCTTGGTCAGGCCTTCGCACCTATCCACGCTCGCCGGCTACAATACGAATTCCCCCGCGACATCCACACAGAGGCGCTGCTGCTTCGCGCCCTAGCTCGCCTCGCCGACTCATCCGACGCTAAGTTGTTGAATAATATCGCCTTTCAGGCGCTCGAGGGAGTCCGAGAGCACCGGCCCATCTTGGCCTCGGCCTTGCGCCTGCTTCATCGACTTACGCCGGTCGACGGCTTGCCGGTCGACGCGCGTTGGCCCCGCGAGCATGCGTGGACCCTTATCCTCCTCATCCCCTATAGCGATGACGCGATTCGCCGCCAGTTGGTCGACCTATTGTCGCGCGGCGCGCCCGAGAATTTCGAGCGGGGCGTGCAGATCCTCGTCGAATTAGCCCGCAGCGCCGCCCTCGAGACCCGCGTTCAACTCGTCGAGTTGGTCGCGCGCTCCGGAGACCCAAGCTCCATCGAATATCTCTACGGATTTGCCCGCGACCCCGCCGAAGAGATCGTCGAAGCCGCCGCCGACGCGCTGCGCCGCCGCCAGGTCGGCGTCGAGCAAATGCCCGCCGATGTCGTCGACATCTTCATGACGCTCGATGAGCGAAAGAACCGCAAATATTATAAAGCGGAGTTCGAGCGCCTCGCCGAGGAGGCTGCGCGGCGCCAGCCGGACAAAAACGGCCGCACCTTTGATGAATGATCCCCGCCGAAGCCTTCGCGAAAAACGCTCCGACCACGGCTACCAATTCTGTCGCGCCCGGTTGGGGCTGGTGGTCCGCGCGTAAGGGGTGATTTGGCCATCAGTCTCGCTCACCAGCGGGGCGAGCCCGCTGGGGGCGTTCTTTTTTTTGACGACGCGTCGCGATGTTGGTGGGATGGGCAGGTCGACATCGCGATTGAATGCGCGTCGGTTGAGCATGGCCGATGCGTGGCAAGCCCCGCAGGGGCGTGACGGAACTAGTAGCCTTCGGCCGGGGTCGGTTGCGTGGTGGTGGATGGGGCGATGGGATTAGCCAGGTGATGGCATTTGTGGAGGCGGGCGAGACGCCCGCGCCCCGGTGTGTGTTGCGTAGTGGCGGCCATAGCCTCCGACCACGGCCGCCATCACAGCTCAATCTCCTCCAACGCCGGCATCTGCGGCACCCGAAATCCCATCGCGACCCAGGCGCCCAACAGCTTCGCGTAGAAGCCGATATTATGCGTCCTGGGGTTCGGAATATCGGCGGGCGGTTGGGTGCCGTCTGGCAGGTCGCCGGTCATGGTGCGCATGGTCGGCGGCGGCGCGGCGCCCTCCGCCCAAATCTCGGCGTAGAGGCTAAGCCAATGCCCCTTCTCAAACTCCAAAAATAGCGGGGTATTGCAGCAACTCGCGATCACGCGGCGCGTCGAGGCTTCTGGCCTAAGGCGGTAGGATTTCAGGGTGTCCTGGCCCGCGACGATGCGTACGCGGTCCTTGCGATACATCACAAAAGGCGTGGCCCCGTAATCGGTCAGAAAACTGGGCGCCCCCGCGAGTTGCTGCATGCGGGCGCCCGCATTTCGGCAGGAGGTGCAGCAGCATTCGACGCTCGCGATGGGGTCGCCGGTGACGTCCATGCGCGTGTGTCCGCAGGCGCAGGTGAGCGGTGTGTCGGTTGCCATCAGCCTTGCTCCTGCACGCGCGGGCCCGAATACGCCATTTTTACGCCTTGCGCGTCGCTCGTCATGATCAGCCAATCGCCCGTGGGCAGCTCCATCGGCCCGGCGCTGACCACGCCACCTGCGGACTCCACGGCCGCCTTGGCGCGGTCGATATCGGCCACGGTGAGCGCGAAGCTCCAATTCGGCTGCGTCGCCGGCTCCTGGCGGTTCATCGTCGCGCCGAGGTCAACCTCGCCGCCTTTAATAAAGCGATACTCCTCATCGGGGCCCATCGGCATGGCGCCGGATTTCTCCCAGCCGAATAGGGCGTGATAGAAATCGAGGGCCGCGTCTTGGTCGCTGGTGACCAGCTCATTCCAACAAAAATGCCCGGGCACTCTCGGCGCGAAGGACTCACTTTTTGTGCTCTCCTCGCCGCGCATCAGATAAAACGCCGCGCCCTGCGGGTCCGTCACGAACGCGATGCGACCGATGCCCGGGATATCCTGGGGCGCCATATGAACGCCGCCGCCCAGGGCCGTGACCTTCTTGGCGCTCGCGTCGACATCGTCCACCGCGAAATAGGCGACCCACAGCGGGTCGAGGGATGCGCCGTCGGGAACCTTGATCATGCCGCCAACCGGGGCGCCATCTGCAGCGCTGAAGGTGCGGTAATCGTGTCCCGGGGCGGCCGGGGATTTCTCAAAACTCCAGCCCATAACCGCCTGATAATACTGCTGGGCGGCGTCGGGCGCGTCGGTGATGAGTTCGTACCAGATCGGTTGGCCTTGCGGTGTGTTCGTCATATGCGTCCTTTATAATTAGTCAAATATGCGTGAAAAAAGATGCGCCGCCGCCGCGGCTTTCAGCCGATTTGCGCGCCCGCGTCATTCGATGCTAGCCTTCTAGCATAGCGAGATTATCTAACCAAATTCCCACATATATTTCTCACCAATTCCCATCGTTTTCGTCCTGCCGACGGGCCTCCCTAAGGTTCGGCGTGCGGGGTCAAGCGGTGACAAACAGAGAGTCCCACGATGACCCTAAATAAAAAATTATCGACGACCGATTATGATGATGTCGATGATATCATCGGGCTGGCCGAAGAGTTGCGCATGGCCGACCGGGAGCGCCTGTCGGCCGAGGAGATGGCCGAGGTCGGCGAAGACCTGGGGATTGAGCAAAAATATATCGAGCAGGCCCGCACCGAGCTGGTCCGGCAGCGCGAAGCCGAGGGCAGGGCGGCGGCGGCGGCGGCCAAACGCGCGCGGTCGCTGCGGCTCGGCGTAGGCATTGGCGCCGGCGCATTGCTCCTAATTTTCGGCATCTGGGCGGCGAGCGCCTCGTCGACATTGGCGGATCACGAAGCAGCGCTGAGCGCGCAGAGTGCCCAGGTGGCCAGCGCGCGGGAGCGCCAGAAGTCGGTGCATCGGTTATTTGCGAATCGCCCAGATTCGCCCGACAAGGACGCGGAGTTGGTCGGCGCCGAGAACCGACTGCGCGTTGAGATAAAGCGCTGCAACGAAGCGCTGAGCCGCTATCGGCGGGTGGCGGGCGCGTTTCCTGCTTCGCTCTGGGCCGACACGCAGCGCTTCGAGGACGCCTGCGAAAACCGGAACTAAACCGGGTTGAAGGGAACGCCCACGCATCCATTTTGAAGGAAATCAAATGAGAACCGCTCAACGCAAAGCTTCGCCCATCATCGGATTTTTGGCGTGGGCATTCATCTTTTTGAGCGCCCAGACGCTCTTTGCGATGAGTGTTGACCAGGTGCCCAATCCGCGCCTCCAAAACGCGTGGGTGAGCGACACCGTCGGGCTGCTGTCTCCGGAGCGAGAACGCGCGATCAACCAAAAGCTGACGCGCCTTGAGCAAAATACGAAGGTCGAGATCGCGCTGGTGCTCGTCGAGTCGGTGGACGCAGGCGCCCCGAAGGACTTCGCGACCGAGCTGTTTAATCACTGGCAGATTGGCAAAGCCAGGAGCAGCAACGGGCTGTTGATCTTAATGGTGACGGGCGAAAAACGCCTCGAGATGGAGACCGGCTACGGGCTCGAGTCGCTCTTGAGCGACGGGTGGCTTAAGCGCATGCAAGTCGAGAAGATGGTCCCGGCTTTTAAGCAGGGGGACTACGCCCGGGGCCTCGAAGACGGCGTCGATGCGCTTATCCAGCGCATTAATGAGCAGCCCGAGATGCTCGCCCTTATCGACTCGGGCGCGCCGTACTCGCCGCCCGCGGGTCAACCGACGCCCGGCGACGGCGTGCCCTGGTGGGTTTGGGCATTTGGCCTGGGCGGCGGCGGGGCGTTGGCTGGGCTTGGGGTCAAACGCCGCAAATACAAAAAAGACCGCACCTGCCCGACCTGCAACACGATGATGGAGATGGTCCCCGAGGACCTCGACGACGCCTATTATGAACCGGGCCAAGTCGCCGAGGAGCGGGTCGGCTCGGTCGATTATCAATATTATTTCTGCAAACCCTGCGACTTCCATCGCATCCTGACGGTGAATAATTGGTTCACGAGCTACAGTCGATGTCACCGGTGTCACCGTAAAACCCTGGCGACGAGCACGCGTCGAACCCGCCAGCCCACCACGGTTTCGACCGGGCTGGAGGAGGTTACGGTGAAGTGTGAAAATTGTAAGTTTCGCCACACCCGCAAGGTGGTCGTGCCGGTGATCGTGGCGTCGAGCAGCTCGTCGGGGAGTTCCGGTTTCGGCGGCGGCGGCGGTGGGTTCAGCGGCGGGGGAGGGGGTGGTTTTGGCGGCGGAAGCTCCGGCGGCGGCGGGGCCGGGTCGAGTTGGTGAGCCCTGAAATTATATTTGGAATATCTTTTGAATTCACTTGCGTCGTCATCTAGTCTTTCGATATTGGATTGCGCCGTCGTCGGGTGATTTAAGCTCGGTATTTTCAAAAGCGTTATAATTTTAGAGGTTTGTCTCATGAAAAGATTTCAGCGAGTTCTGATGCTCGTCTTATGTTGTTTTGCGTTGTCCTCCGCCGCGTTTGTCGCAGCAGGATGCTCAGACGACGACACCGCGCAAACGCAGGGGGATGATGTATCAGGCGAGGACGCCAACTCCCCGCAGGATTCGGGTGGAGAGGACGATATCTCGACCGATCAAGACGCGAGCGGACATCAAGATACGGTGACCGACCCGGACACGACCGCCGACCCGGACACGACCGCCGACCCGGACACGACGACCGACCCGGACACGACCACCGACCCGGATGCCGGTGAAGATCCTGATGCGGGTGACGCCTGCGCGCCAGGAATGGAAATCTGCGACGGGGCGTGCGTCAGCACCGAAGATAACGCCGGGCATTGCGGGGCGTGCGACAACGTATGCGCCCGCGGCGAGTCCTGCGTGGAGGGTGCGTGCCAGGGGCCGCCGGTGATTTGCGGCGGACGCGCGGGCAATCCCTGCACCGCCGATGAGTTCTGCGATTATCCGGACGACACGGTCTGTGATTTTAGCGATGGCCAGGGCGTTTGCGCGCCGCGCCCAACCGAGTGTTCCGGCGGGGGAACCCCTGTGTGCGGGTGCGACGGAGTGACCTACTTAAATGAGTGCGAAGCGAATCGCGCCGGAAGCGACCTCCGGGGCGACGGAGCATGCGTAAGCATCTAAGTGTTCTCAGCATAAGCTCATAAGACTGAAAGCCTGCCCGGAGCCTCTGCGCTCCGGGCAGGCTCTTTTATTTTCATACCTCCTCGCCGCTACTGGCAATTCGTAAATTCATCGGGTATAGGGCCGTTCTGAATGAGCATATAACCGGGAATCGAGCCCACAGAGCGCTTCGGCATTAATTTCGGGGCTGGCTGGAATCGGGGAAGCATTTTCGCTAAAGAGTTAATTTATCTCGCTATATTTATTGTGCTACCGTTATCTACTTGATGAGATTTGAAGTATGAAGCAGTCATTTTCAACCCGTTGGTTCTTGGTCGCGCTGGCGACCGCACTTCTGACGTCGGCGGCGCCCAGCGCTGTCTCGGCCCAAGAGGGCTTTGATCTTCAGCAGTTTAGCCCCATGCCCAATCTGTCGGGCAACCTGTATAGCACCGCATCGGCGGACGTCGCGCCGCACCTTGAGTGGTCGGCGATGGCGCTGTTCAACTACGGGCACAATCCGCTGGTCTTAAGCGACGAGGACGGCAATCGCATCGAAACGCTGGTGAGTAGTCAGGCGACGATGCACCTGATGGCGTCCATCGGCCTGTTGGACTGGGTAGATGTCGGCGTGGACCTGCCGCTGGCGGTCTGGCAGGACGGCACCTCGGTGCCGGGCGGAAATATCAACCCGGGCGAAGCGAGCTTTGGCGTGGGCGATCTGCGCGTCGTGCCGAAGGTGAAGCTGTTCTCGACGCGCGAGCACCCGCTGGATAACGGCATTGGGCTCGCGCTCCTAGCCGATATCTACGCCCCGACGGGCGACGCCGGCCAATTGCAGGGCGGTGATTTCCGCATCGGTCCGCGCCTGGCGGGCGACCTGATGGTCAACGGCACGCGCCTGGCGGTCAACTTGGGCTACCAATATCGCGAGGAGCAAAAGCTTCAGAACCTCAGCGTGCGTGACACCCTGAGCTGGAATCTCGGCGCCGAGATCCCGGTGGCCGAGAAGTTCCGCATCACGACTGAGGCCTTCGGCCGGCTCACCCCGGGCGCCGACTCCATGGAGAGCTATAACTCCCCGACCGAGTTCATTTTGGGCGGCAAATACCAGACCGGGCGCGTCTTCGCGACGCTCGGCGGCGGTGTTGGCATCATCAACGGGTACGGCACCCCGGACTGGCGCCTTTTTGCCGGCGTTGGCGTGGCGCCGCCGCTGCCCACGCGCCCCGAAGAGCCCGAGATTGTGGTCGCCCCCGAGCCCGAGCCCGAGGTGGTCGAGACCGAGTGCACCCAGGAAAATGTCGCCTCGGCCTGCGCCGAGATCCCGGTCGCCGAATGCGCCGACGGCGCGCTTCGCACCTACCAGGCGGTTTGCACCGACTCGGGTGACTGCGCCTATGAGCCGAGCGACGCCGCCTGCGGCGACGGCACCTATTGCGATCTGAACTCCGACGGCGTCGCGGCCTGCGTGCCGGTGCCCGATTGCCGCGAGCACGCTGATTGTGCCGACGTGCCGGTGCCGACCTGCGCCGACAACGTGCTGACCCAATACCTGGGCCGCTGCCTGGATGAGACCTGTCACTACGACGCCACCCAGACCCGCTGCCCCGAGCGCTACGAGTGTGGCGTCAACGACCGCGGCGAGAACGATTGTGTGCCGGTCATCGACCAGGTCGTGATCAAGGACGATAAGATCGAAATTCTGGATATGGTCTACTTCGCGCTGAACTCCGACGAGATCGACGCGCGCTCCTATGACCTGCTGCGCCAGGTCGCCCAGATCCTGAAGAATCACCCGGAGATCGAGCTGATTCGCATCGAGGGGCATACCGACTCGCAGGGGTCGAAATCCCATAACCAGGACCTGTCGGAGCGACGCGCCAAGTCGGTGCTCAACTTCCTAATCGCCGAGCGCATCGCCGCCGAACGCCTGACCTCGCAGGGCTTCGGGCCGGACCGTCCGCTCGAGTCGAATAAGACGGCCGCAGGCCGCGCGGCGAACCGTCGCGTCGAGTTTCATATCGTCAAGCAGGATTAAATGTGTGGCCGACTCCACATCGCCAACGCTTTGGAGGCGATGTGGAGCGCTGGACTTGGATTTCAATTAAGTTAATTTGAGGAAGAATACGATGAAATTATACAAGCAACTATGTGCCGGTTTAATGGTCACGGGAGCCCTGGCGTTCTCGCCGAATTTGGCTGACGCGGCCGACCTGACCGCGTGTCCGGCGCCGGGCGCAACCTATACCTACGGGGAGCGCTTCGTGATTACGGACCTGAGCCGCGGCTTGGATGACAGCTCGCAGCGCATCGATAATCTGGGCGGGATATTCCCCAGCGGGCTTATCTTTCAGGGGCAGAACTATAGTTCGCTCTATATCAATATCAACGGCACGATTTCGTTCGGCGCGGCGCGCAGCACCTACACGCCCGAGGCGATTCCCGGGTTGAATTACCCGGCACTCGCTCCGTTTTTCGCCGATGCGGACCTGACCGCGGACCTTGTCGGGGACATCTATACCTGCCGCGATACCGCGAACCAGCAGATCATCTTCACCTGGGATCGAGTCGGCTACTATAATAAGAAGACCGATAAACGAAACTCATTCCAACTCATCATGCGCAACAGCGGTGATCAGTGCCAAGACCCGAACGTGACCAGCACCTTCGACGTGGAATTCCGCTATAACCGATTGGAGTGGACTACCGGCGACGCTTCGGGCGGCACCGGCGGGCTCGGCGGAACCCCGGCCACCGCGGGCATCGACGCCGGCGACACGGTCAACGCGGTCGCGCTGCCCGGCTCGGGCACAGCCGCCGTGCTGGACCTCGTCAACCTGAGCAACGTTGGCGAGCCTGGCGTATTTGAGTACCGAGTCGCCGACGGAACCCTGCCGAATTGCGGCGACGGCGTCGAAGGTCTGTGCGAAGAGTGCGACCTGGGCGTCGACAACGGGCCTGACAGCGCGTGTACGTCATTGTGTACCGCGGCCACCTGCGGCGACGGGTTCGTGCACAACGGCGTCGAAGAATGCGACGGCGAAGTCCTCGGGACCGGGTACGATGCCTGCCCGCAGGGTTATTCCGGAACGCCCCTTTGCAATAACGACCCCGCAAATACCGCCGGCGACGGCACCTGTACGGTGAGCACCGAGGGCTGCGTGGACGTTGACGAATGCCAGCAAGCCTCGAACCTGTGCCCGAACGGCACCTGCGTGAACACGCCGGGCTCCTATGAGTGCGCGTGTGACGCCGGCTACGAGATCAACGGCAACGGCCAATGCGTCAATATCGACGAATGCGCCAACGGCACCGACACCTGCGACCCCAACGCCACCTGCACCGACACCGACGGCAGCTTTGACTGCGCGTGCGACGCCGGCTACCAGGGCGACGGCACTACCTGCGCCGACGTCGACGAGTGCGCCAACGGCACCGACACCTGCGACCCGAACGCCACCTGCACCAACACCGACGGCGGCTTCGACTGCGCCTGCGACGCCGGCTACCAGGGCGACGGCGAGACCTGCACCAATATCGATGAGTGCGCCAACGGCACCGACACCTGCAGCACCAACGCGACCTGCACCGACACCGTCGGCGGCTATGAGTGCGCGTGTGACGCCGGCTACGTCGGCGACGGCGAGAACTGCGCCGACGTCGACGAGTGCTCGGACGCCGCGCTCAATACCTGTGACACCAACGCGAGCTGCACCAACCTTCCGGGCACCTACGCCTGCACCTGTGACGCCGGCTACCAGGGCGACGGCACCACCTGCGCCGACGTCGACGAATGCGCGGATCCCGCGCTCAACGACTGCGACGCCAACGCCACCTGCACCAACACGGTGGGAAGCTTCACCTGTGAGTGTGACGAGGGATATGTCGGCGACGGGCGCGCCTGTGGCGACCGCGAGTGCACCGAAGAAGAGGCCGCGGCCTGCGGTGAGACCGGCTCGTGCGGCGTGAGCGACAATGTCGTCGCGTGCGTGTGCGGCGACGGCTTTGAGCTCGACGCCGACGGCGCCTGCGTGGACACCGATGAGTGCGCCGACGCCGCGCTGAACACCTGCGACGCCAACGCCACCTGCACCAACACCGACGGCGGATTCACCTGCGAGTGCGCCGACGGCTACCAGGGCGACGGCACCACCTGCGCCGACGTCGATGAGTGCTCAGACTCGGCGCTCAATAACTGCGACGCCAACGCCACCTGCACCAACACCGACGGCGGATTCACCTGCGAGTGCGACGAAGGATATGTCGGCGACGGTACCACCTGCGGCGACCGCGACTGCACCGAGGAAGAGGCCGCCGCCTGTGGCGACGCCGGCTCCTGCACGGTCAACGATGGCGTGGTCGAATGCGCCTGCGCCGAGGGCTATGAGCTCGACGCCAACGGCGCGTGCGTGGACACCGACGAGTGCTCGGACGCCGCGCTGAACACCTGCGACGCCAACGCCACCTGCACCAACACCGACGGTGGATTCACCTGTGAGTGTGAGGACGGGTTTGAGGGTGACGGCACGACCTGCACCCCCGATGACGGTGGTGAGGGTGAGAACCCCGATGGCGACGTCGACTCTGGTGTCGTGTCGGGCGGCGGACTGGTCGGTTGCTCCTCCACCACGGCGAACCCGGCTGAGAGCCCGTGGACGCTCGTCTTCGCCCTTGGCGGCGCGCTGGTGGCGATTCGACGCCGCAAGCGCTGAGGCTGAAAGGGTAGAGGGGGTCTTCCCCTCATAGGCCAAGCGCCGGGACGAGCCAAATGGCTCGTCCCGGCGCTTTTTTGTGGCGCGCGGCTCACCTTGGCCATCGCATCACGATCTAAAGTGCGCTCGACAAAGGCCGCGCGCCTCCATATCTTCAATTCAGCTTCATGCAGAAGAGCCGAGGGACAAGCCCGATGACGCTCTGCCAACCAGCCCACCTGACCTCTCGCAAATAAGCTGAGAAAGAGCGCGGCAGTGGTGGCAATGCTTGGAGTGGGTATTTTACTCACGACCATGAAGGATATTCTATGTTTAAGCGAATGACCGGCGACGATCTCCGTTTCCGCTTCGGTGCTCACGTTTTGTGGGTGCCGATCGGAACGCCTGTCGATACCGCCAGGATCGCCTCGCGCAATTTTCGGTAGCCCTGGACGACACGCGGGCCAGGGCGGCCCAGAAACTCTTCGCTGATAGCGAAAATCCGGTCGTTCTTGACGGCTGGAATATCGGCATAGCCGTCGCGGCGGCGGACGAGTTCAGGGCGGTATTTGGCAACCTTTACGCCGCACCAACTCATGACGATGATGTCGGGGGCAGCCTGCTGAACGCGCTCAAGGGTGAGCGGTTGGCTTCGGAGCGCTTCGGCGCCCCAGGGATTGACCCCGCCGGCGCGCGCGATGAGGTCGGTAACCCAGGAGTCCTTTGCCGGCGCGATGACCGGCTTGGGCCACCACTCCACGAGTATCTTTGGGCGCGCGTGCTCAACCTGCACCACGGGCATCGCGGCCTGCATCGAGGCGACCAGCGCCTCGGCGCGCTCAGGCACCCCCAAGCGCCGGGCGATGCGCCGAATATCGGCGTAGATGTCGTCGAGGGAAATCGGGTCGCATACCAGAATCTCAAGCCCCGTGCTTTCCAATTCAGCCACGACCTTTTCGTGCCCCGGCACCGTCAGGGAGCTCAGCACCAGGTCAGGCTTGAGCCCGCGCACTTCATCGACCTGCAAGTCCAGGTCTCGCCCGGCCTTCGGGAGTTTTTGAACCACCTCAGGGGGATAATCCGAGTCGTCGTCCACCCCGACAAGGCAGTCGCCAAAACCCAAGGCACACACGATTTCGGTGTTGGAGCAGGTATGCGAGAAGATGCGCATTGTCGTATTAACTCGTTAGGATTTGGGTGAGTTCGGGGGCGGAGAGGGCTTTTTTCCCAGACCTAAAAGATCTGGCTCCAATGTTAAAAAGACCTACTGAACGCTTACGGATCACTTTCTTGACTTGGCCACATTGGGTCATGTTTCCGCCCCCGTCAAACAAGCACATCGACACCTTTTGGGATGTAGAGACAACCGCGACCGATCATTGACAAGTACCGTTCGCGCAAACACTGAACGATTTCGTCGCGCCGTCAGCGCAGGGACAATCTATTTTCGGGCATTCACTGGCGTCGCCACAGGATTCCCGAGCTCTTTTTCCTTCCAACTCAAGATCAAGCATCACCGGACGAGGCATTGGCCCATTCGCGCCGCAACACCGAATAAACCTCCATATCGTGCAGCTTGCCGCCGTGCATCGGCGAATTAACGTTGCCGCATCTAAATAACGTCGACGGACCACGAGCTCAGCCGATGCCAGGCATCCCGGAGAAACTCTTGTCGACCCGGCCCGCCAGGACGCCAGTCGGATACTCCACACCCATTAAAGGAGGGCTTGTTGGCTCAAACCACCCGAACTCGAGCCCCGCCTCCTCAGCTACCTCGCGCACCACTGCCTGGGCGGGGCGCTCTCCGGGCTCGGTGGCGCCCGCCGGCAGACTCCACTTGTTGTCGGCGCGGTGGCGCATCATCAGCACGAAGCCGCTTTCGTCGTGAATCACGGCGGCGACTGATGGCATCATCAATAAGTCGTGGCCGACCTTGTTGCGCAGACGTTTGTAGTAGTCAGACATTCCCATTGGAGACTCCGGGGGCGCGTAGTTTGGACAAATCGTCGACTGTGACATCAAGCCTATCTGGAGGGTCGAAACCGGGACTCGAGCCCCATTTGTCGAGAAGATAGCGCCGGCCGACGACTTGCGCCGCGCACCTCGACCTTCAGCGCAACCATCTCACTAAGGAGTGCAACAGGGGGTGACCCTCGCCGCAGACATTCTCAGGGCTTCTGCAACGCGGTTTTACCCTAGTTCTCGCAGTCGATGAACGCCCGCGCTGCGCCTCAACTTTTAGCGTAACCCTTCTAGCAACGGGTGCAATGAGGGTCGACCCTCGCTGCAGACATTCCAAGACCGCGTGCAGCGCGGTTTCACCCCAAATCTCGCCTTCGCTGAACGCCCGCGCTGCGCCTCAACCCTCCGTGAACTTGAATAGGGTCTCGGCGTCTTGATTGGACTGTAAAATAATAGAGCATTTAGTTGGACAACACAGCGGCGTACAACAAACTATCACACCACTCACCATCGACCTGGACGTTCCTTAGCAACCGCCCCTCACACTTCATGCCGAGCTTCTCAAGCACGCGAGCTGAGGCTTGATTATCGGGGCGACAGGTCGCGTAGACCCGGCGCAGTTGGAATGCATCCGATGCCCAGTCCAACAAGGCCTGGGCCGCCTCGGTTGTGAGGCCACGGCCCCAGAATTCGCGGTTCATGCAGAAACCGATGGAAGCATCGCCCAGCGTTGACTTCCCGAGTTCCATTCCAACGGTGCCAATAACTCGCTGTGAGTCGCGATGTTCGATGGCGAGCGATATGGTCTGCAGTGGGATGGCCTGCGCGTCTGCGATGGCCTCTTGGATGAACGCCCGAGTGTCGTCGATGGTGTTCGGTCCCCAGTCGGTAAAACGGGTGACCACGGGGTCAGATGCGTAGGCGTGGGCGTCTTCAATGTCTTCGGGCCGGAAGCGGCGAAGCTGGAGGCGTTTGGTCCGGATTCGTAGCGGTTTCATGACTGAAATAAACCTGTGTAGAGAATTGAGACTTAGATCGCTGACGGCATCATGGGTCCCTCCACGGCCAAATCATAGAGCAACTCCGACTCGACGCGCTCGCCGAGGGCATCGCGAAGCACCGCGCGGTGCTCCAGGTCGATCGGCAAGGTCGACTCACGATAGGCCTGTCGCGCTTTCTCGAGGTCTTCGGCTTCGACCGCGTACACGAAGATATATCCCTCGCCGTCCTCTAAGAGCCACGCCTTCTCGTGGCGAACACCTTCCTGCTCGAAGGACTCGACGACATCTTCTTGGCGCAGCTTTAGCTAGCGCATCCACGCGCGCAGCTTGTCGACTTTGCCTGGTTTGACTCGTTTGAATGATAGTTGAAGCATTGCTCCTCCGGGGGAAGTGAAAGCCGAAGATATTTATGTTGTGGAGTGCTCTGGACTGTACGATTCGCTCAACAAAAACCCCATAAAATACTCATCGACGAACTTCCCGTCGACGCGCAGGGCGTTGCGTTGTGTTCCCTCGATTTGAAACCCACACTTTTGATAGAGGCCAACGGCGCGCTCGTTGTTGCAGTTGACGGTTAACTCCAGCCGGGTTCCGTTTCGGTCGCGCAGCCAGCTAATCGCCGCCTCGATCAGGAGCGTGCCAAGCCCGCGGCCCCAATGGGCACGCGTGATCCCCAGACTGAGGCTCGCTTTGTGCCGATCCCGATTGAAGTTGCCACCTCTAATATCGAGAAAGCCCACGATGACGCCGTCTGCGTGGGCAACGAAAATATCGCGCGAATCGGACTCCACGCAACCCTTGAGCCACTGCTTTTGCGCGTCAAGGTCCTCGCGAAGTTCGTCCGGTTCGAGGAGCAAGAAGTGGGTCTCCTCGGCGAGGGTTTTGTGCAAGGCGGTGAAGCCGGCGGCGTCCTCAACTTGGATCTTACGCAGTGTGAGCGGGGTCATGGTGTGGCTCGTTGGTTGAGAAAATTGAGCGTCAACATATATATGTGCTGTACCCGCGGTCCGTGCTGGCCGAGCGCTATTCTGGATATTTCGCGCTCTCGATATGCGGTGTGTCGAAGTCGCTGCGCCGAAACTCGTACATCACTGTCGAACAGGCCACCGGTATGTTGAGACTAGCTACCGGACCCTGTTGGGGTATTGTTATGACGTGCGCACATCGCGCGAGAAGTTCTTTCGGCAAACCCTGGCCCTCGTGTCCGACGATGATGGCAGGGCGTGTCGGAAAACTGAAGTTGGCCAAGAACAGCGGCGGGTTGGCAATTTCGATGGCGATGGGGGTGTAATCGTTTTCAATGCACCAATCGAAAAATGCGTCGTCGTTCGGGATGTGCACAATGTCGCGATGCTGCTCAAGGTTGCGAGAATAGCGCGAAGTGCTCTTTCGAAAGGTCCAGGGCTCGTCGTGGCCGACAAAGAGTAGCGGGCCACCGCCGTAGGCAACATGGCTACGAATAATCTGGCCAACGTTGCGGGGTCCTTTTAGGTTGTGCAAAACAGTGGCGAACATGGTGTTTCCATTATATATGGTTGTATTTGCGGCAGTACGTCCCATCAAAGTCGGCAACCTTTCGATTTGCTCAACATATTTGACAATCGCCTCCTCGATTCCGAACAAAGCTGGTAGGTTTCGTAGAATTTTCTCGCATGAAGCTACTTGCACGGCTCCCCAAAAAAACCAAATTCAGCGTTCATAGTCATCATCAATACGAGGCATAGACCTAGCGAGGCGCATCCGACCGCTCCCGCCGCAACACCGAATAAACCTCCATATCATGCAGCTTGCCGTTGTGTTTGGCAGATTCTCGCAGGGTGCCTTCGTAGGAAAAGCCGAGCCGCTTTGCGACGGCACTGCTTCGCGTGTTCTCGGGCTGGCACTTAATGACGATGCGGTTGAGCTTGAGCGTGTCGAATGCGTACGAGATAAGCGCCCGGCAACTACGTGTTATGATGCCGCGCCCCTCATAGTCGGCGCCGAGCCAATAGCCGATCTCACCGCTGCCAATATTCCAGTCGATCCGGGAAATGCCGAGTGTGCCGGCGATATTGCCGTCGCACCACACGCTTGTCAGAACGGCCTCATTATCGGCATAACCACGCCGGACGCCTTTGATAAACTTGAGGGTGTCGTCAACGTTTTGGGTGTGTTCCACCCACGGAAACCAGCGCCCCAGGTGGGCGCGGTTGCGGTCGGTCAGCGCGAATAGTTCTTCGGCGTGGTGTTCCTCGTGAAGGCGAAGCTCAATTTTCTCGTCGATCGTGAACGCGAACATGATCTTGGCTCCTTGGATGGGCAACGAAACAAGAATTAGGCTAGTTTCGGGAATCTATCCGATCGACGTGACCCTCTGCAAACACGGATTGGCCAACGGCGGGTTGTTGTTCTGCCAGGTCTAGAGGACGTGGCTCCGGTGGGCGATTCGACGCATAGTCACAAGAAACACAAAACCCGCTAACTCATTGAGAGTTAACGGGTTTTTTAAGTCGGAGCGGCCGGATTTGAACCGACGACCCCTTGCACCCCATGCAAGTGCGCTACCAAGCTGCGCCACGCTCCGAGTTGTGTCCTTCTGGAAACCAGCTCCGTCAGGGAGGCGTTATGTAGCCCGGGGTGATGGGGCTGTCAAGCAGTTTTTATGTATTTGGCCAATTCATTGCAATTATTTTTCAAAACGCCGCAAAACACGGCGTGTTCTACTCGAGCGCGCGAGATGATAGGGTGTTCGGACACTATATAAACCCCCAGGAGGATCGTCATGACCGAGAAGATCTGGCCGCAGTTTAGCGAGGAGCATGATCAATTTCGCGCGCTGGTGCGTCGCTTCGCCGAGAACGAGCTCGCGCCGCATGCTGAGGAGTGGGAGGCGGCGAGGTTTTTCCCCAATGAGGTGTTTCGCCAGATGGGGGAGTTGGGGCTATTGGGCGGGCGCTACGCGGAGGATGTCGGCGGCATCGGCGGGGATATCTGGCATACGGCGGTGCTGGCCGAGGAGTTGCCGCGCTGCCGGATGGCCGGGCTAACGATGGGGGTGTTGGTGCAGAGTGATATGGCGACCCCGATCATCGCGGAGGTCGGCACCGCCGAGCAACAGCAGGAGTTCCTGGCGCCGGCGGTGCGCGGCGAGAAGATCGCGGCGCTGGGGGTGTCGGAGCCGGGGGCGGGCAGCGACGTCGCGGGCATTCGCACCCAGGCTAAAAAAGACGGCGATGATTATATCATCAGCGGCCAAAAGACCTGGATCACCAACGGTACGCGCGCTGATTTTGTGACGCTCGCGGCGCGCACTGACATGAATAATCGCTACGGGGGCGTCAGCCTCTTTTTGGTGCCGACCGATACGCCGGGATTTAGCGTGGGCAAAAAGCTTGAGAAGATCGGCAATCATTGCTCGGATACCGCCGAACTCTTCTTCGACAATTGCCGTATCCCGAAGCGCTACCTACTCGGCGAAGAAGGCCACGGATTTTATTATATTATGCAGAATTTTCAGGGCGAGCGGCTGGTCGGGGCGCTCAGCGGCGTCGCCGGGGCGCAATTGGTGCTCGATGAGACCAAGGATTATTGCCGCGAGCGCCACGCCTTTGGAAAGCCGCTGATGGGCTTTCAGGTGACGCGCCACAATATCGTCGAGATGGAGACCGAGCTTGAGGCCTGTCGCACGCTCACCTACCACGCGGCGGACCTCTACGAGCGTGGGCTCCCCGCCCAGCGCGAGATTTCGATGGCGAAGTTGATGGCCGGCGACGTGTCAATGAAAGTCATCGACCGCTGCCTGCAGCTCTACGGCGGCATGGGCTATGTCGAGGAGGGACCGGTGGCGCGGCGGTGGCGCGACGCGCGCTTGCTCAGCATCGGCGGCGGCACCTCCGAGATCATGAAGGAGATCATTACCAAGGTCATCGGACTGTGAGGCGGGGTTAGGTCGGCGCGTTTTGGGACGCGCCGAAGCCTTCGCAATCAAGGCAACCATTCAGATCGGCGACGCGGCGGCGAGGGGGAATCTCGCCGCCGCGTTATGCGTTTGAGTTTGGCGAGTAAATCGTGGCAGTATCCCGCCGCGGCGATCCCGCGCCGTCGAAGTCCTTTGTGATGCCCCGAACCATGCCTGAGACTATGCCAAATACCGAAGTTACCCCCGCCGTCGACTCTGCTGAATCCGAAGCTATTGAGAGCGATTTGCCCCAGCAATATGTGACGTTGCGCGGCGTGCGCACGCATAATCTAAAGGGCATTGATTGCAAGATTCCGCACGGAAAGCTCACCGTTATCAGCGGCGTGAGCGGCTCCGGGAAGTCGAGCCTGGCCTTCGACACGCTCTACGCCGAGGGGCAGCGCCGCTACACGGAGTCGCTGTCGACCTACGCGCGCCAGTTTTTGCAGCGCATGGAGCGCCCGCCGGTCGAGGCGGTCAAGAATATCCAGCCGGCGCTCGCGCTTCGCCAGAAGAACGACGTCTCGAACGCGCGCTCGACGGTCGGCACGATCACCGAGGTCGATGACCACCTGCAGCTCGTGTACACGCATATCGGCGAGACGATTTGCCCGACCTGTGAGACCCTGGTGGGCCGTGACACGGTGCCCGGCGTGGTGACGGCGATTGAGGGGATGGACGATGGCACGCGCCTGATCCTCGTCGCCCAGGCCGACGGCGGGGAGAACAAGCATCGGCACGCGGTGCTCAAGCATCTGGTTCAGGAGGGGTATCGCCGCCTACTTATCGACGGCGAGATGGTCGACATCACCGAGTCCGATATCGAAAGCCTGCTCGACCGCGAGGCGTTCCCGGTAATCATCGACCGTATCGTGGTGCGAAAAGACGAAGAGATGCGCTTTGCCGAGGCGGTAGAGGCGGCGTTCGCGCTCGGAAATGGCCGACTTGAGGTCCACTTCTACGACGATATGGAGCGCGCGCCGCTCATTTTTGACCGCGCGTTTCGCTGCAACGGATGCGGAACAGACTTTATCGAGCCGCAGCCGGCGCTCTTTAGCTTTAATAGCTCGCTGGGCGCGTGTGATACCTGCTCGGGCTTTGGCAAGGTGATGGGCGTCGACTTCAAAAAGGTCATCCCGAACACGCGACTTACCCTGAAAGAGGGCGTCATCGCCTGCCTGGAGACCCCGGCGTACCGAAAGGATCGCAGCGAATTATTCGACGCCTGTCGCGACCGCGAGATTCCGCTGGACGTGCCCTTCGAGAAGTTGGACGCGGCCGCCCAGGACTTTATTATCGAGGGCGGAAAGCGCAGTAAAAATGGGAAGACCGGCAAGAAATACAAGGGCGTGCGTGGCTTCTTCGAGGCGCTAAAGAAGAAGCAATATAAGACGCATGTGCGCATCATGTTGGCGCGCTACCGGGGCTACGACCGCTGCCCGGATTGCAAAGGGGCGCGGCTCAACGCGAGCGCGCGTAACGTGCGCGTGGCGGGCAAGGCGATCGGCGACCTCTGGCAGATGCGCCTATCCGAGGCGAAGACCTATTTTGACGAGTTAGAGCTCCCCGACGACCAATTCGCCCGGGTTGAAACCCTGCTCGACGAGATCGAGCACCGCCTGGCCTATCTGAATGAAATTGGCTGCGGGTATCTTCGCCTGGACCGCCAATCGCGGACCCTGTCGGGCGGCGAGATGCAGCGAATTCACCTCACGGCGAGCCTCGGGCGCGCGCTGACCGACACGCTTTATGTGCTCGACGAGCCGACCGCGGGCATGCACGCCAGCGACACCGACAAGTTGATGCAGGTGCTCTATGACCTGCGCGACCTCGACAATACGGTCGTGGTCGTCGAGCACGACCCCGAGGTCATCGAGGGGGCGGATTATATCATTGAGATCGGCCCCGGCGGCGGTGAGCAGGGCGGCGAGTTGCTGTTCTCCGGGCCGATTAAGGAGTTTCGAGAACGCGAGACGATCACCAGCGAGGCGTTGCTTGAGCGCCAGGCGCTGGCGCGCGCGGCGGCGGCCACGGCGCTTGGGCGAAAGAAGCAGCCCAAGGACTATGTGCGAATCGTGGGCGCGCGCGAGCATAACCTGGCCGACCTTACGGTGGAGATTCCCTGCGGCCAACTTACGGCGGTCACCGGCTTGAGCGGTTCGGGCAAATCGACGCTTTGTGAGCGGGTGCTCTATCAGGGCTGGAAGGCGATGAAGGGGCAGGGCGGCACCGACGCCGGGGCGCATGACGCGCTCGAAGGGCTGGAGCGCTTTGATGACGTGGTGCTGATGGACCAGGCGGCGGTGGGTCGCTCGTCGCGCTCCAATTCGCTGAGTTATACCGGGGCGTTCGACGCGGTGCGAAAGCTCTTCGCGGCGACCCGCGCGGCCAAGCAAATCGGGCTAACTGTCGGCGACTTTAGCTTCAACACCGCCGGCGGGCGCTGCGAGACCTGCAATGGCGCGGGCACCATCACGGTCGAAATGCATTTTATGGCCGATATCGAGGTGACCTGCGAGGATTGCCAGGGCAAACGCTACGGGCGGCGCGTGCTCGATGTGGAGTATCGGGGCAAGAATATCGCGGATATCTTCGACATGACGGTCGCCGAGGGCGTGGAGTTCTTCCGCGAGACGCGCTCGCTATTGCGAAAACTCGAGCCATTGGTGGACGTCGGCCTCGGTTATCTTCGCATGGGGCAGACCACGGCGACGCTGTCGGGCGGCGAGGCCCAGCGGCTGAAGTTGGCGACCTATATCGCCGACGGTCGAAAACGCGGCGACACCAAGCCGGTGCTGTTCATCTTCGACGAGCCCACGGTCGGCCTGCATATGCTGGATATCTCGACGCTTCTGAGCTCGCTGAAGAAGCTCGTGGACCTGGGCCATACGGTCATCGTCATCGAGCATAATATCGACTTTATCGCCCAATGTGATCATATCATCGACCTGGGTCCGGGCGCGGGTCCGGCGGGCGGGCAATTGGTCGCAACGGGCACGCCTCGCGAGGTCGCGAATACAAAGGAGAGCGTCACCGGTCGGTATTTGGCGGAGCTGCTCGACGCGAATTAAGGCGGGCGGATTGGCTCAAGACAATAAAAAAGGTGGCCCCGTGAGGGGCCACCTTTTTTGTGTCATCGGCGCATTGAAGACCGCGGGGAGCAAGCGATGCGCTCCGCGGCTCTCAGGGAGCAATCAATCCCACTGCTCGGTGCGATGCTGCGCGATTTCTTCGATGGACTCGAGGTCGCGCTCGGCGTCAATCGCGCCCATGCAGCCCGTACCGGCGGCGGTGATCGCCTGGCGGTAGGTCCAGTCCTGCACGTCGCCGATGGCGAAGACGCCGGGGACGCTGGTGCGGGTGGAGTCGGGCTTGGTGATGATATAGCCGTCGTCGTTCATCTCGAGTTGGCCCTTGAAGAACTCGGTGTTCGGGATATGCCCGATGGCCACGAAGAGGCCGTCGACGCGGAAATCCTCGACATCGTCGGTCTGCTTATTCAGCAGCTTCAGGCCGCTGACGCCGTTCTCTTTGTCGCCGATAACTTCGATGACTTCGCGGTGCCAGAGGAACTCGATCTTCGGGTTGGCTTTGGCGCGGTCCTGCATAATCTGCGAGGCGCGCAGTTCTTTGCGACGATGGATAACCGTGACCTTGGTGGCAAATTTGGTCAAAAAGATAGCTTCTTCGAGCGCCGAGTCACCGCCGCCAACGATGGCGAGCTCTTTTCCGCCGAAGAAGAAGCCGTCGCAGGTCGCGCATGCCGACACGCCGTGGCCCATCAATTTGGACTCACTCTCCAGGCCGAGCAGACGCGCGCGGGCGCCCGAGGCGATGAGCAGCGTGTGGGTGCGGAAGGTCGTTCCGTCTTCGAGCGTGATGGGGAACGGGCGCTGAGAGAGGTCGACCTTGGTGATCGACTTCATATGCATCTCGGTGCCGAAACGAAGCGCCTGCTCACGCATGGCGATCATCAGGTCGGGGCCCATGATGCCGTCGGCGAAGCCCGGAAAGTTCTCCACGTCGGTGGTGATCGTGAGCTGTCCGCCGGGCTGCGAGCCTTCGAAGAGAACCGGGCTAAGGTTCGCGCGGGCGGCATAAATCGCCGCGGTGAGGCCGGCAGGGCCGGAGCCCATAATCGTCACGTCGTAAACTTCTTTTTTCAAGTCGGTCATCTACAGCTCCAAATGATTAGGTCTCAAAGTGATTGAGGCCTGCAAAGAGATTGTGTGGTGATTGAAGAGTTCGGGTGATTCAAGATTTTGAATTACCTGCAGGCCACCCGCTTAGCTGGGTATATGATGCAGGGAACCTCAAAACGTTTCAGATAATTGTATTTTATTCGGAGTCGGCCGACTCTTGAGCCCCCGGCTCGACGCCATCAGCAGCGCTGACGCCCTTAAATTGCAATCCGGCCAGTAGTTTATCAGTAGCTTCGACCAACCCGTTCTCGTTGCTCGCCGGGCCCCAGGCGATAATCTGGAACCCCCAACTATCGTGGGTGGTGTAGGTATTGATATATTTAACCGGGTCTCCCTCGTGGACGCCGGAGGCGAAGACCGACAGGGCGGGCTGGCCGTTCAACTCCAGGGGGCCTTCGCGCTCGACGTTAAACTCCGTGACCCGCTCCTTGAGCACGCCGACGCTCGCTCGCTTTAGGTCAAGCGCGTCCGGTGAGGCGACGCCCTCGTATTGGGGCAATTTCTGGGGAATGATGATGAGGAAATATTGATCCTCAACCCGCAGGGCCAGGTCTGCGAAGCGGTTTATCTCCTCAACAGGGGTCTGCGCCCATTGCCCGGGGACTTCGACCGAGTAAGGGGCCGTGGGGCTTTGGAAGGTCCATGCCGGCAACGAGTCCGGGTCGACGGGGTCGCTTTTGCAATTGAGGCTTCCGAACACAAAAAACGCGCATAGCGCCAGAAGAGTCCAATGCAGTGGTCGAAATGAGGTCATAATCAGAGCGCTGGGGGGAGTAGAGACCGGCGAGCGTCGAGACGCTCGCCGGTTCTTAAGTATTAAATATCGAAATAGAGCTTGTATTCCAACGGCGTCGGGCGCAGTCGAGTCGGCTCGATTTCGTTCTCAAACTTATAGTTGATCCACGACTCGATGACATCTTCGGTGAAGACGTCGCCGCGCAGAAGATAGTCGTGGTCTTCGACCAGGCAGGCGAGGGCTTCTTCGAGGCTCGCCGGCGCGCTCGGAATCTTGTCGGCCTCAACGGGCGGCAGATTATAGATATTCTTGTCGACCGGGTCGCCCGGATCGAGCTGACGCTCAATGCCGTCAAGCCCAGCCATCAAGATCGCGGCGAACGCCAGGTATCCGTTGCTGCTCGGGTCCGGGGTACGGAACTCGATACGCTTGGAGGCAGGGCTGGACTGGACCATCGGGATACGCACGGCCGAGGAGCGGTTTCGGCTGGAGTATGCAAGCTTAATCGGCGCCTCATAACCCGGGACGAGTCGCTTAAAGCTATTGGTCGTCGGGTTGGTGAACGCGAGCAGCGAGGGCGCGTGGTCGAGGATACCGGCGATAAAATGCAGCGCGGTATCGCTCAAGCCCGCGTAGCGCTCGCCGGGGAACAGGGGCTTGCCACCCTTCCATAGGCTGAAGTGCGTGTGCATACCCGAGCCGTTGTCGCCGTGAATCGGCTTGGGCATAAAGGTGACGGTCTTCTGATGGCGGCGCGCGACGTTCTTAATGATATATTTGAACCACTGCAGATCGTCGGCGCTCTTGAGCAGGCTATTATATTTGATGCCGATTTCGGACTGCCCGGCGGTCGCCACCTCATGATGGTGGACGTCGACGACGATGCCGGCTTTCTCGAGCGTCATCGCCATCTCGCCGCGCAAATCGCTGAGGCTATCGTAGGGCGGTACGGGGAAATAACCGCGCTTATAGCCCAATTTATAGCCAAGGTTTGGCCCCTCATTGCGCCCGGTATTCCAGGCGCCTTCCTGAGAGTCGACGGCATAAAACGAGGAGTAGGGCGTCACGTCATAGCGCACGTCATCGAAGATGAAGAACTCAGCCTCGGGGCCGACAAATGCGGTATCCGCGATGCCGGTCTCTTTGAGGTGGTTTTCGGCTTTTTGCGCGATATAGCGCGGGTCGCGTGAGTAGGGCTGGTCGGTGATGGGGTCGAAGACGTTGCAGATGAAGCTGAGCGTCGGGAGCTTCGTAATCGGGTCCATCCGAGCCGTGGTCGGGTCGGGGCGCACCTGCATATCCGAGGCGGCGATGCTCTGCCAGCCGCGCATCGAGCTACCGTCGATGCCCATGCCCTGCTCGAAGAGCTCCTCGTCGAGGCGATGTGCGGGGATGGTGAGGTGTTGCCAGGTTCCGGGGAAGTCCAGGAATTTAAGGTCAATCATTTTTGCATCATTTGCTTCTGCAAATTTGATCGCTTCTTTGATCGATGTGACGCTATTGGCAGACATTTTTATCTCTTCAATTTATTGAGAAATACTAAATTCGAAACGAATAAACTTTTGCCAGTTAAGTGAGTGTTCAGCGGAGCTGAACCGGGTACTTCTGTGCGAATCTTCTGCGGGGCATCGAGTCTAAAAACCGCGCGGGCTTTAGCTCAACACCTCCGGCCCAGACTCACCGGTGCGGATGCGGAAGGCCTCGTCGATGGTGGACACGAAGATCTTTCCGTCTCCGACGTGTCCGGTGCGCGCAGCCTCCATGATCGCCTCAATCGCGGGGTGAACGAGCTCGTCGGCGACCACGATTTCGATCTTCATCTTCGGCACAAAATCGATGACATATTCAGCGCCCGGATACACCGGCGCCTTGCCGCCGCCTCGCCCAAATCCCTTCACCTCGGTGACCGTCATCCCGTGAATGCCGATCTCATCGAGGCGGTCTTTAATATCATCGAGCTTAAAGGGTTTGACGATAGCTTCAATTTTCTTCATAAGCATCCCATTCGAAGCAACAATTAGAAAATGCGCCGCGTTGGGTTTCGAAGTCGATTCGAAAACCTGCGAACGGTACGCGAGTGGGGTGTCGCAGCGTGCGAGCTATAGCGTATCTTCGGGGGCTTCGCCAACGCGATCTCGCAGCACCAAGGTGCCGCTGACGCCATCGTGCCAACCGCGACGGTGATTGCTCACCAGAATCCAAAGATACCCAAGCCCCAAACTCAGGCTATTTAGCAACGCCCCCAATCCGCGCCAGATCGCCAGTTGCGGACCAATCTTAAACCCCGATTTATCGCTGACAACAAGGCCGAAAAACCGTCCGCCTAGACTGCGCGAGTCGAGGGCCTCAGCGATGGTGGCGATGACAATGCTCAGCCCCCACCAACTGATGAGCGGGGCGAGGATAACCTGGCGCTCGTCGAGCCAGAACCCGAGTATCCATTCGCTCCAGAACCAGTCGTCGGGGACTTTGAAGAGGCGGCTATCGAAGATGCCCAGCGCGTAGGCGAGCGAGATGACTGGGAGGGCGACAAGCGCGTCGATGAGCAGCGCCGGGGCGCGGTAGCGAAGCCCGGCGCTCTTTCGAAGAGCGCGGTCTGTACCGGTCGGTCGGCGCAAGGGGCTCACGCGAGGTCTCCCAGGTAGGCCTGAATAAGGGAAAGACCCACGAGGCTTGCGGTCTCGGCGCGCAAGACCCGCGGCCCGAGGTGAAATGCGTGCGCGCCCTTGTCCAAAAGCGTGGCGATTTCGGCCTCGTCAAAGCCTCCCTCTGGTCCAATCCAAAGCGCAACGCTCGGGTGGGAGGCGAAGTCCGCCGAGGACGAGCGGGCGGCGTCTGCGCCCAAAATCTCGGGCAATGAGGCCAACCCGGGGGCGGTATGTGCCACGAAATTCGGGATACCCTGTAGCGACTCAATCGCCTGGCCCAAGTTCATCGCGGGCCCCAACTCCGGGGTAATGTTTCGGCGACATTGACGCGCGCCGCCCTCGATGATGCGCTCCCAACGCGTGAGCTTTTTGTCGATCTTCGCTTCCGGGATTTTAACGACGGTGCGACGGCTCTCCAGCGGGATGATGCGCGCGACGCCCAATTCGGTGGCTTTCTCGAGGATCAGGTCGAAGCGCTTTCCCTTGGGCATCGCCTGGACCAGCGTGATCGCGCAGGGGCTCTCACTTTGCAGGCGCATTCGGTCGTCGCGAATGCAGACCTGCAGTCGCTCGCTATCCCCGCCGAGAATCTCGGCAAGGATGACGCGTCCGCTCCCATCGAAGAGGTCGACGCACTCGCCTGCCTGCATGCGCAGCACATCGGTGAGGTAGTGCGTCACCCGGTCGGGCAGCTCGAAAGACTCACCGACGCGCCCGGTAGCGGGCATCTCGTCACTGTCGAGAGGCGCCCGCCTTTTGGCCGGAACGACGTCTTGTTTGTAGGACTCGGATGGATTGCTCACGCGCTTACTCGCTGTAATTCAAAACACACCCATTCGCCTTTTTGGGCGAGGTCTAATTCGCGCAACTCGCTGCCCACGAAGGCCTCGCGAATCGAGTCGACCTGCACGTCGGTGATGCCACTAAGCAGCAGCGTTCCGCCGGGGCGAACGCGCGCGATCAAGTCGTCACGAAGACTGATGAGGATCGGCGTCAAGATATTGGCGACCACGATATCGAAGGTCTCATCAAAGGTTGAAAGCTCGCGCGTCGACAGGTCTATGGCGCCTCCGAGCTGGTTGACCTCGAGGTTCTCTTTGGCGACCTCGACGGCGTGCGCGTCATTGTCGACGCCGAATACCGGGGCGGCGCCCAGGCGCGCGGCGATCATCGACAAAATGGCGGAGCCGCAGCCAACGTCGAGCAGGCTCTGCGGCGAGTCCGCCTCGCCCAGCAGGCGGTCGATCTTCTCGCCGCATAATTGCGTGGTCTCGTGGGTGCCGGTGCCAAAGGCCATGCCCGGCTCGATCACGATCTTGGTGCCACCCTCGGGCGCTTCGAACTCCTCCCAGGGCGGCCCAACGATGGCGCGCTTGGACATAACCGTCGGCTTGAAGAAATCCTTCCACGCCGTCTGCCAGCTCGTGTCGGTGAAGGAGCCGAATTGGACCGAAATCGGCGGGAGTCCCGACTCGGTGAGCGACGCCACAATGGCGTCACGCGACTGCTCGGCCTGCTCGGGCGAATCCTGCTCAATATAAGCGATCAGTCGATTGGTCCCGTCGGGGACGGGCGGAATCGACTGGTCCTCGGCGTAGGTCTCGGCGTCATACATCTCCACGCCGCCAACCTCGTGCTCCCATAAAATCGCAGCGGCGTGGTCGCCGCCTGCGGCGTCTACCAGGAGCGTAAGTCGGTACCAATTCTCGAGTTCATCAGCCATAAGAGATGCTCACTTATTTAAGGCCCGGGCCGGCGGCGCAGGCTTGATTGTGTTGGGATTTAGGGGACAATCACACGCAACCTTTTGTAATGTGGACGCGCTGGCATGTCCAATGGCAATGACGCGCTGTTTTCCAACGAAATTGCGCGAAAACTCAAGCATGGAGCCTGGCAGATGAGCGACGAGATTCTTGTCGATAAAAAAGATGCGATTGCGACGCTTACGATCAACCGGCCGGCGCGGCGAAACGCGCTGTCCGGCGCGGTGGTCCGGGAGCTGACGCGGCAATTTGGGCTGTTGTCCCAGGACGCCACGGTCGGTGTTATCGTGTTGACCGGGGCGGGGGAGAAGGCGTTTTGCGCGGGCGCGGATCTGATGGATGCGCAGGCCGAGGCGGCTGGCGGCAAGGGGATTTTGGGCATGCACGAGGCGCGCGCCGATTTTGCGGACTTGTTGCTGGCGATGAATCGCTGCGCGCGTCCGATCATCGGGCGCGCCAATGGCCACGCGCTCGGCGGCGGCCTGGGGTTGCTGCTTAGCTGCGATCTCACGGTGGGCAAGGTCGGCGCGACCTTTGGCACGCCCGAGGTCAAGGTTGGGCTATTTCCGATGATGATTATGGCGGTGATTTCGCGCAATCTCGGCCGAAAACGCGCGATGGAGATGATGCTCACCGGTGAGCGGCTAAGCGCCGAAGAGGCGGTTGAATACGGGATTCTCAACCGGGCGGTGGCGCCCGAGAAGTTGAATGAGACCGTGGAGGCGCTCGCCTCGCGCATCGCCGGGTTCTCGCCGGCGGTGCTGAAGTTGGGGCGACGCGCGTTTTATAAGACCCAGGATATGACCTTTGAGCAGGCGCTGGCGACCCTGCAAAACGAGCTCACCATCAACACGCTCACCGATGACGCGACCGAGGGCATCATGGCGTTCCTGGGCAAGCGCGACCCCGAGTGGACGGGGCGATAACCGGCCCCTGCCCGGCGCTCAGTTGGCTTAGCTCAGCGAGTCAGGCTCGACCAACGTGACGCGGCCGCCGGCGTTCTCGATGACGCTCTTGAACTCGGCTGCGCGCTCCTGGCTGATGCCCCAGGCGATCAGGCAGGGGGCGCGCTCGATGAGCTTGGTTGCGTCGAAATAGCTGACATCCAAGAGGATGCTTAAGACCTGGCGCATGCTCTTGTCGCTATACCCGGGGTGGCGAAGCACGACGTCGACCAGCGGGGTGGTCGCGTCGTCGCGGCGAATGCGCGGATCGGTATAGTCCCCGGGGCGTAGCGCATCGGAGGTGATATCCTCGACGTCCAGCGCGCCGCCGCCAAACGAGAGGACGACGTTGCCGGAGGCGTTGCTCTCGGTCGCAGCCTCGTTGGACGCCGGCGCGACCGCTGCGCCAAACGAGCGGCGTGATATACGCTCTGGTTCGGCAGGCCTCGCAGCGCGGCTCACCGGCTTTTTATCCCCAACCGCGGACTTGCCGCCGAGCGCTTCCACCAATGGAAGGCCAAAGTCATTGAATTTCTTAATCCGCTCGAAATAGCGCCCGAGGTCGCCCGCGATTTCGCCGGTTTCGGTTTCGATATTTGAGCGCATCATCAATTTGATGCTCGCGGGCACTGAGTTCTTGAGTGATTTCGCGTCGGCGAAGTCCCCGGCGAGCAGGACGACGTCAAAGCGAATCGGGAGGGCCTGGGCGAAGGCTGCGAGGAGCGAGGACTCTGCGTCCTTCGTCGGCTTTTCCTTGAGGTCGATATCGGCGTGGATAACCCCGTCGCGCACGGCCACCCGAAAGGCCTGAAGTCCCGGATTATCCGTCGCGGATGAATCGCGCTCGGTGTCAGCCTTTAGCGAGGGGCTCTCCGAAGAACTCCCATCCCCGATCGTTTCAAAAGGATTACTTGAAGTATTACTGTCGACGGGATCGACCGATTTCGCCGGGGCCTCGTACTCTTTTTTGGGGCCTGAACCGAATTCATCCGCCAAAACGCTCGCACGCGCGCCATCTTCGGCGGCGGCGATATGGTCCGCGACGCGAAGAAACGCCTCAATCACCGCTTTGGCTTTTGCCAGAGAAATCCCCTCTGCGCTCAGCGTCCAGGGGCTGTTGGTGGTCTCCGATGACCAGTTCGCGCCGCTAAGGGTGTTCAAGTAACCCTTTAGGGATTGCGCGTACTCGCTATCAGCACCGGGCACGGCGTATTGGGTATGAACCCCGATATGCTGCGCCGACGGCGTGACTAGAACCCGCAAAAAACCGCGGCGCGTAAAGCGCGTAAGGGTTTGAAACCAGGGGCGGTCGTCCTGGGGCGTCGTCGGGTCCACCGGAGGGCTGCTCGACTCGATATCGATGTTCAGGCTGCTAAAGAGCGCGCGCCAGGCTTCTGTTTTTTCGCTTGTCGTCATTATTTATATTTGGGCAGAGCTTTAAGAATTAGGGTCATCTTCAGCGTCGGTGCGCTCAGGCGTTGAAAGCCCGGGAGGCTTCGGGATCGAGAGCTTTCGCGGGGCGGGCATCCCCACAATCGTTGAGGTCGGCGCTGCTTCGGTGGCGCCATTATCCTGAGCGTCATTGCTTCCCGGCGTGGCCTGTGAGTCCGTCGGAGGCGCGAAGTTAGGCTTTGGAATCGCCAGCTTCTTATATCCGCCCGAGCTGGTCTCGTCGTCGCTCGTGTTCTCGTCCTGGTCTTCTTGCGCGGGGACGAGGGCGGCCTCTTTGGCCTCCGTAACCGAGCTCTCTGGGGCTTCTTCGACGGGCTCAGCGTCCTCGTCCTTTTGCAGCGTGCCGAAGCCCGGGACTCCAGTATGTGTCTTCATAATCGCGGCGTCGGAGGGCGCCTCCGGTTGCTCGACGGCTTCTTCTTTGGGCGCGCGAACGAGCTCCGAAATATCGATAATATTGGGGTAGGAGACCGGCATATAGTCATCAAGCGTGGTCTCGCTGGTCATCTTAATTCGCGCGGGGCTGGCTGGTTTTTGCATATTATTACGGGTCGAGTTTTGAGAGGAGGCCATTTTCGCTGCATGGGGGCGGTTGGATGTATACGCGCCGCCGGACTTCGCGGTCTGATAATAGCTGAAAATAGCAGCCTTAAAGAAAACAGCAATGACGCTGGAGGTGACAAATAAGATCACAAACGCCAGCAACCGCAGCGCGGCGAATAAGGGCGAAAGCGATGGGATAACAAAGACGAGATTTTGCGCGATCAGGACGCCATAATAGAAGACGAGCGGCCACAGAAATAACTTCGCCGCATAAAGAAACAGCCGGTAGACGGGCACGAATGCGTCGACCACAAAGCGCGCGCCTTTGGCGAGCGCGCGGCCAATGGGGAGGTCGTCGAGCATCATCGCCGCCGCGGCGACCTCGGTGCTCAGGCGTACCAATATGGCGAAGCTGCTAAATAGCGTCAGCGGCCACGCCCACAAGAATGCGCGAACCAACACCGGCGAGCCGGCGAATGCCCCGCGCGTGGTCGAAAAGAGGATGCCGTTGAGCAGCAAGACCCCCAAGAACAGCACGATGGCGCTGGTGCAGGCGACCATCAACTGCAAACCCAGCACTCGCCCGAAAGAGGCTGTACCATCCTTTAGGAGCGTGAGGCATCCGCGCAGGCTATTGGTATCGGATGCGTAAAATTCTGCTTCTTGGTGAATCGCGCGGCGAAGGGTCGCCCAGATTCCCGCGGAGGCGAAGGCGTGCAGGCATAAGCTGGTCGCCCAGGCGCCCGCGATGAGCCCCAGCGCACCGAGGACGAACGCGGGCTGCGTCAGGAAGGCGAGCACCTCGGCCACCGTCGCGCTGATGCCGGCCAGGCCGGGCATCGCGTTCTCGAGGCTCTCGCCAAGCACCAGGAGAATGGGCAGCGTCACGAAGAGGGCGATGCCGAGCCACACGGCGCCGCTGGCCACACTCGCGCCAATCTTGAGCGCAAAGAGGAGCGGCGCCTTGGTGAGAATCTGGCGAGCGTGCTGAAAATAGCCCTTCGGGTCGAACGCATCCCGACGCGCGCCGCGCGCGCTCCTGTCCCCAAATGGCAGGGAAAAGAGCGCGCGCGGGTTAAAATAACCCTGTTTTTTAGCGGGTTCATTCATCCAAAAAGATTCTCAACTCGGTAGCATCGCATCAGACTATGGAGGACCTACGACAACGCGTGAGCGCCGGCAGGTTTATTCCATATCCATACCCTCGGTGCCGCCAAGTTCAAACCCATGATCGTGCGGCAGGCTGCCGCGGGGGGCACGGAAATACATAAACGGGGTATAATGCAGGAAGTTCGACACCCGCGAGGTGTAGATATCGGCGTAGCGCTCGACCTGCCGGGTGAAGTGGCTTTTGTCGTTGCCGGCGCGCATCAGATAGCCCCAGAACTTATTGAATCGCTTGCCGTCCTGGATGGCCAGGGGGCGAATCTGGGAGTCGAGTTCGATGAGGCGCTTGCGCAACTTGCGCATGATCTCTTTGAGCTCATCCGGGTCGTGTCCGGTCGGCTTGGTATACTCCTTCTGATTGCGCTGGCGCTCCAGGCGAAGCTGGGAGTAGCGGTCCTCGAGGCGCTTTTTCTGGTCCATCAGCGCGGCGATTTCGGCCTGGCTAGCGTCGCTCTCGCGCACGGTCTCGAGTTCGCGCTCGAATTCACGAATGATCAGCGCGGTGCGCCAGCGCAGGATATTCTTGCTGACGTTGACGTCCGAGAAAAGATGGTCGCCGATATAGAGGATCTCATCGCCTGAGCAGCCAAGATACTCCTCGAGCTGCGCCGCGTTTCCGCCCAGATAGATGCGATTGTCCTTGAGCCCGCCGACCGTGGGCAGCAGGGCGCCGCTATCTTTGTCGACCACCTCGAAGACGGGGCTTTTGGTCGTGAAAAATTCGGGCTTTCGGGCCGACACCATGACGATGTCGAAGAGGTCTTCCCAGGAAGTGCCCTCGGGCAAGAATTGGTTGATGGCGTAGTCCATCATGAACTCGGTGTATTTCCACTCCGAGTTGGTGATGAGCATCAACTTTTTGCCGGCTTCGCGCTGGTCCATCAGCATCAGCGGGACGTCGGGGTCCAGCTCGACGTAGCGGTCCGGGTCGCTCATGATCTCGGCTTTGAGCACGCCCTCAATATGCGCGGCGTCCAGGGTGTGTTGGATGCGCTGGAAGAGCTCGTGATAGGTGAGCTGCTCGGGCAGTTTTCCGGCGTCGAGCAGATCCACCAATTGGATATACATCGTGGCGGCGGAGATCGAGAACAGCGTGTTCAAAAAGAGCCAGCGCGGCTGCGACAGGTGCACCAGGGTGCGCGTGTAGTTGGCGCGCATCTCGTGGTACTCAATCGCGCGCGTGCCGTGCATGGCGCGCTTGATATAGCCGAAGCGATTGGCCTTGACGACGTTGCCAAGCTCGTGGTCGATGATCAGACCGCGCGTGACCTGGAAGGGCTCGAAGTGCAGGTCCTGCACCGGCCAACCCGCCTGCAACAGCCCCGCCTTAATATGGGCGTAGGCGCGGGCCTCCCATTGATTCACGTTATAGTGAATCAGGGTATAATCCATGTCGTAACCAATCGCCTTGATCGAGCGCAGATTCAGCGATCGATTGCAGTAAATACCGCGTCTGGGGTCGAGGTCGTCATAGGCATTATAAATGGTGTCGACCGTGTTCGTGATAGCTTTGTTCATATATGTCTTCTTTAAAAGTGTTGAGATTCGACAGTGTCTTCGGGCCTCGCCGCGCCGGCTTCGCCTCAATGATGATACGCCCGACGCCTATTTGATCGTCGGCGGGGTGAATGATTCGACATCAAAGAAATCGCATTCCTCCATAAAGAGCGCCTCCATGCAGGGGTCATCCGAGAGCTGGGTGCCGTAATTGGCCATAAACCAGCCGACCTGATTGGTCATGAAAGTTGAGATATCAAACCCTCGGTCGGTCCTCGGAATATTGAATGTGTGCTCACCGCGGGTGTCCAAATAGGGCAGGCGTAGCGCGCTGATGCCCTGGTCGGTGTGCACGGTGGCCCGAAGCGGATATGCCGCGTCGGGGTTGGGGTCCATATTATCCGGAAGTCGCGGCGTGTAGAAGTGGCCGCCGTCCAGGTCGTCCGGGTCAAAGATGGTCCCGGGGTATTCGGGGAAACGGTTGAGCCAATAGATTCCTTCCGCCACGAAGTTCTCATTGAGGAACTGGTTCTGCGTACTCCCGTATTCCTCGACCTCATCGGCCGCGTCCAGGATGCCCGCCGAGCGCGCCAAGGACAGCGCCGAATTGATGGGCACCGTCTGGTCCCCCAGGGTGCCGACCACCAGCATATTGGCCCAGCCGCTCTGGAATTCCGGGGTCTCATAGGGGTATTTCAGCGGGTCACGATTATAATGCTTGGCGTAAATCGCCGGGTCGGCGACCTCCAAAAGCATCTGGGAGATTCCCAAAAACTTACGAAAACGCGGGGTCTGGCGCTTCAAGCCCCAGCCCGTAATCAGCGAGGCGAGCGGGGCGCCTTGCGGATAAAGAATATTCTGAAAGATAAGATTTTCGGGGAAAGTATCAATGCTTTGTTTCATTTTTCCATCGCTGCCATAAACCTCGATAATGAGCGGGTCGCCCAAGTCGGTCGGCGTCTGGGCGGTGTGGGCGGCGAGCTCGTCGGCCATCTCGGGGGCGACCGAGGCCGGGTCGAATTGCTCAATGCACTCATGAAGGGGCCGGCATGTGACGTCCGCAGCGCAATACTCCCAGCCCTCGCAGGTGACCGTGTCACAGCGGGTCCCGCCTTTGCATTGCATCAGGTCGCTTTGAACGTCGACGCTCGCGTCGAAGCCCAGAATCGCCCGGCGCGCCGATGCGCTCTTGGCGTCCGCGGCGATGCCCACGCGGAACCTGCCGCCGCGCACCAGCACCGCCGCCTGGCGCTCCTCCTCGGGGATAAACCCGCGGGACTCACGCTTGGGGTTGCGAAGAACGACGCGGTCGCCATTCTCAATGCCCTCCAGCGTGCCAAAGCGTACCGAGACGTCGCGGATGCCGCTGGGAAGTTGCCATTCCAGGGTCATCGGCCCGGTGATTTCGCCGTCCTCATTGGTCGGGGCGGTCCCGGTTAAGAGGGGGCCAAACATCGACAAAAACACGCCCACCCGCACATTTCGAATGCTGGTGCGCGCCGCGATATCGCCCAGACCGCCGCCGCCCGCGTTGGTCGCGGCCGCGCGAATGGTCGGCTCAATCCCCGAGATCACGCCGGTTTGAAGCCCGCCCAAAGAGGTTCCGAACGCAAGATAGGGCTGCTCTCCGCCGAAATCGACCACGCCGTCGCCGTCGAAGTCACCCCGAATCTCGCCCTTGCCATCGCCGGTCTGGTCCCAGCCCCCGACGATATCGATCTTGTCGGCAATCCAGGGGTCCTCGGTGTCAATATCTGCGCTCCAGCGTGTTTTTCCGTCAAAGCTGCGCAAGATGCGAATCAGCTGCATCTGGTCGACCGCGGTCTGCCGAATCATGTCGCGGGCGTGCAGAATTTCGGAGGTAAAGAAGTCCTCGCCGGTCTGAACCTCGCCGTTGTTGACGAGGTCGCGCGCCCGGTCATGGCGCAGCATCGCCCCGAAGCCGGGCAGCCCCAGACGTGAGGAGACGGTCTCCAGAATATCGTTGATATCCGGCGGGATATTGATCCCGTGCCCGGCCGCGTCGATGGCGCAGGAGGCCAGGCCGAATTTGGCGAATTGCCCGGCGAAGGCGATCATCTCAAGACGCGTCGAGCCGATCGCGTGGCTATAGAGCACCACGGGATACGGCTGGGTGCGCCCCGGACGACTCGCCGGCACCGCGCAATGAAAGCTCACCTCGCCGGGGCGCACGCGCGCGCGACCGGTCTCGGTGTCGACATCGAAGACTTCGTCCTCATCCTGCGGGTTCGTGCTCTTAATCGTGGCGTCCGCGCCGGGCTTTGCCAGACCGTCGCTATCGCCCAAGAAATAAGGCGAAATAAAGCTGCCGGAGACCATATAATCGATCTCGCCGATGGCGTCTTCGAGCAGGGAGAGGTTGCCCCCTGAGCCCAGCGCCTGGGAGGCGGCCGGGGCGATGAGCGGAATGATATTTTCCAGGCTAAACGTGAGCGGCTCGGCGCGGCCGGGCTCGCCCGGGTTATGCAATAATTTGAATTCAGCCGGGTACTCTTCGGCCAGCCAGGCGAGGCTCCCGTGGCCGTAAAGACCGGCGCGGATTGTCTCCAGCGTATGAGTCGGCGCGCCCGTGGTGAAGGTCCATGCAAATCGAACCGAGTCGAGGGATTCGGAGAAACGCTGCGGGAATTTCGCCGGGAGGATCTCTTTTAGCGGGTTCAAATCCTCGGTCTGGCGCAGGTGGTTGATGGACTTAAACGGGCTCTGCACCGGGGCATCGTCCTCGCCTACCAACGCATCGGTGAGCACCACGGCGTAGGTCGTCTTCTCGTCGAGGGGCTCGAGGGTGCGCAGCACCAGGGTGTTGGTCTCGCGCTCATAAAAGTCGAGCATTTCGCCAACATCATAGAGGTCACCGCCCACGGTTCGGGTGTTTGGCCGGTCCCACACGCCGTCGTCGTCGGTGTCCTCAATGGGGTCCAGGACACCATTGCCGTTGAGGTCGACCTCTTCGTAAGTCTCAAAGAGCAGGTTTGTGCCGAGGCGGCGCGGGTCATTGGCGAAATACCCATCCGGGCGGTCAAGCGTCAGCGGGAAGCTGCCGGCGCCCATATCGATCAGCGCGAACTCGCCAAAATTTGGGCTCTTCGGGTCGACGTTGACAATATAGACCGCGTCGTCGGCCAGGTCCGGCACGCTTCCCTGGTGGCGAGCGATGATATTCTCGATATCCAGCGGGGCGTCGAAGGCGACGGTGATCGGGGTGAAGACCCCAAACCCACTCATCCGATTGACATAATCGCGCACCTTCGCCTCGGCGTCGCTCGCCCCCTGCAACGAGACGTTGATGCGCTTGCCGGTCGGGCTGCTCGGGTCAACGCGCGTGGCGAGGTCGTTCGGGAAGGGGATGTCCGGGAAGGGCCAGGTGTCCAGGTCAAAGACAACCGTCGGTCCCGCTGATTCCTGCGCTGAGCTCAGGCCTTGGGGCGGGTTATTGTCGTCGAAACACCCCGCGCTCACCAGGGCGAGGCTCAGGGACGCGACAAAACTAGCGGTGCAGAGCGGGCGCATAAATTTGGACGGTGTGAGCACAGAAAACTCCGACAAACCTGATATGAACAGATATGAATATATTGGAATATCAGCAAAGCACGCGGATATAGACCTGAGTGTACGTCGCATTGGCGCAAGAGGTAAAGAGTCGAGAATTTGCCGCCGGAGTGGGCAAACTCAATCTGAGCGGCAATCAAAAAACCGGCCCCGAGCCCCTCAAAAGAAGAGGGGCTCGGGGCCGGCTTAGGATGCTGCGACAACACTCAATTCAGGGACCGCTTAGTTCCCGAATTGCTCGTCATAGTCGGCCATCGAGGCGTTGATAACCTCGAAGGCGCGCTCGCGACCGTAGATATTGTCGATGATACAGTTGGTGGTCTCCGTATCGGTCGGCGAGGTCTTATAGGTGGTGAAATAGTGGCGAAGACGCTCGACGATGACGGTCGGCAGGTCGTCGATATCCTGGACATGCTCGTAGAACGAGTCGTTGTCGAGCACGCCGATGATTTTGTCGTCGGCTTCGCCGTCGTCGATCATGCGGAAGCCGCCGACCACGCGCGCGTTGAGCAGGACCTCGGCGCGACTGATCGGGCGCTCGCTGAGCACGCAGATGTCGAGCGGGTCACGGTCTGCTTCGTCGGCGACGTCGGCCGACAATTCCAGCACGCGCGGTCCACAATAGGTGCGCGGGATGAAGCCGTAGAGCGCCGGGGGCTGCGAGGAATAGCGCTGCGGGCGGTCGACGCGCAGGTAGCCGGTTTCCTTGTCGATTTCGTATTTTACGGAATCAAAGGGGGTCAATTCGATATAGGCGTGGACGACGCTCGGCATGTCGGGACCCGCCGAGAGGCCGTGCCAGGGGTGGGGACGCCAGCGATAGAAAGGGCTTGGAAAAGGCATGTTTTACTTCTTCGGTGTTGGGGTTGAATTCTTAGCTAGTCGCTTCTTTGCTACCTGAATCTATCAATTATGTACGGTCGGACGCCGCGCTTAGGCGACGGCGATCCTAGTGCGGCGCCAAATTAGTTTAACTTGCGCTAAAATAATAGTCCTTTTAGCGCATCATGCGGCGTTCCCATTTGAGCGCGGTCTCCACGATATGATCGAGGTCGTCGTGCTCGGGCTGCCAATTAAACTGAGCGCGCAGCTCGCCGGCGTTCGCGATCAGCTCCGGCGGGTCGCCCGCGCGGCGCTCAAGGTCGTGGGTGACAAAATCAACGCTGCTGACCCGGCGCACCGAATCGATCACTTCGCGCACGGTAAACCCGCGCCCGTATCCGCAATTGAGCACGCGACTTGGCGAGCCGGCTTGCAGGGCGTCAAGGGCCAGGAGGTGCACTTTGGCGAGGTCGGTGACGTGAATATAATCGCGCACGCAGGTGCCATCGCGCGTTTCGTAGTCCGTGCCGAAGACGCCGAGCTGCTCGCGTACCCCGAGGGCGGCCTGACACGCAACCTTAATAAGATGCGTGGCGGCCGGGGTCGACTGCCCGGTGCGCCCGCTCGGGTCGGCCCCGGCGACGTTGAAGTAGCGCAGCGCGACATAGCGAAAATCATGGGCGTGCGAAATATCCTGGAGCATCCACTCGGTCATCAGCTTGGAGCGGCCGTAGGGATTGATCGGCACGGTCGGCGTCTTCTCGGTGACCGGAAGTTCGTCGGCGTGCGGCATGCCGTAGACGGCCGCGGTGCTTGAGAAGACAAATTTATCGATACTCTCGGCCACGCAGGCCTCGAGCAACGTGCGCGTAACCGCTGTATTATTGTCGTAATATTTCAGCGGATTCTCGACCGATTCCGGCACGACGATGCTGCCGGCAAAGTGCATCACCGCGTCGATTTGGTGGGCCTTAAACAGGGCCGAAAGGGTGTCCCGGTCGCCGACATTGCCCTGGACGAACTCGGCTTTGGCGGGGACGTTCTCACGCACGCCGGTGCTCAGATTATCGAGGATGACGACGTCGTCGCCGCGGTCGACGAGTTCGTGGGCGATATGGCTGCCGATATATCCGGCGCCGCCGGTGATGAGAATGCTCATGATAATTGGCTCTTAATTCGAGAGTGAAGCGATGGATTATTGATTATCGAGATAGCGGAAATAGGTGTCGATCAGCGGCTGGGCGTCGACCTCCAAGATCCGCGCGATTTCGCGCAGATAGCCGCGCAAATAGACCGGTCGAGGCAGCACTTCAAGGTCGACGTCTTCGATGGCGGTCAGGAATTTAATGCCGATATGGCTGCGCAAGCTGAGGTCCTGCAGGCTGAGGTTGGCCTCGCGGCGCATCGCGGCGACGAACTCTCCCGGGGACTGCTTATTCGCCCCCAGCGGGGCCAGGGAACCCATGCGCTCAGTGGGTTCGCCGACCTCGTCGATTTGGGAGGCGTCCTGCTTCGCATCAGGTGTGGGCGGCGGGGTGCTCCCGGCAGCAGGCGCGCGCCGCTTGGGCGGGGCGGGCTTTGAAGAGGTCGCAAGGCGCGGCGGCGAGAACGCGCCACTCGCGCTCGGCTGGGTTCGCGGCTGCGGGGCGTTCGCCGGGCTCCGCCCGCTGGAGTCATTGCCAAAGACTTCGTTTGGCATGGTTAAAACTTCGCGATATTTGCGCTCCAGGTCGTCGGCGATGCGCACCCGGTCTTCGGGGTTTCCAAAGACCAGTGCCAGGGTTTCTTCGCGCCGGTAGCTCTCCCAGAGGCGACGATAATATTGGCGAAGGTCGTTCTTCGGCGTCTCGCGACTGATCCCCAGCTGAAGTGCGGGATGAGCGTTCTCCCCACGCGGGGCAGGGCGCGGAAACCGCGCGTCGAGCAACGAGATATCGAAGAGGTTTTTGACCAGCGCCTCGGTATCGCGCGACAGCGATTCGTCGCCGCGCCCCGGCCCAAGCCCGCTGGTGCGCCGATTATAGAACCAGCGGCGGTCCTCGTACTCGACCGAGGCGATCACGCGCGGGAAGATATTCAATTCCCGATGCCACGCGTGGCAGAGGACATGGCTGAGGTCGCGCTCCGAGCCTTCTCGCACCAGATTGATGAGCAAATAGGGCTCAAAACGCTGGCCGCTCTCCAGCACGATTTGCTCGGCCATCTGGGCGCCACGCGCGCTGGCGAGCAGGCTGTCCAGGTTCATATTGAGCGGCTGCTCGTAGAGCATTTCGAGCAATTGTTCCCGAATCGCGGGCGCCTGCGGGTGGTAGCCGAGCGCCTGATAAAACGCCGAGCGAAGATATTGAGTGATGGTGCGCACCGCCGCGGGCTCCGGGGTGCCGACCAAAATCGGAATATCACTGAGGGTGAACAGCCCGACGTCGAGCGGGTCGAGGCCGGCGGCCAGGTCGAGCAAGATCCAATCGAAGTCGAGCTCGTGCAATTGCGCGATCAAAATATCGGCGCCCAGCCGCGGGCGCACGAACGGGAAATGGCGGGCCGCGCCAATATTGGCCAGCCAGATATTCTTCCCGCCCGTGGGGATAATAAAATCGGCGATATGCGCGCCTTCGGCCCCAATCGGCAGCAATCGGGCGCCGTGGAAGTCAAAGCGCGGCTCCTCGGCGTGCAATAAGACGTTGAGGGTCGGGCAGGCCCAGGAGGCGTCGAGGCAGAGGACGCGCTGGTTTTTGCGGGCGAGCGAGCGCGCGACTTCGGCGCATAAGGTGCTGCGTCCCGCGCCGCCTTTGCCCCCGCCAAAGGCGACAACTTTGGGGCGCTCGGCATGAAGTTCTGGGCCAATTCGATTCAACACGTCCTCTTATTTTCTGGAATACTTATTGGCGTCACAAATAATCATCGGCCGAATGCGGCTAAAGCACTTGGCAACGGTGACGCTGCACGATAGGTTAGGCGGCAGATATTGTTAGTTCGCGCGACAAGCGCTTCGCGCAAATATAGTAGGAAACCGAAGATATGGGAACCGGTCGCGCTTGGGTCAACGCCCGCGCGCCGAAACTTCCCGAATTTTCAGATTAACACATTATCAGCAACATCCGCGCTCAGTAATTTAGGCACCCGCCGCCGCACCTGCGGGCGTCCTATCGAAATTATCGAGCGTCGTAAAACTTCTCCTCCACCTTAGGAAGGTGTATCTGTGGCGAAATTGATTTATCAGGATCCCGACTCTGGTCAAGAAGTCTCGGTCGACATCGGCCCGAACGCTCCGGAGGTCACGATTGGTCGAAACCCGGGCAATACCATTCGGGTTAATAACCCATCGATTTCACGCAAACACGCCAAAATAGTCTTCGACGGCGGGCAGGTCACGCTCTACGACCTCAATAGCTCCAACGGCAGCTATGTGAATGGCAACCGTGTCCAGAACCAGGCGCTCGAAGACGGCGACCGCATCCGCACCGGCGAGTTTCCGCTGGACTTCGTGGAAACCGCGCAGGTCGACTTCGGCATGCCCAGCCCGCCGGCTGCGCACGAGCCAGCCTTTGGCGCGGGTGCCTTCGGCCAGCAGGCCTATAATAATGACCTCGCCGATCTGGGACCCACCGGCGGCGGGGACGACTTTTATAGCGACGCGGTCGGCCATGACGGCGGCCAGGCCTTTGGGGAGTCGTTTGGCGAGAGCTACGACGAACCCTTAATGCTCGAAGACTCAGATTTCGAGGAAGTCCTGACCGAGGCTTCCGACGCGCATGAGCCCGCGGGCACCGCCCAGGGGATCTATCCCTACCAAGAGGACGAAGACGACGAGGATATCCACTATTTTGCCGATGACGGGGACTTCTACGAAGAAGAAGTCCCGGTCGACTCGCTCAATATCGAGCCTGTTGACGACTCCCTGGACAACGACGACACGCTCAACGCAGCCCGCGGCGATATGCTCAGCGGGATGGCGGCTCCGCGAGAGCCGCAGCCCGTGGCCCAAGCCCCGGTCGCAGAGCTCCCCGCCGCGCAGGCTCCGCTGGCCGACGCCGCCCAGCTGAGCCGCGTCGCGCAGATGGAATTGGAGGAGTTGCGCGGCCAGGTCGAGCGCCTTGAATCCGAGCGGGTCAAATTGCTCGAAGAGATCGACGCCAACGCCCAGAATCCGCAGGGCGGGGCGCAGCGCCAACTCGATCGGCTTCGCAGCGAGCGAAACCGTCTCTCCGAGGAGCGACGCACCCTTATTGGCCAGCTCAAGGAAGCGCGCGCCGAGCTCGATGAGCGCCCGGAGATTGAGGAGATCGAAGAGGCGAAGGCGACCATCAACGCGTCGCGCCAGGAGATTTCCGAGCTTGAGCAAGCCCTGGCCAGCGCGCGCCAGGACATCGGCGAGCGCGACGCGTCGGTCGAGGCGCTCCAGGCCCAGATCGACCAATTGCAGGGCGAACTCGACGAGGTACAGCAAGATTATAACGCCATCGCCGAAGAGAAGTCGGCCGTCGCCAGCCAGAGCTCGCAGCTCGGCGGTGAGTTGGAGCAGACGCAGGCGAAGCTCAGCGATTTGCAAAGCCGCTACGAATTGTCCGAGGCGACCATCGAGTCGCTTGAGACCGATCTGGCCGAGCTCAATAACCAACGCGATGCCCTTCGCCAGGATGTCGAGGCGCGCGACAAGACGGTCGAAGATCAGGACGCTCAGATCGCCGACTTGAAAGAGCACGCCAAATCTCAGCATGATGAGATTGAAAGCCTCAGCGCGCGTGAAGAGTCCCTGAAGGCGACCATTTCGCAGCTCGAGGCCGAGGTCGAGGAGCTTGAGGCGACGCTGGAAGCCCGCCCGACCGAAGCCAATGTGAACGCGCTGCGCGAAGAGCTCGCCAGCACGCTTGAGCAGCTGACCACCACGACGACGGAGCGCGACGCGTTGCTCGAAGAGCGCGCGCTGCTGCAGCAGGACTTGGCCGAGACCCGCGAGTTGCTCTCGGATATCCAGGAGCGCATCGATATCGTCAGCGCCGAGCGCGACGAGGCTCGCCGCGAGCGCGACGCCCATAAACTCGAGAAGCAGGCGTTCGCCCGTGAGACCGATTATCTGCAGACCAATCGGCGCAAATGGGTCGAGCAAATCGAGGAACTCGAGGCGAAAGTCGCCGGCTTTGAAGCCGATAATAAGAAGAAGAAAAAGATCTTCGCCGAGCTCTCCGGAGATTTGCGCGCCCTGGTCCAGTCCAACGAGCTGCTTAAGTCAGAGCTGGGTGAGGCCAAGCAAATGCTTGAGTCCGGCCCGTCGGCCGACGACCTCCAGGCGCGCGATGAGCGCATCAGCCAGCTCGAAGAGCAGCTCGAATCGACCCGCAATGAGATGGCCGATTTGAACGCGGATTCAAGCGAGCTAACCCGTCAATTGGGCGAGATTGCCCAGCAGCGCGACGAAATCGCCGAGGAGCTTGAGCAGGCCAAGCTCGCCCACGAGGAGAAGTTGGCCGAGATGGCCGAAATGGCCGAGCAAATTGCGCAGGCAGGCGACGAGAACGCGGTCGACCTCGAGGCGATTCAGGCAGAGCATCAGAGTGAATTGGAGGCCGCGCAGGCTGAGCGAGACGAGCTGCGCGAGCAGGTCGAAACCCTCGAAGAACTGCTGAGCGCAGCCTCCGAGGCCGCGGCTGGCGACGGTGACGCCGACGAGCAGCTCCAGGCGCGCATCGCCGAGCTCGAGGGCGAACTCGCCGACCGCGAGGCGACCCTGGCCGAGCTAATTCTGGCCCGCGATGAGCTCGAAGATAAGCTCAAGAGTCAGGCCAGCTAAGCACCCGAAAAAAATAGGCGAGCCGAGGTGACTCGGCTCGCCTATTTTAATGACGCCGCTGCTGATTATTGTTCCGTTGCTCCGAGGTTAAACTCGGCGACCAGCGGGCGATGGTCGGAGGCGGCGTCTTCGCTTATGACCGCCGCGCGGGTAAGCGTCGCGTCGCTCATCATAATATGGTCGATGCGGATGGTCGGCGTGGGGTTAGGGAAGGTCGGCGCCGAGGTCAGGCGCATGGCGCTCGCCATGCCATCGGCCAGCGCCTGCATCCAGGCGACCTCCGGGGTTTCGTTGAGGTCGCCCAGCAGCAACACCGGCTCTCCGCTGGTGCGCACGGTGTCACGCAGACGAATCAACTCCGGCGCCTGCAAGGCGCGCTCCTCGGGCTTATGCGACAGGTGCGTCGCGATGACCTGAATCGGCCCATCGGGGCTCAGAATCCGCGCGACTATCGCCGCGCGCGGCTCATCGATGCTCTGGCTAAAGTCGACGACCTCGTGGGAGTCCAGCGGCCAGCGCGACAAAATCGCGTGCCCGTAGCGGAAGTCAGGCTCCTCGAAGATGGTCGCGACATAATAGTAATATTCGTAGCCGGCCAGCCGCGCGATTTCGGCGGTGGTGTCGCCATTGGGGCCCATGCGCCAGCCGTTTCCGACTTCCTGCAGGGCGACGATATCGGGAGCTTCGGCTGCGATGACCTCGGCGATCGCCTCGATGCCTTCTTGGATACCCAGGCGGATATTATAGCTCATGATCTTCATAGAGACTCCTTGCGCGTTGAGGTCGACCCGGGGGACCGGGTCGTTTCGGCAGAACCAGCGCCATCCTCGGGGCGAAATTTAAACACCATTCAATGCTCGAAAATGCTGGAGGTTATGGCGAATAGGATTTCGGGGACGCTCGCCTGGCGCTGTCGAGGGGAAACCGGATGGTGAATATGCTGCCGCGACCCACCTCGCTTTGAAGCGCGATGCTGCCGCGATGCTCCTCGATAATCTGCTGGGTCATCGCCAGGCCCAGGCCGGTGCCCTGAATCTTGGTGGTGAAAAACGGCTCGAAGATATGCGCTCTATCTTCGTCTGAGATGCCTGCGCCGTGGTCGCGAATCTCGATCATTGCGTGGGCGTCGGTGCTCGACAAGCGCATCTCTACCGTTGAATCGGGCTCGCTGGCCTCGACCGCGTTGCGCAATAGATTGAGCAGCGCCTGGCGCAATTGGTTGGCGTCCAGGCGCACCTCAATGGTGTCTTCGGCATGCTCCAGCACGACCTGGACGCCCGATTGGCCCCACTCGAATTGGTGAAAGTCGACCAGGCTCTCGGCGATGTCGACCAGGTCGTTGGGCTCGAGATTTGGGGACGGCAGGCGGGCGTAGACCAGGTATTCTTCGGTGATCTCGCGCAGGCGGTCGACCTCGGCGACGATGGTCTCTAGAAGCGGCATCACCTCGGCGTCGTCGGCCGGGATGCCGCGCTCATAGAGGGACTCCTGGAGCATCTCGGAGTTTAGGTTGATGCTCGATAAGGGGTTGCGAAGCTCGTGGGTAATCAGGCTCGTCATGCGCCCGACGGTGGCCATGCGCTCGGACTTAAGCAGGCGCTCGTGCTGCTCGCGCAGGCGGGCGTCGCGCTCAGCCAGACTCTCGGCCATCGCGTTGAACTCGCGGGTGAGCAGGGTGATCTCATCGCTGCCGCGCCGCTTCTCTAAAATCCCCTCAATCGGGCGATAGTCGCCCTCACCGATACGCCGCGCGGCCGCCGTGAGCGTGCTCAGCGGGCGTACCGTCAGCAGCACCGCGACCAGCAGGGCGACCGCGACCAGCAACGCCACCAGGCTCAGCGCGCCCAGGGCGTAGAGGCTTGAGCGCTGCCGGTCGTTGGCGCGCGCCAGCGCCTGGTCGGTGCGAGTGCGAAGCTCCCCGCGAAGCGCCGTAATCTCACGGTCGAGCTCGCGGGCTTGCTCGCCGAGGTCCGCCTGTATCTCGCGAATATTCTGAGCGTAGGCGTCGGGGTCGGGGCGCGGCTTATCGTCGAGCACCAGTCGGGTGAATCGAGAGGATTGCTGGGCGAAGTCGAGCGCGCGCCCGTGGAGGTCGGCAAGGCGCGTCTCAAGGGTCGACGGGTCGGGCGCGCCGTCGGCCGGGGCCTGGTCATCGGCGATCATCTCCTCGAGGTTTGCCTGCCCGGCGAGTTCGCGCGCGCGCTCCAAGGTCTGGGTGAATCGGTCCGGCAGGAAGTAGACGAGCTGGGTCATCTGCAGGGTACGTCGCAACACCAGGGGGTCGCGCTCATTGAGCACGACGTTGAAGCTTTTGAGGTCGGTTTGGACGTCGCTCAGGAGCAGTGAGACGGGAACGGCGGTCTCATTGAGGCGTTGGATGCGCGCGTAGAGGGTCTGCGTGCGGTAGGTGCTAAACATCAAAACGCTCGTGAATAAAACAACGAGCGCGGTGAAGACGAGGAAGATTTTGGTGGCGATGCTCAGCCGCATAGTCAGTCTCGCGCGGAGCGCCGCCGAAGGGGCGGCGCTCCGAGTGGGGCGAAGTCAGTGCGCGGCGGAGTTAGCGAAGCGCGACCTCATCTTTGGCCTGAGCCTCGCGTTTATCGAGCACATTATAATAGCTTCGAAGGGTTTCGCTGGCGACCCACGGGCCCTTGATGCGCCAGATCGGGGTGTTGCAGGTCAGCCCGCCAACGGCGGCCTTTTTGCCACTCGCGCTGCGCGCAAACCCGACGAACCAGGTGTAGCCAAGATAGGGGTCTTTGTCCGAGAGCGTACCGGTTTTTCCCGACACCTGAATGCTATTGGGGAAGTCGCGCCGGTTCTGGAAATATTTGCGCGCGGTGCCGTGGTCGGCGGTGCCTTCCATCATTCTACCCAGGACGGTCGCGGTCTTCTTGGACATCACGCGGCGCAAGGTGCGCGGCTTGAATTCGTAAAGGGTGCGACCCGAGGGGCCGACATATTTGTCGACGATGGTCGGCTGCATCATGACGCCGTCGTTTGCGACCGCGGCGCCGATCAACGCGCCGTGCAGCGGGCTCAAATAGGTATGCCAAAAACCGGCCGCGGCGCGGGCGCGCTCATAGGGATCATCGCCGAACTCCGCCTTGCTGATCTCGACGGGAAGCTCGAAGGGAATCTCGCTATTATAGCCGAAGCGCTGCGCCCAGACCTGAAGATCATTGCGGCTCAACTTCTGGTAGGCCAGGCGCGCGATCATCGAGTTGATGGACCAGGCCAGGGCGTCGCCCAGGTCGCCGCAGCGCTGGCCGCTGCTCAGGTCGCCCTTGATATTGGACTCGCTGAGGTGGCGAATGCCGCCGGAATAGCAAAAGCTCGCGGTCGGGTCGACGCCCGCGCTCTCAATCAACGCGGCGGCGGTGACGACCTTAAAGACCGACGCCGAGGGCGCGATGGGGCGGCGCGCGAGCTTCTCTTTGGTCGGCTGAGCCTGCGAGTGGCTGACCAGGGCCAGGACGCGACCGGTTTCGGGCTCGACCAGGGCGCTGCCGCCGTGGGGGACATTATATTCGTCAAAGACCCGGGTCATGCGATTTTGCACGTCGGGCTCAAGCGTCAGATAGACCTTACCGCCGTTGGGGAGGTGTTGGACGAGCTTATCGCCTTCGCGCACGGCCTTGCTGATGTCGAGGCCGGCCTCAACCCAGTCACGGGGGACGACTTCGACGTCAACCGGCGCGAAATTATACGCCGCGCGAGCGATCGCGCGTGCGTTCTGCTTGGCGGCGACATTCGCCTCAGCCGCGCCGTCGGGGTCGAGGTTGCGCAGCACATTTTCGGTGGCCGCGGCGCGCTCGGCGATCCGTTTTGCCTCATCCACCTGCACCTGTTCGATGACCTGCTCGTCGACGACCGGCGGTTCATCGGCGCCGGCGTTAAATGACGTAAACGCCACCGCCAGGCACGAGAGGCCGGCCGCGCAGACAGCGAAGCGGAAGAAATCAGGTTTGGGCTCTTCTTGCGGGAAGTTCATGAGTTATATTTGGGGGCTAAGCAGAAATAAGCGGTATTTATAATGCGAACCTGCGATTTGGGCGCTGCCAAAGGTAAAAAACCTAATCAGCATGCCGAAACAACAAGCGCAACGTTCTAAAGTTACACCGTGATGCACCGTGTTGCACGTCCTTTGTACGATATCTGCGTAGGGTGTCAACTTTATTAAGGGCGGGCCAAGCCCGGCCGGAGTGACGCGCAATCGGCGCGCGGCATACAGCGCCAGAATCGAGCAGCCGACAAAGGACGCGGTGATTATGAAATGGCCAGATTTAGGGGGAAGAGCGCGTCTTGAGGCCATCATTTTGACAGCGCTTTGGCTTTGCCTGGCCGGGTGCGCGCGCGAGGGGCCCGATGCTTCGCAGCAAGATGTGGCCGACGCGCCGCTTTTGCTCGCGGCGGCCGACGTCACGCAGGTGCGCCGCGGGCGGGTCGCGGCGGGGCCGCGCATCTCGGGGAGCACTCGCCTTGAGCAGACGTCGAGCGTGCGCGCTGAGTTGGGCGGCGAGGTCACGGAAGTCGACGTGGAGCGCGGCGAGCCGGTCACAGCCGGGCAGGTCCTCGCGCGCATTAAAAAGGACGCGGTCGGCGCGAATGTCGAATCCGCCCGGGTCGCGCTGCGCTCGAGCAAACAGCAACTCAACGTGGCGCGCGCCGAACTCAAGCGCACCCAACATCTTATCGACCAGGGCGCCTTCGCGCCCAACCGCATCGACATCCCCAAAAACCAGGTCTCGGCGGCGCGAGCTCAGGTCGGGCAAGCCGAGGCGGCGCTGGTCGCGGCCGAGCAGTCGCTCGGCGACGCGACCGTTCGCGCGCCCATGAACGGCGTGGTCAGCGAGCGAGCGGTCGACGCGGGAGATGTGGTCAGCATCGGCAATTTACTATTCACTGTCGTTGACCCGAGCAGCGTTCAATTCGAGGCGACCGCGCCGGCCGAATCTGCCGAGACGCTCAAGGTCGGCACACCCGTTGAGTTTCGTGTGCGCGGCTATCGTGAGCGTGAGTTTCGCGGGGTGATCGCGCGGGTCGACCCGGTCGCCCAAGCTCAGACGCGCCAGATTCCCATCATCGTCGACATCTCAGAAGACGATAAGAATCAGCAACTTGTGGCCGGCCTCTTCGCCGAAGGCCGCGTCATCGCCGAGGCGCGCCGCGGGCTTTTCGTATCCCTGGATGCGGTCGACCGAAGCGAGAAAAACCCCACGGCGCTGGTGCTTCGCGACGGTCAGACCCAGCGGGTTTATCTCGAACCCGGCCTCGTCGACCAGGTGAATAACACCATCGAAATACTCGCCGGCGTCGAGGAGGGTGAATATATCCTGGTCGGCTCGGCCGCCCGCGATCTGAAGCCCGGGACGCCCGTGGAACTTAAGATCGACGCCGCCGGTGCCTCGACACCCTCGAGCGACGCGCCGAGCGAGAAGTTGAGTCCAAATATTGGGGGAGGACCGGCGGATGACGGTCCATAAGGGGCCGCGCAGGCATTGCGAAATTCATACGAATCAAGCGGTATGATTGCACGCGAGAGATGCTAAATGTGGATTTCAGACAAGGCCATCGAGCGGCCCATCACGACCATCGCGGCGATGCTCACCCTGGTCATCTTCGGGGTGGTCGCGCTCCTGGTGCTCGAGGTGAATGAGTTCCCCGAGGTCGAACCGCCGGTGGTCAGCGTGTCGATTCCCTACCCGGGCGCGTCGCCCCAGAGCGTGGAGCGCGACCTGGTCGACCCGGTCGAAGACGCCATCGCGGCGATCGAGGGCGTCGCGAAGCTGCGCTCCACGTCGCTTGACGGCTTCGCCTTGCTCATCGTCGAATTCGAGTTCGGCACCGACCTGGACCGCTCCACCCAAAATATCCGCGACGCCATCTCGCAGCAACGCCGCGACCTTCCGCTCGAGATGGAAGAGCCGATCATCACCCAATTCGACCTCGATATGCTCCCCATCGTCTCGCTGACGCTGTCCTCAGAGAAGCATACGGTCGAGGAATTGAGCGCGATGGCGGACCCCAAGATTACCGGCGATTTGCAGGGAATCACCGGCGTCGCCGAGGTTCAATTGCGCGGCGATGTCGAGCCCGCGATGAAGGTCGACCTCGACCCACACGCCATGGAGTCGGTGGGCGCGACCGCCGCCCAGGTCATCGGCGCGCTTCGCTCGGCCAACCTCGCCGCGCCGGTCGGCCGGGTTAATAGTGAATTTGAAGAGCGCACGATTCGGCTGCAGGCCAGGCTCGAGGCGGCGAGGAACTTCTCGGAGGTTGTGGTCGCGCGCGAGGGCACAAGCGTGCACCGACTCGGCGCGCTGGCGACGGTGCACGCGGGCCACGAGGAGGCCCGCTCGCTGGCCTATTATAACGATGAGAAGGCCGTCGGCATCGACATCATCAAGACCACCGGGGCGAGCACGACCACGGTGAGCGACGCGGTGCTCGCCCGGGTGGAGCGACTTCGGCCGACGCTCCCCAGCGGCGTGGAGTTGCAGGTGGTGCGCAACTCCGGCACCGACGTCCAGGACTCGGTGCGCTCGGTGCAGATGACCCTGCTGGAAGGGGCGATTCTGACGATCATCGTCGTCTTCCTCTTTTTAAACTCCTGGCGAAGCACCGCCATCACCGCGCTGGCGCTGCCGGTGAGCGTCCTGGCGAGCTTTATCGCGGTGTGGGCGTTCGGGTTTTCGCTCAATACGATGAGCTTGTTGGGGCTCTCGCTCGCCATCGGTCTGCTCATCGACGACGCCATCGTGGTGCGCGAGAATATCGTGCGCCATATGGAGATGGGCAAAGATGAATATATCGCGGCGCGCGACGGCACCGCCGAGATCGGGCCTGCGGTCGCGGCCATCACCATGGCGATTATCGTGGTCTTTGTGCCGATCGCCTTTATGGGCGGGCTGTCGGCGCAGTGGCTCGGCCCGATGGCGCTGACCATCGCCGCGGCCGTATTCGTGTCGCTCTTCGTGTCGTTTTCGCTCGACCCGATGCTGTCTGCGTATTGGAAGGACCCCGAGATTCGCCAGGGAAAACGCAAATGGCTGGGCCATAAAATCGAGCGCTTCAACGCCTGGCTCGACGGGCAAACAAAGGGATATCAGCGCCTGGTGGGATGGGCGCTTGGGCACCGATTGATCATTGTCATTATCACCGCGGTCTCCTTTGGCGCCGCGCTCGCTTTGCCAGCGACGGGGATGGTGGGGGTGAGCTTTTTCCCGACGCTGAACACCTCAAATTTCACCATCTCAATCCTCACACCGGCGGGCTCGTCGCTCGAATATACCCGCCTCAAAGTCCTCGAGGCGGCCAAGATTGCGCGCCATCAGGAGTCGGTTGAATATACCTACACGACGATCGGCGGGGAGGGCGATACGGTCGATGAGGCGACTATTTTTGTGAAGTTGGCCCCGAAGTCCGAGCGCAGTATTACCCAATCGGAGGTCGCCAAGCGCACCCGTGACGCCATCGATCATCTGGTCGGCGTGGACGCGTCGATCAGCAGCGGCGGGCCCGGCGGCCCGGGAAAGGAGCTCCAAATTCAGCTTATTGGCCCCGATATCGAGGAGCTAAACCGCATCGCAGAGCAGGCAAAAGAGCGGGTGAGCACCGTCGCCGGGGCGGTCGACGTGTCGCTGTCGACCCGCGGGCGGCGCCCCGAATACCAGGTCGATATTGACCGCGACCTCGCCGCGACCCTGGGGCTAAGCGTGGGGCAGGTCGCCGAGGCGCTGCGCCCGGCATTCGCGGGCGTGGACGCCGGGGATTGGGTCGACGCCGGCGGACAGACCCGCAACGTCCGGGTGCGCTACGCCCCGCAATTTCGCGCCAACGAGGGCGACCTCAGCGCGATGCCACTGCTGGTCGCGGGCGCGCCCGGCGAGGCTGCGCGCATCATCAGCCTCGGCGAGGTTGCGCGCACCCGCCAATTCGACGGGCCGGGGCGCATCGAGCACCTGGACCGCGACCGCATCGTCACCGTCGAGGCCAACACCCAGGACCGCCCGATGAGCGCGGTCGTTCAGGATATCGAGGCCAAGATGGCCGAGATCGATTTCCCCGAGGGCTATTCCTATCAGCAGGGCGGCAACGTCGAGGACCAACGCGACGTCTTTCGGCGCATGCTCATCGCCCTCGCCGTGGGGGTGCTGATGATGTACCTGCTGCTCGTGGTCCAATTCTCAAGCTTCGTCGAACCGCTGCCCATCCTCATCTCATTGCCGCTGTCGCTCATCGGCGTAATGGTCGCGCTGGTGCTCACCGGCACCACGCTCAACCTGATGAGCATGATCGGCGTGGTCCTATTGATGGGCATCGTGGCCAAGAACGCCATCCTTTTAGTCGACTTCGCCAAATGGTCGCAAAAGGAGGGCATGGACATTGAGGAGTCGATCATCGAGGCCGGCGGCGTGCGCCTTCGCCCCATCCTCATGACCAGCGTGGCCATCATCGCGGGCATGTTGCCGGTGGCCATCGGCGGAGGCGAGGGCGGGGAGTTCCGCGCGCCGCTGGGCATCGCGGTCATCGGCGGCGTCATCACCTCGACGATTCTGACCCTGCTGGTCATCCCAACTTTTTATGACATCGTGGTGCGCACGCGGATGTGGCTGGCGAGTCGGCTGGGCAAGGGCGAAGACGATATTGAGGCGCCGGGTGATATCGCCGATGAGGGGTCGCATTAGGTTGCACTCCATATAAAAAGGCGCGGCGCCTCCACTCGGGAAACGCCGCGCCTTCTTCTAGCTCAACCCGAAAGCCCTGGGCTCAGGGCAAGGGGTCGTAGCCGAGGACCTCCGTGGGCGTTTGACGCTGCGAAGTGTGACCCACGCCAAGTTGGCTGACGTTATTATAACCCCAGCAATAAAAGGAGTTGGTGTCGGTTGCGATGCCGCAGGTGTGCTGATTGGCGGCGGTGGCCATGTGCCAATCATCGAGGGATGCGCCGACGCGCGTCGGGTTCAGGACCATGGAAGGGTTGCAGGTCGCGTTGCCGATCTGGCATTGGTGATTAACGCCCCAGCAATACAATTGCCCCTGGGCAATGGCGCAGCTGTGGCCCTCGCCGACGCCGAGAGCCTCCCACCCCGAAATTGAGCTGCCGATCCGTTTAGGCGTGGGGCTATCGGTATGGGATCCATCGCCAATTTGTCCGATCGAGTTGTCTCCCCAACAATAGAGATGGCCCATACCGATCCCACCGCTGAACGGAACTGGGCCGCCCGCTCGGACATCGCCGATGGCACAGCTATGATCGAGGCCGGCGTCGATTTTTCTCCATCGACGTGTCGTTGTTAGCTGCGTGGGTTCGTAGCGATCGACCGTCGTGCCGTCGCCAAGTCCGTAAAATTGGTTGTAGCCCCAGCAAAAGGCATATCCGTCACCGGCGATGCCGCAGGTATGGTAACTTCCCGCGCTGATCTCCTTCCAGTCGGTGCGACCGCCGACCTGGGTTGGGGTTAACCGGGTCTCTCCATTATTGCCTACGCCAAGCCCCAGTTGACCAGTTGCGTCCTCTCCCCAGCAAAAGAGCTCACCGCCGGCGACGCCACAGGTGTGCAGCCTGCCAGCGCTCACGCGCGTCCAATCGGCGCGCGCACCGATCTTTTTGGGCGTCGCGCTCGGGTCGCTCCCACCATCGCCGAGTCTGCCTTGACCAAATCCCCAGCAGAAGAGTTCACCGCCGGCGATGCCGCAGGTATGTACTTCTCCGGCGCTGATCCACTCCCAATCGCTGCGGGTTCCGACCCGGCGCGCGCGGTTGGTCGGCACCGAGACATTCTCGCCGAGGCCCAGTCGGGCCGTTCTGTGGAGATTGTCGCCCCAGCAAAATAACTGGCCCTGGGCGATGCCACAGACGTGCTCCTCACCGGCGTCGATCATAAAGACCACCGACTCGCACACACCGCTGGCGTTGAGCGCGTAGCCCGGCTCACACGCGCAGGTGTGGCCGCCCGGGGTGTTGGTGCAAATGCCGCCGGTGCCGCAAAGCACCGGGTTGTCGGCGCACTCATCGACATCTTCGCAGACGCCGTTGGCGTTGAGCTGGTAGCCGGGCGCGCACGCGCAGGTGTGGCTGCCCGGGGTGTTGGTGCAGGTCCCGCCGGGGCCGCAGATGCTCGGGTTGTCGATGCACTCATTGATATCTTCGCACGCGCCGTCGGAGTTTAGCTCATAGCCGGGCGCACAGGTGCAGGAGTAGCCCTCGACCTCGGGCACGCAGGTGCCGCCCGCGCCGCAGATATTCGGGTCCTCGGCGCAGGGGCCGATGGATTGGCACATGCCGTCGGCGTTGAGTTCGTAGCCCTGGGCGCAGGTGCAGGAATAGCCGTCTTCTTCGGGCACACAGGTGCCGCCGGGGCCACAGATCGCCGGGCCATTGGCGCACACGCCCACGCCTTCGCACACGCCGTCGCTATTAAGCTCATAGCCGTCGGCGCAGGTGCAGGAATAAGAGTCCGCCTGGGGTACACAGGTGCCGCCCGCGCCGCAGATATTCGGGTCCTCGGCGCAGGGGTCGAGGGCCTCACACACGCCATCGGCGTTTAGCTCATAGCCGGCGTCGCAGGTGCAGGAAGAGCCACCTGCTTCGTTGGCGCAGGTGCCGCCCGCGCCACAGATCGTCGGGTTTGCCACGCACTCGTCGATATCCTGGCAGTCCGTCCCTTCCGGGTTCAGCTCGTAGCCCTCGTCGCACGCGCAGGTATGCCCGTCGGAGGTATTTACGCAGTCGCCGTTGGAGCAGAGGCCGGCTTCGGCCTCACACGCACCCTCGGTAGGCGCGCAGACCGAGACGCCGTTGACCTCGGCGACCTCGAAGCCCTCATCACACTCGCAGGTGAACCCCTCGTCGGCCTCCAGGCAGGTTCCGTTCTCGCAGGAGTCCGCCTGGCAAGCGGGCGTATCGGGCGCGACACACTTTCCGTCGACCTCCTCGAAGCCCGCTTTGCACGGGCCGCATTCGGGCTGGTCGAGGTCCTCGCACACGCGATTCTGACTCGCGCAAGCCTGCACGGGGCATTGATAGGCGCTGCGCGATGCCACGTCGTCGGCGCAAGCGCTCAGCCACATACATTGCAATATCAAAATTGAACTGAGTAAAAACCATCTGTTTTTCAAGGGAGTCTCCATGACAATAAAATGGGAGAATTGCGCAAAAATTGGTGCAAAAACCGACGCGCGGGGTGGGGGTTGAAGCAAACGTGTCGCCGGCGAGCGAATACGCCCCAATGCCCGTGTATACGGGCAGCGGACAAAACCCTGTCGCCATTATTTTATCATTAAGGGCCTGATAATCCCCGTCAAGCGAGATAAACTTCACTTATACGCAAAAGTCAGACGCCTGCGCGAATTCATCCGAAATGCCACCAAATTTGCGCCGAATTTGCGCCAATCTCGCGAGCTGGTCTTTCGGCGACGAGACGTCGCTCGCTCGACAACTCACCCGATATGCACCACCACGCGCCGCCGGTGCGGGCGCGTGCGGTGCTCCCACACATAGACGCCTTGCCAGGTGCCCAGCGCCGCGCGCCCGTCGACCACCGGGATCGACAAGCTCGTGGCGGTCAGCGCCGCCTTGATATGAGGCGGCATATCGTCCGGGCCCTCGTGGGTGTGGGTGTAGAGCGGGTCATTCTCGGGAACGTGGCGGGGGCCATCCAGGCCTCGAGGTCGCGCCGGGCGCTGGGGTCCAATTCCGCCGGGATGCTCGGGGGGGGGGGGTTCGAGCAGTGAAGTTAGGCCACAAAATCACATTTTAATTATACTAAATCTATTGGGAAAAGATCGTCTAACGAGACCCCGTCCGCCTGCTGTTCAGCGTCCTCGCGACTGTAGTGAAACGAGGGGCAGCTGTTCCGGAACATATGCTTAAGTCGTAACTTCAGCATGGAAATGCCCATCATATGCGCCTGCCATTTGTCGGCTCCGAAAGCGTATACTTCTGCTCCTCCCCCCTCATCCATACGAATACATAAAGCGACCCGCGCCTCCGCCTCCCTCACAAGTTCGGGATAGCCCAAAAGAAGGGTTAATTTTGTCACATTGTCGGACGTTGGCTCGCACGCGTAGAGCGTCTGTTTTACAAGACAGTTATCCATTTAAGACTCCTTTTCATAAAAAAAACGCGACTTAAGGGCCTTTTTTGAAACGATCTTTCGGAAAAATTTCATCGAAGACTACCTCTTCAGTTTGCTGCTCTGCGCCGCTGCGCGAGAAGTGAAATGAAACGACTCTTTTCTGAAACAATAATTCCACTTCGAGCTTAAGCAGGGAAATGGCGGTCATAAGGGCTTGCCAGGCATCGATACCCACACCGTGCCGGCCCTCACAACTCACTCCATCGGTAAGGACAATCCGATACGACGCGCGCCAAAGCGCGTCGCGCACTTTCTCTGGAAACCCAAGAGATATCGTAATTTCAGTGATTTCTTCGGTGGCCAGATCATATGCGTATAGCGTTCGGTATGCCAATGATTCCATCATATTTCACCTCGCCTGCTTAGGCTATTCAAACAAAAGCTAATCACCGTCGACGCTCACTTCGAATGCTGCCCCAGTGTTCAATATCGTTATTGAACCGAATTAAACCGCTACTGGGCGATATTTTAAGGTCTTATAACTTCTCAGAAACGCTTCATCAAAGCCGCGCGGCAACCATCACCTACCCAATATGCACCACAACGCGCCGCCGGTGTGCGCGCGTGCGGTGCTCCCACACATACACGCCTTGCCAGGTACCGAGCGCCGCGCGCCCGTCGACCACCGGGATCGACAAGCTCGTGGCGGTCAGCGCCGCCTTGATATGAGACGGCATATCGTCCGGGCCCTCGTGGGTGTGGGTATAGAGTGGGTCGTTTTCGGGCACGTGGCGGGCCATCCAGGCCTCGAGGTCGCGCCGAGCGCTGGGGTCGGCGTTCTCCTGAATCGTGAGGCTTGCAGACGTGTGCTGGATAAAGACCGTGCACAGCCCGGTGTGGGCGCCGCTGTCGGCGACCAGCGCCTGGATGCGCTCGGTGATTTCGTGCAACCCCTGACGGGGCGTGTCGATGGTGATTGTTTTGGTATAGCTCATCGTTTCTCCATTTTTGCCGGCGTAATTTACCGAAAATAAAAGCCTGTTTACCTGAGACGCCTTGACGTCCCCATCGCGGATAAGGATTCTGGCGCGGTCCCGAGCTTTGCTATCGTGCGCCCCTAAAAGCAAGCGCATTCGATTACTTATACCCAGCGAGTACCCCCATGGCCGCCGACGCGCCGAACACCCCCGAATCTACGCCATCTAAAGATAATTTCGTGGTGCGCCAGCTGCACCGCATGGCCGAGATGGGCAACCGCCTGCCGGACCCGCTCACGCTCTTTGCCCTGATGGCGCTGGCGGTGGTCTTGGCGTCGGCCGCGCTGTCGGGCACCAGCGTGACGGTGCTCGAGGGCACCCCGCAGGCGCAATCCCACGAGGTCCTAAGCCTGCTGAGCTGGGAGGGCATCCGCTGGATGTTCCTCAACGCCATCGACAACTTCATGGGCTTTGCGCCGCTGGGCCCGGTGCTCACGGTGATGCTCGGCATCGGCATCGCCGAGCGCACCGGTTTTGTGACGATGGGCTTGCGGGTGCTGGTCGAGTCGGTGCCCAAAAGCCTGATCACCGCGACGCTTATCTTCGCGTGTGTCATGAGCTCGATGGTCGCCGACGCCGGTTATATCGTGCTCACGCCCCTGGGCGCGCTGATCTTCGCCGGCCTGGGGCGCCACCCCATCGCCGGGCTCGCCGCGGCCTACGCGGGCGTCTCCGGCGGGTTTAGCGCCAACCTTTTGATCACCGGCTTGGACCCGATGCTCGCGCGCCTGACCGGCCAGGCCGCCCAGATCATCGACCCGAGCTATGCCGTCAACGCCACCTCAAATTATTATTTCATGGTCGCCTCGACCGTCTTCGTGACCGCGGTGGGCACCTGGGTCACCACGAAATTTGTCGAGCCGATGCTCGGCGAGTGGGACCCGGCGCAGGCCTCGGAGCCGCTGGAGAGCGTGGAGGTGGTCGACGGCGACGAGCGCCGAAACTTCCTGATCTCGATGGGCGTCGCGGCCCTGGTCGCCGCCGGCATCGCCTTTCTGGGCGCCTGGAGCGGCTCGCCGCTGCGCGACCCCATCGCCGAGGGCGACCCGGCCATCAACACGCTCAACTCCTACTTCCAATCGGTCGAGGTCCTGATCGCGCTGCTCTTTATGATCCCCGGCATCGTCTATGGCGTGCTCAATAAGAGCATCAAGAACGACAAAGACGTCGCCAAGATGGCCTCCGAGACCATGGGCACCATGGGCTCCTATATCGTGCTCGCCTTCGTCGCCGGGCAATTCATCGCGTATTTCTCCTGGTCGAAGATCGGCGTGGTCACGGCGGTCAAGGGCGCCATCCTGCTCGAGAGCCTCAACCTCAGCGGCATCGTGCTGCTGCTCGCCTTTATGGCCGTCAGCGCCGTGCTGAACCTCTTCGTGGGCAGCGCCAGCGCCAAATGGGCCTTTATGGCGCCCATTTTTGTGCCGATGCTGATGATGATGGACCTGAGCCCCGAGGCCGTCCAAGCCGCCTACCGTGTGGGCGACTCGGTCACCAATATCATCACACCGCTGATGCCGTATTTGCCCATCATCATCGTCTTCGCCCAGCGCTACGTGAAGGATATCAAGATCGGCACCGTCCTCACCGTCATGCTGCCGTACTCGGTGGCGTTTGCCATCGGCTGGTCGATTCTGTTCATCGTGTGGGTATTTTTGGGCATCCCGCTGGGGCCGGGCGTTGGGGTGAGCTACGCGCCGATGCCGTGACTCGAATCGGGACGTCCCGCTCGCGCGTCGCCGGTCGACGGCTCGGTGGGTATTGGGCTCCTTAAACTCGGCCGACGGTCACCTCAAACGCGTTTCGCTCCGGCTTGCTGACCTGTAGATTGCCGACGGTCCGCGCGTCACCGGCGTGGCGGGTCCGATAGCGGTCCACCAAGATATCGATCATCTCGAGCGTCTCCGGGTCGGCGCGATTAGCGCCCAGTTGTTCGCGCAGCTCCGCCAGCACGCCGCCTTCGGGGCTCTCGGCGTCGATGGCCAGGACATTCCAGATCGTGAGCGCAAAGGACAGGGCGTTTTCAAACTCGTCGGCCGAGGTCTCCGAGTGGGCGCGCTTGGTGATCGGCTGGGCGAAGTCCAGAAAGGTCAGCGTCAACTCAGGGTCGTGTATTTTCAGGTCTTTTGAGGGGCTCATTCCAATTCCGATAGATTCGTGGTGAAGGGGATAGGCCGGCGGTCAAGCCGGTCGCCAGGATGGTAATACCGAGCCCCCTGGAGAGCAAGATCTCGCCGCGCACCTGCGACGCGCCACAAAAACCCACCCACCGCAAACCCACCACGCCGCGCACCCGCGACGCCCGGCAAGAACCCAACAAATGCGCAACAACACCCAACAACCTCGCACCGCATCGCCGCCCCGACGCCCCCCTTCTGTCGCTACGCGACATCTTCCCCAGAGGGGAAGATCTACGGTTACTTCGCTGTTTCTCCTCTGGTTTATGAGGGCGCTAAATCGCCTTAAATATTGGAATGAAACACTCTGGGTCGATGTTCTTCGGTTCGAGTGTGAGCACCCTAATTATGGAGTAAAACGATGTTCCTAGACCCTATCTATTTGCTCATCATGGGCGTTGGTTTCGTGCTGAGCCTGGGCGCCCAATTCTGGGTAAAAAACCGCGTCAACAAATGGCTCAAGGTCCCGACCAGCCGCGGGATGACCGGGCGCGATGTCGCCCAGGAGATCCTGCGCGTCAAAGGCATCACGGACGTGACCGTGGAGCAGACCCCGGGTTTTCTGTCCGACCACTACGACCCGAGCTCGCGCACGCTGCGGCTTAGCCCCGACATCTATAACGGACGCTCGGTGACCGCCGCCGGCATCGCCGCCCACGAGGTCGGCCACGCCATCCAGCACAAGGAAGGCTATTGGCCGATGACCATCCGCCAGAAGATGGTGCCGGTGGCCAATATCGGCACGAACCTGGGCGTCTGGATCATGATCGCCGGGCTCTTTATCGGCATCACCGGCCTGGCCAAAGTCGGCGTGTTGCTCTTCGCGGGCTTTGTCGGCTTCACCGTGGTGACACTCCCGGTTGAGTTCGACGCCTCGGCGCGCGCCAAACGCGCGGTGGCCGACTATAATATCGTCGGGCCGCGCGAATTGGGCGGGGTCAGCCAGGTGCTGACCGCGGCGGCCGCGACCTATGTGGCCGCCGCGGTGTCGGCGATTCTGCAGCTTTTGTATTGGTTGTACCGGCTGGGGCTGCTGGGTGGGCGGCGTGATTAGCGCACCACTCTAGCTAGAAATTTGGCCCCAAAAAGCCCGCGTAGCTTAGCCATCCTTAAGCGACTCAAAGCCTGCGATCAGGTCAAAAAGCTCGGCGTCGATATTGTCTTTGCGCAGGCGGTGATAGGAGCGGGTCATCTCTTCGAGCAGGCCGTCAATATTCTTCTCGGCGCGTTGCATGGCGGCCAGGCGGCTGGCGTTTTCGCTGGCAAGGGACTCCGCGCAGGCGCGAAAGAGCGAGACGAATAGGTATTCGCGCACCAGGGCGGGGAGGGTGTTTTGGGCGCCATTGAGCACCTGCGCCGGCAGGTTGGTCGGCCAGGCGATGGCGCTAAGTTCGCGGCTCCACGCGGCGTCGAGCGGCAATAGGCGCTGGCTCACCGGAGTGTAAGTGGCCGGGCCGGTGGGCTGGTTATGAAAGAGGTAGATCTCCTTGAGTTCGCCGGCTGCGCGGCGCTCCTCGAGCTCCGAGAGCACCGTCGCGATGAGCGGCGAGATGGCCTGAATCGAGCCTGGCAGCCGGAAATGTGCCGTGGACTCAAGCGCCGAGTCCTGCAGCCGATGCCCCACGCGCTCGCCGACCACCCACACAGACCTTTTGTCCGCAATCTCGCTCATTTCCTCTAGGACGTATTCGGCCATCACCTCGTTGAATTGGCCGACCAATCCCTGGTCGGAGCCGAACACGATGGCGACCACGTTTCCGCCGTCGGACAGGCTCAGGCTCGTCTGAATGTCGCGCATCGCCGGGTCGCGAAAACAGGCCGAGAGACCGAGTTGGACGGTATGATAATAGTCGTCTAGCGAACGCACGGCGTTCTCGTATTGGGTCACACTTGAGGCCGCGACGGCCTTCATGGTGCGCACCACGCCGTGCAAATCCGTGGCGCTGCCGATCTTTTGGAGCAGGCTTCCGGTGGTCTCACTCATGACTTCTGCCGCGTCTGCGCCAGGGCAACCTCCTCGGCCACAAGGAAGGGCTTGAGGGCTTTTTTGGCCAGCCCAATCAAAATGTCGCGGTCCTCGGGGCCCAACTTTTGACTCCCCCCAAAGAGCCTGCTCAGGCTCTCCGGGATATCTTTTGTCGCCTTTTTGAGCGCCGCTTGCGCCTCGACCATCTCGGTCAGGGGGACGCCGTCAAAGAGCCCCTCACTGAGGGCGAGCAACACGAGGATCTGGCCGGGGACCGAGACCGGGGCGAGCTCGGGTTGCTTAAGGCAGGCGCGAATGCGCCGACCGTGGTCGATGGTCTGTTGGGTGCTCTCGTCGAGTCGCGCGCCGAAGCGCGCGAAAGTCTCGAGCTCTTCGAATTGCGCGTAGGCGAGCTTAAGGTTGCCGGTGACCGCGCGATACGCGGCGCGCTGCGCCTTGCCGCCGACGCGCGAGACGGACTTGCCCACGTCGACCGCGGGCAGCACGCCCAGCTCAAAGAGCGTCGGGGACAGATAGATCTGGCCGTCGGTAATGGAGATCAAATTCGTCGGGATATAATCCGAGATATTCTGGGCCTCGGTCTCAATCACGGGCAACGCGGTGAGTGAGCCGCCGCCGCGCTCATCGTTGAGGCGGGTGGAGCGCTCCAGCAGGCGGGAGTGAATATAGAAAATATCGCCAGGGAACGCCTCGCGCCCGGGCGGGCGGCGCAATAAGAGCGACAGCTCGCGGTAGCTTCGCGCGTGCTGGGTGAGGTCGTCATAGACGATCAGGACATCCCGGCCCGCCTCCATAAAGTGCTCGGCGATGCTGGTCGCGGCGTAGGGGGCGATATAGGCGAGCCCGGGCGGATCGTTACCCTCGGTGACGACCACCACGCTGTAGGACAGCGCGTCGTGCTCCCGCAAGGTGGCCACGACCCGCGCGACCGCCGCCGCGCGCTGGCCGATCGCGCAGTATACGCAGACCACATCCTGGCCGCGCTGGTTAATAATCGTGTCGAGCGCGATGGCCGTCTTGCCGGTCTGGCGGTCGCCGAGGATCAGCTCGCGCTGGCCTCGCCCGATGGGCACCAGGGCGTCGACGACTTTAACGCCGGTCTGCAGCGGCACGGTGACCGGCGACCGGTCCATAATCGCCGGGGCGGGGCGCTCGATGGGGAGGCGCCCGGAGGTGGGCACCGGGCCCAGCTCGTCGAGGGGGCGCCCGAGGGGGTCGATGACGCGCCCGAGCACGCCGGCCCCGACCGGAACATCCATGACCCGCCCGGTGCGCTCGACCTCGTCGCCGGCGTGCAGATGCGAGTATTGCCCGAGCAGCACGCAGCCAACTTCGTCCTCATCGACGTTAAAGGTGATGCCCTGAACGCCGCCGGGGAATTGCACGAGCTCCTCGACGCCGACGCCGGGCAGCCCGGTGATATGCGCGATGCCGGTCGAAACGCTCACGATGCGCCCGACCTCGCGCGGCTTGAGGTCCGGTGCGCTCTGCTCGCGCGCCGTGTCGGCCGCCGAGAACATCCGGTCGAAGGCCCCCTTGAGTGTCTCAGACGAGTTCATAATTCTTCCCAGCGTGGAGCCTGGGCTTGTGCTCACCCAGAATCTCGGAAATATTCTTCTCCATCTCGACGAGATATTCGGAGATGCTCCAGGCGACCTTAAAGCCATCCAGCATCAACTCGATCCCGGCGATCAGGCCGTCAACGGTTTTAAATTCCACAGCGGCCGGCGCGCCGAAGACCTGGCTGAGGGTTGCGCGAAGGGCGTCTTTTTGCGCGTCCCCGAGCTCAAAGGCGCTCTGGATAAGCATCGGCTGCGCGTCGTCTCCCGCCGTCGCCCGAAGGTTGTCGACGCTGGCCGGGTCCAGCCCGCGCAGGCGCTCGCCGAACAGCTCCACGATGCGCGCCTCAAGGCTGACCCCGGCCAGCTCTTTGAGGACCTTGCGCGTGGTCGCGAAGACGGCGTCGCGGCTCTGGCCGGTGATGATATTTTGCAGGGACTGGAACTCGCTGCGCAGCGCCTCCTCGCGCTCGGCGCGAATTCGCTCGGCGGCCCGGCGACCCTGGTCGACCAGGCGCTGGCGCTCTTCGGCGGCCTCGACGTGCGCCTGGCGCAAGAGCGCGTCGCGCTCGGCGTCCAATTGCGCGCTCTTTTGCTGAAATTTCTCATGCTGCGCGTCGGCCAGCGACTGTTTGGCCGCCGCGTCGGCGAGCTCGGTCGCGATCTTGTGCTCACGTGCGTCGATGGCGTTCAAGATCGGCAGATAGAGGAAGCGCTTGAGCAACCACACCAACACCAGGAAATTGAGCATCTGCGCAACGACTGTAAACCAATCGACAACCATAGATTATTGCCCCGCGACTTGAGCAAGCGCAGTGTTCCAGAACGGATTGGCGAAGATCAGAATCATCGACACGACGAAGCAGTAGATCGCCGTGGATTCAACCATCGCCAGGCCGACGAATAGCGTTCGGGTAATAGTCGGCGCCGCGTCGGGCTGCTGGGCCAGCGAGGTCAGCGCCGCGACCACGGCTTTTCCCTCAGCGTACGCCGGCACCATCGTGCCGATCGCGGTCGCCAACGCGCTCATGATGATTGATGCCACAGCGATTGTTGTCATTGCTTCCATGGTTTTCCCCTATGTGTTCTCAAGCGTTTTAGTGGGCTCGGTTTTAGTGCTGCGAATCGCGGCGGCGATATAGACCGCCGCCAAAATAAAGAAAATATACGCCTGAACCATGCCGGTGAGCAGGCCCAGCGCGGTCATAATGATCGGAAAGAAGAAGGGCGTAATAGCCAATAGGATCGCCAAGATCAGCCCGCCGCTCATCATATTCCCGAACAGGCGAACCGCCAGCGCGAGGGTGCGCGAGATCTCCCCGATCAGGTTGAAGGGCAACATGATAAAGGTCGGCTGCGTATAGGTTTTTAGGTACCCCAGCAAGCCGCGGTCCAGGACGCCGAAAAGCGGAATCGCGATAAATACGCACACGGCCAGGGCGGTCGTGGTGGACAGCGACCCGGTGGGCGGCTCGAAGCCGGGCACGATGGTCAGCAGGCTCGAGGTCGCGATGAAGAGAAATAGGGTGCCCAAAAAGCCTAGATATTTCCGGCCGTTATCGATGCCCACCTCTTCGATCTGGTCGACGATCGTGGTGACCACAATTTCGAGCGCGTTTTGCCAGCGCGAGCGCTGCAAGCCCGTCGATAGCCGGCGGGTGATGAGCTTCGAGCCGACCACCAGGAGCAACATCAACGCCCAGGTGAAGACGATGGTCGCGTTGAGGCGCACGTCGCCGTATTCCAAAAAGATGATTTCATCGGGACTAAGGCGCATGCGTGGGCTCCGGGGTCAATGGCGCGTGTAGTTCCGTCACCCGCGTTATCACAGCGCGCGCCAAAAGGAACCCGGCCAGGCAGGCGACGATGCGCTGCCATTGGCCGCCGCCGACCAGGTAAAAACCACCGACCGTGACCACCATGCGCAGCACGAAGCTACCCACAGCCCACAGGGCGGGGCGCGCGGAGGTCGTCACCTTTTGGACCGTCCACCAGAGACTGCCAAAAAAGAGCCCCCCCAGCGCGACGCCGCCCAGGCCGGCCAAGAACCAAATAAATGCGTCATTCATCGCTATCCTCGCTATCCTCGTTGATCTCGTTGCTCTCGCGATTGAGCCAATGCCAGGCGTTCAGACACCCGATCACAAGCCCCGTGGTGAGCAGCGCAAGCGTCCATGAGCGCCCGCTGGGGTCGCGCTCGTCGAGCCAGATACCCAGCGCCGCCCCCAGCAGCGTCGGCACCGTGACTGACCACCCGATCAGCCCCATCATCCCGAGGCCAAACCACACGCTCGTTTTTCCCTTGCGCCGGGCGTCGAGCTTTCTTTTGGCCTTGCGATCGATGCGATTGGCCAGGGCCGGCCGGCCGGGGTCGGGCTGTTTTTGCGGCGTATCACTCATTATGAAAGCTCACCAGTCTGCGCATAAAGCCGACCTCTAACCGGGCCATGGCCGAGCGCAAGACTTGCTCATGCTCGGTCAGGGTCAGAAATTCTTCTTCGACCGCGTTTCGCAGTTTTTCCAGGTCGACGCCGCCGATGGCGCGGCGCGCCGACACGGTGACCACCGAGCCCGCTTTGACCAAAACACCTTCGTCGATGGCCACAAAGACCTCCTGGGCGTCGTCGGTCTCATAGGTAAAGATCCCCGGCTCCAGCGCCGCCACACAGTCCAACCGGCGCGGCAGGATCCCGAAGGAGCCGCCGGGGGTCTCGGCCACGATGCGCACGACATTTTGCTCAAGGGCGAAGACCTTGGCAGGCAACAGGATTTTGAGCGTCATGGAGCTCATGCTCAAGCCACGCTGGTCTTGGTCGAGGCCTGGTATTTGGCGACGGCGTCGTCGACCGTGCCGACCATATAAAAAGCGCTCTCCGGATAATCTAAAAACTCGTCGCCCAAGATGCGCTCGCAGCCCGAAAGGGCGTCTTCGAGCGGGACCAGGGTACCCGACATGCCCGTAAATTGCTCGGTGGTGAAGAACGGCTGCGTCAAGAAACGCTCTAATTGCCGCGCGCGCGTGACCACCTTGCGGTCCTGGCCGGAGAGCTGCTCCAGCCCGAGCATCGCGATGATATCTTTGAGCTCGGCGTATTGGGCGAGGGTGCGCCGCACGTCCTGTGCCACCCGGTAATGGCGCTCGCCGACGATATTCGGGGCGATCATCTTCGAGTTCGACTGCAGCGGGTCCACCGCGGGGAACAGCCCCTCGCTGGCGCGCTCGCGCGACAACACCAGCGTGGCCGACAGGTGCGAGAAGGTGTGCACCGCCGCCGGATCGGTGAAATCATCGGCGGGGACATAGACCGCCTGAATCGAGGTAATTGCGCCGTTTTCGGTGTTGGCGATGCGCTCTTCGAGCGCCGACAATTCCGTGCCCATCGTCGGCTGATACCCCAGGCGAGACGGCATTTGACCCATCAGACCCGAGACCTCCGAGCCGGCTTGAATGAAGCGAAAGATATTGTCGATAAGAAGCAGCACGTCGCGGTGCTCATCGTCGCGAAAATACTCCGCCATGGTGAGCGCGGCGTGGCCGACCCTGAAGCGACAGCCGGGCGGCTCGTTCATCTGCCCGAAGATCATCACCATCTTCGAGAGCACCCCGGCCTCGCTCATCTCGCGGTACAGCTCCTCGCCCTCGCGGCAGCGCTCGCCGATGCCGCAGAAGATGCTCACCCCGTCGTGGTGGCCGATCATATTGTGGATCATCTCGGTGAGCAGCACGGTCTTGCCGACCCCCGCGCCCCCGAATAACCCGGCCTTGCCGCCGCGCTCCAGCGGGACGAGGATGTCGATGGCCTTGATCCCGGTCTGAAAAACCTCGGACGTCGTCGAGCGCCGCGCCAGCGGGGGCGGCGGGTTATGCACCGAGCGCCACTCCACGTCCTCGGGCTGGGGCAGCCGGTCGATGGCGTCGCCAAACACGTCAAACATCCGCGAGAGAATCCCCGGGCCCACTGGCACCTTGAGCGGCGCGCCGGTATTCTCGACCATTTCGCCGCGCCCCAGCCCCTGGGTCGGCGTCAGCGCGATACCTCGCACCGTGGTCGCGTCGCGCTGGGCGAGGACTTCGATGATGATCTCGCCGTCATGGGCGGTCAGGACCGTGTGAATTTGCGGCAGGTTGCGGTCGAATTCGACATCGACAACGCTGCCACGAATCGCCACGACCTTGCCTTGTTGCACATCCTTCATTGTTTTCTCCAGATCAGTTTGCCCGCCCGCAACATACATCATTACGAAATATATAGATATGGCTGGGCGAGCCCGCTAGCACGAGCGCCCGCGGCGCGACGGCGTACTGAAGGAACGCCAGGGGCGGGCGATCTGGTCAGTGGTTGCGCTCAGAGTTCCAGCAGACCATCCGGAATCCTGAGTTGATTCTTATCATTCTTGCCTCGGCACAGCACTTTTATCTCAGGGGTCAACGCGCAACTATGGTCGCGGCCCGCCGCGACCGCGCTAAACTCACCGGCGTGCGTGATGAGACGGGGAGGGGTACCATTTTGCCCCCAACAGGTCACCGTATCCTTCGCATGTTGGCGCCGAATCGCGCAGGTATGCACGTATCCGGCCGCGACTGATAGAAACTCGGGGTTTTGCTGCGATTCCGCCCCATAATTCGAGGGGTCTCCCCAACAAGCCACCGAATTGGCGATATGCGGGTCCGTATCGTCGAGAATACCGCAGGCAAAGGTAGCGCCGGCCGAGATCGATTTAAATTTGCGCTTGAGATCCGACGCGTTGTCGGGCGAGGCAACCCCCGTCCCCCAACAACTGACCGTCGAATCCTCGACCGCAATTCCGCAGGTATAGCCATCTCCGGCCGAGATGGTTCGACGAGCTTAGCGCGGTGTCCCAAATCGCAAATATTGCGCCAAAAGCATCGCTTAGCAGGCCTTGGGGCACAACGCCCCTGGGAGGGCGTGACCTGGCGGGGCGAAAGATCGGGACAGGTTAGAAAAAATCGACCTGCTCAACGACAGCGTCGGTCTGTCTCCTGGCAGGCAAACCGCACATGAAAATGCTTGTGGTGGCCGCGCGCATGGCGCACGATCGCGTCGCCGCCGCTATAAGCGGGGTATTGAAAGACGCGGTCCACCCACTCCTCGGTGGCGCCCTGGGCCAGGGCTTCGGCGCGCAGGGTGCGCTGATGCCAGCGGTCGATGAAGATATACTCGACGTGGCCGCCGTCGAGCAGGTCCTTGAGGATGACCAGCAGCTTCTTGGCGTCCAGCTCGTTTCGGCGCACATGGCCAAAGCGGCGCAGGGTCTTTGCGGCGTTCTTGCGCGGGTAGCTGATGTCGATGTCGCGCCCGGTGCGATGCGAGGCGTGAGGGTGAATCTTTCGGCCGACGCGGAAGCTGATATCCCCGACCATCAGCGGTTCGCTGTCGGGGTAGGCTTTGCCGTAATTATTGAGCACACGGCTGACTTCGCTGACCGTATAATAGGTGCCGAAGGCTCGGTGCGGGTAGAGGATGCGATAATAGGGGCTGTCGGGGAGCGGCTCGCCGTTGAAGAGGCGGCCGCGATTGGCCGCGCCGTAGCTCTTCGAGAAGGTATCGGGGTCGCGCTCCCAGACGCGGATGCGCTGGCCTGGGCTCAAGTCATTGAGGTTGACCCCGGGGTTCAGCCGCTGCAGCGACGCGTTGTTGAGCCGGTACATTTGGCGCAGGCGCTTGAGCGTCTCGCCGGGCAGGATGGTGTGCCATAATTCGTTGAGTTGCTGGGTCTGAACGACCGGCTTTCCGTCTTCGATGGGCCAGGCGGCGGGGTCATCGGGCAACTTCCAGCGCTCGTCGCGAATGCGCCGGGCGATGCGCTCCAGGGTCCCGGGCTCCATGATCGCGTTGAGGGCGACCGGCCCCAGGCCGGCGGAGGCCAGCGAGAGGCTGCTGGCGACCGAGGGCGGCGGCGCCTGGGCCTCGGCGGGGGCAAGGTTTGCGTTTGGCGTCAAGACCGCCACCGCGACCACCACCAGACTCAGGCTTAGACTACGCAGCCCGACGCCGACATTCCATCGGCGCTGAGGGGGTGTCACGTGTTTTTGCATGCTATTATTTGATTCGAATCGCATAGAAATTATCGAGCGAAAGGAAGCGAGTAATAATCGCCAGGGGCACACACGACATCGGTGGCGCGCTCGCAGAGGAGACCGGTGAAATATGTCGTTCTCAGTCGTACGCTATGGTCCTAAAAGTGCTCACGTGCTTGATTCCGGCAACGCCACGAATCACGCAGGCGTTTTCTACATAGCGGGAGTTTTGGCGCCCGACAAGGAGACTGCCAGGGAATTTATTCCATCACTCAAACGATTGGCGTATATAACTCGCCGATGCGAGTCGCATTTTGTGGGCATATTATGCTATGCGCGTGTCGGAACAAAAGCCAAACCTTTTTCGCAGCGCGACTCGATTGGTTTGATGCGCACTTGCCGCACGGTGGCGTCTTCCTTATGTTGTCGGCGTCAGGCGTCATTTTCTGAACTATCGGAGTAATTATGGGACTTCTCGACTTTCTATTTGACAAAGAACAAGCGCAAGTGCGTCGGATTCAAAAACTCAAGAAAACGCTCACCAACATGTATGTGCAGCCGCCGGAGCGTAAATACGCGATCCAGACGCTGCGCGACGAGGGCACGCCCGACGCGGTGCGCGCGCTCCTGGCGCGTTTTGAGGATAACGCCCCCAACACCACGGTCGACGGCGACGAGAAGACCTACGTCTATGAGTCTCTGGTGAGCATGTCCGCCGACCCGGATCTCGACGTGCGCGGGATCATCACCAATTACCTGCGCGGGCGCGAAGAGAAGATCAACTGGCCGATGAAGGTCCTCACCGACCTGCTCGACTACCAGGAGATGATCAGCCTGGTGTGCGAGCTGCTGGAATCCTGCGGCGCCGACTACCAGCGAAACCCCGAGAAAAAGCAAGAGCTGGTGCTTCGCAGCGCGGACCTGCGCAGCGAAGAGCTCAGCGAGCAATTGCTGCGCTTCCTCGACGACCTCAACGAGACGATCCGTTTCCTGGCGGTCGAGGCGCTGCTCAAGCATGACTTCAAAGATCTCATCGAAGCGCCGCTGCGCGAGCGTCTGCGCGAAGAGGAGTCGCTTCGCATCGTCCAGAAAATCGCCGATGCCTTCGCCGCCAACCCCGAGTGGAAGATTCCGGAGGAGGAGCGCGAAGACGTCGAGGCCGTATTGCCCAACGAGTTCGCGCTGCACACCGAAGGCTATATCTATCAGCGACACGCCTAATTCTCCGGGGCCCCAGCGGCCCAAGATGCTGCGAGACGCGCGATGCCTTTGAGCTTTGCAACCCGGCCCGGTGAGCTAAACGCCCCGGATGATATCGACCTACCCGCCCAGGTCCGCTCGGCGCAGTTTCTAAGCGCCTGGTCGGGCTCTGCGCTCTACGGCCACCAGCGCCCGCTTCGGCTTGGCGGGGTCTTCGTTGAGTCGGCCGGTGTCGTCCTGGGGCTTCGCAGTTGGAATGACGCCCGTGAGGGCGTCATCGACACGGTGCCCTACGCGATTTTCGAAGTCGAAAAGATCGTGCGCATGATGCTGCACCAGAGCGGGCTGGCCTTCGAGATTCTGGCCAGCCCGGTTCTATTTGAGACGAACTCTTCGGGCGCGGATGGCACCGGGTTTCCGGCCCGGCGCGTGGTGAACGCGGCGGTTACTCAGGGGTTATTGCATCATTATCGCGACGTCGCTCGCGGGATGCTCGACCGGCTACTCGCCGCAAAGGGGAGAGGGGCGAGCCTTGAGGATATCTTCGGGCTTGTGCGAACCGCGCTGACCGGCCGGGCGCTGATGCAGGCCGAGGTCGACTTTAACCTGGCGACCCTGCTGGTCAATCACGCATCCCCTAAGGTCGCGGGATATATCAGGAATACCGTCCCCGAAGACCTTGTAAATAAGGCCTGGTTGAATGGGTTCGCGCGCACGCTGGAGCCGCTGATCGCATCGCTCGCGCCCGAAGATTCCGCGCTGCCGACAAACCCGACCGATTATGAGTGGCTCCACGAATTCGTGATTTCATCGCGGCTTGAGCAATACGAAAACAAGAGATCCGGGAGCCAATCGTGATTCAGGTGCTTCTTATCGGCCGCGACGCGGCCGCGTGGGGCGGGGCGCTTGGGGCGCGCGGGGGAGCTGGTTTTGAGTTCAACTCCGTCGCGCTGCCGGCCGCCGGCCTTCGCCAGATCGAGGCGTCTCCGCCCGACGCGCTCATTATCGTCGAGTCTGGCTCGGCCAGGCGCGCCGCCACGTTGGTTCGCGCGATTCGCGAGCGCCCGCTAGGGCAATTGATCCCGATCTTGGTGGTCGGCCCCTCGCCCGACGAAGAGGCGCGCCGCGAGGTCGACGCATGGGTCGGCCACGAGCAAGGCGATGCGCCGCTTTGGGGCGCGCTCCAGCAGAGTTTGGGCCTTGATATGGGGCCAGCCCCCCACGGGTTTGCCGACCAGCGAACGCCCATCACCCCGATCGTGCCGCAGCGCCAACCGCGCTACCCGTCGCCACCGCAACCTCCGCCTAATTATGGCGCGTCGAATGCGCCGCCTGCGTATTATATCGAGCCGATTGATGTGGCGCCGCGAGCGTTAGCGCCGCCCCCTGAGCGCGAACAGGCCCCCTGGGACCGCACACCGGCGAATGAACCGCCCCCCCAGGCACCGTGGAATCAGCCGCAGACCGTCGACCATGGGTCGATTTTCCCGTCCTCGCCCTCGCGCATTCACGACCTTGGCGGGATGCAATCGGGGGTCGATGGGCGCGCGATTCAACAAAAACTGCAGGCCGTTCGACACAAGGATTATTATGCCATCCTCGAGATTCGCCAGGGCAGCGAGACCGAGGTGGTACGCGAAGCCTACCAGCGCCTCTACCAACAATACGACCCCGATGAGGTCGAGTTCCGCGTCGCCCACCGCTTCGAGGCCGAGCTCGCCGAGATTCGCGATGCCCTCGAAGACGCCTGGGCCGTCCTCGGCGACCCGGGGCTGCGCGAAGCCTACCTAAGCCAGGCGCTGCGCGGCTAAAGTCGATCATTATTCCAAGAGGAGCGCGCGCCGGCGGAAGTTTGGCCGCGGCTGTGCTGTTGCCCCTGAGAGTTGACCCTGAGAGGTCAAACCGTTACACCGTGCGCGCATTATGCGCCGGTATTTCGGGCAGGGACTCGCGGTTGCGATGCTCTCGAGATGAGACCAAGAAGTGGGCCATAAAACGCGATGCTGTCGCGCGCTATCCCTATACTGAAAGCTAGAGAAGACGAGGTTAACCATGGCAATTCTAGATATTGTCCTATTTCCGGAAGAACGCGAAGTGCTCACCACGATGTGTGAGCCAGTCGAAGAGGTCACCGATGAGATTCGCACGCTCGTCGACGACATGATCGAGACGATGTACCACGCCAATGGCGTCGGGCTGGCGGCGCCGCAGATCGGCGTGACCAAGCGCGTGACGGTCATCGACATTCGCCGCCGCCCCAGCGACGAGAAGCCGCCCGAGGGCGAGGTTGAGGAGACCAAGGCGCCCCAGGAGATCTCGGAAGCCGAAGACAAGGTCTTCGTGCTGATCAACCCGGAGATTCTCGAGCGCGAAGGTAAGCTAAAATGGGAAGAGGGTTGCTTGAGCTTCCCCTCGCTCTACGGCGAAGTCGTGCGCGCAAATAAGGTCAAAGTCCGCGCGCTCGACCGCGACGGCGAACCCTACGAATTTGAGGCCGAAGGCCTGCTCGCGGTCGCGCTGCAGCACGAAATCGACCACCTCGATGGCGTGCTCTTCCTGGACCGCATGAGCCGGCTGAAGCGCCGCATGGCTCAAAAAGAATATAAGAAAATCCGCGCGCGTATGTTGGAAGAAGCGCTCGAAAAAGAAGAGGAAGAGAGTGGTTCAGACATCTCCTGAGAACGAAAATAATACCGAGAAGACCGCGCTGCGCGTGGTCTATATGGGCACCCCCGACTTCGCGGTCCCCGCGCTAAAGGCGCTGATCGCCAGCCACCACGAGGTGGTCGGCGTGTTCACGCAGCCGGACCGAAAGGGCGGGCGCGGCAAGAAATTGCTCTGCCCGCCGGTTAAGGTCGAGGCGGTTGAGGCCGAGATTCCGGTGTATCAGCCCGAGCGCGTGCGCAAGAACGCCGACGTGCTGCAGACGCTCAAAGACCTGCGCCCCGACGTGGTCGTGGTCGCGGCTTATGGGCAGATCTTGCCGCAATCGGTGCTCGACGTGCCGCGCCTTGGCTGCATCAATATCCACGCGTCGATTCTTCCGAAATACCGCGGCGCGGCCCCCATTAACTGGGCCATCGTCCACGGCGAGAAAGAAAGCGGCGTGACGCTGATGCAGATGGAAGCCGGCCTGGACACCGGGCCCATCCTGGAGATTCATCGCGTGGCGATTACCCCCGCGATGAACGCCCAGGAGTTGCACGACGCGCTCTCCGACCTGGGCGGCGAAGTGCTGGTCGACGCGCTCGACAAGCTCGAAGCGGGCAACCTGCCGGCGACCATCCAGGACGACGACGCCTCCAGCTACGCGCCGATGCTCACGCGTGAAAGCGGCCGCATTGACTGGGAGAAGTCGGCCCAGCAATTGGTCGATCATATCCGCGGCTTCTATCCGTGGCCGGGCTCCTACGCGCTGCGCGAGATCCCTTGCGCCGAGGCCGGCGCCCAGGACGACCTCGAGTGCAGCACGCTCAAGGTCCACGCCGCGCGCGTGGCCGTCGGCGCGGGCTCGGACGCCTTGCCGGGCACGATTATCCAGGCCGACTGCTCCTCGGGAACGCTTCAAATCGCCACCGGCGAGGGCGTCATCGAATTGCTCAAGGTCCAGGCTCCGGGAAAGCGCGCGATGAAGGCGCGTGACTTCCTCAACGGCTGTGATTTTTCGGTCGGCGAGCGACTTCTTTGAACATTTTTATTAACGCATTTTCTTTTTATCGACGAAGAGTGATTCTTCGAGGACGTACCTGATGCCCCGCCAACTCGCACAAGAAGTATTGGAGGGCATCGAAGAAGAAGATGCCTATAGTCATATCTCGCTGGACGCCGCGCTGCGCCGAAGCAACCTGGACGCGCGCGACCGCGGCCTGGCGACCGAGCTGGTCTACGGCACGCTGACCTGGCAGCGCTCGCTCGACACAATCCTGGGGCAATTTCTCGCCAGCGGGGTCGCCTCCCTCGATTTGTCGGTGCGCGTCGCGCTGCGCCTGGCGGTCTACCAGATCGTATTTTTGGACCGCATCCCGCCGCACGCGGCGGTCAATCAGGCCGTCGAGATCGTCAAAGCCGGCCCGCATCGGCGCGCCAGTGGCCTGGTCAACGGGGTGTTGCGCAACCTTTTGCGCCAGGAGGAACCGATTCAATGGTGGCGCGACGAGGACCGCAAGAAGAAGCCATCCCGCTATATCGGGCAGCGCTATTCCATCCCCAATTGGCTGGGCCATCGGATGTTGCAGACCTGGGGGCTGCGCCACGCCGAGGCGATGGCCGCATCCTTCGCGGAGCGACCGCCGCTGTATCTGCGAAAGATCGAAGCCATCGACTCCGCCGACGAATCAAAGCTCCCCGAAGGCGTGTCGCCAGCTCAATTTGGCGATCACCCGGCGATTCCTGGCGCGTATCTGGCCGAGTCGATTGACGACACGGTGCGCAAGGGCCTGGAGCAGGGCGAGTGGGTCGTGCAAGACCTGGGAAGCCAGCTTATCGGGTATTATACGGGCGCAAACGAGGGCATGAGCGTGCTCGACGCCTGCGCCGGCCTCGGCGGCAAAACCCTGCATCTGGCCGATCTGGTTGGCCAAACCGGTACGGTCAACGCGGTCGACCCGGTGCAATCGAAGCTGCAGATGCTCCGGGAATCCGCCGAGCAAACCGGACTCCTGCCGCGCATCGCCACGCATAAACAGGAGCTCCAGGGCTATATTGACGCCGACGCCACGCGCGATGCGCCCAAGGAATTCGACCTGGTCCTGCTCGACGCGCCTTGCAGCGGGCTCGGCGTGATTCGCCGCCACCCAGAAACCCGTTGGCGTCGCGAGAAGTCCGACATTATCGAGCTCGCCGAGATCCAAAAGAAGCTGCTCGAAGTCGCCGCCGGCCTGACCAAAAGCGGCGGCATCCTCGCCTATAGCGTGTGCACCTTTACGCGCGAAGAGGGAGCGGGGCAGGTCGCAAGCTTTTTAGAAGAACACCCCGAGTTCGAGCTTATCGGGCCGCCCACTGAGGGCCCGGGCGCGCAGATTGATTGGGCGCCTTATCTCAATGACGACGGGCAACTTTTTCTGAATCCCCTGGAGCACGGCACCGACGGCTTCTTCGCCGCGCGCCTTCGCCGTCGCTGAACGATTCTTTCGGAGATATTCTCATGACGCATCGCCACAAAAGACGCCCCAACGCGCTCCCCGCCCACCAGCCGCTGCTCGCCCCGTCGATCTTATCGGCGAACTTCACCCGCCTGGCCGAGGAGTGCCAGGCCGTAATCGATGGCGGCGCGGACCTGCTGCATATCGACGTGATGGACGGGCATTTCGTCGAGAATATCACCATCGGCTTGCCGGTGGTCGAGGCGCTTCGCGCGGAGTTTCCGGACACCTTCCTGGACGTCCATATTATGATCTCGAACCCCGACCTCTACGCGGCGAAATTCGTCGAGGCGGGCGCGGACTCGGTCTCATTTCACCCCGAGGCGACGGTTCACTCACACGGCGTTATTCAGGAAATCCACGCCGCCGGCGGCCTCGCCTCGCTGGCCATCAACCCGTCGACCTCCCTCGATGTGCTCGACTATATTATCGAGGACCTCGACATGATCCTCATCATGGGCGTGAACCCCGGTTTTGGGGGGCAATCCTTCATTCCGCAAACCATGCGCAAGCTCAAAGACGTGAAGGAGCGGCTCGCCCGCCACGGCATCGATGATATGCCGATTCAGGTCGATGGTGGCGTAAAGCTCAACAATATCGCCGAGATCTATCAGGCCGGCGCCAATGTCCTCGTCTCCGGAAGCGGGGTCTTTAATAATAAGCCGTATAAAGATACGATATCCGCAATGAAGGCCGAACTACAGCCTCTTTAGAACTTTTTCCCCTCGGACATCGAAGCCATGAGATTACGTTATTTGGGTGTATTTTTGGCCGCTTGTTTGCTCTGGCCAGCAGGTTGCAGTTTCGATGGTACCGCGAGCGGGACGATCAGCCCCAACCCTTCGCAAGACGTTCGCCAGGCCGATAGCGGCGGGCTTTCGGACATCATTGAAGATGGCGCCGGCGGCGAAGATACGCGGGACGAAGACGGCGGCGGTGAAGACGACGCGGGCTCGGGTGAGGACGCCTCGGATGGCGGCGACGCGTCCGACGCGGTCGACGCCGGAGATGTCTGCGGCGATGGCGTGGTCTCGGGGAACGAAGCCTGCGATGACGGGAATACCGACTCGGGCGACGGCTGCGACTCAAGCTGCCAGATCGAAACCGGCTGGGCGTGTCCAGACGCGGGCGAGGCCTGCGAAGCGGCGTCCTGCGGCGACGCGATCATCGCCGGCGATGAGCAATGCGACGACGGAAATCGACGAAACGGCGACGGCTGCGACTTCGCTTGCCAGGTCGAGACCGGCTACCAATGCCTGGTCCCCGGTGAGCCCTGCGTGCCCGCCGGCTGCGGCGACGGCATTCAGGTGCGCGGCGAGGAATGCGACGACGGGAATAATATTTCGGGCGATGGCTGCAGCGCGACGTGTCGCGCGGAGACCGGGTTCGAATGCCCCTTTGGCGGCGGCGCCTGCACCTCGAATGTGGTGTGCGGCGACGGCCAAATCGGCGGCGCCGAATTATGTGACGACGGCAACCTGATCGCCGGCGATGGCTGTGACTCCAACTGCCAGCCAGAGCCGGGATGGCGCTGCCAGATTCCCGGCCAGCCGTGCGAGGCGGCGCGCTGCGGCGACGGCGTAGTCGCCGGCAATGAAGAGTGCGACGACGGAAATAACACAGCCGGGGACGGCTGCGATGCGCTCTGCAAAATCGAGCCGGGGTTCACCTGCAGCGCCGGCGGCGCGAGCTGCGTCGCCACGGTCTGCGGCGACGGCATCCGCCAGGGCAGTGAGGCCTGCGACGACGGAAATAACGACCTCGGCGACGGCTGTACGCCGTTCTGCACCCTCGAGCCCACCTGCCCGGACGGCGGCGGCGCGTGCAGCTCATCCTGCGGCGACGGCATCCGCCTGGCCGGCTCCTCAAAAGAGTGCGAGGACGGAAATACCACGCCCGGTGACGGCTGCAGCCCGACCTGCACCGTCGAGCCCGGTTTTGTGTGCAACGACGTCACTCAGGAGGTCGATGAGTTGACGCTCCCGCTGGTCTTAAGAGACTTCTCCATCGACCATCCGGACTTCGAGCATTTCAGCGGCAGCGGCGCGACCACCGGGATGGTCAAAGACCTGCTGGACGCCGACGGTAAGCCCGAATTCCTCGCGCCTCGCGGGATGCTCACCAGCGCCGCGACCTTCTACCAATGGTATCGCGACGTCCCCGGGGTCAATCAGACCTTCGTGCAGTCGATGACCCTGAGCGAAATCTCACCCGGAACTTTCCAATATAGCAATACCGAGTTCTTCCCGCTGGACGGGCTGGGCTACGGTTTTGAGCCGGGCTTTGGCGCCAATCATAACTACGCGTTCACCAGTGAGGTGCGCTATTGGTTCGTCTACCGTCCCGGCCAGGTGCTGACGTTCAGCGGCGACGATGACCTCTGGGTCTTCATCAACAAGCAGCTCGCCCTTGACCTGGGCGGGCTGCACGCGCGCGTCGATGGAACGGTGGATTTGGACGCGCAAAAGGCCGCGCTTGGGCTGCAAGATGACGCGCTCTACGAGGTCGCGGTCTTCCAGGCCGAGCGCCACTCCACCGGCTCAAATTACACGCTCACGCTGGGCAATTTCGTCAACGTCACCACCGAATGCGAGAGCATCTGCGGCGACGGCATCCAGACGCGCGACGAGGCCTGCGACGACGGCGTCAACGACGGCTCCTATGGCGGATGCAACGCGGATTGCTCGCGCGGGCCGTATTGCGGCGACGGCGACCTCGACCCCGAGATGGAGCAATGTGACAACGGCGTGAACCAGGACCTCTACGGCGAGAACGGCTGCGCGCCGGATTGCCGCCGACCCGCTTATTGCGGCGACGGCGCGGTCGACAGCCTCTTCGGCGAAGAGTGCGACGACGGCACCAATGACGGCAGCTACGGCACCTGCACGCCGGACTGCAAGCTCGCCGCACGCTGCGGGGACGGCATCGTCCAGGACAACGAAGCCTGTGACGACGGCAACGCCATCAGCGGCGACGGCTGCTCGAGCACCTGTCAGGTAGAGGGCTAAGCCCAGCGATTAAACTCGCGTTGATAAAACAAAAAAGGCGCCGAAGGCCGGGATACTCCCGGGACCTTCGGCGCCTTTTTTGGTGCTGATATGCTGCGTCTACTGCTTACTCAGCCGGCGCAGCTTCTGCAGGTTCGGCGGCCGGCTTGCTCGCCGCGCCTGCTTTGGCGCTGATGAGCGGGGCCTTGAGCGAGTCGGCGTCGGGATAGCTCGTCGGCGTCATCAGCTCGTCGCTCTTAATCCAGGCCTGCATCGCCGGCAGCATCACTTCCTGCCAGGCGGTGGAGAGGCGGATCTCGAGGAACTCGCGGTACAGCGCGTCGAGGATCTCTTCGAGCTCGTCGAGCAGGTACATGCGCTCGTAGAATTGCTCGTTCTCTTCTTTGCTCAGCAGCGACGGGATCTTCACGCCGCTTAAGCCCAGGGTCTCGGCCTTGACGCGGAAGGCCCACTCACGACCTTCTTTGATGACGCATAATTTGGCCGACTGCACGCGTTTGCCCTCGCGCAAGGCTGTCTTGGCCTCCGGCGAGAAGGCCGGAGCGCCGCCGCGAAACGAGTTGCGCTCGGTCTCGGCCATATACGCTTCGAGCGTCAGCTGGTCGTCGAAAGACAGCTCGACGCGGTCGCCGCTCTGCATGTCGAAGACCCCGTCAAAGCACTCCGCCTTGAACCAGAGCCACATCAGAAGCTCGCTGCCCAGAAAGGAGCGACTATTAATAAGATCGATTAAATCCATGAGATATATCCGTAAAGGTGCGAGAAAATTTTGGGTGCAAAAGACGCATTATTTCGGCAAAGGGCAAAGCCCCGCGCGCCCCTTATGAAAGCTCCACGCCGACGAAGTTGCTCGGCTCGACCATCTTAAGCGCTTCGATATCTTCCTCGGCCAGCCCCGCCTCGACCGCGTTGATATACGGATTCGCCGGCAGGATTTGCAGGCCGAAGGTGTCTTCAAAGAATCCCTGGAAGAGCTCACAGGTCTTATTGGAGTGACTCCAAAAACGCACCCGACCGCTGCGCATATCCCAACTCATATCGGTGATGCGCATGCGCGGATATTGCTTCTCTTTGAGCCGACGCTTCACCATCTCTTTGATGTCGTCTTTCTCAAATTTCGACAGCTTGCGCTTCTTATTCTCGAGCATATATTCGCGCACAGCTTCCTCAAAATGCGCGTTGAGCAAGCCGGAGGGCACCGCGTAGCGGTCCTGGCGCAGGCTCAGGTTGATGAAGTGGTCAAAGAGCATCGCGTGCAGGTCAATCTGGCTCTGCAGCGGGCGGTCGACCACGACCCAACCGATCGACTCGTCCTCATCGTCGTCGGGCTCAAGCGGGCCAAAGGCGTGCTGCTCAACCGCGTGAACAAAACGCTCTTGCCAGTCCTCGGGAATCTCACCTTGAACATAAAAAACTTTATAAGAAAGGGTTCCTGAAATCGCGCCCATGGGGTCTCCTTTTGTCGGTATATAAAAGGCCAAAATCGCCTAGTCGTCTAACACGGCATGGTTAGCATCTTTGATCGTGCTTGTCAGGTTTTTAGTGCAATGGTGCCCACAAGGCATATATTTCGAAAATATTTTCAGGCGACGATCACCGCGCATTTTCCAACGCGATCTGGGCATTCAGGCCCCCAAAGGCCCGAAATTTATAGCCGCGCAGCCCCAATACACTTGTGGGTGCAGAGGCCAGTTGATACTTTGTGAACAGATAGAACAGATGTTGAATGCCGGGCGATAAGTCTTGACCTGAATCAAAATGACCTGCGTTCCCGTGTCACGGGCAGCGCGAAAGCATTGACCATTAAATGATCGGAGCGAATATGAAGCGCAGGACAACTTTTGCTATCTCGTTATTATTCACATTATCAGCGGGCTTCGGCTCGGTCGCGTTCGCCCAGGACGGCAGCGATGCGCCGCCTTATGAGTGCGATAATAACTTCGGCGACTGCGGCACGCCCGAGCAAAGCGGCGGCGGTGGCGGCGGCGGTGGCGGCAGCATCCTGGTCGCCAACACCGACCTCGGCGACACCTACCAATTCGCCGATGATTATGATGACGACGGCATCGAAGATAATAGTGATAACTGCCCGCACGACAGTAACGTCGACCAGGCAGACGGCGACGGCGACGGCATCGGCGACGCCTGCGACAATTGCTTAGACGTCGCCAACCCGGACCAATCCGATATCGACGGTGACGGAAAGGGCGACGCCTGCGATGACGACATGGACGGCGACGGCGTCAGCAATGGCGAAGACAATTGCCCGATGGTCCCCAACCCCGACCAGGCCGACACCGACGGCGACGGTGTCGGTGATGCGTGTGACCCGGATATCGACGGCGATGGCCTGCCGAACCTGACCGATCCCTGCCCGATGATCGCCAACCTCGACGAGCCCAACGCCGACCAGCAAAGCGAGTGCTTCCCCGACGCTGACGGCGACGGCATCGACGACTTCGAAGACAATTGCCCCCAACACGCCAATGAGAATCAGGAAGACCTCGACGGTGACGGCGTGGGCGATGCCTGTGACCCGGATATCGACGGCGACGGCCTGCAAAACCACTCCGATAACTGCCCCTCGGTGGTGAACCCGGACCAGGCCGACGCGGACAGAGACGGTGTCGGCGACGCGTGTGACCCCGACTTCTGCTACGTGGTGATGGGCGACGAAGACAGTTGCCTGGATCCGGTCGCGGCCTTCCAGGTTTACGGCGTCTCCCCCGTGGTCTCCACGGGCGAATCGGTGCGACTGCGACTCTTCGCAAACCGCAAAAACCAGGCGATGCGCTACACCTGGCAGGTCATTGACGGCCCGCAGGGCTCCAGCGCGACAGTCGAGGATGCACACGGCTCGGTGACCGTTTCGACCCCGTTTGAATATCGCTATATGAAGGATATGGAGCCGCGATTTGTGGCCGACCTTCCCGGTGAGTATCGCATTCGCGTGGTCGCCGAGACGATCTTCGAGGATAGCGAATCCGGCGTGATTAACGAAACGGCCCAATACGAACTCAGCGTCACCGCCAATGGCGACCCGGTCACCCCGACGTCGGGCTCGAAGGGTTCGGGCTGCGGCGCATCGACCACCGGCCACGGCATCCCGCAGGGCGCGGCTGGGCTGCTCTTCTTCTTGGGCGGTGCGTTCTTCCTGCGCCGACGCAACTAAGCTCGAGGTCACTCTCTTGTGGGTGTAATGATCGGTATCAAATGCGCTGATAGCTAAAAAAGGGTGGTCGATCCGGGGTCCTTCCCGGCTCGGCCACCCTTTTTCTTAGGAACGCCCCAACTTCCCCTTACCCTCGCCATTTATCAATGTCATACTGCAAGACATATCAGCTCGATGAAAACATCACGACGCCGGGAGTAGTAGAGGATGAATAAGGCGGATTATATGACGCCGTGGACACGCTTGGCAGTCCTGGCTGCCGTCGGCTGCATCACTGCGCTCGCCGGGTGCACCGAGGCCCGACTGCAGAAGCAGGCGCCTCAGGTGCTCGCCTCCCTCGATGATAACCTGCGCGTCAAAGGGCGCTTCTGCACCGAGCGAAGCGGCGAGGTGACCTTTCCAGTTAAGGTGCTCTACCTCATCGACCAGTCGGCCTCCCTGCAGTGCACCGACAGCGGGCAGAACCGCTTCGCTGCCCTGCGGAAATCGGTCAACACGCTGCGGGCAAACCCAAATACCGAATTCGCCTTTATCGGGTTCTCCTCCTGGTCACGCCAGGTTGAGTTCACCCGCAATCGCGACGACGTCGCCGAATTCCTCGACCCCAACCAGGGCCTGGGACCTGCCACCGATTACCAGGGCGCGCTGGCCACGGCGATTCGCGTGCTCGAGAGCGATATGCTCGACGTCGGCCCGGCCGAGCGCGCGCGCACTCGCTACCAGGTCGTCTTTGTCAGCGACGGCGTCCCCGAGCCGCGCTGCAACGCCGGCTGCGAAGATGACCGCACGACCTGCAGTGACGGCATCGACAACGACGGCGACGGCCTCATCGACTCCCAAGACCCAGACTGCGCAAATATCGAGGATAACTCCCTGCATCCCGACAATCTCTACGGTGTGTGCAACACCACCGAAGAGGTCCCCGACGACGTCTACGTCGATATGACCGGGCGCTGCCCCGCGTATAATCAACCGGGGCAAATCCGCCGGCGCATCGAGGAGTTGCTTAGCCTCAAGGAGACCTATTCGGTCGGTGGGCTCGTGATGAACACCGTCCTGCTTTTTTCGCCCCAGGAAGTCGTCAACCAGGTCTGCCCGGACGCGTCTGCTTCCTTCGGCTACGAGAAGACCCAGGCCGAGTCCCTGCTGCGCGAGATGGCCATGCAAGGGGAGGGGACCTTTCGCGACGTAAACCTGAATCGGGAGAACGACGACTTTTTGCAATTCGACATCACCTCGCTTAAGGCCGAGCAGACGCTCACCTCAATGATGGCCACCAATACCAACGCGCGCCGCGACGCCGCCGCGCTCGAGGTCGACACCGACGGCGACGGGCTCTCCGACCGCCTGGAGCGCGAGCTCAACTCCGACCCGCACAAATGGGACACCGACGGCGATGGCTACGGCGATCTCTTCGAGTATATCCACCGCGCCGAGGGCTTTTCGCTCACCGACGCCAACCGCCCGGCCATCGCCTGCGATGATGACGAAGACCGCGACGGCGACGGGCTCAACGGCTGCGAAGAAGCGTTCTTGGGCACCAGCACATTGCTGCCCGATACCGACGGCGATGGCATCTGGGATTGGTATGAGATGCTCAACGGCACCGACCCGCTGATCGCCGACGCCCACGGCGACCTCGACTTCGACGGCGTCACCAACGCCGACGAAATCTACGGCGGCACGTCACCCAACTTCGCCGACCCGGAAGTCTACCGCGACCAGCATATCATCTACGGCCTCGAAGACCGCGGCCTGATGCAGGTCGACCGCGCCGACTCCACCCCCGAAGACCCGCGCTCCGACGAGCGCCATTGCTATGATTACGATATCCGCCGCATCCCGCTGGTCGTCACGCCGGTGCCGCGCCAACGCGGGCGAAACCGGGTGCTGATCTACACCGACGAGCGCCCGGCGCGCGTCGGCGGGGCCACCGGCGAGACCCGGGTGGCGTGCTTCGAGGCATTTTACGATGGCGCGAATCTCAAAAGTCCGCAATCCGGCGTCATCGACACCTCCGTCGAAGCCCTCGAGGGCGTGCGCGAGCGACTCGCTACAGCCTTTGAGGGGCTCGAGTCCTGCGCCTATTTCGACCCCGAGGCGCCGCTGACCCGCGACGCCATCACCGAGGTGGTCGAGACCTGCATGCCGCCGAAGATCGCGCTTCAAACACGGCTCTACCCGCAGGAAGAGCTCATCACGCTGATTGAGTCGACGGTGCAGGGCGACCTGACCCCGAAGATCCCGCATCACCCGCACGCGCTATTCGTGCCGATTCAGAATTTCAGACCCGACCGCGATTGCCATCGCCCCTGGGAATTTGACCTGCTCGAGGACTTTATCGACAAGATTGAGAGCGCCTGCCAGACCTGCCCGGGTATCGACGCCGCCGCATCGGAGGAGTCCCAATGATGCGCGGAATCGCCCCAATTTATCTTCTCTTTATCGGCCTATTTCTCGTCACCGGCTGCACCAACGCGAAGCTGGAGAAGTTGCCCGCCAAGGCGGCGCTGCAACGCGACGATAAGTTGGCCATCTCCGGCGAAATCTGCACGCTGGACCCGGAGACGCTGACCTTTCCGCTGCGCGTAATTTTCGTGGTCGACAGCTCGGTCTCCATGGAGATCACCGACCCGCCGGACCCTATCACCGGCGAAACCGGCCGCGAGCGCGCGGTGCGCGAGACCTGGACCCGCTTGCTCGACCAGGGCGCGGCCGGCGCGCGCTTTAGCGTGATCCGATTCTCCTCGCAGGCCCAGCCCCTCACCGGCACTGACCTCAACGGCGACGGGGCGGTCGACACCTATTTTAGCGCCGACCGCGCGCGCCTAAGCCAGGCCACCCAGGCCCTCGGCGTCACCGACCGAACCACCAACTATATCAACGCCTTAGGCGAGGCCTATTACGAGATCCGCACCGAGCTGGTCCAGGCAGAGCAGGAGAGCCTGCCGCTGAGCAATTACCAGGTGATCTTCTTGTCCGACGGCCTGCCGGACGTCGACTCCACCGAGGACCGCGGCAACTCCAACGAGAATATCCTGGAGGCGGTCGAGGCGCTTCGCGAGTTGACCGAGACCTTTAAGGTCGGAAAATTCGGCTTTCACACCGCCTACCTCGCCTCACAAAACGCGACCTTTAATGAGCAAGCCACCTCGCTTTTGCAGGGCATGGCCGACGTCGGCGGCGGGAATTTCCGCAGCTTCCCCAACGGCGAGCAGCTCAACTTTCTCTTCGTCGACTTTACGGTGTTGAAGCGCATCTTCACGCTGCGCGCGCTCATCGGCACCAACCAGAACGCGGTGCTCAGCGTCGCTCAGATCCCTGAGTGGGCCAAGAAACCGGAGCCTGTCGAAGAAGAGCCGACGCCAGACGCAGGCGACGGCGATATCACCGAGGATGACGCAGGCGCGGACGTCTCTGAAGAATCGGACGCCGATGGTGACGCCGGCGCAGACAGCGATGTCGAAGAAGTCGTCGTGCCGACCCTTCATCCCTACAGCTTTAGCGACATCAACGGCGACGGCTATCCGGGGTGCGGCGAGCCGCTGTCGGACACCGACGGCGACGGCCTCTCCGATATGGCAGAACTCGCCCTGGGCAGCGACCCACTGGTGCCCGACACCGATGACGACGGCCTGAGTGACTTTTTGGAGTGGAGCTACCGCGAGTCGGGCTTCGACCTGCTCGACCCGTCAGACGCGCGCTGCTACGTGCCCGAAGTCTGCGAAAACCCCGACGAAAACGGCGTCTGTGAATGCCTCTTTGATGCCAATAGTGATGGCATTTGCGATTGCGTGGACGACCCGAACCTGACCTGTGTCGATGACATCGGAAGCGACTGCGTTGATCTTGACGCCGACGGCTTTTGCGATTGTCCCGACCTCAATAATGACGGGCGCTGCGACTATGAAGACAGCGACAACGACGGGCTCAACGACTGCGAAGAGGTCTTTTACGGCAGCGCGCAAAACGGCGTGGACTCCGACGCCGACGGCTTGCCCGACCGCATCGAGGTTCGCTTCGGCACCAGCCCGGTCGAGAACGACCTCAACGGCGACCTCGACGCCGACAGCACGTCCAATGGCATCGAGGTCCTGAGCAATACCGACCCGCTCTGCGACGACTCCGAGACCCGCTCACGCGGCGCCTACCAATACGAGCTTAACAAGACCGGCATCGACGCCGGGCGCACCTGCTATACGTTTAAAGTCGAGAATATCACGCTCTTACCGACGCTCGAGAACCCCGCGGCGACCTATCCCGGAAACGGCTGGAATCGCATCCTGGTCTATGCCGGCGGCGTCGCGTTTGACTCGCCAAACTCTTTTGCCCGCTACCGGGTGGCGTGTGTGATGGCGAATTATTATCCCGATGGAAATTATCGAAATCCGCCCAGCGGACGCGTTCAATTAGATGAGTCGGATTTTGTGGAGGTCGCAGATTTTAACGCTGACGAAGATTGTAAATGGCCCTGAGCTTCGGTCGCTTTTAGCCGGACTCTTAGTGGCATCGATGGCGAGCGTGGGGTGCAGCGGAGACGAAGGCGAGGGCGATCTTGTCATCGACGCCGGGATTCTGAGTTGCCAACGCGACGAGCATTCCAAGCCCGAGGCAGCGGTGCCCCTGGGCGTTGGCACGCCCGAGAGCGGCTATATCTGCCCGGAAGGCGATCGCGATTGGTATACGCTCGAGATCCCCGCCGATAAGACCGTCCTCGAGGTCTCCCTGGCGATGGATATCCCGCTGAGCCCGGTCGAGATCAACTATACGGTGTGGACTATAAACGAGGCTGGCAAGCCCGGCTCGGTGGCGGCCGCGCCGCCCTTTACCAGCGTCGGCTCCGAGCTTCAGAATATCCACTGCCTCGACCCGGGCAGCTATCTGCTCCAGATCAACGACGCCGCCGACGACTCCTCGGACCTTCGAAACCCCTACGCGGTCACGGTCAATACCCGCGCCGACCAGGACCAAAACGAGCCGAATAACGCCGAGGAATCCGCCACCGCGCTCAGCTCAGGGCAAACCGTCACGGGCTATATCACCTGTCCGGGCGACCACGACCAATTCAAATTGGAGGTCCCCGCCGGCAACCTGCTCAAGATTCATTTTGAGACCGAGATCAGCGACTACGAGCCGATGGTCACGCTTCGCGACAGCGAAGGGCGCGTCCTCGCCATTGAGTTGAACCGCTCCGGGCGCGTGCAGGCCACGACCTTTGACCGCTATATCACCTTGCCCGACGGTGGCACCTATTATGTGAGCGTGTCGGACGATGATGACTATGACGCCGACCCGGACACGCCCTATGCGTTGACGGTCGACTTCGTCACCGACACCGATCCCAACGAGCCGAATAACACCCCCGACACCGCTACCGAGCTCAGCAGCACCGCGTTGTCCTGCGCAAACGCCTGGTCCAGTTGGACCGAGATGACCGGCACCATCGGCGCCCCCGGGGATAACGATTGGTTCCGCGTTCCGCTGCAAAATTGCACTGGCGGCATCCTTGAGGCGCACGTCGAATTCGACACCTCCGGCATGTCCAACGCCGAAAAATGGGCGTTCAATTCGCAGGTGCAAGCGGCGGTCACGATGGTCTTCCCGGAGCCCAACTCGGCTTGCAACCAGGACTCCGATTGCGGCGCCTTGCAGCTTAGCTGCCAGGACTCGCTGGACTGCGCCGGCGTCTTCGAGCAATGCCTGCCGGAGGGGTTGTGCGCGGGCGCGTCGGTGTGTTTGCCCAGCGGATTCTGCGGGGCGAACCGCGCCCAGCGCCGCTACGAGTGCAACCCGCGCTTCCCGGAGTGCCGCGCCGCCACCCAGCCGCTCCCGCCGGCGAACCTGGCGAGCTTCGCGGCGCCGCTGCCGGCCGTGTCAGAGGTCTTCTTGCGCGTCAGTGATTATCAATCCGACGGCGCAGCCCCGGACACCACATACCGACTGCGCGTGCGCACCCGCCAGGACCCGGACCCCCACGAGCCGTCAAACCTCTTCACCAATCAGCTCAACCTGAACACCGCGACCGGGCGAAACCGGGAGCTCGCGGCCTCAGTGCCCGTCTACGACTGCACCGGCGCCAACCCGTCCTGCTGCAGCAACCAACCCTGGACCACCGGCATGATCGCCTACGAGAACGACCTGGACTGGTACGGCTACGAGCACCCATGCCCGGGCGAGGATTGTCTGCTGAAATTCCATTACCGCGTCGACGCCGGCCCGGTCGACACCGTCATGAATGTGTACACCGGCTCCAACCCTTGGATCACGGTGCTCCCAAACGAGCAATCGGTCACGCATCCAGCCATCAGCGGCTCAATCGGCGGCACCGCCACCAGCGACCGCTGCCTCTATTCCTTCCAGGGCCACGACGGGCCAGACGCCCAAACGCCCTATCAATACGGCGTGCTGGTGCGCGATCTGCGCGAGCTGTACTCCGACGAGCTCACGCCAACCCCGGAGTCGCGCGATTGGGCGCCCGAACAAAGTTATTCATTCTGCATCGAGAAGGTTTTTAATGGCTGTCAGGCGCCCTGCGCGGTGGCCTCCAATGGCGAATGCACAACTCCCTAAGGTTCTTTTTATGCGACGTTTCTCCCTGGCACTCGCCCTCTGCGGCGGACTTTGTCTGAGCGGCTGCTCCGATGACCCCAACGCCACCCCGACCCCCGACGCCGGGGTGGACGCCGGCGACAAACCCGACACGTCCACACCCACGCCGACCTGGGTCGACTATGCCATCGGCTCCGGCGAGGTTGGCATCACGCCGCGCCTGGCCGTCTCGCCGAGCGGCGAGGTGGGCGTCGCATATTATGCCAGCAACCCCTTTGAGGGCGAGCTCTGCGAGACAGTGGGCTCGGGCGATCCGCCGGTCGAGCTCTTCTGGACGCTCTATTATAGCCACGCCGGGCTGAGCGCCGCCGACGCATCCGACTGGCAGCGCGAGGAAGTCGCCGACATTTTGAGCATCGCCGAGCCCAACGGCCTGGCCTTCGCGTTTAGCCCAGACTCCACCGCCCATATCAGCTCCATCTCGGGCGAAGCCCTGGAAATGCCGTCTTATTGCGGCGCCAATGATGTGGGCCTTTTTCGCCGAAACGCCGCCCAGGATTGGGCGCTCGAGACCGCGGTGGCCACCAGCGGCGAGGCTGCCACCGGTGAGCCCGCCAGTGATTATGGCGAAGTCGTCGGCTATTGGCCGGCGCTGGCCTTCGACTCAAATGGCGCCCCGTTTATCGCGTACAAAGATGTCCACGCCGGCGGGCTGCAGGGCGACGACCGAAAGCGCGCCGACCTTGAGTTGGCGCATCGAAACGGCGCATGGAGCGCGCGCGCGGTCGATATAGGGCAGGGCGCTGGCGACTATAATTCCATCGCCGTCGACGCCCAGGACCGCCCGATCATCGCCTATTATAACCCGGTGGAGTCCGCCGACTCGGGCGAGTCGAAGCTTGGTATCTGGGTCACGCGCCCCGACGCCAACGATGAATTCGAAAAGGTGCGCCTCTTCAACCAGGCGACATCCCGCGGGCTCAGCCTGCGGATTCACCCCGACGACGACCTCGCCCGGGTGATCTTTTATAATTCCCGCGAGGGCTACCCCCAACTCTTCACCCAGGTCAGCGAGACCGAATTCGGCTCGCTTAGCAACGGCTGGGAGAAGCGCGACATCGGCGACGCGCGCTTCGACGAGGGCTACGACCTCAGCCTGGCCATTAACCCGCGCGGCAACCTCGCCGCGGCCTATTATCGCTGCGCCAAAGTCGTCGCCGGATTGGGCAATTGCGCCTCGGCCGACGACGCGCTCATCTTCGCCTACGAGGACGCCGGCGAGTGGACCCAGGAGATCGTCGATGAGGGCGCCGAGGGCTTGTGCGGGCGAAACCCGAGCCTTGCCTTTGACGCCGACGGTCAGGCGCATATCGCCTACGAATGCGAAGAGCTCGTCGACGGCAAGCTCCAAACCCAGCTCAAATACGCCAGGCGAAAAGCGCTATGAATTTCAGATCTTTATTTGCATTTCTGAGCATCTGCCTCTGCGCCCTCGCGCTTAGCGCGTGCAGCGACGCGGGTGGCAGCCTGACGGGGAGCCTCGGCAATTATTATCGCCTGGACTTCGACCAGGCGCGCGCGCGCCTCTATAGCTCGGAATTGGCGCTGGAATATGTCGCAGAAGACGCCCAGGTGCCGGTGCGCATCTCGCTCAATCTTCCCGAAGGGGCCATCAAGACCGGCACCTATGACCTCGCCGAACAGGGCGATATCACCGGGCAGCGCGGCGACTCACGCATTCCGCGCTTTATCTCGGGCACCCTCGATATTCAAAAATTCAGCGCCAAAGAGGGCGCCGATATCGAAGCCACGTTCGAGGCGACCTTCCAAACCGGGCGCGATAAATCGACGCTCAGCGGCGATATCTCGACGCAGCTCGAAGTCATCGAGCAGGAGCGTGGCTACGCGTATGACGCGGGGGAAGAGGATGCCGGCGACGCCTCCGGCGACGCCGCATCCGACGACGCAGGGGAGGGCGCGGACGCGTTGGAGGATGCAAACTAACGTCAGCGTACCGGCGCGGGGCCGACTATTCCTCGACGGTCAGCGTCAATAAATACGACGCGCTCATATCGGAGAAGACCTCGACCAGGTGATCGCCGCGCCCCTTAAGCTCGAGTTCGTATTCCAGGATGCGGTCGTCTCCGGCCAACTTAAAGAGGTCCATATCTTTTTTATGAACCTCGTCGAAGTCATTGCACCCCGTAGAATAGGCGCTGATCTGCAACTCGCTGCCCGAAAAGAGCATATCGGTGAGCAAGAATCGAACGACCACCTTGGCGTCTTCGGTCTCGCTGCGCACCAGCGTTTTGAGTCCGCCGGGAAATTGGCCGGCGTAGTACATATCGTTTTGCATCACGCAGGCAGCGCGCGTGTCGCAGGCCGGAATCGCCGAGTTGCAGCGCTGCTCAAGCCGCTGGCCGACGAAGACACTCTGGTCATCACCACAGCCGCTGAGCCCCAGCGCCAGGGCAACGAGGACGCCGGCAATGGCATATTTTTTCGACGGTCGAAATCTCACGGAATTAGCACCTAATTTAAGTGGCCGAAACGCAACTGCAATCTCAGCAATTCAGGATGGGATAGGGAGCACCTAAAAACGATAGCATAGCTTTTTGTAAAGAAGAAAGATCCAATAAAATTAATGGCTTGGCCCTCAATAGATCCGCTGGTCAACCGAAGAAAGCTGCGATACACTTATGTCAGACTTAGTGAATTTTATTGATACGATACATCGTAAAAAGAAGTGTCGAAGCGCCTCTTTTTTAACGGGACCCCGGAGTCTTAGTTTGGTCGTGCGAAAGCAGTTATTGATGAGCCTAATCGTCACCCTATGTGCGGGCGCAGCGCTAATTATTGCGGCGCCATCCCAGGCACAGGCGGCGGATTCGACATCTTTTGAGCAAGGGGGGCAATCCTACTCCTCCCTGGTCGTTCAGGAGCGAATCTTTAACCCCGACCACGAATTTACCCTCTTCGCAGGGTTATTGCCGTTGGATGCGTTCACCAAGGGGATGACGCTGGGGGGCGCGTACACGCTGCATTTTAATGAGTTGAGCGCCTGGGAGGTGGTGAACGCGAGTTACTCGTTTCACTACGACACCAGCCTAAAGGCCGATCTCGAAGCCTTCGATGTCGGGCCAACGCCCTTTGAAGTGCTCAACTATTATGTCAGCAGCAACTTCGTCTTCAAGCCGGTGTATTGGAAGGGGTCTTTGCTGAACTCCGGGCTCATTCGCGGCGAGCTCTATCTGGTGCTCGGGGGCGCTTTCGGCGCGTATACCCGCAGCAATCGCGGCGGCGTCGACGCCGGCGGTGGCGTGCGTCTTTTCAGCAGCGAGCTGGTCTCGTTTCGTTTCGACATGCGCTATTTCATGTTCTTTAATGACACGATACTCGACGATTTTTCGTTCAAAGACGAACTCGCCATAAATCTTGGAGCATCGCTTGCGTTTTAACACACGTATTATCGCGGGGTGTTTGCTGATCGCGTGTGCCGGCTGGCCCTTGTCGGGCTGCGGGCTGAGCACGCTGAGCGACGACCCTGACACGCTCTACGCCTCGGCGCTGCGCGCCTCGATCAACGAGGAGCATACCGAGTCGGCCCGGGCCGCTTTTCATTATATGAAGAGCACCAACCCGGATAACCTTCGCTATGACCGCGCCGAGAAGCTCTTGGCGCAAAATGTCGAGGCGCTCGGCCTGCATTATGCGGCCTCGCTCTTCTACCTGGACATCGCCGAGAGCCGGCGAGATATCCGGCTGGTGGGCGACGCGGTCGGCGCGCTGGAGCGCATCTTAAGCCGCGACGGCTACGACCAGGTCACGCTGCGCGACGGTTTTTTGGCCCGCGCCGAGATCACCGGGCTTCCCCCCAACGAGCGCGCCTTCATCGCCTATCACCAGGGGCTCGACAGCCTGCGCAATAACCTGATGACCTGGGCCGAGCAGCGCTTCGCCGAGATCCCCGAGACTAGCCCGTACCGCCACCGCGCCGAGTACGCGCTCATCATCAAATCGCTGGCGTCCTACGAACTCACCGAGGTCAGCGAGCGCCTCGGCGCGCTCGCGGAAGCCAAGGATCTCCCCGAGGATCTTCGCACCGAGATTCATCGCACCCTCGGGCGCATCGCCTTTGAGCAGAAGCGCTACGAAGAGGCGCTTGAGGCCTACGAGCTCATCCGCCACACCGCCACCGACGACCCGAGCCTGCTGCTTGAGATGGCCTGGTCGAATTATTACCGCGGCAATTATCAGCGCGCCCTCGGCCTGCTGGTCGCCCTGGACGCGCCGGCCTACAGCGGCCTCATCGCCCCTGAGCGCTATCTTCTGGAGGCGCTCTCGCTTGAGCAACTCTGCCAATTTGAGCCCGCCCGTATCGCCGCGACCCGCCTTCGTGCCCGCCACGGCGAGGCCATCGACGACCTGCACGCTGGCACACCGCTGCGCCAATCCACCCCGATTCGCCTGGCCGCGCGCCACCGCGAAGCGGGCCGCGCGCCGGCCGAGTTTCGTCGGCATATGCGCCACGAGGCCGCAAAATTCGCCCAGATGCGCGACCAATTCGGCCCCCAACTCGCGCGCCATCTCGACCAAATTTACGCCCACGGCCTCAAAGAGGCCGAGCGTCGCGAAGATGAGCAGCTCTTCGGCCAGATGCGCGAGGTCTCCGAGGAATTGCTCACCGCCGAGGAGGGCGTGCGGCTGGTGCTCCACGAGTTGGCGGTGTCGGTCTTGCGCGGGCGCGAGCGAAACCAGGCGGACCCGCTTTACCGCAATATCGAGGTCCCCGTGGGTGGAGACACCGTATTTTATAAATTCGACGGCGAATTCTGGACCGACGAAATCGATAACTTAGTCGTGCCGCTGGAGGACCGATGCGTAGAATAGGGCACGGTATATGGAAGCTGCGCGCGCAGGCTGCGCGCGCCACGTTGATCTTCTCTTTGCTCGTCACCGGCGTCGCCTGCGCGACCACCGGCGAGCTCGATGAGCCGCGCGATCCGCCGCGCATCGAAAAGTTACGCCTGCAGATTACGAAGGTGCGAAACGCGGTCGACACGACGCGCCACGCCGTGGCGCGGGCGCGCGGCGCGGATTATTCGCCCGAGCTCTATGTGCGCCTGGCGGAGCTCTTAAGCGAAGAAGCCCGCTACCACTACCAGCTCGCCTACGAACGCGAGCAGGGCGCCAGCCGCTCGATGACCGTCCCGCAGGTGCGCCTGCTCAAAGAAGACGCCATCGAGATCTACGAGCGCGTGCTGCGCGACTTCCCCGAGAGCCCGCTCGCCCCGCGGGTCCTCTTCAATATCGGCCAGGAGCAGCGCGAACTCGGTAACTTCGACGAGATGCAGTCGGCGATGCGCCGACTCGTCGAGAAATACCCCAAAAGCCCGCTTCGCTTCGACGCGCTCCTGGTCCTCGGCGACTATCATTTCGACAAGCAAAACTTCACCGAGGCCGAGAAATTTTACGCCCAGATCGTCGACGCGGAGTTGAACCGCCACGACGGCATCGCGCACTACAAACGCGCCTGGATTCGCATGAACCGGGGCGACTGCAAGTCCGCGCTCGTCGAGTTCGAGGGCGCCCTCGAGAACGCGAAGGCCTGGGACGAATTGGTCGCCAAGCGCGCCGCCGCCCAGCAAACCGCCCAGGGCATCAGCGAGCAGGTCGGCACCCAACAAGATATCGACGTGCGCCGCGAGTCACTGGTCGATATGGCCTATTGTTATAGCCGCGAGAAGCCGTTCAAGGGCGCCCTGGCGTACTTCCAGGACCACGCCTATAACCGCGCCACTTACCTGGCCGCGGTCAGCCGCCTCGCCGCGCGCTACCGCATGATGGGCAAATACGGCGAGGCCGCCGACACCTCGCGCGAGTTGCTCGCCCTGGGCGCGGCCAACGACCTGCACCTCGACGACGCACGCTCTTTTTATAGCGCGCTCAAACAGCAAAAATCCTACGACAATATCGGCCAGGACACGCGCCTCATCGCCAATATGGTCTTCGGCTATTATTCGCGCCCGACCATCGCCGCCGAAGAACGCGAGCGCCTGGTGGCCGAGTTCGAGACCTACACGCGCGACCTTTTAACCAGCGCCCAAGAGGTCCTGGGCAAAAACCCCGATCATAAGACGCGCTCCAAAAAAAAGATCGCCCAGGCCCAGAGCATCGCCGCCGGGTACGACGTCTATCTGGATGCATTCCCGGCGTCCGAGCACCGCGCCGAGATGCTGCTGAATATGGCGGAGGTGTTGAGCGACGCCCAACAACCCTTCGAGGCAGGGCGCCGCGCCAACGAGGCGGCCGCCTTGCTCGAAGACGCGACCACCAAGCAAAACGCGCTCTATGACGCGGTGGTCTACCTGCAGGAATCCCTGCGCACGACCCGCGACCCGAGCAAATATCGCCGAGTCACGGCGCGCGCCACGCTTCGCAACGTCGGCAGCCAATTGCTCGGCTTCGACATTGAGCCCGACAAGGCGCGGCGCGTGAAATTCGCCATCGCCCAGACATTTTACGACGAAGGGCAATATAACCAGGCCATCGACCGGCTCACCGCCGTGGCCTACGAATTCCCGCAGACCGAAGAGGCCGACGCCGCGGTTCACCTCACCCTCGACAGCTATAATACGCTCAACGATTTCGACGGGCTGATGTACGCGAGCCGGCGTTTCTTGGCGGAGGGAAGCCCCATCAGCGCCGGCGTAAAGGGCGAGGTTCAGGGCATCCTGGCGGCCGCCGAGCAGCGCAAGCTTGACGAACTCTCGCTTGAGGCCGCCGGCGAAGACGGTGGTGGGTTGGATCAGTTGATTCACTTCGCCGAGCAGAACCCGAGCACCGAAGTTGGTGAGCGCGCGTTGATCAACGCGTTTGTGGCCGCCCGCGCGGTGGGTGACACCGCGAAGGTCTACGAGATGGCGAATCAAATCGCCGAAAAATACCCGCAGAGCGAGCAGCTCCCGGGCATCTATAGTAGCCTCGCGCAGACCGCCAATACCCGCTTCGAGTTCAACCAGGCCATCGATTATCTCAAGCGCGCCGCGCAGGTGAACGAAGATCAGCGCACGCTGATTCTGACGGCCGCCGCCGAGTTAGAGGCCGAGCTTGGCAGGACCGCCAGCGCGCAGGGCACCTACGAGACCGCGGTGCGAAAATCCAAGGAAGAGGCGCGAGACATCGCGCTCTCCGGGCTCGCGATCTTGCTTGAGCGCAACAAATCAGCCTCCGAAATGGTGGCCGCGCTTCAGCCTTATAAATCTTCCTCGGAGCCCGAGTACCAGGCCCGCCTTGGCCTGGCCTACCTGGCCAGCGGCGACGCCGAGTCCGCCGAAACCGCGTTCAGCGAGGTGCTCGTCAACGAGGCGTCTGCCTCGCCCGGAGCGCTGGGGCGCGCCCACTATGGCATGGCTGAGTTGATGCGTCTGACCGTGGAGTCCTACCCCGCGCCGAGCGACCTCGACATGCTCCAGGAGTTGATCGCGCTTATCGACCTGACCCAGCAAAGTTATCTGCAGGCCGCCCGCCAGGGCAGCCCGACGATGACCGCTGTGTCGCTGAGCCGACTGGCGGTCGCCTCGGAGATGGCCGCCAAGAAGTTCCTCAACATCCGCCTGCCCGATAGCATCTCGGTGTCGGATAAAAAGGATATTCTCGACGCCATGAAGGCCCGCTCCGAAGCCCTGAATGACGCCGCTCAACAGGCCCTCGAGGCCTGCGGCGAGCAGGCTTATAGCTCCTATAATTTCTCGCGAGTCGTGCGACAATGCCTGCAAAACCAGAAATTGACGACCATCATGATCCCGATGGACCCGATCAAAGAAGATCGCAGCAACCCGGACGGCGGTTTTGAACAATTGCGCGGGGAGTTGGCCAAAAACCCCGAGGATCTCGAGCGCCTGGCGACCCTGGGTAAGCATTTCTTCGAGAAGCAAAACTATCACGCGGCGCGGCTGGTCTATAAGAAGGCCGTCGACGCAGGTGGCGGTTCGGCAGTCCTCAATGAGTTGGGGCGCGCCAACGAGGCCGTGGGCGATCTGGGAGGCGCGCTTAACGCCTACGCGCTCGCCGCAGAAGCCGGCTTCGAGCCGGCCCGCAAGAACCTGAAGAAGGTTCTAAACACCTATAGCCTCGGCAAGGTGGCGGATAAATTTGAAGCGCGTCTGGACGGCTCAACCGAATCGGAGGACCCATGATGAAACGGATTTTGATGTTACAAAATGCGCCGATAAGGCGCATCCTTCTGGGCTGTCTGGCGGTCGGCGTCTTGGGGACGAGCGCCTGCGCCGGGCAGTCGGTCACGCCCATCGATATCCACGACCCGGTCATCTCGGTGGAGTCACGCCGCTTTGTGGCCGACGCCCAGGACGCGGTGTCGATCGCGCGAAGCGGCTATGACTACGCCGACCAGGAGTTACGCGCGGCCCGCCAGCAGCGCGCGCGCCTGATGGCCGGAGATGCCTGGGACGCCGTCTCCGCCGAGGTCACCGACAGCTTCGATACGCTGCTCAAGGCGCGAATTCGGCTCGCCGAATTGCGCCGCGACGCCGCCGAGGCACGCGTCGATTTGGCCCAGGAGAAGTTGCGCGAAGTCTACGCCGAGACCGCGCTTCGCCACGATATCGAGGCCTATGAGATGGCCCCAATCCGCAAGACCGTCGACGCCGCCCTTGAGGACCTGAGCGAGGCCAACGCACGGGTCGCCGAGCAGCTCTTGGTGGTCGACCGCTCTTCTCGCGCCTGGTGGAAGAGCTACCGGGGACTGCTCAGCCAGAACAAACACCCGAATATGTTCTTCACGAATTTCTAAGAACGCCTCACCGCCCAATAAAAAAGAGTGCGCTCGGAATCTCTCCCGAGCGCACTCTTTTTTATGCCCAATGATACGGCTTAGGGCCGATCAGAAGTCGAAGCCCAGGCCCACCGAAGCGCCGTCGGCGTGCGGCGCGAAATTAAAGCGAACCTCGGTGTCATCGTCGGAGGAACCAACATCCGGACGCGCGTCGCTCTCAGCGCCGGCGTAGCCGTTGTAGAGGAAATACCCCCCCACAGCGAGCCCGACCGCGGCGACCGAATAGCCGACGATGCTCATGGTATAAGCCGTGTCCATATTGGTCTGCAGGCGGTTGGCCTGCGAGGCCGAGCTCTGCGGACACAGAGCATTTCCGCAGACCATCGTGTCCGCCTCGGAGCTATAGCTGGACAATTGGACCGTCGAGATCACGCCGGCCACCAGACCGACCGTGCCGACGCCGACCGCGGCCCAACCCGGCACGATATAACCGCTCGCGTCACCGGGTCCCGAGGCAACCGCAGGCGCCTCGCCGGTGAAGTTGACCTGGACCTTCGAGACTTTATCGCGGTTCAGGGTCACCTGACGCGTCTCCTCGCGGCCGTCCGCGCTCTGGATGGTCACGGTATGCTCGCCCAGCGGCAGCCCCTCAAGGGTGAGCGGGACCGCGCCGACGTTCTCGCCATTGAGGTATGCCTGCATGTCGGAGCCACCGCTGGCGTTGATCTCCAGGGTGCCCACATCGCCGAAGACCAGCGTCTCGACGATCCGATTCATGCCCGCTTTGATCTGGTCGGGGTCTCCCTGCACGGTGGCATCGTTGACCTCGGCGACGAAGGTGCCCGAGCCGAAGTCAAAGCGCTTCAGGCTGATCAAATAAACGCCCTCGGCCTGACGGACGCTACCGAAGGCAATTTGGTCTCCCTCGATAAAATCACTAAGTCCCGACAGGCAATCTGTGCTATCAGCTTCGCAGCCCAGAACGAGCACCATCTCATTGATGCTCGCGTCGTTCTGAGACGCGACCTTCATCCCCGGATGCGCGTCGATGGTTTCCTGAAGCGTGCGGCTCAGGTATTCAAGGATCTCCGGCGCAGTGTCGACGCTCATAAATTTGAGCATGACCACTTGCGATTCGGCGCTCTCCACGTCCTCCGCCTGCTTGCCATCCTGGGCAAAGGCGGGTAGGGCGGGCGCGGAACAAAGAATCAATATAATCAGTATAAGCAAACGGCGCATTAGCGTGGCTCCAAATTAGTAAACACTCGCCCGAAAAATAGTTTTAACGCGCTTTACGGCATTATTCCAGCTCCATCGCGGGCGTGCGTGTGGGCTTCTATTAGCTTGAAAGTATCAGTGGTTAGTCAATGATTCAACTCGACTCTGTCTCAAAGTCTTATGGCGGCGACCCTCTTTTCGAGGGGCTCAACTGGAAACTCCCCGACAACAATATTATCGGGCTGGTTGGGGCGAATGGCGTCGGAAAATCGACGCTTTTTCGGATCATCTGCGGCGAGGAAATCCCCGACGACGGGCGCGTGGTGATTCCGCGTCATGTGCGCGTGGGCCATCTGCCTCAGGAGGTCACCGAGAGCCACGAGGGCTCGGTGGTCGACGTCATCGTCGACGGCGCGCGCGAGCTGCTCGCCCTGGAGGAGCGCATGAACGCGCTGCAGGCAAAGCTGGTGGACGCCACCGGCGAGGAGGCCGAGCAGCTCAGCGTGCTCTACGGCGAAGTTCAGGACCAATTCGAGCGCGGCGGAGGCTATTCGATCCGGGCCAAAGCCCGCCAAATCGCCGGCGGCCTGGGGTTTAGCGCGGAGGCCGCCGAGCGCTCGCTCTCGGAGTTCTCCGGTGGCTGGCGTATGCGCGCGCTGGTCGGACGCCTGCTGCTCGAAGCCCCCGAGGTGATGCTGCTCGACGAGCCCACCAACCACCTCGATCTCGAGAGCATGGAGTGGCTTGAGAATTACCTCAAAAATTATAGCGGCACCGTCGTCATCATCAGCCATGACCGCTACTTCCTAAACCGCCTCACCGACCAGATCGCCGAGCTGGCAAATAGCACCGTGCGCACCTTTACCGGCACCTACGATGACTATTTGCTCCAACGCGATGAGCTGCGCGAGCGCCTGCAGGCCGAGCGCGACGAGCAAGAGCGCGAGATCGCGCGCATCGAAGATTTTGTGGAGCGTTTTCGCTATAAAGCGACCAAATCCGCCCAGGTTCAAAGCCGCATCAAGATGCTCGAGAAGATCGAGCTGGTGCAGGTGCCGCCGGATACAAACGCCACGATTCATTTCGATTTCCCCCAGCCTCCGCGGGTCGGCAAAAAAGTCGCGGCGCTCGAGGGCGTCAAGAAAGCCTACGAGGATAATGTCGTCTTTGAGGGGCTGGATTTTCAGGTCTTTCGCCACGACAAGATCGCGCTGGTCGGCCCCAACGGCGCCGGTAAATCCACGATGCTTAAATTACTCGCCGGCGAGATTGCGGCCGACGAAGGGCGGGTCGAATACGGCAGCAAGGTCGAGTTTAACTATTTCGCCCAGCACTCCGTGGACCAGCTCGACCTGAACCGCACCGTCTTCGCCGAGATGGAGGCGAGCGCGAGCCCCGACGCGTTCCCGCGCATCCGCTCGGTGCTCGGCGCATTTAAGTTTGGCGACAACGACGTCGATAAGGTGATCTCGGTGCTCTCCGGTGGCGAGAAGAGCCGGCTGGCGCTGGCCAAGATGCTCCTGGAGCCCGCCGGCCTCTTGCTGCTCGACGAGCCCACTAACCACCTCGATATCGCGTCACGCCAGATGCTTGAGCGCGCGTTGATCCGCTTCCAGGGCTCCTTCTGCGTCGTCTCTCATGACCGCTATTTCCTCAACGAGGTCGTCACCAAGGTCGTGCATATCGAGGATGGCACGCTGACCGAATACGACGGCGACTACGACTACTATCGCTGGAAGCATAGCCAGGATTTCGGCGACTCCACCGCTGATGACACGAAGTCAGCGAGCGCGCCGGCCCCGAGCGCCGCGGGGGCGCAGCTCAGCCATAAAGAGATCCGCCAGCGCAGCGCCGAGCTGCGCCGCGAGCGCGACACCGAGACCCGCGCGCTGCGCAAGAAGCTCAAAGAAGTTGAGCGCAAGATCGAAGAGACTGAGGCCCGCCACGCCGAGCTCGAGCAGGAGCTGGCGGACCCCGCGATCTACGACGACGCCGAGCGCCTGACGCGCACGAATATCGCCTATCAGCAGGCCGCCGATGAGACCGAAGCGTTGATGGAGATGTGGGAGGAGTTGGGCAGCGAGCTCGACGCCATCGACACGCGCTACGCCGCGCTCGAAGCGGAGCTGAACCAATAAGATCGCCGGGCGTCGCTCAGCCTGGCGTGATCATTTTGATGAAGTCGCGCTTGGACATCCCGGGGCGAAAGACCTCGAGGAATTCGGGCATCGCGTCCATATCCGCCGGCTCGCGCCCGGTCGCCTCCGACCATTTGATAAAGGGCACCAGAAAGGGGCGCGCGTGGCGAATCTCATGGGTTAAGAGTTCGGCGGTGACACCACCAGCGTCCATAAACCCGGTGGTCTTATAGGTCTTCAAAAACGCCTCGCGGTCGTAGTCGACCTGGCGAAGTTCGACCTCCCAATGGTCGCGCTTCTGCGTAAAGATGGCGTATTGCGCCCGCGGGTCGCCGTTAAAGGGCAGGCCGACCGAGCCGACGTTCACCACCAGCCCGCCGGGCGTCTCGCGCACCATCGGCCGGTGGGTATGCCCGCAGACCAACACCGACTCTTCGATCTTATTAAAATGACTCTCGATGATCGCGTTGTCGGTCCAGACCCCAAGGCCTTCGCAATGCGAGTCGGGGCTGCCGTGAAAGACGCGCAGCGATGCGTCACCGCTGGCGGCGAGGGTAAACGGTAGGGTGTCGATAAAGTCGATCTGGTCGGGCAAAAGCTCGGCCGCCATCCAGCGCGACGCCGCCCACTCGCGCGCGGTGAGCCAGTCGGGCTCCACATTTTGGCGGCGGAAATTCAGCGTATAATCCTCGTGATTTCCGCGCACGCCGGGCCACCCCAGGTCCTGAATCCGCGCCACAACCTCGCTGCCGAGCGGGCCTCGCCCAACCATATCTCCGCCCACGATCACCTCGTCGACATTTTGCCGGGCGATATCATCGACCACCGCCGCCAGGGCGAATGGGTTTGCGTGGATGTCGGAGAGCACTGCGACGCGGACTGTCATCGAAAAACCTGCTGGGTAGTCGGGAATAACACTCTAAAGCGGCATCCCGACGCGCTAGGTCCACAGATAGGGGCGCCACGCCTCGGGATGCTTCTCGAAATTAGCGCTGCTGGTCGAAAAGGGCCACCATCGCGGCTCGCCTGGCTGCTTAAGCAGCGGCATCTGGGCCTCCTCCGGGGTGCGATTGCCCTTGCTCAGGTTACACGGCTGGCAGGAAGCCACGATATTCTTCCACGTCGCTCGCCCGCCGCGACTGCGCGGCAATACGTGGTCAAAGGTCAGTTTTTCCTTCATAAACTGATCCCCGCAATATTGACAACAGTAGCCGTCGCGCCGGTAGACGTTGTCGCGCGAGAATTGCACGCGACTGCGCGGGACGCTCACGCGCCGGACCAGCCGGAGCACCGCGGGGAGCTTGAAGATCTGGGTGGCCGAGCGCGCCACGCTGGACTGCTCGGCGAGCATCTCAGCCTTGCCCAGGATGAGCAGGGTGATGGCTTTTTTCCAGGAGACGATACTTAAGGGTTCATAGGTCGCGTTTAAGAGCAATGCTGGGTTCATTTTGGGTACCTTCGCTGCGACGCGCCCCCGAAATCACGCTAATTTTCTCGGTGAGAACTGAGCGCTATGGATAGTCAATATTATATTCACCGTCCCATCGCCGGGTTAATCGCACAACCCAACGGGGAGTGCGGCGGCGCGCAACCAGTTCCGAAGCGACAGTGAACTCGCCGCGCATGCAACGGTGCGTATAAAACAGCGTATCTCAACGCTTTATTTCCGCGCTTGATTCACGGCCACACGCTGCCCCGAAACGCGCAAAAAAGCCGACGCCGGGATTTCTCCCGGCGTCGGCTTTATAAAGATGCGCTCCGCGATTTCAGCGCATCAGCGGCACATATTGTCGATGCAGGTTAGCTTCATGCCGCGCGGGCAATCCGCGTCGCTGCGACATTCGTCGAGGCTGCCGTCCCAGCGCAAATAGGGGACGACCACGCGGTCCTGGTCGCGCAGCGGCGTCGGGCCGTCGAAGAGGACGCGATTGACCAGGGAATCATAGTCCCAGCCATCGGCTCGGCTGCGGGTCGCCTCAATGATCTGACCGGAGTTCACCTCGCCGATTTTCGGCGCGATGCTCGGGGGCGCCGGCGTTCCGCGCAGGCGAATGCCCGACGAGAGCCCGACCGCGGCGTTGGCGATGTCGGTCAACGTGCCGTCGAGGTTCGCCGCACAGACGCTGCCAGAGGAGCCGCCCGTGGCCTCGGCGACGCGGCCAATCCCGGCGGCCGCCTCAGACGCCGAGGAGCAGGCTTCGCCGGCGATCCAATGAATCCCAAACAGGGTGGCGTCGACATTGGGGCGGTCCAAATACCCGACGATTGGCGCCAGGACCAGGTCGAGCTGGGCGGAGTCAAAATTAGGGTCAAGGGTCGGGTCGTTTCCGCCGCCGCTGCCGCCATTGCCGGTGTCGGTCCAGCCCATCTGATTTTGGACATATTCGTCGAACTCATCGGTGACCGAGATCACAACCACCGCGGCGTCGGGGCGCAGCTTCAGCGGATTATCGTCCATGCGGGGCAGGGCGCGGTCGATGGTCGGCACCGCGATGCTCATCGTGAACTCGAGGCTCTCGTCATTGGCGATATTATCGACGCAATCCTTAAATTTCTGCGGGTCACGGGTGAAGTTTGCCCCGTTCAAATCGCATAATTTACCGTTTTTATAAGGCGTAAACGAAATCGGGACCGGCATGGGGAACGGCAAGTCGGGCATCTCGGAGGGGCAGCCCTGGCCCATACCGCTGCCGCCCAAAAACGCCTTGGCGTCGGGGCTCACCGCCGGGTCATCGGCGATCGCGTCGCAGGTCCCCGACGTCACCGCCAGGCGCCAGTCAACGTCACTGGCCTGCAGAATCGCGACGAAGCTATCGGCGAATTGCCGCACCTGGCGAATCTCATCGGACATCGACCCGGAAGAGTCGATGATCCAAATAAAGTCCACCTGCGGGCGACTGCTCACCTTATACGAGACGCATTGCTCGACCAGGGTTTCGCCGGCCTCAGCGACCGCCGAACCGCCGGTGATATCCGAAATAAGAAAGCCCGTGCTCATCGCGTTATCGACCAACTCGGACTGGCGAGCCACCGCGCCGGACACGACGTAGGCGCTGACGCCGCGGCGAATCACCTCGAAGGTGAAGATGAGCGGGTTCGGCGTGGTCGCCGCCGGGAACGTTCCCGACAACGAGTGCGACGCGACGCCACCGGCCAACTTGGCCATAATCTCGTCGCGCGCCTGACTCAGGTCAGTGATACCGTGGAGCTCAACCTGCGCCTGAACCACCGCGGGATGATTGTCATGGGTGGTGGTTCGCTGGCCTTCATCGCGCAGGGTCGACCCCGGATACATGCCGCGAATTTTATTGAAGACCTCGTCTCGAAGCGCCGTCTCAACCGACGTCGAGGTCGTCCAACTCCCAACAAATCCGGCATATTTATTCGGCACATCATTGAACGCGTGCGCGCTGCCGGTGGTGAGCGCGGTCGCCTGCGCGACCGCAACGCCCAGCGGCAGGGCCAACTGATAATTGCCCGTGCTATTCACGACCAGTTGGGGGGCGACCAGGGCATCCGTCTGTGCGGCCGAGCAGTCCAAATAGGCGGCTTCTTCGCCGTCGGGCACGCCGTCGCCGTCGGTGTCGGCGCTGCACGGGTCCGACTCACCCTGAGCGCATTCTGCCGAGTATACCCGGTCGACACACACACCGAGCATTCCGTCCTTATTGGCGTCTTCGACGCCATCGGGAATGCCGTCTCCGTCGGTGTCAGCCACCCGCGGGTTCATGCATCCGCTGGCGACCTCCGCGCCATCGTAGACGCCATCACCGTCGGTGTCCGGGTTAAGAAAATCGGTCCCGTTCATGCGCTCCTGGCCGTCGTCGAGCCCGTCATGGTCGGTGTCGGCCTCGCGCGGGTTACTCTCGACGCCGACGTCATAGACGCAATTCTGGTTCGCGTCCTCAACGCCGTCGGGCACGCCGTCGCCGTCGGTGTCGGAATTCCCCGGGTCGGTGCCAAGTCGGCATTCGCACTCGTTGGAGAGCCCGTCGCCGTCGCTATCTAACTCGGGCGAGCAACGTTCATCGTCGCTGACGTCCACCTCGGTATTTGCGTCCGGGTCGTAAACGACGTCCGGCGGGACGAAGACATCCGCGTTCTGGGTGTCGTCTACGCCGGCGTCGTCCCGCGGGTCAACGCGCGACGAAACACACCCCTGCAGCGGGTTAAAAACCTCGTCCGGACCGCAACGATTATTGTCGCCATCTTTCCCCGTCGAGTCGTCGCTACAACCGGCGGTATACCCGCAAAATAGCGTAACGATGATCGCGACGAGCATGGGGCGGAAACGGAATTTATTATGCGCTATCATCTAATGATCCTTTATCAATTCATAATAGTTGACCTCGCCTAATCTAGCGGAAACCGGGAATAAAAGCCAAGCCTCGGCGCGTCGAAATCACGCCAAAATCAATCACCCAAACCTGCCACTGGGGGCGAAGTTCACCGCGTCAGTATTTCAGCGCGCGGGCCGCGCTGAGCACAAAAACTCTTGAGGCGCCGGCCTGTCGCAGCGTCTTAGCGACCTCGTTGGCGGTCGCCCCGGTGGTAAGCACGTCGTCGAAGAGCAGCACCGCGCGACCGCGGACGTCGACGCGCGGGTCGACCTCAAACGCGCCGCGCAGGTTAATGCGACGGTCGAGATGCCCCAGGCCGGCCTGTGAGCGGGTCCGGCGGGTCTTGATGACCAGTCGGCGAATCTCAGGCTTTATCCCCGCCGACTTCAGGCAGGCGCGCAATAATAGATTGCCGAAGTTGAAGCCGCGCGCGCGCAGATCGCCCGGGTGCATCGGCACGTAAGTGATGAGCAGCGCGGGCGCGAGCTCAGCGATCGCGCTCCGCCCACACGCGTCAGTAATGCTGGCGATTTCGGCCCGAAACCAGGGCCCGAGCTCCGCGGCGAGGTTTCGCACGATCCATAGCCTTTGGCCGTATTTGGCCCGCTGAATCGCGTCGGCCACGCTGCCATAATACTCCCAATACGCCCGCGCGCGCTCAAATTTCGGCCGCGCCTCGACGCACTGCGGACACAAGGCATCCTCGCTCGCGTACGCCCCTGGCGAGACCTCGCGAGTTTCGCCGCACACCGAACACCGCGGCTCCTTGAGGGGGAAGATGGCGTAGTCGCAGCGCGCACAAAATGACAAAGCGCCCTCGAGATACGCATCACAAACCGCACATTGCGGCGGGAAAACCAAGCGCGCCGCGGCATCGCCGGCCTGGCGCAGCCATCGATATGACGTCTCCAATAATGCCAACTTTTTCATCGCATCGTCCCACGTGTATCGAACCCAATCGGGTGGCGACAGGCCGCGTCTTTGCGCGTCGCCTCCCTTTAGTTTTCGACAATTTTGTGGGAATTGTTGCGTGGAAATTCCGAAATCCCCCCATAAAACCCGGCGAAACGGGTTTTAAAGAGGCAATCTGTGAAATTTGAAATCGTAGCAGTCGGCAAGATGAGAAATGATTCGTTTCGAAACCTGACCGATGATTATATGGGCAGGCTGGTCCACTATCTGCCGGCTGAAGAGATCGAGGTCCGGGAGTCCCGCCTGACCTCGCAGAACCTGCAGAAGGGCCTGGTCGAGGAAGCGGAGTGGATGCGGAGTGCCTCGTCAGAGGGCACGATCGAGGTCGCGCTCGACGAGCGCGGCAAGCAGCTCACGAGCCGTGAATTTGCCCAATGGGTAAACGAATGGATGATCTCGGGGACGCGCTATGTCAGCTTTTATATCGGCAGCGCGAATGGGTTGGACCCGACCTTTCGGGGGCAATGCCAACGTCGCCTGTCTTTGGCGAAGATGACCTTGCCCCACGAAATGGCGCGGATGATGCTGGCTGAACAGCTCTACCGGGCGATGAGTATCATCCGCGGCGAGCCGTATCATCGCTGAGATTCAGCGACATCAGAATTGCTGCAATTCGAAATGCCCGTAGAGGTCTTTGGGCGCATCCTCAAACTCAAGCTTGGGTGCGTCGACCCAGACCCGCTCAAGGTCATATTCACGGCGAGCTTCGCCGTTGAAGATATGTAAAACGACGTCGCCGAAGTCGACCAGCGCCCAATTGCCCGAGTCGAGCCCCTCGGAGCCCAGCGAGTCAAAGCCGGCGGCCCCAAGGCTGTTCATCACGTGCCGGGCGATTGCCTGGACGTGACGGTCAGCGGTGGCGGTGCAGACGATCACGAAGTCGGTATAACTCACCCGACCGCGCACATCGATCGCGCAGGAATTAAGGCCTTTGAGGTCCCAGGTCAGGTGAACCACGTCGCGAGCCAGCAGCTCGGTGTCGACGCCATCGGTCCCTTCAAGGGTATAATTATCCGGGCCACCTTGTCGGCTAGGGTCGCTCATGGGAGTGCTTTCCTCTTCTAATTCGGTGGTCATCGGGGTGTCCTTACTCATTCGTCTCCTGGACGGAAAATGCGTTTGTTCTACACGCGTTATGACTTCAGGTGTTTCTGAGAACGTTTGATATGTCTGAAAAACTCAAAAAATCTAAATCTTCTAAGATACAGCGGTTATTACCGGCCTTCTAAACACTATAGCAAATAGAAAGCAAATAATATTCGCGTGGCGCCATCATTATGCCGGATGCGTCTAAAATTCTAGTCGCGAATTTGCCCGGCGCCGAGCACCACAAATTTCGTGGTCGTCAACTCGTCGATCCCCATCGGGCCGTACGCGTGCATCTTCGAGGTGCTGATGCCAATCTCCGCGCCGAGCCCCAACTGACCGCCGTCGCTGAAGCGGCTCGACGCGTTAATCATGACCACCGAGCTGTCCACCTCAAGCTGAAAACGCTCGCTCTGGCTATAGTCTTCGGTCAATAGAATCTCGGTATGATTGGAGCCATAGGTGCGGATATGCGCGATGGCCGCGCTGAGGTCCGGGACCACCGCCACGGCCAGCTCCAGGCTCAAATACTCGGCGTGATAGTCATCTTCGGTCGCCGCAACATAGCTGTCGGCCCCAAGACCCGCGGCCTTCGCCGCGGCGAGGGACTTCTCACAGAGGTGCAATCTCACGCCGGCATCCGCCAGCAGGCCAAGCAAGCGAGGAAGATGCGTCTGGCGGGCGTTCTCCAGGACCAGAAGGGTCTCCATCGCGTTGCACACGCCCGGGCGCGCGACCTTCGAGTTTAAAATAACCGCGTCGACCACCTCGGCGCGCGCCGAGCCGTCGACGACGCCGTGGCAAATCCCGTGGTCGTGTTTGATGACCGGAATCAGGGAGTTTTCGGTGACGTAGCGGATCAACTTGTGACCGCCGCGGGGGATAATGACGTCGATGAATTTCTCAAGCTTTAATAACTCACCGACCGCGGCGCGATCGGTGGTGTCGACAAATCCGACCGCGGCGGCGGCCTCAGCCGGCAAGTCGCTCGCCTCGAGCCCCGCGCGGATCGCGGCGTAGATGGCCCGATTTGACTCGAACGCGTCCGAGCCGCCCTTGAGAATCACACCGTTGCCGCTCTTCAGACAAAGCGCGGCCGCGTCACTGGTGACGTTGGGGCGCGACTCATAAATAATGCCAATGACCCCCAGCGGAATTCGCCGCTTACCCACACGCAACCCATTGGGGCGAACCCAGGTGGAATCGACGCGCCCGACCGGGTCGGAGAGGGCGATCACCTCTTCGATTGCGGCGGCCATCCCCTCGATCCGCTCTGTGGTGAGCTCAAGGCGGTCAAGGAACGCGGCGTCGAGACCTTTTTCTCGCCCACGCACCAGGTCCTTCTGGTTCGCCTCGAGTATTGACGGCGCCGACGCGCGAAGCGATGCCGCCACGTGGGCGAGCGCGTCATTCTTAGCCGCCGCCGACTGGTAGGCGAGCACGCGCGCGCTGCGGCGAACTCGGGCGGCGGTTTCGTGCAGATCTTTAAATGCGTTGGGGGTTTGATTGGACAACGGTCTGACTCTCACAAGATGTAAATTAATAAGATGGGGCGTAAGCGCGCCGCTGAGCATAGTGACACCGCCAACGTCGTCAAGCTGATCAGTGGGGGGCAGGGCCGGCTCATACATCTCGCCGCCACCTATCCTGGCAAATATTGAGAGATCGGCCTCTCAATGCGAACACCCCAAGCCGCTGATTTTATTAGACTTTCAAAAAAGAAGCAAAATTAAATCCCCCTTACGACTTGACTCTGCTTGGAGCGCGCGCACTCTTTGCCCCCGATAGCAGGAGCCGGCGCGCCCGGCGCCCAACTCAGGGCATCGTGCGCCGACCAGTGGCTGCTTTTGTCTTTCCGGCTGAATCGCCCCAAAAGAAGGTCTAAAAATCTTCATCTTCATCGCTTGACTTTGATGAAGACGTAACTATAAATCCAGCCAGATTAGCAGTCTCGACCGTCGAGTGCTAATCGGCCAGCGACTGGCCCGAGAGACTCTCATATTTTTGTCCAGCGTCTCCCCGAGACACTCTTGGAGAGACAATTTCGAAGCATTTGTTTGGTAGTAATCACCTCTTATTTAACGAAGCAAAAGGAGTTCCAATGAACGTCAAGCCACTTTACGATCGAGTTTTGGTTCAGCGTGTTGCCAGCGACGAGAAGAGCGCCGGTGGAATCATCATCCCCGAGTCGGCCAAAAAGAAGCCGCTTGAGGGTATTGTGCGTGCAGCCGGCCCCGGCAAGCTCAACGACGACGGCAGCAACGCCACGATGCAGGTCAAAGAAGGCGACAAAGTCCTCTTCGGCAGCTACTCCGGCACCGAGATCACCGTCAAAGGCGAGGAGATGTTGATCCTTCGCGAGGACGAGATCCTGGCTGTCGTCAACGATTGATTGCGCCTCGGCTAAACGGTGCCTCGAAGGCACCGTCTAGAACCCGAATCTTCGATATAAAACGATAGAACTTAGGAGTTTAAATATGTCTGCAAAAGAAATTATTTTCGACGCACGTGCTCGCCAGCAAATCCTCCAGGGTGTCAACACCCTCGCCAACGCCGTAAAAGTGACCCTCGGACCGAAGGGCCGCAACGTCGTCATCGAGAAGAGCTTCGGCGCGCCCATCATCACCAAAGACGGTGTGACGGTCGCTAAAGAGGTCGAGCTCGAAGATCGCTTCCAGAATATGGGCGCCCAGCTCGTCAAAGAGGTCTCCTCCAAGACCTCCGACACCGCCGGTGACGGTACCACCACCGCAACCGTGCTTGCCCAGGCCATCTACCGCGAAGGCTCCAAGCTCGTGGCCGCCGGTCACGACCCGATGAGCATCAAACGCGGCATCGACAAAGCCGTCGCCGCCGTCGTCGAAGGCATCGCGGAGCAGGCCGTTCGCACCAACGACCGCGCGAAAATCGCCCAGGTCGGCACCATCTCGGCCAATAACGACAGCCAGATCGGCGACCTCATCGCAGAAGCGATGGAGAAAGTCGGCCAGTCCGGCGTCATCACGGTCGAAGAAGCCAAGGGCCTTATCGACGAGCTCGAGTTCGTCGAAGGTATGCAATTCGACCGCGGCTACCTCTCGCCGTATTTCGTCACCGATTCCGAGCGCATGGAAACGGTCATGAATGACCCGCTCATTCTTCTTTATGACAAGAAGATCGGCGCCATGAAAGACCTGCTTCCCGTGCTTGAGCAGGTCCACCAGCAGGGAAGCCGTCCGCTCCTCATCATCGCCGAAGACATCGACGGCGAAGCGCTGGCGACCCTGGTCGTCAACAAATTGCGCGGCGTCCTCAACGTGGCTGCCGTCAAAGCGCCGGGCTTCGGCGACCGTCGCAAGCAGATGCTCGAAGACATCGCCGTGCTCACCGGCGCGCAGGTCATCAGCGAAGACCGCGGCATGCAGCTTGAAGCCACCAAGCTCACCGACCTGGGCTCGGCTGCCAGCATCACCATCACCAAAGACGCCACCGTCCTGGTCTCGGGCAAAGGCTCCAAAGCCGACATCAAGGCGCGTATCGCCCAGATTCAGGCGCAGATGGAGACGACCACCAGCGACTACGACCGTGAGAAGCTCCAGGAGCGTCTCGCCAAGCTTTCGGGTGGTGTTGCCGTGATGAAAGTCGGCGCCGCGACCGAGATCGAGATGAAAGAGAAGAAAGCGCGTGTTGAGGACGCTCTCAACGCGACCCGCGCAGCAGTCGAAGAGGGCATCGTCCCCGGCGGCGGCGTGGCTTTCCTTCGCACCATCAAATACCTCGACAAGGTCGAAGCCAAAGACGCCGAGCAGTTCGGTGTCTCCATCATCCGCCGCGCCATCGAGGAGCCGATTCGCCAGATCTCGCACAACGCGGGCATCGAAGGCTCGCTGGTCATCCGTGAAGTCCTCTCCAAAGACGGCAACTACGGCTATAACGCCGCGACCGACGTCTACGAAGACCTCATCGAAGCGGGTGTCATCGACCCGGCCAAAGTGACGCGCACCGCGCTGCAGAACGCAGCCAGCGTCGCCGGCCTGATGCTCACCACCGAAGCCATGATCGCCGAGAAGCCCAGCGACAACGATAACGCTGCTGGCGCCGCGATGGGCGGCATGGGTGGAATGGGCGGCATGGGCGGAATGGGCGGCATGGGCGGCATGATGTAAGCCCCCGTACCGACCGCGTCCTTCGGGGAGCCCGCGCCTGATTAAAGGCCGCCCCGGAGGCCGCGCTCCGCTGCACCTGTAGAAGAACTCCGCGCACATCGACCGATGTGCGCGGAGTTTTTTTTGTTTTATCCGCGACCCGGGCGGACCCGCAGTCACTCCTTAAAAAACACTCGGCAGTTGAAGCCAGAGCGGCGTGGGTGCTAGGCTATTTTCGATGTTCGTTTTCCACCCACCGACGATGCTGCGCTTGCCAGCGGTCAGCCCCCTACGAGTTATTCATGTCCACGCCGGTTCCCGACAGTCACCTTAGAGCGCAGCTCGTGCCGGGGAGGCTATTCGAGCAGAAATATCGGATTCTAAACGAGCTTGGTACCGGTAGTTTCGCGATCGTCGTCAAGGCGCGCCACGAAGTCATGGGCCGCGACGTCGCGCTTAAATGCCTGAAGCCCTCCGTGGTGCGCGCGCGCCCGGACGTCTCCCAGCGATTCGTCACCGAAGTCAAAATCGTCAGCCGCCTGCGCCACCCCAACACGGTCACCATCTTTGACTTTGGTCACACCGACCAGAACCTCGCGTATATGGTGCTCGAATACCTCGATGGCCAGACCCTTTGCGACACCATTGACGCCCAGGGCCCGTTCAGCCAGACGCGCGCCATTCATATCGCCCGCCAGATCTTGAAGAGCCTGGACGAAGCCCACTCCTATGGCATTGTCCACCGCGACCTGAAGCCCTCCAATATCATGCTCACCGAGATGCACGGCGAGCCGGACTTCGTGAAGGTCCTGGACTTCGGCGTGGCGAAATTGCTCGACGAGTCGTCGGCCCGCCAGGCCCCCGACGAGCCGCGATCCACCCAGTTTATCGGCACGCCTATTTATATGAGCCCCGAGCAGGTCCTCGGCCAGCCAGTTACCCCGGCCAGCGACCTCTATAGCCTGGGGCTGCTGCTCTATCAGATGCTCGCCGGCGACCCGCCAATCGCCCACACCAGCGTGGCCGCGGTCGTGCGCGAGCATCTCGACGACGGCCCGCTGCCGTTCCCCAACCTCGGACGGCTTCGCCCCGAGATGCAAAAGATCGTATTAAAGGCCACCGCGCGCGCGCCGCAGGAGCGCTTCGCCACGGTGCGCGAGTTCTTGGATGCCCTGGCGCCGCGAGACGCGGCCCCGGGCGCGCAGATTTTTAAGCGCCCCACGGTCCAGGCCGGTGCGCCCGAGGGGCTGGTCAGCTCGCTCGGCGAAGAGTCCTCGGTGCCCGACGTATTCTCGGGCCGCAACTATATCGAAGTCCCGCACCATCCCGACGAGGCGCCTCAGCGCACGGCCAGGCCCGCCGCGCCTCGCCCGTCGCTTCGAAAAACTCAGCCAGGACGCGCGCAGCGCGCGACCACGCCGGTCCCATCACTGCGCACAGATGAGCTCGATCTCGATCTCGACGCCATCGACCGCCAGCGCCGCCAGGCCGAGCGCCAACGCCGTCAATTGAACCGCAGCGCGCAAAACTCCCGGCGCTCCCACGCCTCGAATGCCCCCGCCGGCCGCACCATGGAGCAGGAGCGCGACGCCCGCGGCATCGACATGGGCGTCATCGGCCAGCGCGTGTTGCTCGTCCTCACCGGATTTGCGGGCGCCTATTTGGGATTTCTCATCCTTAGTGCCATGATGGTCGGACAATCGACCTCGGCCAAGTGGGCCGCCGGTGCGGCGATGCTCGCGGTAGCGGTGCTCGCCAGTCGCTTCTCGGGCACCCGGGTGGTGGGCGGCGACTTCGCCCAGCGCTGGCTTAGCCCGGTCGCGCGCAACCTGATTATCTTCAGCGCTCTGATCTTTATCGCCGGCCTCTTCATCGACCCGGCCGATACAGCCAAGGCGCTCGAGTCCGACCCGACCTGGTTCTTAGCCAAGCTTCCGGCGGTCGCGCCGTTCTCGTGGCTGGACACGCTCACGTCGAAACTGGCGCTCGTACTCGCCGCGGCCTTTCGCGCCGCAGCCGGTATGTGACCCGTCGACCGCACCGCGTCACCAGCGACCCGCGCGCACGCCAGCTTTTTGACTATTTGCCGCACCTTAATCTCTCAGACCAAGATCATTGGGTATGCCAAATAATATCGAAATCGGGGACACACTCCTCGGAAAATATCGCATCGAAAGGGAAGTCGGCGCGGGCTCATTTGGGGCTGTTTTTAGCGCCATCGACCTGGACACCGGCGAGCGCGTGGCGATCAAGGCTTTGCCCGAGCAGGGGCATATGATCGGGGAGACCCAGATCGCGCGGTTCCGGCGCGAGATGAAGATCATCAGCGCCCTGGTGCACCGCAATATCATCGGCATCTATGACTTCGGCCAGACCAGCAGCGGCTTGCTCTTTATGGTCCTCGAATATGTCGACGGCCAGCCGCTCAACGTGGTGATGGAGCAGGGGCCCATCGACCCCATCAAGGTCGTCTCCATCTGTGAGCAAATCGCCTCGGCGCTGCTACTTGCCCACCACCGCGGCATCATCCACCGCGACCTAAAACCCGCCAATATCATGCTCGCCCCGGAGCGAGACGACTACCTGGTCAAGGTCCTGGACTTCGGGACCGCGAAGCTCCTTAAGCAGCTCGATGACGCGCCGCTCGAGGAGCTCACGCGCGAGGGCATGGCGGTCGGCACCCCGCGCTATATCGCCCCGGAGCAGGCGCGCGGCCAGAACGTCGGCCCCTGGAGCGACCTCTACGCCCTCGGACTTTTGATGTACGAGATGCTCACCGGCGAGCGCGCGGTCAAAGCCGACGATGTCGAGGGCGCCGTGAGCGCGCACGTCTCACCACATCCGCTGCAGTTGGCGGAGATTCACCTGGTGCCCACGCCGTTTCGCCCCGTGCTCGCGCGCCTCATCGAGAAAGACGCGAGCAAACGCTATCGCTCCGCCGATCAGGTGCTCGAAGAGTTGAACGCGATGCGCTTTCAACTCGAGGACGCCATGGGCGGCAGCGTCCCCCACCTCGATCCGGTGCGCGCCCAATTGCACCACCAGCCCGGGTTTAGCGCGCCCGCCCTGGGCGACCCGGGGCGCCCGCCCCCTGGCTCGCCGGCGGCCGCCCAACGCGCGCGCGCCGAGCAAATCATCGCCGACGCCCAGAACCCCCCGTCGATCGACGTGGATTGGAAAAAACAGCAGCGCCACCAGGGCGCGTCGAGCGCCCAGGCCTTCCAAAAGACCGGGCGCGATGCCCCCGTAGAGGATTTTTTTCGCACCCCGGACACCCCGCTGGAATGGGCCGAGGCGTGCATCGCGCCGCTGATCGCGCTGTTTTGTTTTATCTTATTAGGCGCGCAACTCTATAAATACGACTTCGCGATTCGCCTGCTGCTGGGGCTCATTCCCATGATCGCGGCGCTGGCCTGGTCGATTTTGTCGGCCCGAGGAAGTTGGCGCTATAGCTTCTTTCGCCTCTGGATCCTCTTCTCCCTCGCCGCGGCGCTGGTCGCCCACGCCATGGGGCCAGACGACCTGATTCGCGAACTCTACCGCAGCTCGACCTGGTTTTTGGAGCCGCTGCGCGGATTGCCCGGAATAGACACGCTCGGGGCCGTGTTGGGTTGGGTCATGCGCTGGTACGCAAAACTCTTAGACTCAGTCCTTCAGTGGGGAATGGACGTCATTCGCTAGGTTTTACCGCGCCGCCACGCGCCTCGGCGCCTAGTGCGCTTGACCCAAAACTTCCTCGCGTTGTAGGACGAGCGTGTTTTTAGCATCTTAAACAAACTTCAAGGAGCATTTATGAGCCGTTGTAAGAAAATTATTTTGACGCTGTCGCTGATTGCTGGATTGGGACTCTCGGTTGGTTGCTCCAAAGAGGACGCCGCAGACAAGGGCGCCGCAGAAGCCGCCAAGACCGACGCCACCGAAGCAAAGGCTGACGAGAAAGAGGGCGAAGAGAAGGCCGAAGCCGACCAGCTTCCTGTGGAAGCCACCGGCCCGGTCGCCGTCGTCAACGGCGCTGAAGTGACCGCCGACGATTTCAACGAGGCCATCAAGCTGACCACCAGCATGATGCCCGGCCAGGCGGTGACCCCGCAGATCGCGCAGATGCTCAAGAGCAACACGCTTGACCGCCTGATCGACATGAAGCTTATCGACGCGGCCCTGGAGAAGGCCAAGGTCGAGGTCAGCACCGAAGAGATCGACGCTGAAATGGCGAAGTTCAAAGAGCGCCTGCCCAATAAAGAGGAGTACGAGAAATTCCTCGAGCAGCGCGGCCTGACCGAAGCCAAGATGCGCGAGAATATCGGCAAAGACCGCCAGCTTCGCGAACTCCTCAAAAAAGAGTACGGCGGCGAAGCCACCGAGAAAGAAGCCAAGGAAATGTATGACAAGAACAAGGACCGCTACTCGCACGGCGCCCAGGTTCACGCCCGTCATATCCTGCTCAACGTCAAAAAAGACGCCGATGAAGCGACGGTCGCCGACGCCAAAAAGCGCGCCGACGCGATCGCCGCAGAGGCCAAAAAGCCCGGCGCCGACTTTGAGGCCCTGGCCAAAGAAAAATCCGAAGGCCCCACGGCCAGCCGCGGCGGCGACCTGGGATATTTCGAGAAATCCCGCATGGTCCCGGAATTCGCAGAAGCCGCATTCGCCATGAAGGCCGGCGAAATCTCGGACCCGGTGCGCTCCGACTTCGGCTTCCACATCATCCAGGTTGTCGACAAAAAAGAAGCCGGCACCACCAGCTTCGACGAAGCCAAAGAGATGTTGATCGCCCAGCTTGAGCGCCAGAAATTCATGGACGCCATGACCAAGCTGCTGGAAGACCTCAAAAAGGACGCCAAGATCGAGAAGAAAGAAGACAATATCAAGATCAACGCGACCGCTCCTGAAGGCGGCGCGCCGGTGGGCATGGACCCGCAGCAGCAGCTCCAGCAGCAGATCCAAGAGCAAATCAAGAAGCAGCAACAGCAAAAAGAAGGCGCCGGCGGCGAGGCCGGTGAGCTTAAGCTTAAAGAGCCGTCGCTCGGCAAATAAGCAGCCTGAGGCGCTGTTTCTTTAAGCGCCCAGCCTCTGAAGCCGGCCACCAAACCTGGTGGCCGGCTTCTTTGTTTCGACTATTTATAAAAAATGGAGTGTCTCATGCGTCATCTGAAATCGTCGCTGCTCTTCGTCGCGCTCATCGGCGCGCAGCTTGTCGCGCACGGCTGTGCCACCGCGTCGAGCCCGGATAGACCCTCCAGCGCCAAACACGATGCTGCGCCTGCCCAAGCCCCCCAGGAGCATATGAGCCCCCAACATATATCCAGTGACGACCTGCCGTTTAGGGCGGTCGGGCCAGTCGCCGAGGTCAACGGGAAGATCATCACGGCGGCCGAGTTTAACCAGGAGATGCGACTGCGCGCGCGGACGTTGGCCGGCAAAGAGGCGCCGCACGAAGCGGTACAGTCGCTCAAGGTTGAGACCCTGGAGCGCCTGATCGATCGAGCCCTGGCCGACCAAGCGGTGGCCAATTCGGGTGTGGAGGTCACGCCGAGCGTCGTGGACGCCGAATTGCGCGCATTCAAGGCCAAACTTCCTAGCGAAGACGTCTACGCGTTCTATCTCGCCGACGTCGGCATCACCGAAGCCGAATTTCGCCAGCAACTCGCCAAAAACTACCAATTACGTCAGTTGGTTGTCGAAAAATATGGCATCGGGGAGCGTGATATTGCTCTCGAGCACTCCCAAAGAGCGTTTATCGAATCCCTCAGGCGAGCCGCATCGATCCGGCGCATGGAAGATAATATTCAGGCGGGCATACGGCCGGCGACGGCGGACGCCCCCGTATCGCAGAAGGAAGACTCGCAGGCCGGGGAGAGCGCGGCGACCGGCGCGAACGCAAAGCAGCCGGTCGACAAAGAAGAAGTGCGCAAAAAACTCCAGGACCAACTTCGCCAGACCCGCTGATGGACGGGCTTGCGAAGGTTGGCTGGCTCACCAATCGACATAGTCCGAGTTGCCGTTGTCGCTGCGTTTGGGCGCGGGCGCCGCAGGGGCCGGCTTCGATTTGGTGTTACCCGGGCGCGTGGGCGCCGGAAGGTCTGGGCGCGCTCGAGTTGCGCCATTTTGCTTATTCTCATCACCCGCGCGCTGCTGAGCGCGGGTGGCGGGGCGGGTTGGCGCGGGCGGCGGCGCTGGGCGCATCGTCTTCGGCGCCACCGGCTCATTGTCATGCGACACGCCCTCATAGATGCCGATGGCGGTGGTCGCTTCCTCAACGATCTGCGCGACGCCAAGCGAAATCTTCTCGTTGAGTTGGCCTGCCTTTGAAACCCGCTGGGCATCGTTGAGGAACCAGTTCGGAAACTTGCGCAGGTCGTTGACGACGCTGCCGCTCATCGCCAGCGAACACAGAATTCCGGTGCCGAAAGAGAAGATGGCGGTACCCACGAAGACGCGAATGATTCGGTCGTAGGGCTTGTCGATGACATCGAATCGTTCGCGTTTGCTATTCTCACCCAGTGCCGTCAGCAGCGGGATCGCAGACGCCAGGATGGCCGTCGCGATGAGCTTGAACGTACCGCTCAAGAAGTGGCCAAAGAGCGGCGCGACCAGAATAAAGGACAGATACAACCCGATCAGCGCGGTCAGGCCAAAGACCGTCAGGCGCAGGAATTGAAAGGCAAATTCTAAACTGCTGGTCTGCTCTTTTTGCGGTCTCAATCTCGGGTCCTCATCAGCCTCTGGCACCGCGGCAGGGTCAGGCGCTGAAAATAGATTCGTGTCGGAGGGCGGCGGCGGCAGGGCGGGGTCCAGTCCGGGCTGGCCCTCGGCAAAATCGTAAACCTGATTGGTAAACGGCAGCGCCGCGTTATCGGTGACGTTGCCCGGCGCGCCCTGATGGGTCGAAATCCCGGGAGTGAGGCCAAAATGCTGCTGCTGCCGCGGCTGCTGTGCGGGTTGCTGCTGCTGGCCAAACGTGCGCTGAACCGGATTGGTGGCCTGCTCCAAAAATGGGTCGGCGGCCGGCGTCTGCTGAGAATTGTGCCGCGGGTTTCGAGGCGATGCGGCTCCGAAGCCCGGAGCGCTTGGATAGCCTCCGCTTTGAACATTCGAGCGCGGCGTGTGAGGGGCGCCAATCGCCGCAAACCGCCCCGTCTGGCGCGCCGAAGCCGAGCCGACCAGGGCGCCGCCCATCTGCATTAAGGTGTCCTCAAGCGCGTCGCCAAATGTCTCCGCGTCCGGAAACCGCTGGGGCAAACGCTTCGCGGTCGCCCGGCGCAGCAGCGCGGCGAGCGGCTGGGGCATCGAACGAATCCCCTTGAGCGCCAGAGGCTCAGGCGTGATCTGCTGACTGATCAACGCCAGACTCGTATCGCCGGTCACCGCCGGCTGACCGACGAGCAATTCATAGAGGATAAGCCCCACGCTATAGACGTCGCTGGCGGGGGTCAGGTCTTCGCCGCGCACCTGCTCGGGGCTCATATAGCGCGGCGTGCCGATGAGCTCACGCTCACCTTCGGGCAGCCCGACGCTCGTCAGGTCTCGCTGGTCGGTGCGCGCAAGACGCGCGATGCCAAAATCCAGCACCTTCACAAAGTCGGTCTCGGTCTCCAAATTGCCGACCATAATATTGGCCGGCTTTAGGTCCCTGTGTATCACGCCGTGGCGATGCGCTTCGGCCAGCGACCGCGCGATCTGCGCGGCGATCGCCAACGCGCGCCTTGGGTCCTGGGCGCCTTCCTTGCGAAGGATCTCCTTGACCGTCTTGCCCTCGATAAACTCGAGCACCATATAGACAAGGCCGTCATGAGTCTCGCCGAAATCGTGGATGGTCACCGTATTGGGGTGGCGCAGGCGACTGATGATCTTCACCTCGCGCAGAAAACGCTCTTTGGCGCTCTCGTGCATCTGGGTCGCCCCCGAGCGCAAAACCTTGATGGCAACATCTCGCCCCATCTTTTCCTGATGGGCCAGATAGACCATGCCAAAACCGCCGCGCCCGATCTCGCGCACGATGCGGTATTTTCGCTCAAAGATGCTTCCCGGGGCGAGGGTATCGCGTTGTTGTTGGGCGTTGTTCACGCTCGAAAACTCTCGTGGGTTTCGGCTATTAGGAGCAGGCAACGGCGCCTAAAGCTAACATTACATACACTCACTCGCAGCGTATCAGCGCGCACTCAGGATATCAATTCGCACCCGATTAGAACCCGGGCTTTATTAAGCTCAACCCTTTTGAATACTCCCGCAAACACTGCTATTCATGCACATGTGATATGCTTCTATTCTACGTGGCCTGCGCTCGCAACACAACCAACACAACGCAAGCGACGGTATTCTAAGGCGAATTGAAAATAACTCGCCGAGAGTGAGTCTAAGATATGCAATATTCGACACGATTCGGCCTCACGGCGCTGATTCTGTTGCTCGGCCTCCTCATCCTGCCCGGGTGCGGGGACTCGGATAACTGCACGCTTATCGGGTGCGAGAGTGGGGTGGTGCTGGAGTTTGAGGACGCCAACGGCGAGCCAATCAACGCATTTAAGGGCACCATTACGGCCGACGGTGAGGTCTACTCGGTCGAGTGCGGCGAGGGTGCGCAGTTGCCAACCACCGACTATCTCTGCCGGCAAAACGACCTATTCGTGCGCATCAATAGCGTCAGCGAAATCGCTTTGAATATCCGCGCCACTGACAACGGTGAACTTGCCTATATCGGCGGCCTCGCCGTCGAGTTCGCGCCGCAATATCCCAACGGCGAGGAATGCGGCGCCGCCTGCGAGCGGGCTGAGAAGACCGTGGTGATGGAGCCCACCCAGGCGAGCGCCGAATAATCTTTTCCCGAACCAGGTGGAGCAATAATGACGATTTATTCGCTTGCACATATCCATTTTTCGATTGAGGGCAGCGGCGCGCTGGTCGACTCGCTGCGCGCGCATTTCTTCGGCGTCGAGGCCGCGGCCACGGTTCGCGCGGCGCATATTCGCTTTCGATTTGTCGACGATCTGCCCCCCATGGGCACCTATCTCTGGTCTGCGCCCGTAAAGGTAGGGGAGAGCGTCTATGAGACAACGCAAGGCGGTCTGACCTTTCAGGTGAGAGCCGAAAAGCCGGGTTGGGATGTCGCCATTCAAGTTGGCGCCAGCGAGGTGGAGTTCGGCGCGCGAGCCGGTCACGGCGCGGCGGCGGCTGGCGCGCGATCACGCGACGAGGTCCTCGCCGCGAATTTCCTCTACGACATCTTCGACCCGCTGACGCAATTTATTCACCTGGAAAATAACGCGTCGTATTTGCGCGCGAGCACCTTTGAGAGGGACGGGCGCGCGGTCGCATTGGTCGGGTTCGCCGACAACGCGGCGTCGAACTCGTTGCTCGAAGCCCTGGGCAAAGACGGTTGGCGATTCCTGAGCGACGAGCTCGGACTCATCAACCGAAACGCCATCTTGCACCCGAGCGTAAGCCGCAGGAGCGCCGGCGCCGGCGCGCAGCTCGGCGTCCCCACCAAACTCACAGACCTATTCTTCGTCGAACGCGCGAACACCGCTAAATTCGAGCAGCATTCGATAAGCATCCCGAACGTCGCGCGCCAGACCGCCGTGCTGCTCCAGCGCGAACTCAACGCCTGCGTCGAAGACGCCACCGCGCTGCATTGCGCGAGCTTTTATCCCATCCTGCCGCGCCCCGACGATTTCTATCAAACCTGCTTCAATATCGCGCGCCAGGGGTTTGCCGCCCAGGGGCCCATCGCGATTCGGATGCCGCTTGAGGCGGGGGCCGATGATCTGGCGAAATTCCTAGGCAAAAAGCTCGGCGCCTGACCCGACGGCGGCGCGCTGCATTCTAGAATCGGCGCGTATCTTTTGCGCCCGAGGTTTGCTACATAGCGATGACTTATCAGCGCCCCTCGGGGCGCTCCGGGTTCCCCCCTCCATTCGCTTGCGCCCGCGATGTCCCACGAAAAGCAACAAAAACATCTCGACACCGCGCACCTGCAAAAGGGGCTGGAGAGGCGGACCGTGCAGGGCGGCGTGCTGACCGCCGTCGCCCAGGTCGCGATCTCTCTGCTCAATATCAGCGCGACGCTTGTGCTCGCCCGACTCCTGCTGCCCGAGGACTTCGGCCTCTTCGGCATGGTCATCGTCATCACCGGATTCCTTGATATGTTCAAGGACTTAGGTCTGTCGATGGCCACGGTGCAGCGCGAGGATATTACCCACGCACAGGTGAGCAAGCTCTTCTGGATTAACGCCGGAATCAGCACCGGTCTCACGGCCATCACCGTGGCTCTGGCGCCATTGGTCGTCTGGTTCTACGACGACTCACGGCTGCTGCCGATTACCCTGGCGCTGGCCAGTGGATTTCTATTAAGCGGGCTGGGGATTCAGCATAAGGCGCTGCTCAAGCGCCAGATGCGCTTTATGGCGCTGGCGATTGTCGATTTTATCGCGGTGGCTATGAGCGTTGGCCTGGCGATCTGGGCGGCCTGGCAGGGGTTAAGCTATTGGGCGCTGCTGGTGCAGCAGCTCGTGATGGCCGTGGTCGGCACCATCGGCGCATGGGTCGCGTGCCGCTGGCGCCCGTCCTTGCCGCGGCGGGACACGCCGATCGGCGAGTTGCTCAAATTTGGCGGAAACCTCACCGGGTTTAGCCTGATCAACCATTTCTCGCGTAACCTGGACGATATCCTGATCGGCAAGGTCTGGGGCGCCACGTCGCTGGGCCTCTATCAAAAAGCCTACGATATCCTGATGCTACCGCTTCGCCAGATCAACCAACCCGTCGCCTCGGTCGCCATTCCGATGCTGAGCCGACTGGTCGGGCAACCGGAGCGCTATCGACGCAGTTACCTGCGCATCCTCGATAAGCTGCTGATGATCACGATGCCCCTGGGCGCGCTGATGATCGCAACGGCCGACTGGATTGTCCTGCTGGTGCTCGGTGAGAATTGGCTGCCGGCGGCGGATATTTTTCGGGCGCTGGGCATCGGCATGTTCACCCAGCCCATCGGCAACACCACCGGCTGGCTATTTATCTCGCAGAATCGCACCGGGCATATGATGCGCTGGGGGATCGTCGGGTCGGTCCTGTCCATGATCGCGTTCGTCGCCGGTTTGCCCTGGGGGGCATACGGCGTGGCGCTGGTCTATTCGATCAGCGGGCTGCTTATACGCACGCCCATTGTTATCTGGTGGGTTTGCAAGGAAGGGCCGGTAAAGGCGCTCGATATCTACCGCTCGGCGACGCCTTTTGCGCTCAGCGCCATCACCAGCGGCGCCGCGCTCTGGTATCTGCGCACCCAATGGGAATTCGAGGTGATCGGCGTCGGCCTGCTCGTGGCGACGCTCATCACCGTGGCGGTGTCGGTGGCGACGCTGGCCGCGCTTCCGTCGGGGCGCCTTGCGCTGCGTGACCTCAAGAATGTTGTGACCATGCTGCGCAAAAAGAAGTCAGCCGGCGATGACCCAGCAGCTTAATTCACCATCGCTTTCGTGATGACTATCGCACCGCTGGACTGGTCAAAAGTGTATCCGCCGTCCCGCCTATCTGCGAAATATTCGTCGGTGGCCCGACGGCAGCCCGACCAATCTTGATAGTCGTCCAAGACGATGCTTCCGCCGGGCGAAAGCATCGGCTCGATGCGCCTCAAACATGTCATCACCGGCTCGTACCAATCCACGTCGATATGGGCCAGGCAGACCGGACCGGGGACCTCCAGCGTGTCTTGCACGAGCCCCTTGATGAGCTGAACATTGTTGGCACCCGGCGGATAACCGAGGGACTCAAATGAACTCTGGACCTGTTGGTACAGGTCCTCGACATAGCCATAATAGGTGTCGCCGCCGATGCCCCGGGATTGCCCGGACTCGATGGTCTCATAGCGTTTATGCACGTCCTCGCCGTCTTTTTGAGAGGGCGGTGGGATCATACCGAACACGTCATAGACCCGCAGCTTTCGCTCAATCTGCTTGGCCTCGGTCAACACGATCGAGGAGCCCCCGAGGGCGCAACCGGCCTCGATAATGACCCCGGGGATATTCTTCTCCTCGTGCACACGGCATAGGGTCGCGAGGCTGGTCAATTTTGCCTCGGACAGATAGGTAAGGTTGCGTTTTCGCGCCGACTTGATGGTGCGACGCACCGAACGAGACAGCGACCTTTGTTGAACGACAGACTTTAATTTCTGGATCATGAATAAAGTCGCGAGAAAGCAGTTGGTATGAGAGTTCGGATTTGGAAGCAAAAAAATATCACAGCCGAAGGGTCAAAGAAAGATTATTCTGCGACCGGTTTAGCCTCAGGGATGGAGTAACTCGATGACGATCGTAATTAGCAATACCGTGGCCCTCAATGGTGGCGACGCCGCCATCTTAAAAGCGCTGGTCGGGCTGCTGCGCAAAGAGTTCGGACAAGACACGCGTATCGTGGTTTTTGACTCACACCCCGAGGTTGCGTCCCGCTATTATCCGGACCTTGAATTCCGCAAAATGCTCTATGACCGGGCAGCCTGGGCGCCAAATATCCTCAACAAGCCCCTGGGGGCGGTCAACGCCGGGCGCGTGCGCGCGGCCGCCAAATTGATGGCCAGGGGTTTGGACGCGCTGGCCCGGCCGATGCTGACCGTGGAAGAGTTTCGAGACCTCGACCTCTACCGAAACGCCGAACTCATCGTGAGCACCGGCGGGACGTATCTGGTCGAGCATTATCACCTGCATCGGCGCCTCTTCGACTTCGATATCTGTCTCGGGTTCAACGCGCCGCTGATGTTCTTCACCCAGTCGCTCGGACCATTCGCCAAGAAGAAGAACCGCGAGGCTTTCCAAAAAATCTTCAATCACGCCCGACTGGTCCTGTTGCGTGATGCGCGCTCGCGGGGGCACCTGGTCGATATCGGCGTCAAGCCGTCGCACCTGCACGTGGTCCCCGACGGCGCGTTCGCGCTGGCCGACGAGGACCGACTGCGCGCAGCCATGGCGAGGACCTTCCCGAAGCAAAGCGCGCGCGTGGTGGTCTCGGTGCGCTACTGGCATCATTTCACCGGCGATAATGACGAAGGCATGCGCAAATATAAGGAGAGCGTCGGCCAGGCGGTTAGCCACCTGGTTCGCGACTACGGCGCGACGGTGTCCTTCGTGTCGACCTGCCAGGGTATTGAGGAGTATTGGACCGATGACGCGGCCGTGGCCGCCGATATCATGGCCCAATTACCCGCGGATGTGCGCGACGCCGTCTCGCTCGACGAGAAATTCCACTCGCCCGAGGAGTTGGTCGACCTGCTGGCGGAGCAAGATCTGATCATCGCAACCCGCATGCATATGGCGATTCTGTCGCTGATCGCGGGAACCCCGGTGTTGCCGATTGCCTACGAGTTCAAAACCCAGGAGCTCTTCGAGAATCTCGGCAACGGCGAATGGGTCGCCGACATCAACGCCATGAACCCCGGGGCCTTCTCGGCCAAACTCGACGCCTTCGTCGCCGCGCTGCCTGAAACCCGAGAGGCGCTGTTTGAGTCGGTGATTCGCGAGGCGGACGCCGCCCGAAGCGCCGGCCCGCTGATCGGTGAGGCCTCCTCGAATTGAGGCGTCACCCCCAAGATAATGCGCCCCCGCGCCGGTCGCCCGACCGGCGCGGGATAACTCCAAATCAATAGATTAAACCTTCCCGTCGTCCGCTCAGGCCGACGCTGATACACTGGTGCCCCCATGCGAATTGCGTTTGTCTTAGGCAGATTCCCCATGATCTCTGAGACCTTTATTCTCAGCCAGATCACCGGCCTCATCGACCGCGGCCACGACGTGGAGATCTTTGCGTCGCCGCCCAAAGTCCCCGGTAAAACGCATCAGGATGTCGACGGCTATGACCTCTTGAGCAGGACGCATTATTGGCCGACGCTCGCGTCGACGCCCGAGGCCGGGTGGGTGGAAGCGGCCAGCGGCGCCGGCCAACAGCTCGGCCAATTCGCCCGCAAGGGGCTTGAGAATGCGGCCTGGGCCGCCACCGTCACCAGGCGCCTGGCCCGCGCGGGCGTCGACATCGCCCAATCGCCCGAGCTGTGGGCGCGCGCTGTCTCATTGGGCGGCCCGCGTAGATTCGACGCCGTCATCAGCCATTTTGGCCACGTCGCGCGTGAGACGCAGATGTTGCGAGACCTGGGCGCGCTCGAGGGCCCGCTGGTCACTGTCTTCCACGCCTGGGATGTCACCGTTTATCTGCGCGATAAGGGCACCGACATCTACCAGGACCTCTTCGAGCGCGGCGAGTTGCTCCTGCCGATCAGCGAGCATTGGCAGAACCGGCTTATCGAGCTTGGCAGCCCCGCCGAGCGCACCAAAGTCCACCATATGGGCATCGACTGCGCGAAATTCGAGTTCTCCCCGCGCACACCCGACGCGGACGGCATCGTCCGGCTGATCTCGGTGGCCCGCTTCGTCGAAAAGAAGGGCCTTTATTACGCCATTCGCGCGCTCGCCCGCGTCGTCGAACAGCACCCCAATATTGAATATCATCTGGTCGGAGACGGACCGCTTCGCCCCCAGATTGAGGCGTTGGTCGAAGAGCTTGGGCTGAGCGAAAACGTGCGTTTTTTGGGCTGGCGCACCCACGCCGAGGTCGCCGAATTGCTCGACCAGACCCATATTTTATGGCTCCCCAGCGTCACCGCGCTTAGCGGTGACACCGAGGGAATCCCGATGGTCTTGATGGAAGCGATGGCCCGCGGGTTGCCGGTCTTGAGCACCTATCACAGCGGGATTCCGGAGCTCGTGGAGGATGGGGTGAGCGGGGCGCTCGTGCCCGAGCGAGACATCTCGGGGATGGCCGAAAAACTCACCGAGATGCTCGAGAATCCGCAATCATGGCCAGAAATGGGCCGGGCAGGGCGCGCCCGGGTTGAGGCGGAGTTCAATATCGACCGGCTCAATGATCGTCTGGAGACACTGCTGAAGACTCTTTGAGCCGCCCCGATAAGGTGACGTCGGAGGCATCAGCCGCCCGGCGTTTCACCTTATTCTGATGTGCAGCGCGCACCAACTTCGCCGGGATAAAGGTCTCACAGCCCCGCAACACCACATTCGCGGCCGGGGCAATCGCGCGCGCCAGCGGCGGAACCCGCACCGACTTTAGCGGCGCGCGCGCGCCCGCCTCATCCTGCTCAAGCCAGACTTCGATAAAGCGCCAAAAACGCGCCGGCGCGTCGCGCAAGACCTCAAGCGCCGCGGCGTCGTCCAGATTCCACCAGGACTCACCAGCCACACCTGCGTTCGGGTTCGAAATCACGCTCGCCCCGAGGAAACGCGCCTCCACCAACACGCGACCCGCAGGCTCCAAACCCGCCGGCAAATACACGAAACGTCGGGTGCGCGAGAAGGTATCCAACACCCCTTCCGGCGTCATATCGCGGATGACGAAGGGCTCGACGCCGCGCGCCTCGCAATACTCAATCGCCTCCTTAACGCCTTTGATCTTATGGCGCGAATAGATGACCGCCGTGTCGATGTCGCGCGTCTGCTCCGCCTGGGCGCGAACCGCGTCAACGCGCTCAAAAAACGCCTGATTCATCAACGAGCTTCCCAAAACCTGATGCGGACCCAGCTCAAAGAAGGGGTTCTTCTGGTAGACGGCCAATTGACGGTGGGTCAAAAAAATCGTGCCCAGCGCCGTCTTATAGAGGGCCGAAAACCCGGGGTGCGGGCAGATGCACCGCTGGGTCTGGCGGTGAATCTTCTCCCAGGCGATGGGAAAATTGCCGTTCCACTGGCAAACCCTCAAGTCATGCTCGAACATTACGTGACGTCCACGCGCCGCCAGGGCGCGAATTAATCGGCTGGGAGCACGCTCGAAATTGCCGATCACATGGACATCGAAATCATCCAGGCGTGCCGGGTCGAAGTCGGCGGCCTTCGCAATCTCGACCGGCCAGGGGCACGCCTCAATCGCGGCGTCATCGGTCAACTCCGCGCCGCCAGGATGGCTAGCGCCCGCGGTTCGGGGGGCATTCGAAAATTGGTCGGCGAGGAAAAGAACGCGAGGATTCATAGGAGGTTTCGCTAAAAATAGTGGGGTTAAACAATAAACAAACCGCTTCGGGACGATACGTCGATCCCGAAGCGGCTTGGTACTCGATGGGTGCACGCCGACTCAAGGCGCATTCCCTAAACAATTACTTCAGGGACCATCCTCGGGCGCCGCACCTTCGACTTCAGGCGCCTGCGGGGCCGACGCGTTCAAAAACAGCGCCTTATCAATGGCCTCTTCGCTGCCGACGATGCCGAAGCGATAGTCCTTCATATACTTCTCCGCCACGCGCTGCACGTCCTCGGGGGTCACCGCGTTGAGGCGGTCGATCGAGGTGGCAAAGCGGGTCCAATCGCCGGCGACGATATGCGACTCAGCCAGCAACGTGGCCTGGCTACCGTTGGTCTCAAGGCTCATATAGTGGCGCGTGATGAACACATTGCGCGACTCGTCGAGATCCTTGGGGCTAAACTCGCCGTCTTTGAGTTTTTGAATCTCGCCGAAGATGACCGGCATGGTCATGCTCGGGTCGACCGCGGTGACATAGAGCACGCCGTAGTTGACCCGCCTGGACGACAGCCCCGCCGAAACCGCGTACGTCAGGTTTCGCTTGGTGCGCACTTCCTCAAAGAGGCGGTCGCTCAGGTATTTGGTGGCGACCAGCATCGCCTCATAGTCCGCGTCGCCGGGGGCCGGGGCAGGGTAGAGGCCGAAGATATAATTGGTCGGGATGGTCTTCTCGGAGACCTCAACCTCGCCGGTGCTCTGCTTAAAGGGGTGCAATTCCTGCTCAAGAAGCTCAACCGACGGTTTAACTTCGGAGAGCGGCCGAATCTTCTCGATTAGCTCAGCGGTCGGCACGTTGCCCACGACCACCACGGTCATCTCGGCCGGGTCCAGCAGGGATTTCTGATAATTTACCAACTCGTCGCGGGTAAAACGCTCGACATTCTCGACGGTCCCGAGCTGGAAGGTCGCGTAGGGATGGTCGCTGAACAGCAGCTCCGAGGCGATATAGCCCACCAGGCGGTCCGGGTTTTCCTTGAGCGATTTGATGTCGGCCAGGTGGCGCTGACGCTGCAGATTAAGCTCGGCCTCGGGGAGTTGCGGCTCCAGGATCGACTCAAGCATCAGCTCCCAGGTCGGAGCGAAATGCTCGACGGTCGACTGCATCGCGTAGCCCGAATAGTCCCGGTCGCTAAAGGTGCTGATGCTGCTGCCCATCGAGTCGACCGCCGCGTTGAACTCGTCTTTGGGGTGCGACTCGCTGCCGCCGCTCACCGCGGTGTTCAGCGCGAGGCGCTCGATGCCGGCGGTGGTCTCGGTGAGGTGGGCCGCGCCGCCGCTAAAATAGACGCGCGCCGCGACCACCGCGTTGGCCGGGGTCGCCTTATGAATCAGCGTCAGCTCGCCCACCTTATAGGCGGTCGTATTGTCGACCTGGCCGAGCTTCTCGACACCTTCAAGCTGCCCGGCGCTCGCCTCGGAGTCAGGCTTGGCCGGCGCGCTGCTGCACGCCGAACCCGCCAATAGAGCCGCCGAGATTCCGAGGATGCCCACCGCGGGCATCATGGCGTTGAATCGATTCATTTTATTCATTGGATCCCTCGTCGGCGTTCATCTCTTCGGTGATTTCTTTTTGGATTTTCTCAACCTTTTCGGCCAGCGCTGCGTCGCTAAGCCCGAGCTCCTTCTTTTGCTCGGGCGAGAGCAGCACGCCCATCACATAGGGTTTGTCGATGATATATCTGCTCACATAAGCCGCGATATCCTCGCGGGTTACGGCGTTCAGGTTCTCGACATAGTTGAGGTAATAATCCAGCCCGGCGGTCGCCCACCAGAAACTCACCGTGTGGGCGAAGCTGCTGATCTTCTCGCGCCCGTAGGTGTCCTGGACGGCCAGAATCGTCTTGGCGTTCTGAAGCTGCGCGTCGCTAAAATACTCGGGGTTGGCCAATTTATTGACCTCAAGGATCATCGCGCGAAGCGCCTCATCGATATTCTCGGCCGGGACCTGCGCGGCCAGGTTAATCGGGCCGGTATGCGCCTGGGTATAATAGCTGATGCCGGCGCCCAGGGTCAGGCCGGTCTCGACCAGTCGCTTCTGGAAGCCGCTGGTCGGCTGGCTCAGGATAAAGCTGAGGACGTCGGCGGCGTAGGTGCCCACCGGGTCCTCGGTCACGCTGGGTCCGTGCCAGCTAAATTGCAGGTAGGGCACTTTGATATCGCGCTCGACCACCAGGTAGCTATTGCCCTGAAGCGGCGCCTGCGCGGGGACCGGCCATTTGGCGAACGGGTCCTCGCCGCGCTCCCAGCCGCTAAAGACCGACTCGGCCATGTCAAACGCCTTGTCGGCGCCGATATCGCCGGCGATAAGCAGGACCGAGTTATTCGGCACATAATAGCGGTCCTTCATCGTCTGCATCTGCTGGACGGTCGCGTTGGTGACCGATTCACGGTCGCCCAGCGAGTCCTTGCGGCTGTGCAGATCGCCCCAGAGCGCGGCGTTCACGGCCTGGCCAAACCAATAATACGGGCTCGACTCGTTGCGATCGACCTCGCCGATGACCACCTGCTTCTCGCGCTCGAACTCATCGGGGTCGAACTTCGTGGTCGTGATGGCGTTGTACATAAACTCCATGCCCGGCTTGAGATTGGCGGCCGGAAGCGTGAAGAAATAATTCACCCGCTCGGTGCTCGTCGTGCCGTTAAACACGATGCCCAGCTCGCGCAGCCGGTCCATATAGGCCTTCTGGTTGGGGATCACCGCGTTGGCCTTAAAGAACATATGCTCGTAGAGATGGCTTAGGCCGTTGAGCTCGGGCGTCTCGGTAAACGCGCCGTTCTTGACCGCGATCTCGATGGTGATAATCGGCAGAGAAGGGTCCGAGATGACGATGACATCCAGTCCGTTCTCCAACGTGCGGGTCTGAATCAGGTCCGCCGTGTCTTGGGCCGACGCCGTCGAGGCCCCGACCAGGGTGGCGCAGGCCGCCAGGAGGACGGTCATCGCCCAGACCACCGCCTTTTGTGAGGCGCGCCGGCGCCCAAAATGAAGCGCCTTCGTGGCGCGCGATTGCATCGTTCTCATAAAAGTCTCCGCATCGATAAGTTGGGACACTGCTTTGGGAGGAAAGTTAACCAAACACTTAAACAACGAACCAAAAATTGTCGTCCATAATCGTGGTGCGCCGTATCTTCGAATGCATAGCACAGCGCCGCACGGCGGCCAAATCACGGTCGGGGAACATCGTCGAATGGCGCATCATTCCCTGCCTTAGCCGGGCAAATCGCCTCGTCGACACGCCCCCATACAGCCCTGTAGCAACGCCCAGCAGGGGTCACCCCACCGAATCGCCCCGCCAGAACCCCTCGCGCTCAACCCGACCCTCGCCACAAGCGCTCCCGAACCCTTCGCCGCGGGGTCGAACGCCGCGACAGGGGTTCCAGAACACTTGAAACGCTCATCAGATGCTCTCGTAAGTGTTCTAGAACCCTCCGCGCGCCATCGACCCCTCAAGAAAGGGTTCCAGAACACCCGCGCGTCACCTTAACCCTGAAAGGTCGTTCAGTCAGCAGGGGATACGCAGCGTCAGCGCGCCGCCTCCAGAATATTGACCCGATAGGACCAGGCCCACCCGGGCGCCAGGCAATCCTCGTCGGCGCCGGTGAGCATGAACCAGTAGCCCCCGGGCTCAAAGCGGTGTTTGGGCCATTTGATGCGCGCCGAAAATCGCCCGTTCGCGTCGACCGGGACGCACTCGTCGGTCCAATCATCGCCGTCGATGGCCTTGCGGTGCACCGCCACGTTGGGGTGGTCACCGTGGTAGACGCCCTGCAGATGAAAGCCGTCATCGTCCTTATCCGCTGGGCGATCTTCAATCACCAGCGGCAGCGGCTTCTCCAGCGTAATGCCCTGGTGAGCAAACGCGGCGCGCGAAAGCTGAGAGTAGGGCGTCGGGGCGCATTGGGTCTGTAGTTCGTTGGCCGAGACGTACTCGGTTTCGGGAACGGCCAGGCCGATATCCTGCTTCTCGGCGGCCTCATAAAACCGGGTCGGCAGGGTCTGGCGCGTAGTATTGGTCAGGGCGTAATGCAGGTGTTCACCGGTCGCAAACCCGGTGCTCCCGCACAGCCCGATCACCTCGCCGGCGCACACATTCTCGCCAAGCTCCACCAGCGCCCCGAATTGAGCCAGATGATAATATTCAGAATAGGTGCCGTCCCCGTGGTCCAGGACGACATAATTCGCGTCCTCGACACAGCTCATATCGGCGCAGCCGCGATTAGAATCGTCGCGCGTCGCCCACACCCGACCGGCCTTCGACGCCACCACCGGGGTGCCCAACTCACAGCGAAAATCCAGGGAATGCGCGAGGTCTTCTTTATGGCTGAGATAGCCGTGATACCCCTGCATAATGCGGGTTTTGAAACCCTCTCTGAATGGGATATGGTGCAGGGGCGCTTGCTGGGCGCGGCACGTTCCGCGCGCGTCAAGCTTGGCGCCGGCCAGACAAACCGGGGAGGCCCCGAGGGTCGCGCAGCCCGCAACCACCAGGCTCAACGCGCATATCAAAACGCTCGCCAAAACTGCGGCGATTCGCCTGATTGGGCTGCGATAATAGGTGGAATCTCTGCGCATGATCCGACGTTGTCTGAGACGCGTGGCCAACCCGAGCGCTCCGGGTTAAATAGAGATATATTGAGAATACGGAGTCCCGCGCTCTCGGCGATGCTGCCTGGCCGATGTTGCTGTTTCCCCCGAACTGAGTCAACTGTGGATCCTCTTCTAATCATCATCCTCACGCTACTCGCCATCAGCAGCGGCGGGGTGACCAGCGCGGTCATCGCCACCAATCGCCGCCGCCAGCAGGGCGATCTGCGCGGCGCGTTGCTCGAGAAGAGGGCGCACACCACCAAGGCGCTGTCGGTCTTCGACGTCTTCTGGGACCTCGGCGTGAGCGATTTTGCCCTCGAAATCATGGCCCACCAGGGGCTCCTCTTCGATGACCCCGGCCAATTTAAGGCCGCACATTTTCAGCTCGAAGATTTGATTGAAGCCCACGGAAGCTACGGGGATTTCTTGGAGGATAACCTCGAGTCGATTCAGGAATTCTACCGGGAACACCGCGAGACCGGGCACCGGCGAAAGATCGCAACCTTCGGCAGCCACGGCCAAAAACTATTGCCGATTAACCCGGCGAAGCTCCCCTCATCGACCGTCCAGCCCCCAGAGCAGCAGACTGCTTTGGTGCCCGTCGACACCGTCGGGCGAGACGCCACCCTTGTGAGCAATGAGCGCACGTTATTTTTGGACACCGTGGAGCCCAACCTGCCGACGCTTCGCGACTCCAGCGCCCAGGTCGACATCGACGTCGACGCCGCCACGCGCCATAACCCGCAGGAAATGCTCAAGAATATCTTCGACGGGCGCTTCCGCGACACCGTCCAGAAGTGGTGGTCCTTTCGCCACCTGCGGGCCACCAAATCCCGGCTGGACGATGAGTTGGAAAAATTCTACGACTTCTACGCCTTAGACGCCTCCAAGCGCCCCGGCTTCTTCGATATGCTCTACGATATTCCGAAGCGCTGGGACCTGGAGGCCGAGCGCATCGCGCGGCTTCGGCAAAAGACCGCCTGGGAAGATATGCGGTTTCCCGAGGCGTCTCAGATACTTATGGCCCAGGCCGAAGGCGTCGCGCGCGAATTAATGCTGCACTCGCGCGCCAACGTCGACCAGACCATCGAGCGCATCCACGCCGCCGCGCGCCGCGGCGACCGCGCCATGGCCGGCTACCTCTTATATATGAATCGGCACGCGTTCTTCGCCGGCCGAGCCCCCGAATACGGCGACTATGTCCAACGCATCGAGCGCCAGATCTATGATGTGCAACAAGAGTTGCGAAAACTAAGCCGCGCCGGCGAACTCTGAGCCGCCCCGCGCAACCCGGAAGGATAAAAATGGCTGAAGAAAATTTCGATATTCGCCAGAAAATGACCGACCTCGTCTTCGGGGTCCAGCAGGATATCGTCGACGCGATCTCGGCGGTCGACGGCAGCGCGTTTGCCGACGACCAGTGGGAGCGCGACGGCGGCGGCGGTGGGCGAACCCGGGTGCTTCAGCAGGGCAATGTCTTCGAGAAAGCCGGCGTGGGCGTCTCGGTGGTCGAGGGCGAGTTAAGCCCCGAAGCAGCGGCGCAAATGGGGGGCGGCGCGCATATTGAGGACCTGTCGTTCTGGGCCACTGGCGTCAGCCTGGTCATTCACCCGCACAACCCGATGGCCCCCACGGTTCACGCAAATTATCGCTATTTCGAGCGCGGAAAATGCGCCCCGGGCAAAACTCGCCAGCCCGGCACCTGGTGGTTTGGCGGCGGCGCCGACCTCACGCCGGCCTATCTCTTCGAAGAAGACGCCCGGCATTTTCACCAGGTCCACAAAGACGCCTGCGACGCCTACGACCCGACGTTTTATCCGCGCTATAAAAAATGGTGCGACGAGTATTTTTATATTCCGCACCGAAAAGAAGGGCGCGGCGTGGGCGGCATTTTCTTCGATAACCTGCACGGACCCGGCAGCATCGAGGAGCTCTTCGGCTTCGTGTCGGGCTGCGCGAACGCCTTTTTGCCCGCCTATCTGCCGATCGTGGAGCGCCGAAAAGACCTGGCGTATACCGAGGCCCAAAAGCGCTGGCAGCAGATGCGCCGCGGCCGCTATGTCGAGTTCAACCTGGTCGAAGACCGCGGCACCAAATTCGGCCTGCGCACCGGCGGGCGCACCGAGAGCATCCTGATGAGCCTGCCGCTGACGGCGCGCTGGGAATACGACCCCAAGATGGAAGAGGGCGGCGACGAAGCCGCGCTGGTCGAAGTGCTTAAATCACCGCGCAATTGGCTGGGATAAACCGATGCGAAGATTGCGAATATTGACGAACTCTCTCTTTGTGAGCGCCACGGCGGCGCTGCTGCTGGCGGGCTGCCCCGAGATCAGCGAGTCCACGGGCGGGCCGGTCGACACCTGCGTCGAGGCCGGCGTGCAATGCCGCTATGCGCCAGGGAAGATCGGCGTGTGCTTTGCCAATACTGAGAACGAAATCGTATGCCGCTCCCAACATTAGATCACTCAATGGGCACCCCGGGGAAATAAAAATGAGCGATGACTTCAGCATTCGAAAATTGAAGGTCGAGGACCTGGACGCGCTATATCGCATCCGCGAGATCGCATTTTTGGACAATATCAGCCGCACCAGCCCCGAGGCCCAGGCCCAACACGAGGCGATGCTCCCGTATCGCTACGGGCGCTTTCGCGGCGATGAGCTGCTGAGTTCGGCCTGCTGGTACCCGTTTGGCGCCTATATCGGCGGCGAGCCGCAGACCATCGGGGCGCTCGCCAGCGTGGTGTCCGCCGTGACCGCCCGCAACCAGGGCAACGTGCGCGCGCTGCTCTATCACGGCCTCGAGATGCTCCAGGCCGACGGCGTCGGCTGGTCCCTCGAATACCCCTTCGACACCCGCTACTACCACAAATACGGCTGGGAGACCGTGTCGAACGGGCTCTTCTTCGAGGTGCCCATCGCGCGCTTTGCCCGCTTCAACCGCCCCGACGAAGTCGAGCGCTTCGATGCCCTGGACGCCGCCGAGATGGCAAGGCTTAAGCGCATCCATAAAAGCTGGGCGTCGCGCTATAATTTCACGCTCACCCGCGATGAGCGCGTGCGCCAGGACTGGCAATACACCCTCAAGGGGACGCCCTGGGAGCCGGCCGCTGGCTCGCCATTTATCTTCGCCACCGAATCCGCTTATCTTGTTGTTATCTTTGAGGATTCTGGCCCATCCACCAAATTATCGGTGACCGATTACGCCTTCGAGAGCCCCCAGGGGCGCGAGGATATCTTCGGATTTATCAACAATTTCGCCGGCCAGGTCGACTCAGTACGCCTGCAACTGCCCGCCGACGACCCGCTGATCATGGAGTGGTCGAATTTTGCCGTCGCCCATCCACATCCGCTGCACGCGCGCATCGTCGACGCCGCCGCGGCGCTAAGCGGCTGGGAGAGCAGGGCGCCGGTCGACCTTCGGGTCGGCATCTCGGATAATTTTTGCCCCTGGAACGACGCCGTATTTCAGGTCGAAACCCGGGGCGGCAAAACCCACGCGACCCGCGTCGACGCCCCCGCCCAGGTCGAGCTCGACGTCCGCGCGCTCGCCCAACTCCTGAGCGGCTCGCTCACTGTATCGGCCGCCCAGCGCTTCGGCTTGATCCGCGGAGAGCCCGGCGCGATCGAAACGATCGCCGCGATCAACCCAAACCCGGCGTTTTTGGGGATTGCCGATTATTTCTGAGCCGATTTTGCGATTTCTGGCCAATTTTCGCAGATTTTGGAAAGGAATTGGCCAAATAAATAAATACTACTTGACGACCCGACTGGCCTCGTCTATCTAGTCGTTCCGCACGCAACGCCCCCCAAGAAAAGGGCACGCGGCACAATTCGGCTACGTAGCTCAGATGGTTAGAGCGAGCGGCTCATATCCGCTAGGTCGGGGGTTCAAATCCCTCCGTAGCTACTACAACGCAAAACCCCGGGTGTCCCTGAGACATCCGGGGTTTTTGCATTGATCAAGAGATCGCGCTGATACAAAATATCTCATGGGGGCGCCTTAAACTCCTTGCGGCCAAGTATGTCGCATACTATCGTGACATCGATTGAATACGCCGAAATTCGCGCCGCGGACGCCTTTTCTCCGGGAACGCGACCGGGTTTATGACCGCTTTTAGAATCTGAGGAATCATGGCTGGAAATATCGACGAAGCTCGCCGGAAGATTGACGCGATGTATGCCCGCATCCAGAACGAGGATTATTATAAGTTGCTCGGACTAAACCCGGACACAGCGGACAAGGCATCGGTGGTGCAGCAATTTCGGGTCAAGGCCCGCGAATGGCACGCCGACCGCTGGGGCGGCGTCGACCTGGACGCCGACTCCAGGCGCAAGATTCAAGAGATCTTCGCCGCGCTCAACGCCGCACACCAGACGCTCTCAGACCCCGAGAAACGCTCCGATTACGACTTCAACCAGCAGGCGGGCGACCAGAATATCGTCAATATCATCGACGCCGAGGGCGCGTTTCGCCGCGGTAAGACGATGCTGCAAACCGGCAGCTATAACGGCGCCCACGAGCAATTTCGCCGCGCGGTCGAGCTGCATCCCGAAGAAGAAGAATATTTGGCGCATTTTCTCTATACCGAATATCTGCAGATCCCAAAGACGGACGCCGGCGTCCCGCAGCAGACTCAACGCGCGAATGAGATTCATGACACCCTGAACTCGATTTCGACCAAACACCCCGAGAACGATTCCATCCTGACGTTTTTGGGGGTGGTTTGCCTGGGCCTCGGCCAGCAGACCAAGGCCAACAATCTGTTCACCGCGGCGCTCCAACATAACCCGCGCAACGTCGAGGCCCAGCGCCAACAGCGTTTGATCTCGATGCGCAAGGAGCGCGGTAATAACAAAGGCTTCTTCGCAAAGCTGATGGAAAAGTTTCGCGCGAAATAGACGCCGTCTCGCTCGATTTGTTCGACCCGAAGGTCGCCTCGATATCTAAAACCCGCCAGAAGCGGGCGGATTCGGGGCGATTTTCGTTTATATGATTTCAGACCCTTCGCGTCCGATAATGTATATTATGTAAACTCATAGCCACGAAACTCGAAATAGCCCTATTTCTGGGCTGATTCACCTAGATTCGACTTCCTCAACGCCTTTCTTCTTTCAAACGCTGTAATCAATAAAATTGCTTGCCTTGATGCGATCAAAAAAAGCCCCGGCCGACTGGCCGAGGCTTCTTCGTTCATAGAACCTATCGAGCGCGCTCGTTAGTGTCCGTTATACATCTCAAGTCGGTCGCCCACCGCGATTTCGCGACTCGAGTCGATGATAAGCGCGGTCGAATAATTCTCGCGCACATCGATGACCATCATCTGGCCAACGCGTGACCACGGAATCTTCTCGTCGACCGCGTCATCAACCTCGTCCAGGTGCAGCCCTTCAAAGCGCTGATAGGCGAAGAAACGATTCCCGCTGCGCACGCCGTCCGCGGCGCCCTTATTGATAAATACGTAATTTTGCTCACCGAAGATGCTCCCCGGACGCATGGTGTCGACGACCTTGGCGACCCCGTCGGTCGACGCGGTGGTCTGCTTGACGACCTTGAGCTGGCGCTCATACGGAATCAGCATATCGCCGCGGTAGATCTCCTGCCAGGACTGCACGATGTCGATCTCGTCATAGTGCTCCTCGGAGACCTTGGTGACCTGAGCCACGCCGAGCACCAGGTATTTATACCCAATGGCCTCGCCGTCATCATTCTTGATCGTCTCGCCCTGACGCACGATGGAGAAACGGTCGCCAACCTGGACGGACTCACCCGCCTGAATCCGGCGGCGCTCCTCCTCGCTGAGCTTCTCTTTCTCTTCTTCGCTATAGGATTCCTCGCCAAAACCAACCCAGGCGGTGTCGAACTCGGAGAGCATCGCCGCACCCTTGCGGGACGCGCGAATGCGGCCCACATAGGGGGCCTCTTCGTTCAAAATATAACCCCCCACCGGCATATAAAGCCCGCCGGACGGAGCCGCGGCGAGTGCCTGGCCGGCCGACTGAGTCGCCCCCGGTTGCTCGCCGGTCGCGGCGCGCAAATAGACGATATCGCCCGGGTAAATCCAATGCGGGTTGGTGATATGTGCGTTATAACTCCACATGCGCGGCCACTCATAGGTGTCCCCATAAAAGGTGCCGGACAGGTCCCAGAGTGTGTCCCCATCATTGACCACATGATAGTCGCTTCCGCCCGCTTTTTGGCCAGACAAATAGGTCTGCGCCTCGGCCGATGTACCGACCGCCATAAGGCTCAGCGCGGCTGCCGCAGCGGCCGCGACCCGGGTCAAACGAGATGGATTGCGATCTGAGTTCCACATATACAAAATCCTGGATGAAGCCGATTTGGGAGGTTTAAAGCGTCAAAAACACTGCGTTTTAGTTTTGAAGCGGCCGTTCAGGCAACTCCGCAAGTTTCTGCGCGCCGAGACGCCCGGCATTGGTCGTCGGATAGCGGTCGGTCAATTTTTCAAGCAATTCGCGGGTTTGCGCGAGGTTATTCATACGCTCATAAGCCAACGACATCTTCAAGATAGCGTCGGGCACTTTATTGCCATCGGGCTGCTCGCTCAATACCCGCTGAAAGGAAGCCGTGGCCTGCTGATAATCGCCGAGCCCATAGTGGCACTCGCCAATCCAATACAACCCATTATCGATATAATTGGGGTTCGGATCGGAGGCGAGGAATTCCTCGAAGCCAGCCAGCGCCTGGGCGTAGTTTCCGCCGCGATAGTCGGCCAGCGCCGCCTTATAGATAGCCAGCGAGTTCTTGCCAGACTTCTTCGCCGAGCTGGCCGAAGACTTGGCGGTCTTCGCCGGCGCGCTGGACGAGGATTTGTCGCTCACGCCCAACTTCTCGTCGGTCACCGGCGCTTGAGCGCGGCCCTTGCGCGGCGCGGCGTTTGACGCGCTGCCTGATGCAGGCGCCGCACGCCGGCCATCGTCGCCGACAAAATCACGGAATTGCTCATCGGTGATTACAACCTCGACGCCTTCGTCCTTGCTCGCTGCGGGCGCAACCGCCACGGGTTGCTGCGGCTGGTGTTGGGCTGGCGCCGGGTTATTCGAGGGCAGTTCAATACGCCGAATATTTCGGTTGGCGCGCTGAGCTTCGCGCGCCTCATAGCCGTCATCGACCTGCGTATTGTAGGGGTTCGACGAGCCCGAGTAAGACTCCGGCGTCGGCCCGGGCGCCCTCGCCCGGTCGTACTCATTGGGACGCGGGTTATTCTGGGTCAGATACGTGCCGCGCTGCATATAACCGTGGCGGCGCAAAGCAATGCGGTTCGACTCGGTCATGTCTTGCAGCAAGAAAAGCTGGTCTTCTAATTCTTCGATGCGCACGCTCAGCCGCCCGTTGGTGCGCTCCATCTCCTCAAAGCGCTGCAGCATCTCTTGCTGCTGGACGCTGACAGCGTCTTTGGCCTGATTCGTGGGTTGATGCGCACACCCCACACCGACGGATAGACCAAGGAGCGCCGGCACCATCCAGGCGACCAGGCTTGAGCGGGCGCCGCTGCCTCGGGCATTGCTTTGAAACCGAGACTCCCCGGATGCCACTGCTGCGGTCGGATTGATTTGGGGTCGTAATTTCAAGCGTTTCTCCTCGCTGCCCTGCGAAACCGGCGTGTAAATAACTGCTGCGTATCGGCACCCCTTAATAAAGAGGCGTTTATCTAAGCGTTTTAGGCCAATTTGGTGCAATGTCTTCGATTCTCAGCGTGATGCTAACATGGTCGAAGGGAGTGTCAAGAAACTGATATTCTTTTCGAAATATCAATCAAAATCGGACAATATTTCGATTCTTCGCCACTCGACAAAATCCTTTTGAAACCGTATGTCTTTTCGCCTATTATGCCCTGTATTTAGCTGCACACAGGAATTATTCCGAGTTTATCCGATTTACCGCCTTTTAATAGAGCTGACGTGAGTTGGCGCGTTCAAGCAGGACGCTTGAATTTGAGGAGAATTAGTTATGATGAGCGCAAAGAGAATCGCGGCGTTGCTGGCCATGGGCCTGTTTATCGCCAATGGCTTTGGTTGCACTGATGAGCCCGGTGAGACCCACCAATCCGGCGAGGTTGACCCCCGCCCCGACGATCCGACCGAAGCTCCCGAAAATGCGAAGCTTATGCATGTCGCCCCCGAGTGCTCGCCGGCCCAAGACACCTGCACGGTCAGCGTCATCATGGGCACCGAAACCGAGCTCAAAGCGCAACTCCTCGACGCCGACGGCCAACCCGTCAAAGACGCGCTGGTTACCTTCGAATCCAACTTCGGGACCACCGAGCTGAGCATCAGCACCAGCAGCGCCTATACCGACTCCCAGGGTATCGCCCGCGTCACGCTTCGCGGCGGCGAGTCGGCCGGCACCGGTCAACTGTCGGCCAAAACCGACAACGCTGAGATCGCTCCGATCAATTGGATGATTGGCGTCTCGAGCAAAGACCGCGCGAATTACGTGGTCGACTTCACCCACACCGGCACCGCCCAGATCAAGCCCATCGACGTGCGCCTCTTCCCGAGCACCGTCACCTGCGAGTCGCTGCTGAGCAACCCGAACCAGACCGCGGTGCTCGAGAGCCAGGGACGCGTGGACAGCACCGGCGCCATGCCGACCGTGATGTTCCCCGACCGCCCCAACGGCCAGGCCTACACCGTCGGCGCCTGGGCGCGCTCGCTCAACTATAACGGCGACGTCGAAGTCGCCTACGGCTGCACCGACAATAACCCGGCGGTGGAGAACGGCGTGTCCGTCAACGTCGTCGTCGACCTGGTCGACCATCTGCCCAATATCGTGGGCACCTATAACGTCGTCCACGACTTCGACCTGGTTGGCGCGCTTCCGCCCACCGTCGAGACCGTCGTCAGCATGATCGGCCGACTCGCCAACGACCCGGGCAGCTTCATCGTGGGTTGCGGCGCCAACCCGGTTGACCCCCAGGCTTGCCCGCCCGATAGCCCCGGCCTGATCAACCTGCTGGTCGACTTCCTCCCCGACGGCGACTTCAAAGACGCCATCGTTGGATTCATGGACTCCAGCATCGGCAACGGCGTGCTGCGCGACGCCATCAACTCCATCGCCGAGAATTGGCTCGAGAATAGCGCCCCGTCGTGGGTCGGAAATACCGTTACGATCACCTCCGACATCTACGAGACCCTGCGCCACTTCACCGTCGAAGGCACCATGCGCTTCAACAGCGCGCCGGTGGTTTCGGTCGACGCGAACGGCAACCTGATCGGCGTGCTGCCGAGCGAGTCCGGCGCACAGACCTGGAACGACTTCGTCTTCAACTGGAGCCGTGGTTGTGACACCGCGCCGGACCCTGCAGCCTGTGCGACGCGCCGCGTCGGTTCGACGCAACTCCTCATCGACCCGGTCACCGGCGTCTTTGATGGCACCCTGCTCGGCTCGGACAAACTCCAGATTAACCAGCACACCCTTACGCTTAACTACGGCGCGCTGCTGGTCGGCGTCCTGGAGAAAATCGTGTTGCCCTCCATCTTCGGAGACGATTGCGGCCCCAACAATAACCTCGCCTGTGACTCGCTTGAATTGGCCCTGGGTCAGTTGATCAAATGCGAAGACCTCGCCGAGTCCGCCACCGGTGACACCAGCGGCGCGCTCTATAACGTCGTCGAAAACCTCTGCACCAACCTGCTTGGCGAGGCCAGCGACAAATTGCGCGACTACGCGTCAACCAACCTCGTCGCCACCGGCACCGATCACTTCCTGATCGCCACGCCCTCCGAGCAGCACTGCACCCTGATTCAGCCCGAGACCTATCAGGGCAACTGGGAAGGCCAGCCGCTTCCGCTCGTTCAGTACCTCGGCCAGGACACCCCGGCTGACCTGAACTGCAAATGGGACGTCCAGATTCGCTTCAGCGACAGCACCTCCGCCGAAGTTGAAGGCACCTTCTGGGGCGAGCGCAACAACTGATTGACGCGCTAGCTTCATAAAAAGACCCGCGGCTCCGATATCGGAGCCGCGGGTCTTTTTATGTGTGGTGAGCGCTTTCAAACGCTCAATTTGTCATTCCCGAATCTCGATACCCATATTCTTGCAGGTAAAGAGCAGCACCTCCAGCTCCGTCCCGCTGAGGTGCTCCGGGGGGAGCGCCTTGCGGATTTCGGGCCAGGTCAGGCGCCCCTTTTCGCGACCGTATTTGATCAGTTCGCGTTTGCGCCCATGGAAGTCGGTCGATTTGGGTTTGTCGAATTCTTTGTCTTTCGTCATTTCGGACTCCTTAGCCAATAGCTGTTGTCGGCCATAAGGTAGGCACGAGATAGCCCACGGCAACCCGCCCGCCCCAATTTCCCACCCTATTCATACGCTTTATTCCCGCAACTTAGCCAATATCACTGCGCAACGAGTCCGGCTCGACGCCCAGCGCGCTAAAACACTCGCCCAATAGGTAGATCGACCCAAAGACCAGAATCACGCCGCCCTGCCCGGCCTGATTGGCCCGCGCGTCGGCGCGGTCGACCTGCGCCCGCGCAGCGGCGAGCATCGCCGGCGCCGGGCCAAACTCTCGGACACACTTGCCCCGAAGGGCCGCGCCGAGTTGCTCGGCACAGGCCGCGCGCTCGAAGTCGAGCAACGCCCCAAAAATGGGCACGTCCGCGGGTATATGCGCGAAGGTTCCGGCCACATCCTTATTGCGCATCGAGGTGCATACGACCGCCGCAATTTTGATGTCTTGGCGCGCGATATGCTCAAAGAGCATCGCTGCGGCGTCGGGGTTATGCGCCGCGTCGAAGAGATACTCATAGGCCTTCGACTCGCCGGGAGCCATCAGGCGTCGGCGGTCCCGGCGCCCCGGCCAGCGGCAATTATTAAGCCCCTCAAGCGCGAGGTCTGGCGCGAAGCTATCGCCCAGAAATTGCGCGGCCGCGGCGGTCGCGCACGCCGCGTTCCACAGCCCGGTCGCGGCAATATCCACCCGCCATCGCAGCACACGCGCGTCATCTGCTGGGCCGAGTTCAATGCAGCCGCTCGCGTCCACGCGGAAGTCCGGGCCAAAGAAGCGCGCGCGCTCCGGCGCCAATCTGACCAGCGCCTCATAGGCTGCCCGGTGCGCCTGCCGACCGATAATCGCGGGCTTATCGGGGCGAAAAATCCCCGCCTTTTCGCCGGCGACCGCGTCGAGTGTGCCCCCTAAAAAATCGGTATGATCGAGTGCGATGGAGGTCACCACGCTCAGGTCGGGCTCAAGGGCGTTGGTCGCGTCGAGCCGACCGCCCAGGCCGACTTCGTAGACCCCGACATCGACCCCGCGCTCCCGAAATACCAGCGCGCCCATCAGCGCCGCGGATTCAAAAAATGTAAGCTGTGGCCCAGGCGTATCGCGGTCCCCGTAGCGCTCCAAAACCCGGTTGCCCACCGCCATCAGCTCTTCGCGTGACACCAGGCCACCGTTGACCCGAAAACGCTCGCGAAAGTCGATGATGTGGGGGCTACTAAAAAAGCCCACGGTTAAGCCGTGGGCTTTTAAAATTGCGCTGATAAACGCGGAGGTCTCGCCCTTGCCATTGCTGCCGGCGACCAGAATACGCGCGTGGCTTCGCTGTGGCTGTCCCTCTAATTCGAGCGCCTCAAGGATGGGCGCCAGGCCGAGCTTAATGACGAATTCACGCTGCCGATACAGGCGCGCGACGAAGGAATCCCAACTCGTCTTATCCCAGCGCATCAATGCCGAGTCATCCACGATTAGGAGTCGTATTCAAAGCGGTCATGAAGCTCGAGAAAGCGCAGGAAGCGGTCGAACGCTTCGACGTCGATGATCTGGAAATAGCCGCGCGCGTCCACCACGATCAGCTCGTCTTTGACCAGCGCCGTGAGGATCTTCTTCAGTTCGCCAATCTCGAGGCCGAGCGAGGCCGCGATATCGTCGGGGATCGGCACCGTCGCCTGCAGCCCGCCGTCGGTCGACCGGTTGAGCGCTTCGTTGCGAAGCTGATGCATCAGGCGCGCCTTGGTGGTGCGCAACGAGAAGTTCGCCAGGCGAAATTGCGCCCGCGTCAATCGCTGGGTCATACGCTTCATCATGCGCACCGCGATATCCGAATTGCTGCGCAGCATATTCTCGAATTGACCCGCGTCGATCTGGATAACCGCCGCGTCGCTGACGACCGTGGCGGTCACCGGGCGAGGCTGGTCGCTGACCATCGCGACCTCTCCGCAAAATCCGCCCGCCCCGAGTTCTTCCAGGACAATGGAGGAGTCCTGAATCTTTTTGCTCAGCCGAACCCGACCCGACTTAATGACATACATCTTGGTGCCGACCTCGCCCTCGCGAAAAAGGACGGTGCCTGCGGGGCATTGCTTCACGCCCTTATCGCTGGATTTACTTGCTTTTGCGGATGTCGCCAAAATAACTCCTGAGGCCTAAATATGCGAATTCTTTACGAAAAGACGCCTGCTGCGTCGAGTTTCTCTAAATACCGCGCTGTTGCTAAGACGCTCTCGGACTCGCACTCCTGAAGGACGCTAAGAAGGTGCGTTTTTAAAAAAATCAGGTCACCAAACGTGTCGACATCGTACCAGAATTCAAGCGTGGCACACAAGAGCGAAGACGCCCTGCACGCCGCGACCGTTTGGGCCAGGACCTGGTCGGTGCTCCAATCGATTCCCTTGAAAATCTGCGGACTCGCCCGGCGCATCGCCACCAGATAATAGCCGCCGTCAAAAGATGCGCCGAGGGCGATATCGTGGGCGTCCAAGGCCTCGAGCGCGTTGCGAAGATGCCGCGGCGACAGCGTCGGGCTGTCGGCCCCGATAATCACCACCCGCCGGGCGCCTGCGTCAAAACAACGCTGACTCACCGCCGCCATGCGCGCCCCGAGGTCGCCCTCCCCCTGGTCCCAAAACCGAAAACCCCGGCGCCGAAACTCCGCATACCCCGCATGCTGCGCGTCGCGATTATACGCGACGATGGGCGTCACAGCCGCGTCGGACCGGGCGACGAAGTCACTGACCATTGCGCTGATATCGGCCAAAAAGCACCGGTAAAGTCCGGTGGCCATGGCGTCGCCGATGTCGCGGGCCAGGCGTGTCTTCACCTTTCCCTCGTCCGGCGGCTTCGCAAAGACCACGACCGCGACGTCTTCAATTCGGCTATTTACGGGACCCTGAGACATATATCCTCTGCAAGAACATCAAAACCAAGACGAAGCCCTCGACCTCGCGCTAGGACGCCACGAAATATTGTCGAAATATCGTATCCAAAATCTTATGGCCGGCGCGCACGCTCCCCATCACCGTGCCGCTGACCTTCGAGACTCCGATGCGCTTTCGATAGCTCACCGGAACCTCGCAGGCGCTCAGCCCCAACTTCGCCGCGCGAATCTGCATCTCGACGGTCCAGCCAAAATCCTCGTCGCGCATCTCGCAGGCTTCGAGGCTCTCCCAGCGAATCGCCCGAAACGGGCCGAGGTCGCTAAATTGATAGCCGAAGAGCAGCGACATGAGGGTGCAGGCGAGCCAATTGCCGAAGATGGCCTGGGGCAGCAAGGCGCCCGGCTCGCTCTCCCCCAGGATGCGGCTTCCGATGACCAGGTCCACGCCGCCCTTCAGGATCGGCGCGACCACCCGGGGAAGCTCCTCGGGGTGGTCACTATAATCCCCGTCCAAAAAGACGACGATTTCGGGCGGGTCCGCGGCGATATGCCGAAGCCCGGTCAGGCAGGCGGCGCCGTAGCCTCGCTGCGGCTCGGCGATCACCACGGCCCCCGCGGCGCGCGCCACCTCGGCGGTCGAATCACGGCTCCCATTATCCACCACGACGATCTGTCGAATCATCTCTCTGGGGATATCGCCGATCACCCGCCCGATGCTCTGTTCCTCGTCGAGCACCGGGATGACGATATCAATTCGAGGCGCCGCCCCGGCCCAACGCGCCGCGACGGTCGACCCCGCGGCGTCGGGCACCCAAACACCGCCACGCCAAATAGAGGTCCCAGCGGCAGAGAAATCTTCGATCTTAGATGAGTTCATACGAGGGCGGGCTTTCAGGAGGCAGCGGACTGGGTCGACGCGTTCGACTCTCTTCGCGCGTCGTTTACCTTCACGACGAAGCGGCTCAACGTACGCGTCGATTGACCATAGGATTGCGACGAACGCCGCTGAAACGCAATTGCGTTTGAAAAAAAGCGACCGCCGGCCGCATCCTACGCCGCGGATATACGAAGTGCAAACGATGTTGTATGACCGCTGCAGCTCCGCATATCTGTATGCATTCGAGGCGAAATAGAATGAAATTACGAGAACTAAATTGGTGGATTTCGGTCCGCGAAAGCCTCTGGTTGGTCCCGGCGCTTTTCGTCGTTGGCGCGCTCCTGCTCGCCCCATTTATGGTCTACCTCGACAGCAATTACGCGGCCGCCATCGACCGCTGGTTCCCCTTCGCCTTCGAGGGAAGCACCGAAGGCGCGCGACTGATTCTCGGCACCATCGCGACGTCGATGGCGACGATCGTCGGCGTGGTATTCTCCATCACCACCGTCGTATTGCAGCTCGCCGCCGGCAATTATTCACCGCGGGTCATCGTCATCTTCCGGCGCGACCGGGGCCAGCAATTTGTCCTCGGAACCTACCTGGCGACCTTCGTCTACGCCGTCCTGGTGGCCCGGCAGGTGCAGGACGCCGGCGAAGGTCGGGAGGTCTTCATCCCGGGGCTCTCCATGTGGGTCGCGCTCGCCCTCGCGGTCAGCTGCCTCGGCCTATTGGTCTACTTTGTGCATCACGTCTCGGAGCAATTGCGCGTCTCCGACATCGCCCACCGCATCCACGCCGACGTGATGCAGAACGGCAGGACCCTCTACCCCGAGCAGATCGGACGAGAATATGACCCGGCCTACGAGGATGCCGAGCTCATCGCCCGACTCGATGAAGACACGGAAAATAGGCATCGCGTGCAAAGCCAGACGTCCGGATATCTGCGCAATGTCGACGGTGACCGGCTCAGTAAACTATTAAAATCTCCCGTGCGCGCCGCACGAATCTGGCCGCGTATGGGTGACTTCGTCACCGTGGATAGCCCCATCATTGATCTGTATTTTGAAGACGGCGTCAGCAAGTCCGAGCGGGCTAAACGCACTAAGATGGCGCGAAAATGTCTGACCCTTGGCCAGGACCTCTCGGTCGCTCATAACCCGGACTTCGGCGTCCGCCAACTCGTCGACATCGCCCTTCGCGCGCTCTCCCCAGGGGTCAATGACCCGACGACCGCTGAGCAGGTCTTGGTGCAACTGGGCGACTGGATTGGCCAACTCGCCGGGCGCACGATTCCATCCTCGGTCCGCGGGCTTCACGGCAATATGCTGGTGACTCCCAGCCGCGACTTCGATGCCCGTGTCGCCGACGCCTTCGACCAGATTCGGCGCGCCGCTCGCACCCAGATTCACGTCCTCGAATGCCTGGTGGAGGTGCTGACGCGTATCGTCCAGACCGACCCGCCGACGTCCCGGCTTGCCCCTCTTCGGGCTCAAGCCGAAGCGGTTCAACGCACGATTCAGCCCGATTACCTACCGGATTCGGTCGAGCGGCGAGAATTGTCGAATAAGGTGCGCACGCTCCTGGATACCATTGAAACAAAAAGCGAGGCCGCTGAATAGCGACCTCGCAGATATTGCGCTCCCCGTAGTTCGATTCACGCCGACACGCCTCAATCAGCCAGGCGGGCGCATAAGCAGACCAGCGACAAAATATTGGTGCGCGAGTCCTGCAGAATCTCTTCGCGTCGCGAGTAGATCTCGCGCACATCGGTGACTTCTTTGTCCCGCACCACGCCCAGGTGCTTGCGCTCCAATTCGAGCAGGCGCCCCAGCGTGCAGCGCATCTCCAGGATACGGTCATCCTTTGCGACCCCGGCTTGAGCACGCCCATTTTGCGCCACGCGCAAGACGATCTGATGGCGGCGGTCCGACTTAAGCTCCTCGAATCGCTCGAAGAAGTCGTCATCCTCATCGCGCATCGACTGCTCGAGGCTTAAGAACTCGTCTTCGAAGCTGGCGACGGTCCAGGCCACAAGCTCACCGTCTTCATCGTGGAACTCCTCGACGAAAATCGCGTCCTCAACCCAGCGGGCTCCCAACACTCGGTAGATCTCATCCAATTGGATCTGACCGTGCAAGAAGTCCGGGGGGAACTCGTTTTTTCGCTCGTCGAGTCGAGCCTGGCGGCGAGCCAGGATTTCGTCGATGGAGAGGCGATCCGCTTGGTAAGAAGAAGCGGCGGTCGAATGATTAAGATAATTTTGCTGAAGCATGGCAGCGTCCTGATTTTGACGTGGCGCACTGAATTTCGAACCACTGAACATACTTCTACTGCACAAATATATAGAATGCAAGAAAAATGATCGTCCGTTCAGTACTTTGGCCAGGCATTCAAATTCTGTGGATTTGAACCCAGGGCGCGTAACGCACGTATTCGGGAGCAAAGTAGCGTCCCAATCTCAGCTTTAAACTATCGAAATCATTACCTATATTCAAAGGGCTTGGTATTAAAATCAGATTAAATTCGGCCGCAAGTTGGTGCAAATTTAGCGCAAAGCGCATTTATTTCTGGATTTCGAAGATATGTGTGGCACGAATCGTATCTTTTATCGGCACCCCATCCTTGAGCGCCGGGTCGAATTTCCATTTTTTAAACGTCGCCGCGGCGAGCGTGTCGAACTCTGGGCCGGCCGACTTCACGATTTTGACCGACACGACATTTCCCTTTGTATCGATGTTCAGTATCGCCACGACCGTGCCGCCAACGCCGCGGCGCTTGGCCGAGAGCGGATAATCATCGGGGTCGGCCTTGGGTTGCTTGAGGCCACGCGCTTTGCGCGTCGGACCGCTGGGCTTTTTCACCGAGCCGGCCGCAGGTTTGCTTCCCGCGCCATAACCGTCACCGTCCCCATCGCCTGTGATGATATTCCCGAAACGCTTCGGGTCCACGTATTTTTTGGTCACCCTGCCGGTGTTCAGGTTCTCGCCGATCTTAAAGGCCGGCGCGTCCGCGTCGGTGGAGGTTGATTCCTGGGAGAGTCCCTCCAGGTTCACCGCCTTCATCGACTCCGCCTCGGTGGCCGTCGAATCCTGCGTGGACGTCGGCTTGGGCTCAGGCGCAGGTTTCGGCTCCGGCTCCGGCGTCGGCTCAGGTTCGGGAGTTGGCTCAGGCGCGACCTCGGGCTCCGGCTCCGGCTCGGGCTCGGGCTCGGGCTCGGGCTCGGGCTCGGGTTCGGGTTCGGGTTCGGGCTCCGGCTCCACCTCGACAACCTCCGGTGGGGTCTCCTGCACCACAGCCACCGCGACGACCGAATCATCCTGGGGCTTCGCGCTCGGTTTGACGTTGCACATCGGCGCGAAGAACATCAGCAGCAACGCGGCGACCGCGTGCAGAACCACGGCGCTGACCAGGCCGCCAAAACCCGAAAAGATCCGCTGGCCCAGCGAGCGTGGCTCCACCAGGAGCGGGTCGCGCACCACCGGCTCGACCGCCCCGCCCTTCGGCTTCTTGCTGTCAGGATCGGCGCTTGTCACGGGCTCTCCGATACTGAGGTCGCGGCCGCCTTCTTCTCGATATTGAGCGCGAACTTCTCCAGACCGTTCTGCTTGATCGTGTCGATCAGGTCGATCACGCTGCCGTACTCAACGCCTTTATCTGCGGCGATGATGGCGCGAATTGTCGGGTCCTCGGCGACGCGCGTCTTCACCGTCGCGCCGATATTGTCGAGCGAGGTCTCGTTTCCGTCGAGGAAATACTCGCCGTCCTTGCTGACCTTGAACGTCAGCGTGCTCGTGACCTCGGCTTCGCCGGAGGCCGCGCGCGGCAGGTCGACCTTGATCTGCTCTTTGACGATATAGGAGGTCGTCACCATGAAGATGATGAGGACCACCAGGATGATATCCACCAATGGGGTGATGTTGATGCCAGCGATGATGTCGTCATCACCGCTTCCCGTGTCAAACCCGGCCATAACTAGACTCGTGGGTGCTAGAATTGAACTGACGAGCGCCTAAGCAAAGCGCGCATGAACTGGCGCCCTCTTATTCAGCGCTTCCATCGGTGCGTTTGGCAGCCTTGCCATCCGCACCGTCTTCCCGGTGCATATGCGCAAGCAGCGTGCGCCCGAGCAGGTCGGTCTGGGCGACCGACTTCTGGATACGCGAGCGGAAGATATTGAAGGCGATGACCGCCGGAATCGCGACCAGAAGGCCGACGCCGGTGGCGACCAGCGCCTCGGAGATCGCGCCCATAACTGCCTGAGCCGCCTCTTCGGAGCCACTTTGAAGGCTATCGAAGGCGCCGATAATACCAAGCACCGTCCCGAAGAGCCCGATAAAGGGCGCGTTATTACCGATGGTTCCCAAAAACGGCAGTTGCTTATTGTAGCGCCCCTTTTCGGTCGCCAGCGCGCCGCTCATCCGGTCCTCCACCGACGCCACGCCGCTTCGCCAATCGCGCAGCCCGAAGAGCACCACGCGCGACTCCATCGAGTCGCCCGACTCCTCCAGGAATTTCGCGGCGCCGTCGTAATCGTCCTTTCCGAGCAACTCCTCAAGCTTCAGGCGCACCGCCTGCAGATCGATATTTCGCTTCCCATAAAACAGGATGCGCTCGACCATGGCGACAACGCTCAAAATGCTCAGGATGACCAGGAGCCACAGCACCCATTCCGCGCCGATCAAGGCGGCGTCTAAGAAAATTTCTGTTAACATTGTGCCTCATTGATAGATTAGATCGTGTTTTTCAAGAAAGTCGACTTGGGCCGTCTGCGCCGGTATAACCTTCAGGACGACTCGGTCCCCATGATTGCGTTATCACGCGTGGGTCAACTACGATGCGCAGTCTGCACATATGCCGGGCTGATGACAAGCGACCCAGCCTACAGCGCCGCGTCGGCACCAAATATTCGATCATATTCAGTCCACGAGTAGACCATGTCCGAGAACAACACCAACCACCCCGCCAATTCTTCCGCCTCTGAGACGAGAATCGAAGAAAATACGCGGACAAAGGCCCACGGCGATTCCTTCTCCCCCCTGGCGGTCACCTTCGGGGTCTGCGTCCTCCTCGCCGCGGCCGTCGGCTTTTTGATGCTCCCGGGCAAAAATAACATCAGCGCGCGCAACTTCACCTTCGAGGCGCTCGATATCGACGCCAAAAGACTAGAGAAGGAGCGCGACGAGAAATATAAGTCCGTACAGCTCGACCAGGTGCCCGATGAGTGGGCGCAATTTCTGAACACCGCGCGCGAGGTCAACCGCTTTGACTTCGTATCTCCGGGGGCTGCCGCGGAGGCCTCGACGATCGAGAAGTTGAGCTATTATAGCAACGAATTGGTCCCAGCGACCGGCTATGAGGGATTCCTCGCGGCCACCATCCCCTTGCGCGACGCGTGCTCGGAGGGGCTCGATACACTGCGAAAGGCGCTCGGGGCCGGAGACGTGACGCTCGAGCAGGCGCTTAGCGACCCGCCGGCCGACAGATTCGGCCAATACCGCGACAATTGCGGCAATTTACTGGCGATGCTCGTTGAGCGCGGATTGGTCGACAAGACGGGGGCGTGGACCTCGTCGGATGCGCCGCTGGTGACCGACATCCTCTCGCGCTACCGCGCGGCCCACCTGCTCAAGGACCAATACTCACCCTGGCTCTTGCTGACCTCCTATGAGACCGAGATCTTCGCGCGCTGGCGCGTCGAACAAGCCGCCGGATACTCCGACGCCAAGCGCCTTCAATACCTCTCCGAGATCCCCAGTCTATTGCCCCACTATAATGTCGACTTCGCCCGCGGCGTGTTGGCCTACCAGGCAAAGGATATCGCCGGCGCGCTGAAGGCCTTCGAAACCCTGCATCAGCGCGACCCCAAGGCGGGCTATGAAGGCTATGTGCGCTATCTTAAAGAGCAGGTTCCGGCCGGCTGACGGGGGCCGACGCAGGACTTTGCGAATTTTTCCGCGCAAAAAAGCAAATACTTATTGACAGCGCGCAAATCCTCTCATATACATCGCCTCCCGTTGGGCAGTGGGTTCCATTTGAACCACAGCGCCCAAAAAGGTGACGGGGCCTTAGCTCAGCTGGGAGAGCGCTACGCTGGCAGCGTAGAGGTCATCGGTTCGATCCCGATAGGCTCCACTTGAAGCACCCAAAAAGAGTAACCATATCACCCCATTGGGGCCTTAGCTCAGCTGGGAGAGCGCTACGCTGGCAGCGTAGAGGTCATCGGTTCGATCCCGATAGGCTCCACTTTAAAAATCTAAGAGCAGCAAGAACGCTCCGGAAGGCCATCGCCTCCCGGGGCGTTTTTGCGTTCGGCCGCGCGCCCTGCCCCAGGCGGCCGTCCGGGGGGCGATTTTGATAATGTGTCGCTTGAACTTGCGCCGACTCAAGCCTATGTTGACCCTCTTCGAAGTGAAGTTTCATTTGCCACGATGCTAGATATTTGGCAGCCCAAAAGAGAACACTATGACCAATTTCATGAAGTTGAATGCCCGCAGCGAGATGCGCCTTGGCGAATACGCGATGCGCCTTGTTCGAATCGAGTCTCATATCGGCCGCGGCGAGCTGCGCGCCGCGCGGGCGCGCATCGCCGGACTCGCCGACGAACTTGAGGACTTTCGCCGTGAGATCGACTTTCCGATCGAGATGGTGATCATCGGCTCCCAGCTCGGTCTGCTCTCGGGCAAAGGGTCGCTGCTGCGCGGCCGCCTGCCGGGCGTGCTCTTGGGCGGCGTCGCCGGCTGGTTTATCGGGCATTCGCTGACCGCCCAGAACCGGCGCTATCTCGACGAGATCGTCGCGCGGGTCACCCTCCTTGAGATCGGCCTGGCCCAGGAATTCGCCCAACGCGCCCAGGAGGATGCGCCCAACCCGGCGACCACGGCCTCCGGGGAATAGGGCCTCTTTGGCGCGCGGTCGCATTGAAATGCATCGATGCTCAGCGTAGCCTTATCGACAGGCTTAATCGACACTTTGGAATCTGATGCCCGCGGTATAACCTGCGCGCTCAAGCTTAAAACCCGAAGCGATGGGGCGTTTCCGAACACTTGTTTTGCATCCTTTTTACCAGGAGCCGACGCGTGCGATATTCGAGACTGTTCATCTTAATCATTATGTTATCCGTCACCGCCTCTGGGGCGTGTGCGAGTAATGAATTGACCGATGATGTTATCGGGCAAGATATCGAAGTCGACGCGAACTCCGAGGGTGACGCGAGCCAGGACGCACAGGCAGAGGATACGCGCGTTGAGGACGTGCAACCCGAGATCGACACCGCGCCCTTTTGCCGGCCGAGCGACAACGCCTGCGCCGATGAAAACACGACGCGAATCTGCGCGCCGGATGGCTCCGAGTTCGTCGAGACGGCGTGCGCCGAAGACGAAGAATGTGTGAGCGCAGCCTGCGTGACGCGCCCGATCTGCGACGCTGGCGAGAAGAAATGCTACGACGCGTCGAACCTGATGACCTGCCGGCCGGGCGGCACCGCCTGGCGCACCGAGACCTGCGACGACGGCACCACTTGCGTGGCCGGCGCCTGCGTCTCCGGCGCCCCGAACGGCGCGGTTTGCGCCGAGAATAGCGACTGCGCCAACGCCCTGTGCCGCTGCGGCGCGGAGGAATCCTGCAGCCCCATCGGCGGCGAGGCCGTGACGCCCTATTGCAGCGCAGGCTGCACGCCCGGCAGCTGCGGCAGCGGCGAAGTCTGCGCCTCCGCCCAGGACTTCCCCGCCCTCGGCCAAGATCATTGCGTGCCGGCGTGCAATCAAACCTGCGCGCTTGACGGCATGACCTGCGCCTCGATACCCACACGTGACTCGGGGTCGCTGACCTTCGAGCAGGCATGTGTGCCCGAGGGCGTGGTCAATATCGGCCTGGAGTGCAGCGCCGCCACGGCGAGCGCATGTGCCGGCGGCACCTGCCTGGATGACGTCTTCGAGGTCGGCCTTTGCACCAGCACCTGCACCGGCGACTGCCCCGACGGCACCGCCTGCGTGCAGTTGAAATCTGGTGACAGCGCCTATTATTGCTCCCCGATCTGCGGCGACGGCACCCCCGGCGCCTCGACCACCTGCCCGCTGGACGGCGGCCGCAACCTTTGGAGCATCACCTGCAAAACAAAAAGCGACTTCAACGGACTGCCTATTCAGGTTTGCGCCAAAAGCAGCTAATACCTACGTGAAACGCCCGACACAGTGTCGGGCCTATTTGACCCAATTACTTTCCACGTTATTGCCGACATCTATCGGACCAAATATATGCGACGCGCTAAAATTGTTTGTACTCTAGGGCCTGCCTCAGATTCTCCGGAAGTCATCGCGCAACTGATCCACGCGGGCATGAACGTCGCGCGGCTCAACTTCTCGCACGGAAGCCACGACTACCACCGCGCCCTCTATAAGCGCGTGCGCGACGTCGCCGAGGAGCTCAACAAGCCGGTGGCCATCATGCAGGACCTGCAGGGCCCGAAGATCCGCGTGGGCAAATTCAAAGACGGCCCGGTGCAGCTTATCGAGGGCAACGAGTTCGTCATCACCATCGACGATATCGAGGGCGACCAGGAACGCGTCTCCACGACCTATAAGGAGCTGACGCGCGACATCGCCGTGGGGGACGTACTCCTGCTCGACGACGGCCTGATTCGCCTGGAGGCCATCGACGTCACCGCCACCGACGTGCGCACGATCGTGCAGATCGGCGGCTTGCTCAAAAATAATAAGGGCATCAACCTGCCGACCGCGGCAGTGTCGGCGCCGAGCATGACCGAGAAGGACAAGATCGACCTGAAGCTGGGCCTGGAGCTCGGGGTCGATTATATCGCGCTGAGCTTCGTGCGCTCGGCGCTCGACATCCATCAGTTGCACGCGCTGATTCCGCCGCAAACCCACGACATCAAGATCATCTCTAAGATCGAAAAACCCCAGGCGATTCATGAGCTTGAGGACATCATCTCGGTCTCCGACGGCATCATGATCGCGCGTGGCGACCTGGGCGTTGAGCTGCCGCCGCAGAAGGTCCCGCTTATCCAGAAGCGCGCCATCCGCATGGCCAACGAGATGGGACGCATCTCGATCACGGCCACCCAGATGCTTGAGTCGATGACCGAGAACGCGCGCCCCACCCGCGCCGAGGCCTCCGACGTCGCCAACGCGGTCCTGGACGGCACCGACGCGGTCATGCTCTCCGGCGAGACCGCCGCGGGCAAGTACCCGGTGGAGTCGGTGCGCATGATGGCCAGCATCGTCGAAGAGGTCGAGCACGGCCGCGGCTCCCCGATTCATCACGGCCCGCAATTTATTCAACACCTGCGCACCTTCCCCAACGCGGTCGCCAAGGCGGCGAGCATCGCAGCCGATGAGCTCAACGTCAGCGCCATCGTGGTCTTCACCGAGTCCGGCGCCACCGCGCGCCTGATGATGACCTACCGCCCGACCAAGCCCATCGTCGCCTGCACGCCGAACGAGCGCGTCTACAACCAGTTGGCGATGTATTGGGGCGTTGAGGCCTACCAGATCGACCTGCTCCAAAATACCCAGGGTATCTTGAGCCGCGTCGAGAAGATGATGGTCGAGAAGCGCGGGGCGAAGTCCGGCGACGAGATCATCATCGTGATGGGGAATCCCGCCGGCGCCGGCTCGGAGACAAACCTCATCAAATTCCACCGCATCCCCTAAAGCAGCGCCCTCTGATGGAGCGCGCCCGCGCTCCAAACAAAAACGCGCCGCCTCAATCTGAGGCGGCGCGGTCTCGTTTAAGCTTCAACCCATCAAGTCGATTATTTGCCAACGACTCGGTTTCGCCCAAGCTCCTTGGCCTGGTAGAGCCGGTCATCGGCGAGCTTGATAAATGGGTGGGAGTTGATGACTTCTTGCTGAGTGTCGGTGTGGGACGCGCGCGATGACGACGCGAAAACCGACGGCGACATCGCCTTAAACGGCGGCATGATCGCCCGATACTCATCGAGGTCGGCGACCCCGAGCGACAGGGTGACGTGAATCTCGGTATCGTCGAATTCAAAGGGCTCCGAGGCCACCGTGGCGCGCAACTTCTCGGCCAGGCGCGTCGCCTGGGCGCGGTCAACCTCGGGCAACAGCAGCACAAACTCCTCGCCGCCGTAGCGCGCGAAGACGTCGTCTCGCCGAATCTGACCGTTGATGCGCTGGGCGACCTTCTTCAAAATATGGTCGCCGGCCAGGTGGCCGTAGGTGTCGTTAATCGCCTTAAAGTGGTCCAGGTCGCACATGATCAGCGAGAGGCTGCGCTCGTAGCGGATCGAGCGACTCATCTCCTTCTCGATCGCCTGGAGAAAAAAGCGTTTATTGTAGATCTCGGTGAGCCCGTCGACCGTGGTCAGTCGATAGATCTCGTCGTGATAAGACGCCTCGATATTGCTGCCGGTGAGAAACTTAAAGATCGTGCGGCCGATCTTAATCTGGTCGCCGTCGCGCAGCCGCTGGTCGGTCACCTCGACGTCGTTGACATAGGTTCCGTTGGTCGACGCCATATCCTTGAGCAGATAGTGGTCGCCGGAGTCATAGATCGTGGCATGGGAGCGCGAAATGGCGTCCTCATCGATCTGAATATCGCCTTTGCTCGAGCGCCCGATGACCGTGGTCGGCTGAGATAGCGAATATTTTTTGCCCAACTCAACGCCATTGATAACCACCAAACAAGCTTCCTGCCCCGAGGAGTCCGGGGTGGGCAGCTTATTAATGACTGTAACAACTGTATTATCGTTGGCCATCTTCTGCTCTCGGCTAACCGTACTTTTGCGCGCAGAATGCGATTCACGAACCCGGACGCGTTTTGCTAAATTCGGCGCCCACTCAAGAAGCGGCGTTCCGAAGAAATAAAGGCCTTAAGTTTTTGTCCAAGATTCCTTGTCGCCGATGATTAAATCAAAGAATCATCATAATTGCAAAGATATTGCGATAACTAGCGCAACTCATCGCGTGGTATCCGAGAAGCCGCCGATGAGCGCCGCGTTCACTCCTCGTCGTCAATCGAGCGGGCGGCGCCGGCGTCCGCGTTGCTCTGGGCCAACTTCGCCCACTGCTCAAAACCCTCGCGCCCAAGCAACCCGTGGGCGAGCTTCTTGCCAAGCTCCACGCCCGGCTGGTCGAAGGCGTCGATATCGAATAGTTCACCCATCAGCGCGGTGATAAATTCCCAGGCGAAGATAAATGAGCCGAGATCATCGGCCTGCACCCCGTCGAAGCGCCACGTGCTCGTCGGCCGCCCGGCCTCTTGGAGTGCGCGGCGCGTTCCCTGAAGCTCGGCGTCGAGAATATCGCCGAAATCGAGGCCCGCCAGGTGCGCCAAACTCGCCGGAAGCCCCGGGCGCGTCGGCACCTTAAGCTCGCGCCCAAACGACGCGACCTCAAGGAAGACCATCAACTTATCGTTGGGCCCCTCCATATAGAGCTGGACCTGGCTATGCTGGTCGATAACCCCCAGCGCCTTAATCGGCGTCATGCCGACATGGACGGAGTTACCGCCGCGGTCCTTTGCCTTGCCGAGGCTCTCCGCCCACAATTGGCGGAACCAATCGGCGATGGGGAGCAACTGGTCGCTATAGGACATCATGACGATCTGGTCGACGCCGCGCTCGTAGAGCGTGAAGATATCGGCGGTGATCTGGAGCAAGGTATTATGCTCGAAATCCGGCAGCGCGGCGCACTCGCGCGCGCGCTTGGCCCCGGCGAGCAACCCGCGGATATCTATGCCCGCCAGGGCGAGCGGCACCAGGCCAACCGGCGTGAGGACGCTGAAGCGGCCGCCGACGTTGGTCGGCACCTCGAAGCTATCAAAGCCGTAGTGGTCGGCCAGCGCGCGAAGGCCGTCGTTTTTGGGGCCGGTGATCGCGACAAAATGCGCGCGGGCCTTGTCTTCGCCCAACTCGCTGCACACCCGGTCAAAGGCCAACCAGAATTTCGACATCGTCTCGACGGTGGAGCCCGATTTGGTCACCACGATAAAGAGCGTCTTGCTTAAGTCCAGGCGGTCAAAGAGACGCGCGACGCCCACCGGATCAATATTCTCGGTGAAGTGCGTGCGCAGCCCGTCGGCCGAACCCTCGCCGGCGTGCGGATCTTCGGCCAGGGCCTCGTAGAGTGCCCGGCTGCCCAGGCTCGAGCCGCCGATGCCGATGACGACCTGCTCGCGGAAGCCCTCGGCGCGTTTCTTCGCTGCCCAGCTGAGAATCGACTCGGGGTCCTTTTGCGGACAGTCGATAAACCCGAGCTCCCCGCGCTCGTGGGCCGTGCGAATGGCTTGATGCGCCTTAAGAAGTCGGGGGCGAAGTCGACTTCGGTCGAGGTCAGATACACCGCGAGCGTCTCCAACCACCGACGGTTTAAGGCCAGTTGCATCGTAGCGTAGCGTCATCTGTGCATCTCCTTAGACGGGTCATATAAATTAAACGGGTAATTATTCTGGACGAAAAGTATAACCCTAAAACGAATTTCAAGCCAACACGCCACGATTTTTGTTGGACGGCGCGCATCTGGCGCCCGATGGCAGGGATGATTCGGCGCGCCGGGCTTGTTCTGTAAGGGGAAATGCACCAGTTTTAGGGTAGACTGACTGATGCTTGGCTTCGAGCCGTTTCGCCACCCTTGTCGTTATCCCATGGGTGAGGGCTCGGGCAATTGAGTTTCTTAAAAGAATGGAATGCTTGCTTCGATGCCAACCAGCACACCGCCACCAAAACGCATCCCCCCGATGACGCCGCGCGAGCGGCGATCAGGCGGCGCGTTCTGGGTGGCGCTGGGCGTGGCGGCGCTGCTTCACATCCCGATTCTTGCCGCCCTGCCCCATTTGCTGCGCGCCAATCAACCGTCGCTCACCAGCGCGCTTGAGGACGCGCGCGATTTCCGCCTCAGCCTGGTCACCGAGCCCACCAAGACCAAAGAAGAGGAGCGCGCCGAGCTGCGCGAGAAGTTACGCGATGAGCTCGACGGGCAATTTGTGAGCATGGAGGCCCCCGAGGTTGAGGAGACCCCGGACGAGGCGCGCTTTTTAGACCAATACGCGTCCAAGGCCCGCGAGGAGACGGTGCGAAAGCAAAGCTCGCTGCCAAAGACCAAGTCCGCGAGCGCGGCGAAGCCCACGCCGACGCCCCGGCCGGAGCCCGCGCGCCCAGCCGAAGCGCGCCCAGCCGAAGCGCGCCCCGTCGAGCAGCCGCCCGAACAGCAGCCCACCCCGACGCCCCAAAAGTCATCGCCCAGCCAGGACCAGCGACCGCCGCAGGCCAAGCCCGAGAGCGCGCCCACGAACCCGCTCAAGCTCGCCGAAGACGGCGCGTTTAAGGCCGAAGCCCCCGCGGACTTCGCCCCCGACACCCCCGCCCGCCCGCTCAGCCCGGGTGACCTATTCCCCACCGCCCAGAACACGCCGGCGGCAATCGCAGGGGACGGTAATTTCGATTATTTGGCCGACGTGACCGAAGGCGAAAAGACACTCTTGAACCGGAAACGCTCGCGCTATTGGTCCTTTATGAATCGGCTCAAGGAGGCGGTCGCCGAGGAGTGGTCCCCCATGGAGGAGTACCGCCGCCGCGACCCGCAGGGGAAGGTCTACGGCGTCAAAGACCGCTACACAGTGCTGCGCGTCACGCTCAACGGCGACGGCTCACTGCGCACGATCAACGTGGCGAAGAGTTCGGGATTGAAATTCTATGATGATGAGGCGGTGCGCGCGATGCGAAGCGCCGCGCCCTTTATGAACCCGCCGGAGGGGCTCAAGGATAGCGACGGGTTGATTCATATCAACTTCGGGCTGCTGCTCGACGTGCATCGCGGAACCCTGCGCGGGTTCCGCATCAATCGTCGCTGATCCCTGCAGATACCGATGCTTATTTATCGATATATTTGGCGAGCTTATCGATATTGTCGCGCGTCGTCTTTTCGGTGACGGCGACCATCAGATAATTTTCCCAGTCGGGGTTGATACGCCCCATATCGAAGCCGGGCATGATGCCGTCGGCGCTGGCCTCGGCGACGATATCGCTGGCCTTGGCGCGGGTCTCCAGGACGAACTCGTTGAAGATCGGCCCCGAAAAACGTCGGCGCGCGCCGCCGTTCTCGGTGAGCTTTTCGAGGGCGTATTTGGCGCGCGAGAAGTTAAGCTTTGCCACGTCGCGCAGGCCCTCTTTGCCCATCAGGCTCAGATAAATGGCCGCGGCCAGGGCCATCAAGCCCTGGTTGGTGCAGATATTACTGGTCGCCTTTTCGCGCCGGATATGCTGCTCACGGGTCGACAGCGTCAGGACATAACCCTCGCGCCCCTCGGTGTCGACGGTATAGCCGGCCAGGCGCCCGGGCATCTTGCGCACCAGTTGCTCGCGGCAGCCGAAGATGCCGAGCGCCGGGCCGCCGTAGCCCATCGGGATGCCGAGGCTTGTGCCCTCTCCGGCGATGATATCAGCGCCGAAATGCCCGGGAGGCGTAGTCAGCGCGAAGGCCAGCGCCTCGTTAAAGCAGGAGACGACCTGGATTTTATGCGAATGCGCCCACTCGATCATCTCGCGCGGGTCCTCCAAGACGCCAAAGAAGTTCGGGGATTGATAGATAATACACGCGGTCTTATCGGGCTCGTCCACCGCCTTTTGCAGTGATTCGAGCGAGAAGCGACCGGTCTGTGGGTCCACCCCGAACTCGCGATATACATCGCCCTGGGCCGCCAAATAGGTCTTAATGACGTCGCGGTATTCGGGGTGCACCGACTCGGCGACGAAGACATAGTCGCGCTTTCGGCCGACGCGCTGGGCCATCAGCGCGGCCTCGGCGGTGGCGTGCGCGCCGTCATACATCGACGCGTTCGCGATCGGCACACCCAGCAGCTCGGCGACCATCGACTGAAACTCGAAGATCGCCTTGGTCGTGCCCTGGCTAATCTCGGGCTGATACGGCGTGTAGGAGGTATAATACTCGGCGCGCAGCAAGAGCTGATTGAGCGCGTGGGGCGAGTGATGGTTATACATCCCGGCCCCCAGAAACGAGACCGTCTCGGGCGAGGCGACCTGATTCTTGGCGGCCAGCAGCCCGAGGTCGCGCTCAAGCGACAGCTCGCTCTGCGGCTCGGCGAGCGCCAACTTCCCCTTAAAGCGATACTCGGCGGGGATCTGCTCGAAGAGCTCTTCGATCGACTCCACGCCGATCGCCTCGAGCATCGACTCGATATCTTCCAGGGTATGTGGCAAATAACGCATGATAACCTCGTTTCTAACAAGCCGTAAAAGCCAGCCTCAACTCAGCACGCCCAGCCCATCTACTTAGCCGCGCTCGACAAATGCACGATACTCGTCGGCGTCCATCAGGTCGTTGAACTCCTGAATGTCGTCGGGGCGCACGCGCATCATCCAGCCCTCGTCAAAGGGGCTCTCATTGATGGTCTGCGGGGCGTCCTCAAGCTCCATATTGACCACGATGACCTCGCCGCTGATCGGCGCGTAGAGGTCCGAGGCTGCCTTGACGCTCTCGAGCACGCCGAACTCTTCGCCGCTCTCGATGGAGTCGCCTTCTTCGGGCAGCTCGACATAGACGATATCGCCCAGCAGATCCTGGGCGTGCCAGGAGATGCCAATGGTGATGCTGCCGTCCTCTTCCTCGCGGGCCCACTCATGTTCTTCGGAGAATCGGTAACCTTCTGGGATTTCCATAATTTTGCTCGCAAATTGCTAAAAAGATTGAATTGAATAGTACGAAATGAAACGCATCATTCGCGGTGGCGAATCATGCAAAAAACCTAATCGCGCTTGTAAAAAGGCTTGCTGGTGAGTTGGGCGGGGACGCGTTTTTTTCGAATCTGGATGTCGACCATCGGCGCATCCGCAAATTCGAGGTCGATGTACCCCAGCCCAATGCTTTCTTCAAGCGTCGGCCCCCACGATCCGCTGGTGACTTCGCCCACGCGTTGCTCCCCGATATAGATCTCATATCCGGGGCGAATCATGCCTTTTCCCTGCAGGACGAAGCCGCAAAGCTTGCGGGTGAGTCCGCGCTCTTTGATCGACTTGAGCGCGTCCTGCCCGACAAAAGGTGTCTTCTTTTTAAGCTTCACTGTCCAGCCTAAACCGGCCTCAAATGGGTTGGTTGTTTCATCCATTTCCTGGCCATAGAGGTTAAAGCGCGCCTCGAGCCGAAGCGTGTCGCGACAACCCAGCCCGCACATCGCCAGGTCGAAGTCTTCGCCGGCCTCAAGCGTCGCGTCAAACACCGCCTCAGCCTGCGCCACCGGGATATACAACTCGAAGCCGTCCTCGCCGGTATAGCCGGTGCGTGACACCAACATCTCGACGCCGGCGACCACGCCGCGCCGCGCCCGATAGTAGCGCAGCGCCTCGAAGGCGTCGGCCTCATCGGGGGCGAGCGCCTTGAGAAGATCGATGGCCCTGGGGCCCTGGATGGCCAGCAGCACGTATTGGTCGCTGGTGTCTCGGAGCTCGGCGTCGCCGCGCGCGTTCGCCTTCATATGGGCAAGATCTTCGGCACGCCGGCTCGCGTTCACGCAGACCATCACATGATCTTCGGCGAGTCGATAGACCAGGACGTCGTCGATGATGCCGCCCTCTTCGTTACATAAGGCGGCGTACATGGCCTGGCCGTCGACCAGCTTGGAGGCGTCGTTGGTCACCAGGCCGTCGATCATCGCGATGGCGTCGGGGCCGACGAACTCAACCTCGCCCATATGACTGACGTCAAAGAGGCCGACGCCATTGCGCACCGCGAGATGCTCCTCCTTAATCCCCGCGTATTGCAGCGGCATCATATATCCCGCGAACGGGGTCATCCGCGCGCCGAGCTCGCGGTGACGGTGCTCAAGCGGGATGGACTTCGTATCGGTGCTCTCTTGCGCGTCAGACATGTCGGTCTCCGATTTTGGTGGCAGCTAACGAATCAATCGATATCAAAAAGTCAGCGGGTCTTATCACAGATCTCACCGCCACGAATGACCAGGTGATGGGCGGCCAGGGTTGCGTGGAGCGTGTTTTCCATGAGCGTCGCCACGGTCATCGGGCCGACGCCGCCGGGCACCGGCGTAATAAGTGAGGCGCGCTCGCGCGCGACCTCGAACTCAACATCGCCCTGCAGCGAGCCGTCGGCCATGCGGCTGATGCCGACGTCGATGACCACCGCCCCGGGTTTAACCCAGGCGCCCTTGATGAGCTCGGCCACGCCCGTGGCGACGACCAGGATATCGGCGCGCTGCACGATATCGGCGAGGTTCTCGGTAAAGCGGTGACAGACCGTGACGGTCGCGTTGGCGCGCACGAGCATCTGGGCCATCGGGCGCCCCACGATCATAGAGCGCCCCACGACCACCGCCTGTTTGCCGGCGCAGTCCACGCCGCTTGCCGCGAGCAGCGTCATGATGCCTCGCGGCGTGCAGGGCTCCAGGTTAGCCTGGCCGCTCATCAGCCGGCCAAGATTATTCGGGTGAAACCCATCGACATCTTTGTGCGGGGCGACCGTCATAATCGCCTCTTCGGAATCGTGATGCGCCGACAGCGGCAATTGCAACAGAACCCCATTCACCGCCGGGTCCGCGTTGACGCGGCGCAGCTCGGCCAGGAGCTCCTGCTGGGAGATATCGGCCGGCAGATGCAGGTGCGAGCTCTCAATGCCGACCTTTTTGCACGCGCGAATCTTATGGCGCACGTAGATCTCGCTGGCCGGGTCATCTCCCACGCGCACCACACAGAGATGCGCACGAACCTCGCGCTCGGCGAGCAATTGGGTCGCGTCTTTGATCTGGGCGAGCAAGGCGTTCGCAATCTTTTTGCCATCGAGCAACTTCGGCGCGGCGCTCGAGGCGGCCTGGCGAAGCGGCGTGATAGCGGCTTTAAAATGGGGTTCAAAAGCGCTCATAAAAACTCATTTCCTGGTTCGTGAAACAGCCGGAAATCGGCCGCGTCGAGCGCACTATAGCAGCGCATTCGGCGGTGTCTACCGGGTCTTCGTGGAGGCAAACCAGCCAGCGGTGGGGTTCATTCGATTTTTGATTAGTTGGGCGGTTTTGTTCCGTCTCGCGCGGGCATTATATGTTGTTAGCGTCACACTAACCCCGAAACTGAGCTTGATTCAGTTTTCCGGACACATCGAAGATGTATAATCACAGAAACTCAACGAGGTGTTCAAATGAAACGGCATCCAAAAGAATTCAAGCACGAGGCGGTTCGCCTGCCCTATCTCGACGACCGCAGTGACGTTGCTCTCAGCTCCGATTCACGGACTCGCCACAACGTGTTTTAAAGCCCCCTGCATATAGCATATTATTTGGGCAGCGCCCGGATATCACAACGATTTACGCACACCTCCGGTGCGAGCATATCAACAGTTCATTCCTCCAATAAACCATCAAGATACACCGCCAACCTTTGGTCCAAAACCAGGACCTCCTGCTCCAACCAAACGCCGTCACTCGCAAGCCGCTGGACCCACTCAGGCGCGTCGCCAAGATCGAGGTCGGCGGGCCACCCTTTCATTTGGCCACGGTGCGCGACCTGCTCCTGCCAAAACGGCGGGAGAGCCCAGATAAGATCGGGACGCAGGCTTCGCAGATGCTTCATAATACCAAAACCATCGTGATCGAGGTCGCCGAAATGAACCACCGGCGTGGTCGAAAGAAGCTCCAGAAGATACCGCGCCGTCGCCGTATTCCAACCCGGAACAAACGCAACCATCCACCCGGGCGGCACCTGAATATCGACAAAAGTGCCCAGATTTTCGACGGTCAACAACGCCTTCGGCAGCACACCCCGAAGCTGCGTTCCATCGAGCAAAGCCCGCTCCGTCAGGACTAACTCTCCCAGGCATTCGGCAAGCGCGTTGGCATCCAATTCGGCGGTGTTTCGGATCACGCTCAAACCAGCATTTGGGCGGATTCGAACCAGCCCATCCCGCGTCACTTCGACCTCGTCAATGGCCTCCCGCTGCTCCTCACTAAGCGTTGCCTTGGAATGAACACCGAGCACCGCGTTCGCCGTACGTTGGTTGAGACGCCGATGCCTCATTTCCGGCAAGGCTTCGACGCGCCGCTTTTCGCCCAGACTTCGATAGCCATGCAGGTCCACCTTCAAGCCCCGGCGGCGCAGCTCCGCCTCAACCTCGCGCCATGTGGGGAAGACACGATCGAGCATCGTTTCAAGCGCCGGTCGGGATGCCTCATCGAGCGCCAATTCACGGTGCCGCGCGCTCCGGCGCGACCACGGTAGTTCGGCGAGTTCCTCCCAGGCGGCCGCCTGAGATTTGCGACGTTTTAGGGTGCCCGACGCCCAAAATTCGAGCAGGGCGAGCTGGTGGGCCTCATTACTCCACATCAGGCGTCGCTCCCTATCGCGCGCCGGCCGGTCACCCGGACCACCTCGCGCGCATCTTCGTCGACCTGGCGAATAAGCCGATACGTCGTGTTTCCCTGCGCCTGCGCAATCTCAGGTGCCGCGATTAGCAACTGAAGCTCCAGGTTTTCGCAGAGCTCGAAGAGCACGCCCAAATTATCCTGTGAGAGCCGATTCGCCTCGTCGAGAAAGAGAAAACGCAGCGTCCCACTGGAGCGCTTTGCGCGCAGCAAATTCGCGCTGCGCTCCCACGCGGTCAGGACCACCATCATGATCGCCGCGCCGACCCCAATCGCCTCACCGGTCGACATCTGAGACGGCTTCGCCCGCTCCCAATCATGCCCCGCCTGGCGCATCACCTCGATCCGCAATTCCAGATATTCACGATAATCCAATAAGCGCTGCCCCCCCGTTTTCCCGCCACCAAAACGCGTCGCGATATTCGCCATCGCATCCTCAAAGGACATCTCGGTTTGGAAGAGAAATTTCTGCGCCTCCTCACTGCGCAGCGCCTCCAAGACACGCTCCTGGCGCTCGACGCGGTCCACCCGAATTCGCAACCCGTGGATGCTCCCAAATCGAATCTCGCGCAGCTCCTTATTTAACTGCGTCACTTGCCGATTCGCTTTACGCCGCTGCGTCTCGATATTGCGCGCAACATCCGCAGATTTCCCGCGCAGACTTCTCTCCTGACCGTCCAACTTCGCGCTGAGCTGCTCCAAATGAATCCGCAGACGCTTAAGCGAGGCGAGCGGGTCATCGCCCTCGGCGATCTGCAAGGGCACACGTCGCCGAAGCCAATCGCGCGCGCCCAGCCAGGCCCGCAAATAGGCCAACCCCGACTCACCTTTGGTGCCGTCGAGCGCGTCGCGAACTTTCTGCGCTCTTTCAATCCCACCCTCGGATTGCCCGAGACGCTCTATAAGTAATTTCGCGCTACTTAGAGCCTCCGAAAACAGATTCACCGACCCTTTGTTCTGAGTTTGCTCCAGATAGGCCGGAGTCATCACGCTGCAGAGAATTCCGGCTTCTTCAGCCTCTTGCTGCAGCCGCTCCCAGCGCGCTGCCTGCGGACGCCACTGAGCTTCTGACTCACTGAGTTCGTTGCGCGCATCCTCAACCTTAACTGCCACCGCCTGGTGTCTCACCCGCGCCGCGACGACCGCATCGCCAAGCTCCCGCTCCTGTCTATCGAGCCGCTCAGACTCCGCTCTCCAACTCTTATTGGTCTGCTCAGCGCGCACCACCGCTGCATCACTGGCGTCCTCAACACCGGTGGTCGCAAACTCCTCTTTATCCCGCTGAAGTGTGGCGTTTAGAGCCTTTAATTCCGCGTCCACCAGACGCATGCGCTCACTCGCCGACTCATAATCGACCTCGGCCGCGTCCTGCTCTTTTTGCGCCGCATCACGCGCCTCTTCGGCCAGCTTCAATTGCGCATTGAGCACCGGGTGAAGCGCCTGCTTTTTTTCCAACGCAGCCGGCGCATCGGACCACTTCAGCGCATGCGAATTCTCGACCACTTCACTCAGCGCATCGCGCAAACGCCTCTGCGTATCGCGCTCCTCACACACCTTCACAGCTTGGGCGCGACGCGTCGAAAGCTGCGCCTCGGACAGAGGAATCTCTCGCAAAATATCAAGCCCCTCTTCCACAATCTGACGCGGCTCAGCCACCGTTTTCACCCGTATTTTTGCCGCGCGCGCGTCGTCTAAACGCCGCTCAAGCGCACGCGCATGCTCGGCCTGATCGGGCAAATCGAGGAGGTTTGCACTCGGCAAAAGCCCCTGCAGCCCACCGCGTCGTGCCCTGATCTTCTCAATTTGGGCGCTGAGCCTTTCAAGCTCAAGCGCGTGGCGATGGGCGGTGTTTTTTGCCGCGGCGAACCTCCCCTGAGCCGCGTGCAACTCCGGCGCTGGGTCCGCGCGCTCAAGAAGCCCGACTTCGGCGAGCAGCACCGTAACACTTGTAAGCGCATCCTCAACGCGGCGCTCATCCGCCACGGCCCGCGCCAACTCTCCCTCCGCATCGACAACCTCGAGCCCCAATTCCTCGATGAGCTTGGTCCGCGCCCTGCGCCCCAGCGTCGGCTGAGCCGGCACAGTCGTCATGCGATATCCGCTATAAGCCTCCACGAATACCGCGTCCTCAAAACCCGCACCCTCATCACTCTGCGAGCGCCTCTCCAACTCCTCCGCCAGCCGCGTGCTCTCCTCGATAAGCCAGACCGTCTCCGGGCGTCGCGGCTCTTCGGCCAACTTCTTCGCAGCTCGCCAGATATCGTCGACGACAATCGCCTCGGCGAGGGGGCCCAGAAGCGCCTGCACCCGGCCAGCATCCTCGACCGAAATATTATCAAAATGCCCCGCGAGCAGTTCGCCCTCGGCCGCATCACGCGCCCTCAAAACCTCCGGGCGAAACTCACCGCCACCGCCTTCAAGCTGCTCAATTCGCTTCAACAACGCATCAAGTCGAGCGCGCGCTTTTTTGTGGCGCTCGCGAAACGCATCGCGCCTGTCTCCCAAAAACCTATGCAACGCCTCCACATCGGCGCGACTCTCTAGCGGTCTCTCGGGTTGCCATGCCTTTGCAAGCCTCGCCGCAACTTCGCGCAGCGCGCGCCAACGCGGAAGCAACGCCTGAAGCGCCTCAATCGAACCCTCCAACTCCCGCACCTCACGCTCGGCCTCATCACTCGCCGCGTGCTCACTCGCCTGAGCGCCCCGGGCAACTTCCAGCTGCGCATCAGCGCCATCAAAGGCCGCGCGCACATCTTCTTGAGAGCGAAGCTCCGCGTTCGGCTCACTCCAGCGCGCCGCTTTTTGCCACGCATCTTTTTGCTTCGCCACAAGCACCCGCGCCTTCTCAAGCTGCGCGCTAAACTCTGCCACCTGCGCGCCTAAGCTCTCCAACTCTCGCAACGCGCTCAACTCCTGGCGCGCCCTGGCGAGCGCCTGTTGGGCCGAAATAGGCGCGCCGCAAAGCTCAGTGAGCGCCGCCAACACACCCTCATGCTCGCGGCGACGCTGGTCGGCGGTCTCGAGCTGGCGCTCAAGCACCACGATCCTGCGGTCAAGCTCGCCAACACGCGCCTCACACGCCTGGCGAAAACCCGGCGCCGTCTCGGCACGCACATCTTCGCCGGGCAACCCACGACGCGCCAATTCAAGCTGCTTAGAAATATGCCTAAAAGCCGAGGCCCGATATCGAAGCCCGTCGATTCCCTTCTGAAAATCAGCGAGCCCAAGCGTCGCCGATTTAACGTCTTTCTGAGCATCTTTGTGACGATCTCGCGCAAATGCTCGCGCATCTAAAGCCTTTTGCTCAGCCTGTTGCGCTTGCTCAAAACGCTCGGCCGCAGCCACTCGTTGCGCCTCGCATTTCGCGATCCGACCCGCAATTTGATGCGCCCCCCGCACCGATTCAAGCACTCGCCAGGAATCCTCACTCGCCGCTTTAGCAACCTCTAATTCAGCCACTACTTCCGCACGCTCAAGTTCCTTTTTTTTGAGCTCCGCCGCCAAATCACGCCCCTTATCTTCAACCCGCTTAAGCTCCTCGCCAGCCCGAATAACCTGCCGATGCAACTCATCCGAGCGCACGCGCGTCGCGTGAATCGCCGCGCCAAACATTTCCTGCCCCGCCTCAAAGACACCGGTGATCTCGGCCTCCATACGCCGCGAACTCTCGACCTCCATACGCGTGCGCCGACAGGCATCCAGATTCGCGTGGATGCGCTTTAAGGTGTCCGCCAGACCGGTTTCCTCGCTAAAAAGAAACTCGCGCAGCCTCTTCGTAAGCGCCTGCGAAATCCCCCCGACCATGCTCGTGTGCAGCATCTGATTGAATTTGCTGCGCTCCTCACGCTCCGAGAGGCGAAGCGGCGCGACACCGCGCTCAAAGAGTTCGCTAAAATAATCGGCTGTCTTCGAATAGCTCTTGAGCTGCGCGCCGCTCAGCGCGGCGAGTTCTTTGAGCCGATTCAACTCCGGAACCGCGTCCAACTCACCGTCCCTTCGCCCGCGATCAAGCAATAGATCCTGCAGCGAGACATCGTCGGCCAACCCACTAATTATGAAGGGCGTCAGGTTGAGATTTGGCTCCGCTTTCCGCTCCAAATGAACCCCCGCAAGTAGCCGCTCACCGCTCCCAAGCCGAAAGTCCAACGCCGCATAAGACGGGCTGTTCGCCTCGCCTAGACGCCCATAAATCCCTTTATCGCCCCCGGTCGCCTCCGACACCCCAACATTGCTAAAACGCAAAAACGACAGGTCCGGCAGGAGCACCACATAAGCCGCGATCATCACGGTCGTCTTACCCGCCCCGTTGGTCCCCTCCAGCGCCGTAACATGTTCGTCGAGCAAATAGCGCTGATAAAAGACGCCCTTCCAATTCACCAGAGCCAACTGTGTTGCGCGAGTGCGTTTCACGACTCGACCTCCATTTCCAGGTCATCGGCTTCTTCCTCATCGGCATCAACGTCCTTATCTTCGACAACGACCTCACCGCATTCAATCAACGCGATAAGCGCCGCCTCCGGGTCGGAGAGCCCACGCACCGGCTCTGCGAAACGCATCAAGGGCGCACGTAACGCGATTTCCATATCCGAAAGACGCTCGACAAAACCAAGGCGGTCCAAACCCCTAAGTGCTTTCTGGATCTCCCCGCGCACCTCCCTCTCGGCGACCCGCTCGTCGTGCACCTGACCTCGGCGCGAATTCAACGCCTTGAGCAAGCGCTCCTTTCCGACGATATTCGTGAGCAACTCCGTCAGTTGTCCGACCTCAACGAGCCCCACCGACTCCGCCGTCGCCGGGTCCAAACGCATCAACGCGAGCGCTTGCCCGACGAGCATCTCCGCCGTCGATAGGTGACGCCGACCGAGGCGCGCGCCCGAGGGCAAAAGATAAAAATATGCATCGCCGCCTTGCACCAACTCGCAATCAAAGCGGCGATAAAACGTCTCCAAATGATATTGCGCGTCGACCAAAAAGCCGAACCAATCGATATCCTCGCGCCCAATATGGCGACCGCGCCGCAGTTCAAGGTCGACGTCCGGAAAATGCTCATCCAACACAACATCTTCCAGCGAATTATAAGCCTCACTCCTCATGACTCCCCTCCAAAATCAGAACGCCACGCCCACTCCTCGATTTCCATCGGCGCGGACTCCAAACGGCACCACTCGCGCTCATGGGGCGCGCGCACCTGAACCCGCTCCGCGACAAGCGCCGCAATCCGCCCGGCAAAACGATAGCGCTGGGTCGCCGGCATCTCGTGGAGCACCCGTTGCGTCACCTCCACCAACGACTCACACCCACTGGCCAACGCCTCATCGACGCGCTCCTCAAGCCGCATCGGAAGAAGGTCCTCCGAGACCAACACTACCGCGCGCTCCCGATCCGCCGTTGGCCGGGTAACCGGCGCCCGCTCAACCCGCGAGCGCGCCTCCCGAAACAGCCGAATCGAGGGTTCATCGGCCACCACAAACGCAAAACGCCGCTCAAGCTCAAGCCACCCGGCGAGTTGGTCGCGCAGGCGTTGGCTGACCGCGCGGTCGGGGTCCAGGCGAACGACTCCGCGCAAAAACCGCTGGATATATTGATAATAATCCGACCAGGCCCGCTGCCGCTCCCCGCCCCACGCCGCCACCCGTTCCAGGTGCTCCTGAACCCGCTGCGCTTGCTCAACCGCCGCCTCGACCTCCGCATCCATTGCCAACTGTTCAATATCCTGCAATTGCTCATGCAACAGCGCGCTATCGCGCAACAAAATCTCATTGAGCTCGCTAAGCGTCTCGCTCGTTTTCTCCAGCAGAGCCTCACACTCTTCCACCGCCGCAAACCAATCCCTCAACAACAACGCGCTAATCTCCTCACGAACCTCCCGCTGCTGCGCATCCATCCCGCGCTGGCGCCGCTCAATCCCCGCGACCAAATCACCCACCGTCACCCTAAGCGGCTCCACCACATCCGCTCGCCACGCCTGCTCATCCTGCGCCTTGCGCGCATCCACCAACACCGTCCCAAGCTGCGAAATCAACGCCCGCATTAACACCACCAAACTCACTCGAGTCAGCGTCTCGTCTGCCACAAAAAAATCGACCACCGCGACCGCGAGCTGTGTCAGCGTAAACTCCCCATCGCGCACCACCCCCGCCCCGTCCACCCGCCGCAACAGCCGCTGGTCCCGAAGATGCTGAATCGCATGCGTCGCACGCTTACTCGGATTCGACGCATCCGGCTCGATGAGTTCACACACTTGCAGATACAAATCCGTTAACTGCTCCCCCGTCAAAGACGCAAAATTCCCATGCTCCGCCCGCACCCGCAACGCCACCAAATAGCAGAGATGCGCCGGCTCAATCACAAGCCCCACACTCGCCCGACTCAGCTTTCCGAGCACCAGATGAAGGTCCGTCTGCTCATGCACCACCCACCTCCTCCTTCCCCCGGCCGATATATCCGCCCGAGGATTGGCATTATCTCTTCGTACTCAACGAAGTTAGCACGCGCCTCGGAAGCGCCTCAAGCAAGACCACGCGTTCGAGCACCTCATCGAGCCCAACACATCCGCCGGTTGACCTCACCCCAGCACGTTCCTATCTGTTTCCTCCGAACGCACCACACCCACGCTCACCACCCAAGAAGGTCACCATGGACCACGACACCTTCAAAATCGGCCCCGACATGCCCGTCCACCGCCTCGGCTTCGGCGCCATGCGCATCACCGGCCCTGGCATCTAGGGCTGGCCCGCAGACCGAGACCGCGACAAAGCCCTCCAGCGACGCGCCGTCGAACTCGGCGTCAAGCTGATTGACGCCGCCGAGCCTATAGCCCCGAAGTCAGCGAGTACCTGCTCTGCGACGCTCTCAAACCCTATAAAAATATCAACATCTCCACCAAGAACGGGCTCCTGCATGCAGGTGCCAACGACTGGTGCCCAAACGGCCCCACCCCAAACACCTCGAGATCGCCCTCAACGACTTGCTGCGACGCTTCGAGGTCGACCAAATCTCCCGAATCCGCTCGAGCAACTCGTCGAAATAGTCTTTGCCGAAGCGTTTGTTTAGCTTGAGACGCCCATCGTCCAGCAGAAAACCCTTGACGATAAACTCGCGCAAAGTGTTCGTGGCCCAGATGCGAAAATGGGTCGCCTGGGTGCTGTTGACGCGGTAGCCGACCGAGATAATCGCGTCGAGATTATAGTGTGAGATCTCGCGGGTCACCTCGCGGTTTCCCTCGGTTCAAAATATTCGAACATTTCGAATGGTTGCTTCTTCGATAAGTTCGCCGCTCTTATACACCTGTTTCAGGTGATGATTAATTGTTTGCACTTCAACTCCAAAAAGCTCCGCCATCCTCCGCTGCGAAAGCCAAAAGCTCTCGTCTTCATGACGGACTTCGACCCGGACTTTGCCCTCGGGCGACTCATAGAAGATAAGTTCACTTTTATGGTGATCGGTCATTTTTTCGTGCCCTGTGAAAGTTGCTCAATCCAGACCTCAAAATGCCTGTCTAGAACTGGCCGATTTAACGGAACAGCTCAAGTTCGGTGAATTCCAACTCTATACAATAATCATGATAGCTCAAATAGTTGGCTCACTCCCCTCGCTCCTCTTTGGCACGCTGCTCTTCGCGATAGAATGCGCGCTCAGCAACGCCAACCTGCCACTCCCAAAACGGTAAAAAAACGTCCTCCTTCTCCTCTTTGAGTTGGTGCCGTGCTGATTCCATTGCCTCAATAATGACAACAGGAACCTCGCCAAGCGTACCGAACCAAGAACCCGTGCTACGATCTCTCAACGCATAATAAAATGCGTCACACTCGTCCGATTCTGACTTCGAAGCCCACTCTAATGCTGGCCGTGCGATAGTTCGCCAAGCGGACGTGCCGATGGCAAAGCCGCTGCTTAGTCGAGCCAGTTGCAAAGCCGAATCCACCGATACTGCTTGACTGATCTGATATTTCAACTCGTTAGGTACTACTCGGCCGTGCGGATCAACATCCAGAAGAAATCCCCCAAGAAAGTCGCGGCTATTACTGCCACTCGCGACGCAGTTCAGCACGCCATTTTGCGGTACTTAATGTGGTCCAATGCACATCACATTTACTCATTCAATGACTATGTTTCTCCGATGCAGTTTGAGAGGTTCATATTGACGCGGGAAGCGGCAGCGTAAATGCTTCTATTTTAGTGTCCGAAAGACCGGGGGCATGCCAGGTCGTCGAGACCGCGGGCGCCGCGCATTTTGTGAACTCTTATGGCGGCGACGCGCACCTGCTGCTCTATTCGAATCGCCGCGCCGACGCGGTCCTTTTGGACGCGCTCATCGCCACCGAGCCAAAGAGCGACCTCATCCCAAAAATCGTGAAGGGCTTGCAGACAAATCGCACCCGCGGGCGCTGGAATAATGCCCAGGAGAACGTCTTTATCCTGCTGGCGCTCGACCGCTATTTCGACACCTACGAGAAGCAGACGCCTAATTTTGTGGCCAATATCTGGCTCGGCGACGACTTCGTCGGTGAACACGCATTTAAGGGCCGAAGCGCCGATTATCAAAACTCGAGCGTCCTGATGAAAGCGGTGGTCGACAAGACCGTGAAGGCCGCCGATATCACCATTAAGAAAAACGGTGAGGGCCGCCTTTATTATCGCCTGGGCATGCGCTACGCGCTTAAATCACTCGCGCAGGAGGCCGCCGATTATGGCTTCGCGGTCGATCGAAAATACGAGGGCGTTGACAACCCGAAGGACGTCTTCCAGCGCGAAGACGGCACCTGGGAGGTCAAGCTCGGCAGCCGGGTACGTGTGCGCCTGACGATGGTCGCCCCGACGCGTCGCTATCATGTCGCCCTGGTCGATCCCCTGCCCGCCGGGCTCGAGCCGCTTAACCTCGCCCTGGCCACGACCGAAGCGGTGCCCGAAGATCCGCATGCGAGTACAGCGCCCACGCCCTATTGGTGGTGGTCGCGGCCCTGGTATTCGCACCAGAACCTTCGCGACGAGCGGGCCGAGGCGTTTAGCTCACTATTGGGCGCCGGCGTGCACGAGTTCACCTACACCACCCGGGCCACCACACCCGGTGAATTCGTGGTGCCGCCGACCAAGGCCGAGGAGATGTATAGCCCCGCAGACATTCGGACGAAGTGCGTCGACGAGGATGGTCGTGAAATAGGGAATGCCTGCCAACGGGGAGGCTAATTTTGCCTCTAAAGGGCAATCTAGCTTGACTCTAAGGCAGATGATTCTATAGTCCTAAGCAATATGACCGACGCCTCTGCACATCTTTTGTGTACGCGTCGGTTCTCATTTGCCCACCTTATATTACTGCCAGAGCGACCACGTTTCCCAGTTCTCAAAAGTACCCAGACCGTCTAAATCAAAGCGTTTTGGGAACTCCTCGTTTAGCAATCGCTGTAGCCGCTGACCCCACGAAGAGGTCGGACAGATGACTTTCAGCAATTGCTGCATAATACAGAAATAGAAAAATGGTCGCTCATGTCGCAGTGCTCTCGGCCAAGTTGGCGGGCTAGCTGAAAGTTCTGGAACATTGATATTCCATAGTCGACTGTGGTGAGCCGCCACGTTGCGTATAAAGTTCAAACTTCGCAGCCATTGTGCAAAAGCCTGCCCATCCGGAGCGCCATAATTTTCAGCGATAATCTGTTTATCGTGATGCTGCATCCCGGCAAATAAGTGTGACAATAAGCCGAAATCCCAAATTTCAATGGCGACCCAAATTGGGAGTGAACCGCCATATTCTTGGGCGTGATGCTCGATAAATGGTTGTTTTCGAGCGCGCTGGCGTGCCCTTTCATATTTAGACAACCATAACTCGTGTTTTGTTCGGCCGTTTCTCATTTTCTTTTTTGCGAAATTGCCATGCAGGTATTTGGGCAATTCATGCGCGCATGGGTCATATTTTCCAAGCAGATAGGCGACATCGACGCGCACAGCCATCTCGATACGTTCCAATGCATCAAGCGCCAAAAGTCGTAATTTTTTGTCGAAGACATATAAACGCGCCACATCCTCAAAACGGCTCCCCGGCATAAACTCATCTAGCCTCTGTCGGGCCTCAGAGTCTGATGCGTCGATGACGCGTAGTGGATACCAATATCCACTTAAACGATAATAACCAATGCGCTGCAAATAATCCGTTGCAGCCGCCACATCCTCAACCAGCAAACCGCGTCCTTGCAATCGCTGCAATTGCTTTTCATATGAACGCCAAGGTTTGAGAGGTTTCATCGATTTTACTTGGTGAGGGTGTTGGCTCTAGCGAGTACAAATGATCCAGAACGAAAGACTAAAGCTTCCCGTCAAATTTGGCGAGCAATAGAAATAACCCGCAGACATTCGGACGAAGTGCGTCGACGAGGATGGTCGTGAAGTGATAGATAGACCCGGTCTGTCATTGCAGTGATTCTATCGATTGAGCAGTTTATGAAACGCGTACTTCTTTTGCACACCGGCGGTACCCTGGGCATGACCGGGCCGCCGCTTTTGCCCGACGCCTACTCCGGCGTGCTCACCGAGGCCGTGCCCGAGCTGGAGAAGATCGCCCAGCTCGACACGCGCATCGTGCTAAACCTGGACTCCAGCGACCTGGGGCCGACGCATTGGACCCTTTTATGCGACGAAATCACGACGCATTATGATGATTATGACGGCTTCGTCATCGTCCATGGCACCGATACGATGGCGTATACCGCCGGCGCCCTGGCGTTCGCGCTCGTCGGCCTGGACAAACCTGTGATCCTGACCGGCGCGCAGCGCCCGCTGGCGTCGCTGCGCACCGACGCGCGGCGCAATTTGGTCGACGCGGTGGAGATGGCAACGCGCGACGTCCCGGAGGTCGCGATTTGTTTTGACGGCCTGCTGCTGCGCGGTTGTTGCAGCACCAAGAGCAACGCGCGCGACTACCGCGCGTTTGACAGCCCGGGCATCCCGGCGCTGGCCAAATTGGGCGTGGATATCGACCTCGGCGAGCATATTCGGCGTCCGCGGGTGCCGTTTGCGCCGGACGCGCGATTTGAGGAGCAAGTCCTGGCCATCAATATGACGCCGGGCTTTCAACCCCAGATGCTCGAGATGCTCCTGGGCATGCCCCAGCCTCCCCACGGCGTGATTATCGCCGGCTTTGGCTCCGGGACTGTGCCGCGCGAAAAGGGCTCGCTTGCGCCGGCGGTCAAACGCGCGACTGAGATGGGCATCGAGGTGCTGGTCATCACCCAATGCTACGGCACCGTCGACCTGGATCTCTACCAAAACAGCCGCCAACTTGCCGAAGCCGGCGCAATCTCCGGCGGTCGAATGACGCTGGAGGCCGCCGTGCCGAAGTTAATGCACGCCCTCGCCCTCTACCCCGATCCGCACGCCCAACGCGAAGAGCGTTGCGCGTATTTGCAGCGAAATATTGCGGGTGAATTGGACTAAAAGATGATCGAACTCTCAAGCCTAGCCCAACTCGACGCGTTAAAGAGCGAGCACGAGGTACTGCTGGTGTATTTTACGCCGCCGAGCTGCAGCGTCGGCGTCTCGCTCTTCGACCGGGTTTCGGCGCAGGTGCAGGCGCGCGCGGTGAGCGCGGCGCGGGTCGACACCACTGCGTACCCGGCCATCGCCGGCCAACATCTAGTGCTGGCCTTCCCCACCATCCTGGTCTTTGTGTACGGCCGCGAATTTGAGCGACTCAGCCGCGTCTTCTCGATGAGCGACGTCGAGCGCGCGCTGGAGCGCGCGCTCGAAATTGTTGAGCAAGACTAGCTTCGCTGGTGGGGGGCTTATTTCGAGCGTTTTTTCGCCGCGGCTGCCGCCCTCAAACGGTCTTTTTTGCTCGGGCGTTTCCCCTTCACAGGCGCGCCACCTTTTTGGGGCGCCGGCGCCTCGCCAGTGAGCCCAAAGCCCTCGAGTTGCTCGCGCTTAAGGCGCACGCCTGCGCGTTTCTCGATCAGCTTAAAATGAGCGGCGGAGTCGTGGTCGATAAACGAAATCGCCACGCCCTCTTCGCCGGCCCGGCCCGTTCGCCCGATGCGGTGCACATAATCATTGGGGGAGCGCGGCAGGTCGAAGTTCACCACACACGAGAGCTTGTCGATATCGATGCCGCGCGCGGCGATATCGGTGGAGACCAGGACGCGGTTCTTCCCATTTTTGAACCCCTCAAGGGTGTCGGTGCGCTGGTCCTGGTGCAAATCTCCGTGAAAATCGATCGCGGCGAACCCTGCCTTGGTGAGCTTTCTGGCCAGGTTGCGGGCTTTGACCTTGGTGGCCACGAAGACGAGGACCTGGTTCCAATCCTCGGTCTCGAGCAGGTGCTGCAGCAGCGGGCGTCGGGCATGTGAATCAACCTCGAAGACCCGCTGGGTGATCTTCTCGACGGTGGGCTCTTCGCCCTCGACCTCGACGCGCACCGGGTCGCTTAAGAAGCGCGCGCAAAGGCCCTCTACTTTGGGCGAAAAGGTCGCAGAAAATAAGAGGTTTTGGCGATTCACGGGCAACGCGTTGAGCAAGGCGTCGAGTTCGTCGGCGAAGCCCAGGTTGAGCAGTTTATCGGCTTCGTCCAGGACGAGCGTCTGCACGCGCGAGAGGCAGAGCCAATCGCGCTCCAATAGGTCCAAGAGCCGGCCGGGCGTGGCGACCACGACGTCGGCGCCGCGGCTGAGCGCGCGGCTCTGGTCTTCGAGGTCCACGCCACCGATCACCGAGACCACGCGAATTTTGCGGGGCGACAAGTTAGAGTACGTCGCGAACGCCGCGGCGACCTGCACGGCGAGTTCGCGGGTGGGCGCGACGGCCAGCACCTGCGGGTCGAAGTCGTCGGTGGGCGCGGCGTTTAATTGCATGATAATCGGCAACGCGAACGCGGCCGTTTTGCCCGTACCTGTCTGCGCGACCCCGATGACGTCTTGCCCGTCGAGGACACGCGGAATCGCCAACGTCTGGATAGGCGTTGGCGTTGCATACCCCTTATTCTTCAGGGTGTTGAGCAGATACTCAGGCAGCTTTAATGATTCAAATGACACGATAACCTTGGACATAATAGAGAAGCGAAACCGGGCCAACCGGCCCTATCTAGTCTTTAGCATAGACCAGGGCTCGCAGTCTTAGTGTCGACCGTGCGCGAAGTAAATCATGCAGCGTCACGCCTGCTCAAGCTCGCCGAATACCCCGTAGAGGGCGTGGCCCCGGGAGCCGTCATAGGTCGCGGCCTTGGCCAAAAACTCCGTGAGCGATTTTGCGAGCAACCGCTTGCGGTCGGTATCTCGCCCGGCGGCGATGATCTGGCCGTAGGTGCCCTCTTCGGTCGGCCCCAGGTCGATCGCCAGATAATCTCCACCGATCCGATCCACGAATGGAATCCAGCGCGGCATATAATAGACCGGATGGATGCCGGGGTCGGCCGAGCTACAGCTTTGCAGGTCATCCAGGGTCCAATCCTCGTAGATCGCCATCCAATTGGCGTGCTCGGTGGCGCATGCCTCGGCCGAGAGCAGGTCGAAGCCGTTAAAAAGACCTTTGATTGCGCCTGTCGCGGCGTAGAGCGCCTTGAAATCCGCGGGCAATGGCGCGCCCAGCGCCCGCTCGAGCGCGTCGAGCGCGGCGGGGTTTGGGGGCGAAGCCTGCGCCGCCCGGGCGTCGAGGTTGAAATAAGCGCGCTTTTCCATTGCCATAGACGACGCTTTGCCAGATTGTTAACCTTGCGACGCCATACTCAACTCACTGTAAAACGCTTCGCCCTACCCGGCATACCCGCGACCAGGCACTCACCCAGTTGCCCAAGCCAAACCGCCTCGGCGTGAAGAAGACCGGCGCAGTCTGACCAGGGGAACCCGCTTGTCCAAACCTAAACCACTGCATTAAGACGTGGACTTCCTAGAATAGCCTGGGCAGCACCTATCAAAGCAAGGTCGGCGCCGAGGACTTGCTCCGCTTAGCTATTTGTAGGTAATTAAGATCCAAATTGTGCTGGCGGCGTTTAGATGGGTGGGCGCCCTTCTTTGATCGACACGGCGCGGTTTGCGGCACAAGAATATCTCATAATTTTCGATTAATATTTGAAGAGAAAAACCTCATGAACTCCGACCCGACAAAATCAGGTTTCCGTCTATCCAACCGCTGGGGCGCCATGATTTGCGTGGCCGCACAGGCGATGATTTTTTTGGGCGCGTGTAGCTCGAATAAGCACGAGGACGCGCATCCGATCGCGACGGATGCCTCGTCGATACCCCAGGAATATAAGATGGATAAAAATGCCCCGGAAGGTCTTAGCTTTACGCTATCTGAGACAACTGCGCCCAACGAGGAGTTGATTCGGCCGCGACTGGTGACCGGCGAGGAGTTGTCGGCCCAGGAGCGCGCAGACCTGCTCGGGCGCTTGCCGCCATTGCCCGATGAGGCGGCAAATCAGAAGGACTTCGCGTTTCGCGCGCGCTCCAAGCCCGCGCCGCGCCCAGGCGAGACCATTGAGAGCGCTTTTCCGCCAGACGCCACGCTCCCTCCACCTCCGGGCGCGACCGACGGTCCGATGGAGCTGCTGCGCTTTGCCCCCGACGGCGACGTGGAGCTCGCGCCTAAATTAAGCGTGACCTTTTCGCAGCCGGTGGTCGCGGTGAGCGGCCAGGAAGACGCCGCGAAGACCGTGCCCGTAAAGATCGAGCCGGCCGTGGACGGCAAGTGGCGCTGGATTGGCACGCGCACCGCGCTCTTTGAGCCGACTGGCGAGCGCTTTCCGATGGCGACCGATTATAAGGTGACGGTCGACCCGGCGCTAAAGTCCGCGACCGGAAATGAGTTAAATCAGGCCGAGAGCTGGACCTTCTCGACGCCCGCGCTCAAGGTCGTTCGCGCGCATCCGACCGGGACGACTCAGCCGCTTAAGCCGCTGATCTTTATGCAGTTTAACCAAAAGATCGACCAGACCAACATCCTCGACTCGCTGCGCCTGCTCGCCAATGACGCGAGCACCGAGTTGCTCCTGGCCAGCGAGGCCGAGATTCAGACGGATAAGGTCGTACCAAGACTTATCGATAACGCGCGCCCGGGACATTGGGTCGCGTTTCGCCCCGCCCGCGAGCTAAAACCCGCGACCACCATCCAGATCAATCTGGCTAAAGGAGCCCCGTCGATTGAGGGGCCCAAGCTGAGTGAGGGCGGGACTGCCGGTAATTTCCGCACCTATGATCCGCTTCGCGTGTTGCGCCAGAGTTGCGATTCGACTCACCCCTGCACCCCGGGCGCGGGCTGGTATATCAGCTTTAATAATCCCCTCGATGACGACGACTTCTCGGCTGATAAGGTCAGCATCAGCCCCGAAATTGAGGGCGTTGAGATCCGCGCTCAACACGGCGCGCTCTATATCAAAGGCAACTCGAAAGCGCGCACCAAATATAAGGTTACGCTGGACGCCTCGCTCAAAGATAAATTCGGCCAAACGCTCGGAAAGAACACCGAGCTGACCTTTGATGTTGGCCCGGCCTATCCCATCTTTGGCTCGTCTGCCGGCGCGATGAGCGTGTTGGACCCGGCCCTCGACGGGCATTTCCCCATCTTCAGCGTCAATTACGATAAGCTGCGCCTGCGCGCCTATCGGGTCACGCCCGCCGATTGGGAAAAATACCTGGCGTTCACCTATCAGCGACACCGCTACCGCAACAACGGCGACGGCGGCGCGACGCCCCCGGGCAAATTGGTCATCAATAAGGTCGTTGAGATCGACTCCAAGCCCGACGAGATGACGCACACGCTTATCGACCTTGGCGAGGCGCTCAACGAAAATGGTCACGGTCAACTTGTCGTGATGCTCACCGAAGAGAAGTCGGACGAAGAGCCGCCGCCATCGCGACCAGGTTATTACCGCGGCTACCGCGATATCTTGACCTGGGTGCAGGCGACCGACATCGCGCTGGACGCGTTTGTCAGCGGCAGCGAGTTGCTGGCCTGGGCGTCGCGGCTCAAAGACGGCGCGCCGCTCAAAGGCGTCGATATTTCGCTCTCCCACACGGGGGATGACGTCGCAAAAACCGACGCCACTGGACTGCGCAACCTGACCCTTCCGAAGGTCGGCTCCGCCGGCAAAAGCCCGAATGCCGGTCGCATCCTGATCGCCATGCATGGCGAAGATGTCGCCATGCTGCCCGAGCGCCAACATACCTGGGCGGGCATGGTCTCCAACTGGGTTCAGCAGCCTGAAAACGTCCAACTCCTCTGGCATATTTTTGATGATCGCGGGATGTACCAACCCGGCGAGACCGTCAATATCAAGGGGTGGCTTCGCGAGGCAAAGCCGACGCGCGAGAACCGCCTGGGCATGGTCGATATCAGCACCGTCAAATACCGAGTCAGCGGGCCGCGGGGCAATCAATTAAGCGAGGGCAGCGCGAAGGTCGACGCGAACGGCGGCTTCGACCTCAACTTCGAATTAAGCGACGACGTCAACCTCGGCCAAGCCATGGTGACGATTTATACCGAAGCGGCGCGCACTCCCGGCACCGCCTATCACAGCTTCAAGATTCAGGAATTCCGCCGCCCCGAATTCGAAGTGAGCGTGTCGCAATCCGGCGAGCCGCATTTTATCGGCAGCACTTCGACGTTGAGCGTGGCGGCGAATTACTACGCCGGCGGAGCGCTCACCGGCGCGCCGGTCGCGTGGAATGTGAGCAGCCAAGAGGGCAATTATACACCGCCCGGCCACAGTGATTTCATCTTTGGTCGCTGGCGCCCCTGGTGGTTCCACTGGCACCCGAACACCGATAACCCGAGCCAAACGGAGTCTTTCAAAAGCCACACCGACGCCTCGGGCGAACAGCACCTGAAGATCAAATTCAACCAGGCCAACCCGGCATTGCCGATGGTCGTGGATGCCAGCGCCTCGGTCAGTGACGTGAACCGGCAGAATTGGAGCGGGTCCACGCATTTGTTGGTGCACCCGAGCGCGCAATATGTCGGCATTCGCAGCCAGACCAATTATGTCGGCGAGGGTGAGCCCTTTAAGATCGACGCGATCGTCACCAACCTCGAGGGGGATATCCTCAGCGGAAAAGAGGTCGTGGTGAGCGCGACGCGCATGGATTGGCGCTATGAAAACGGCACGTATAAAGAAGTCGACGCCGAAAGCCTCGCCTGCACGCTGACCTCGGCCGAGGAGGCGCAGACTTGCACCTTTAAGCCCGAAAAAGGCGGGCAATGGAAGATCACCGCGACAACCCTGGACGAGCGCGGCCGCCCGAATATGAGCCAGGCCCAGGTCTGGGTGGGCGGCGGCGAGCGTCCGCCGTCGCGCACGATGGAAAAAGGCGAAGTCCAGCTTATCCCCGAAAAAGAGAGCTATGAGGCCGGCGAGCGCGCCAAGCTCATGGTCATCGCGCCCTTCCCGGGCGCCGAGGGGCTGCTGACGGTGCGCCAAAACGGCGTCGTCTCCAAAGAGCGCTTTCGCATCAAAAAGCAATCGCACCAGATTGAGGTCGCGATCTCCGAAGCGGATTATCCCAACGTCCACGTCCAGGTGGACCTGGTCGGCAAGGAGGCGCGCACCACGCAAAGCGGCGAGGCGCGCCCGGACGCTCCGGCGAAGCCGGCCTACGCGAGCGGTCAACTGACGCTTAAAGTGCCGCCGAAGAACCGCACGCTCGACGTCGCGATTGCGCCCGAGAAGGCGCGCATGAACCCCGGCGCGAAGACCCATATCAACGTCAAAGTCACCGACGCCGCGGGCAAAGCCGTGGCGAACTCACAGGTCGCCATCGTCGCGGTGGACGAGGCGATTTTGGCGCTCAGCGGCTATACCCTGGCGGATCCGATCGAGTCCTTCTATCCGGATCAGCCGGCCAACGTCACGGACTTCTATCTGCAGCAATATTTGTTGCTCGCCACGGCCGATGAAGCCCAGGAAGCCGCGGCAAACGCGGAGGGTTTCGGCGGCGCGGAGATGAAACGCAGCATGGCCCCGCCGCCGATGATGGATCGGCCGAGGCCGTCGCCAGCAGCACGCGGCGGCGCGATGGCAGAGATGGACGGAGCGCCGATGGAGATGGCGTTGGGTGCCATGGCGAATAGCTCGGCTGGAGGCGCCTCTGGCCCGGCGAGCGCGCCCATCGCGCTGCGCAAGGACTTCCGCGCGTTGGCGCTCTTCGCGCCGGCGGTGCAAACCAACGCCAAGGGCGAAGCGCAGGTCGAGCTCGCGCTGCCAGACAACCTCACCCGCTACCGCCTGATGGCGGTCGCGGTGGCCGGCGCCGACCAATTCGGCAAGAGCGAAGCCACGCTCACGGCGAGGCTTCCGCTGATGGTTCGCCCGTCGCCGCCGCGCTTCTTGAACTTCGGCGACCGCTTTGAGCTGCCGGTCGTTCTGCAAAACCAGACCGACGCGCCGATGCAGGTAAAAGTCGCCGCGCGCGCGGCAAACCTGACCTTCGGAAAAGCCCCGGGGCGCCTGGTCGAAGTCCCTGCCAATGACCGCGTCGAGGTGCGCTTTAAGGCGGTCAGCGATATGGCCGGCACCGCGGTGATTCAGGTCGCCGCGGCCTCGGGCAGCGCCGCGGACGCCGCCACCAACGAGCTGCCGGTGTGGACGCCGGCGACCACCGAGGCGTTCGCGACCTACGGCACCGTCGATAAAAACGGCGCCATCATGACCCAGCCGGTCGCCCCGCCCTCGGACTCACTGAGCCAATTCGGCGGCCTGGAGGTCACGACCTCCTCGACCGCCCTGCAGGGGCTGACCGACGCCCTGCTCTACCTGGCGAATTACCCCTATGAGTCGGCCGAATCGATCGGCTCGCGCATCATGGCCATCGCGGCGCTTCGCGATGTCTTGCAAGCCTTCGAGGCCGAGAAGCTCCCCAGCGAGGCCGAGCTCATCGCGACCGTTGAGCGCGATGTCGTCGAGCTGGGCAAGCTCCAGCGCCCCGACGGTGGCTTCTATCTGTGGTCACGCTACGACTATTTCCGCTATCCCTTCACCGAAGTGCATATCAACCACGCCCTGCAGCGCGCGAAGCTCAAAGGCTTTGAGGTGCCCGACGCGATTCTGAATCGCTCGAAATCCTTTCTGCATAATATTCGCGCCTATATTCCGGCCCATTATTCGAAGTTGGCCCGCAACACCGTGATGGCCTACGCTTATTATGTGCTTGATTTAATGGGGGAATCCGTCCACGCCAAAGCGCTTGAATTGGCGAACGAGAAGCCGGGCGAGGCGATCTCGCTGGAGGCGATTGGCTGGTTGATGAATACGCTTGAAGACGCACCGGAGGCCGACGCGCGCGTCAAAGAACTGACGCGTTATGTGCAAAACCGGGTCGATGAGACCTCGGGCAACGCTCAATTCACCACCGATTATGGCGGCACCGACCACGTGCTGATGCACTCGCTTCGGCGCACGGACGCGATCCTGCTGGACGCCTGGATCGCCAATCACCCCAAGAGCGACCTCATCCCCAAATTGGTGCGCGGCCTGCTCGCCCACCGCGTGCGCGGGCATTGGCGAAATACCCAGGAGAACGTCTTCGTGCTGCTGGCGCTGGACCGTTATTTCCAGGCCTATGAGAAGACCACGCCGGAATTCGTCGCGAATATGTGGCTGGGCGACGGCTTCGTCGGCGGCCACAGCTTTAAGGGACGCAGCAACGATTACCAAAAGGCGAGCATCCCGATGAAGTCGTTGATTGAGAAGAGCGGCGAGGACAAGGCCGCGGACCTGGTCATCCAGAAGGACGGCGAAGGTCGTCTGTATTATCGCATCGGCATGAGCTACGCGCTCAAATCACTCAAGCTGGAGCCGGCCGATTACGGCTTCACGGTTGAGCGAAGCTACGAAGGCGTTGATGACCCGGCCGACGTCACCCAGCGCGAAGACGGCACATGGGAGGTCCGAAACGGCAGCCGCGTGCGGGTGCGCCTGACGATGGTCGCGCCGGCGAGGCGCTATCATGTGGCGCTGGTCGACCCGCTACCCGCGGGGCTCGAGCCGCTTAACCCCGCGCTGGCCGTCACCGAGCCGATCCCCGCGGACGCCAACGCGGCAAAACCCGCCAGCCCCTATTGGTGGTGGTACCGTCCGTGGTATTCGCACCAGAACCTTCGCGACGAACGGGCCGAAGCCTTCGCGCCGTATTTGGGCGCGGGCGTGCACGAATATACCTACGTGACCCGGGCGACGACCCCCGGCGAGTTCGTGGTGCCGCCGACCAAGGCCGAGGAGATGTATAGCCCCGAGACGTTTGGGCGCACGGGGACGGCGCGGGTGATCGTGAGGTGATGGCGAGGTGGCCGTGAGGTGATGGTGTTTTTTCGGGTTCGCGACGCCTCCGGGGGCTCCCTGCTTTGCGGGGGTTCGTGGCGTCTCGAATGGCCCTTAATATCCGGTGTGCGTTGCCCTTCTGAGGACTCACCCCCGGTTACAGAGGTCCCGCTACGCGGGACGGCGCTGCGGCTTCGCCTACGCTCATTGGCTGCCTTGTTTTCACGATGCCTTTAATGAGCGAAGCGACGTGTGGTGGATGGTGGTTTTCTCGGGTTCGCGACGCCTCCGGGGGCTCCCTGCGTTGCGGGGGTTCGTGGCGTCTCGAATGCCCCTTAATATCCGGTGTGCGTTGCCCGTTTGAGGACTCACCCCCGGTTACAGAGGTCCCGCTACGCGGGACGGCGCTGCGCTTATTAACAACGGTTATTCGTGAGGTTTTTAATGAGCGTAGCGACGTGTGGTGGAGCGAAGCGGAACCACACCTTTGGAACCGGGGGTGAGCCCCGCATAGCAACGGCTATTCGGAAAAACACAAACTCTCGGAAAGCGATGATCTCTGAGAAAGCAAGGAGTCCCCGGTCCGACGCGAATCAAAAACGCACCAAACACGCACCAAACACGCATCAAATGCTATTAGCCCCGGTAATTAACGATACCCCGCTATTTTCAAAATTTTCGAAAGAGAAATAAATAATGAAGTCCGACCCGAAACGTTCCAAGGTTAATATGTCAATTCGCTGGAGCGCTGTGTGGTGCATGGCGGTGCTTTTATCGGCGGGTTGCAGCAATAAGACGCCGGCGGACTCAAAGCCGGTCGAGACCGCGGCGCCGCTCGAGGAGTTCAAGGTCGATGAGAACGCGCCCGGGGGGTTGTCGTTCACGCTGCGCGAGGCCAAGGAGACGCCCGAAGAGGTCACCGGCGCGCGCCTGGTGGAGGGCAAGGCGCTGTCGGCCGAGGAAACGACCGAGCTGCTCGGGCGCCTGCCGGCGCTTCCCGACGAGAAGTCGAAGCAAACCGACTTCGCGTTCCGCGAGCGCTCCATGCCCGCGCCGCGCACCGGCGACACGATTCAGACTGCCTTCCCGCCCGAGGAGTCGCTCGCACCACCGGCCGGCGCGACCGACGGCCCGATGGAATTGCATCGCTTTGCGCCCGAGGGCGAATTGCCGCTCGCGCCGAAGTTGAGCCTGACCTTCTCACAGCCGGTCGTGGCGGTGAGCGGTCAGGCCGACGCAGCCAAGACCGTGCCGGCTACCATCGAGCCCGCCGTGGCGGGCGCGTGGCGTTGGGTCGGCACCCGCACGGCCCTCTTTGAGCCCGCCGGCGAGCGCTTCCCGATGGCGACCGACTATAAGGTGACGGTCGATCCCGCGCTTAAGTCCGCGACGGGCAACGCGCTGAAAACCACCGAGGACTGGGGCTTTGATCTCCCGGAAGTCAAGGTAACTCAAGCCTACCCAAGCGGCCGAGGCGTTCTCCTTAAGCCCGCGATTTTTCTGGGGTTTAACCAGCGCGTAGCGCCCGACGAGCTCATCAAATCAGTGCGCCTGGTCGCCGGCGATAAGACCTTTGCGGTCCATAAACTCAGCGACACGCAGATCAAAGACAACGCGATTATATCGCGTCTGGTCGGGCAGACACCGCCGGGGCAATGGCTCGCATTCGAGCCGGTCGACGCGCTGCCGGCCGCCACGCAAGTCACCATCGAAGTGATGGAAGGCGCGCCGTCGGCCGAAGGCCCCAAGCTCACACCTGCCGCCCAACAATATCGATTCTCAACCTATGACGCGCTCTATATTACGCAGCACGGCTGCACCGAATCGCACCCATGCCCGCCCGGCCAGGGTTGGTATCTCAGCACCAATAACCCGCTCAATACCGAGGCATTCTCGCCCGATATGGTCAGCGTCGAGCCGGCGCTGCCGGGCATGGAGGTTCGCGCGGACCGCCACGGCATCTTCGTCAACGGCATCAGCAAGCCGCGCAGCACCTACAAAGTCACGGTCGACGCAGCGCTCAAGGACGAGCACGGACAGACCCTGGGCAAAGACACCACGTTGACGCTGCATGTCGGCAAGGCGCGGCCCATGCTGGGCGCGGCCTCCGGGATCATGAAGGTGCTTGACCCCGCGCTTAACGGGCATTTCCCGGTCTATAGCATCAATCACAATGAGATGCGCGTGCGCGCCTATGAGGTTGAGCCGGCCGACTGGCATCTCTACCTGCAGTTTTTGCGCGACCAGCGCCGAGACGAGAAGACCCCGGCGCCGGGCAAGCTGGTCTTCGACGAGAAGTTGAAGATCGACTCCGTCGAGGACGTCCTGACGCATACCTCCATCGACCTTCGCGAGCTGCTCAGCGCAGATGGTTACGGCCATTTGGTCTTGATGATCAAGCCAACCGAGACCGAGGATACGCCGGGCCGCAACTCCTATCGAAACCGTGAAATCATCACGTGGGTCCAGAGCACCGATATCGCGTTGGATGCCCAGGTTGCCGGAAAAGAACTTCTCGGCTGGGCCTCGAACCTGGCCGATGGGACGCCGCTTAACGAGGTTGAACTCTCGTTTCTCCACGATCCGAAGACCACCCAAAATACCGGCAAAGATGGCCTTGGAGCGTTGACGCTCCCGAAGCGCTCGCCGGACCATCCCACAACACAATCGGGCAACCTGCTGCTCGCCCAAAGTGGCAACGACCGGGCGTTTTTGCCCGAATATTCCACGATGTGGAGCTATGGGAATAGCAATTGGGTCGAGCGAAGCAAATACTCGCGAATTCTGTGGCACGTCTTTGATGACCGTGGCATGTACCAGCCCGGCGAGACGGTCAACGTGAAGGGTTGGGTGCGCCTCTCCACTTCATCGCGCGAAGCGTCGCTCATGTTGAGCGAGGCAAAAACCGTCGACTACGAGGTCAGCGGCCCGCGCAATAACAAGATTGCCTCCGGCAAGGCCAAGGTCGACAAGAGCGGCGGGTTTAACCTGAGCTTTGAGCTCCCCGACGGCGTGAACCTTGGGTACGCCCGAATCCAGCTCAGCACGAGTAACGGCAAAGTCTACGGCTCAACCACCCACGGCTTCCAGATCCAGGAGTTTCGCCGCCCCGAATTCGAGGTCGTCACCTCCAAATCCGAGGGGCCGCACCTGATCAATCAGACAAGCAAGCTGAGCCTCGACGCCCATTATTATGCCGGCGGCGGACTCGGCGGCGCCCCGGTGAACTGGACCATCAGCGCCAGAGAAAGTCGCTATACCCCGCCCGGCCAGAGCGATTATGTCTTCGGGCGCTGGCAGCCCTGGTGGGTCGCCATGTCGCATTCCTATAACCCGTGGGGTAATCAATCCGGCAAAGTCGAGCATTGGGAGGGGCATACCGACGCCGGCGGCGAGCATCATCTCGAGATTCAATTCGACCAGGCCCGCCCGCCCTACCCCTATACGGTTTCGGCAAGCGGCGCGGTCACCGACGTCAACCGCCAGACCTGGGCGAGCTCGACCGAGATGCTCGTGCATCCCTCGCGAGCCTATGTGGGCGTTCGCAGCGACAAAGCCTTTGTCGGCCAGGGAGAGGTCATCGAGGTTGAGGCCATCGTCAGCGATATCGACGGCAATCTGCTGAGCGAGCGCCCCGTCGAGATCAGCGCTTCGCGCATCGACTGGGCCTATGAGAACGGCGCCTGGAAGGAGATCGAGCGCGACACCCAAACCTGCCAGTTGACCTCGGACGCGACCCCGCAGACCTGTGAGTTTAGACCCGAGCGCGGCGGCGCGTGGCGCATCAGCGCGCTGACCCACGACCAAAACCGTCGGCCTAATATGACCCAGATGCGCATCTGGGTCGCTGGCGGCGAAGCGCCGCCGAATCGCGACGCCGAAAAACTCGCCGTTGAGATCATCCCCGAGCAAGAAACCTACGCCGCCGGCGACACCGCGCGCCTCTTGCTTCAGGCGCCATTTACCGACGCCGAAGCGCTTATCAGCGTGCGCCAAAACGGCATCGTGTCGCGCGAGCGCGTTAAATTCGAGGGGACGAGTCATACCTTCGAATATGCCGTCAGCGAGGCGGATTACCCCAACGTCCTGGTCCAAATTGATCTGGTTGGCAGCATGCCGCGCGGCAAAAAATCCGGCGCCGCCAGGGATAATAATGGGCCCAAGATGCCCGCCTATGCGACGGGTTCGATTACCCTCAAAGTCCCGCCGGCCCGACGCGTCCTCACCGTCGACGTCGCCCCGCAGGTCGACGCGCTTGCGCCGGGCGGACAGACCCAGATTAACCTCAAGGTCAGCGACGCCGACGGCAAGCCCGTGGACGCCGCCACCATCGCGGTCGTCGCGGTCGATGAGGCAATCCTCGCGCTCAGCGGTTATACCCTCAAAGACCCGATCAGCTCGTTTTACCCGCATAAACCCACCCTCGTCGATGATTATTATCTGCAGGACTACCTCTTGCTCGCCACGCTCAACGACCTGAAGGCGATTGAGCTCGGCGGGGATCTGAGCGCCGAAGATCTCGATGATATGGAGTTTGAAGAGGCGCCCGCCGAGCGGCTTGAGTCGCGCGCAGAAGCCGCCCCCATGGCGCCCAAGATGATGAAAAAGTCGTCTGCGATGAGCAAGAATGACGCTGCATCCGGGAGCGCGCGCGGTTTAGGCGGGTCGGCAGAGGCCAAGCCCATCGCTCTTCGCTCGGATTTCCGCCCCCTCGCCCTCTTCTCGCCGATGGTTCGCACCGCGGCCAATGGCGAAGCCAGCATCCGCATTAAGCTGCCGGATAATCTGACGCGCTACCGCCTGATGGCGGTCGCGGTGGCAGGCGATGATCAATTCGGCAAGGGCGAGTCGACGCTGACCGCCCGACTCCCGCTGATGGTGAGGCGTTCGCCGCCGCGCTTCCTAAACTTCGGCGACCGCATCGAGATGCCGGTGGTCGTGCAGAATCAGACCGATAAGGCGATGAAGGTGAAGATCGCTGCGCGTGCGTCGAATCTTCGCCTCGGCGAGAACCCGGGGCGCCTCATCGAAGTCCCGGCCAATGACCGCGTCGAGGTTCGCTTTAAGGCAGTCACCGAGATGGCCGGCGAGGCGGTGATTCAGGTCGCTACGGCATCGGGCAATTGGTCGGATGCCGCGACAAACGAGCTGCCGGTGTGGTCGCCGGCGACCACCGAGGGCTTCGCCACCTACGGCACCGTCGACAAAGACGGCGCAATGATGACCCAGCCGATCTCCGCGCCCTCAGACGCGCTGAGCCAATTTGGCGGCATGGAGGTCACGACCTCATCGACCGCCTTGCAGTCGCTGACCGACGCGCTGATCTACCTGGTCGACTACCCCTTTGGCTGCTCCGAGCAGATCGCATCGCGGGTGATGGGCGTCGCGGCGCTTCGCGACGTCTTGCAGGCGTTTGAGTCCGAGAAGCTCCCTAAAAAGGACGAGCTGATTGCGGCGGTCGACCGCGACATTAAGGAGCTTCAAAAACTCCAGCGCGGCGACGGCGGCTTCTACCTGTGGTCCTCGCGCGACAACTATCGCTACCCCTTCGTCGAGGTGCATATCACCCACGCGCTGCATCGCGCGAAGAGCAAAGGCTTCGCGGTGCCCGACCGCATGTTGGCCCAGGCGATTCGCCACATCAAAGAGATCGAGCGCTATATCCCCGGCAGCTACACTGAGCTGGCCCGAAACGCCGTCAAAGCCTACGCCTATTATGTGCTGGACCTGCTGGGCGAAGATGTCCACGCCGACGCGCGTAAATTGGCGGCGAAGAAGCCGGTCGACGAGCTCTCGCTGGAGTCCATCGGCTGGCTGATGACCACCCTCGCCGACGACACGCGCGCCGACAAGCGCGTCGCGGAGTTAACGCGCTTCCTGCAGAATCGGGTCGACGAGACCGCCGCTGCCGCCCAATTCACGTCCTCCTATGGCGGCACCGATCACGTGCTGATGCACTCGAGCCGGCGCACCGACGCGGTGCTCATGGACGCCTGGATCGCCACTCAGCCCAAGAGCGACCTCATCGCGAAGATCGTGCGCGGGCTAATGAGCGGGCGCAAACGCGGCCACTGGCTCAACACCCAGGAGAACGTCTTCATCCTGCTGGCGCTGGACCGCTACTTCCAGGCCTACGAGAAGCAAACGCCCGACTTTGTCGCAAATATCTGGCTGGGCGACGGCTTCGTGGGCGGGCACGACTTCAAGGGACGTAGCACCGACTATAAAAACGCGAGCATCCCGATGAAGTCGGTGATCGAGAAGACCGGCAAAGACGCCGCGAACCTCGTCATCCAAAAGAAAGGCGACGGCCGCCTCTACTACCGCATTGGCATGGACTACGCGCTAAAATCCCTGCGCGTCGACGCGGCGGATTATGGCTTCGCCGTGGAGCGCCAATACGAGGGCGTCGACAACCCCGAAGACGTCACCCAGCGCGAAGACGGCACCTGGGAGGTCAAAAACGGCAGCCGGGTGCGCGTGCGCCTGACCATGGTCGCCCCGGCGCGCCGCTACCACGTCGCGCTGGTCGACCCGCTGCCGGCCGGGCTCGAGCCGCTCAACCCCGCGTTGGCGGTCACCGAGGCCGTGCCCGAGGACACCAACGCGGCCAAACCCGCCAGCCCCTATTGGTGGTGGTATCGCCCCTGGTACGAGCACCAGAACCTGCGCGACGAGCGAGCCGAGGCGTTCGCGCCGATCTTGGGTGCGGGCGTGTTTGAGTATAGCTATGTGACGCGGGCGAGAACGCCCGGTGAGTTCGTCGTGCCGCCGACCAAGGCCGAGGAGATGTATAACCCGGAGACGTTTGGGCGAAGTGGGACGGCGAGGATGGTCGTGAGATAAATCGCGGCCTGGGAATACACAGTATTCGGAGGCAGGTCGACTTACCCTGCCTGGCCGCGAGGCTGACCGTGGATATGGCACAGCGCAAAGCCGAGAAGATGCACAACCTAAAGTTGTTTGGCCCCCACGACCTGAAGAAATATTATGTTTAATACATCGACTAAAAAGATCGTATATTCGAGCGCCATCGTCGTTGCGGTTGCGCTGAACCTCTGGGCTTTCAAGACCCCGTTGAAGTCGTGGATCGCACTTCAGCGGGGTGTCGTGGTCGGGCCGTGCACCGAGGCCCTACACCGAGACCCGAGCGAGGTTAAGATTACGGCGGACTATATTGACTACGGAATGGGCTTTGAGACCAACACCTGGTTTCTCAGCGTAGAGGGCACCGGCGAGGCATCCTACGAGGCGCATAATTACACGCTAAGCCGCTTCGATATCTGGCAAGCACTTGTTGAATACGACCGCGCGATCGAAACGGAAAAACGCGGCGGAGCCGAACTCGGCTCCGGCTTCTACGTCTCTGACGGCGGGAAATATACCCTGGAAGTCAAATGCGGCTCCCACCAGCGAAAGATTAAAACCCAACGCAAGCTAAACAGCATCGTTGGGAGATTAATACGACGCAGGTAAAGAGTCGCACGCCAATGAGGCGTGGCTCTACTAATGCGAGTGCTTCACGCGCTTAGGCTTGGGCTTTCTCCAACCCTCCTGCGGGTTAAAATGGAGCGGCACTTCGCGGATGGTGATGCCTTTTCCGCGCGGGGCGGGGAACTCCATGGTCATAACCGATTCGACCAGGCAACTCTCGGCCTGGGGGCTCTCGAGCGTCGAGGATTTAATGCCCACGCGCTCCGGCGGCCCGGCCACGCGAATCGATATATTTAGCACGACGCGCCCGGTGGGCTTTTCGGTCGCCAATTCGTAGCATTGGTCGATCTCGTCTTCGTGGGCGATGAAGACATCGCGCACTTCTTCGCGCGTCAAACCCCATCGCTGATAGGCGCTGATGGGCTCCTCGAAGGCGACGGCGTCGGATTTGGCGTCGAAAATAAAGGTCTGATAATAGGTCGCGCCGTGGTCGGACTTTCCGTATTGGAGGCCTCCGATCATTTCTTCGAGGCAGGTGCCAACCTCCGGGCTGACCACGTCGCGATTGACGACGCGCACCTTCGAGGGAGTCCCCGAAGATGGCAATTGCACCTCGACCTCGACGCGCGTCAACTCCTCACTCGCGCCCTCGCCCTGCCCGGCCTCAAAACAATCGCGAAGCGACGCCTGATTGGCCTCATGGATATGCCCGACGGTCTCGGAGCGCGGCTTGAGCTGCGCCGTGCGGCTAAGCTCTGAGTCTTTCGCCACGTCGTCGGGCGCCGCGGCGCAACCGATCAAAAGAACGGCCGCAGCGCCGCCAACCACGGCGTTACGCGACAATCGACCCAAAGAAGCCACCGAAACCGAGTCCAAAAGCTGCTTCATAATAATGCACCCTGCGTAATATCGAGGTTCAAATAATGTCATTAGCTTATGCGTGGCGAGTATGCCACGCGGCGCCGGGTTGGGGCAATCGCGCAGTGACGCGGCTCAGGTCGCCCGAAGAATCGGCGCGGGTTTGCCGGCGTCATCGACCGCCACGAAGACCAGCTCGGCCTCGGTGACCTCGAAGAGCCGGGCGCGCCGCGCGCCGCGATGCGCCACGACCAGCACACGCACCACCACGCTGGTGTTGCCGACCTTCTCGGTGCGCGTAAAGAAGCTCACCCAATCGCCCATCTTGACCGGCGCGATAAAGTCCACCCCGTTGATATATTTGGTGACCACGTTTCGCCCCGCGGTCTTTCGCGCCTCTTCGCCCGCGGCGAGGTCGAGCTGGCTGAGGATAACGCCGCCGAAAATCGAGCCCAGCGCGTTGGTATCCTTGGGCATCATCACCACCCGAATCATCGGGTCCGCGCTATAGGTCTTCAACTTCTCCTGCAGCGATTCGGGGTGATATTCCTTCTGAAAAACGTCGCTCATAAATATCCGTTCAGGTTAGAGTGATGCCATAAATGCTTGGTTAATAACCGACATCGTCGGGCAATTGAATTGCCCGCGAGGTGGGGAATAATTGGTCCAGGATTTGGCCGCGCCGCTGCGGGTCCGACTCGTAGAGATAGAGATAGCGCAGCATATGCTCGGCGACCTTGCGCGCGTAATTTCGCCCCTCGTTATAGGCAAATTCCTCGATCAGCCAGGCAAAGGAGGCGTCCGGGTTCTGGCGAAACCAATGCGCGACGATCTGCGGCCCCGAATTATAGGAGGCAGCCGTCGGAACGATCAGCCCGTCGAAGGTTTCGAGGAGCTTATGCAGATAATAGCCGCTATAGCGAAAGCCGACCGAGGGCTTAGGAAAGGTGCGCGGGTTATAGGTGATGTCGAGGTCGCGCGCGACCTTTCGCGCGGTCTTCGGGATCATCTGCAGGGCGCCGACCGCGTCGGTATAAGAGATCTGGGCGGGCCGATAGCGGCTCTCCTGGCGCATGATGGACCACATCAGCTCGGGCGGCAGGTCGAACTCGGCGCTCACGTCGCGGACCACCGACTCATAGGCGCGCGGATAGGCCATCTCGGCGCGCAAAGTACCGGGTTTGGGCGGGCGGGGGTTGGCCGCGATGCTCCCGCCGGTCGCGGCGACCCACATCGGGTGAAAATCCTCGATATATTTGCCCAGCGCGTGGGTCCAGGCGTCGCGCTCGGCAGGCTTCACGCTGCGGGTAAGCCGGTCGCGGATGGGTGAAAGCACATCGCGCGCCCGGGATAATTCGTCCAGCGCCACCAGGTCCTGCACCGTCGACCAGGCCTCGGCGGTCGTTTTGGAGAGCCCGCGAAGTTCGAAATCCGCGATGGTCTTCGCGTGCTTCGGCGCGCCGACCACGGCCCCGTCTTCGGGCCACCAGACCTTTGATGCCCGCTCATCCTCGCCCACTATCCGCGCCCTGAGTTGCTCGCCGAGCATCCCATAATAGGTCACCGGATAGGTCGCGCGCAGGGTTTCCAGAACGGCGATGGCGTCGTCGTCTTTTTGAAGCTCGTGCAAGGCGTAGGCCTGCCAATACAGCGCCTTGCCCCACACTAACATATTGCCGAAGGACTTCATCTCGGCGTAGGTCTCGACCGCGTTTTGCCACTGCCCCATGCGCATATAGGTCCAGGCCAAAAAGCCGTAGACATAGGACGCGCGGCCGACGCGTTTTCCGTAGCGCGCCAGGTAATTCCTAAAGCCCTCGACCGCCGCTTCGTTCTCGCGGTGGTCGTAGGGGAGCCAGCCGCGATAATAATAGACCGACTCGGTGTGCGCGCCGCGCGGGTAGCGCTCGCGGTAGGTCTCGAGCGTGGCGAGAGCGTCGGCGTAGCGCTCCTGATTCATCTGTGCGCGGGCGACCTGATAGAGAGACTCTTCACGGTACGGCCCGTTCTCGGCGAGATCCGAAAACAGCGCCTCAGCCCGCCCGGGGTTGTCGCGAAGTTTATTGAGGGCGAGGTGCCCAAGATACCATTTCGATCGCCCTTCATAGGCGGGATTCTTGAGCAAATCCGAGAAGATACGCCGCGACTCATGGTAGGACCAATGAGCGTATAAGGTGCGCGCGCGCGTGAATAACTCGGCGTCGTCGAGGTCATCTTCGCTCAAGCTCAAGCCCTCTCGCCGGGCGGATTCCTCTGCCGGAAAGTCGAGCAATAGAACGCGCGCGGCTTTGCGCGCCTCACTGCGATGCGTATTCGCCTCGGCGGCGTCTTTCGCCCGGCCGGCGAGCACCTGCGCGCGGTCGTGGCGAAGACGCCAGAGGCGCCCGATAAAATAGCGCGATTGAGCGGTATCTTTGTCGATTTTAGAGGCGGCTCTGCCGGCGACGCGGATCGCGTCTTCGCAAGCGTCGAGGCGCCCCTGCAAAAAGAGTAACTCGCCGCGCTCCACCTCGGCGTAGAGGCGGTCCATCGGGAGCTTGGACGCGCCCGCCAATGCGGTGAGTGCCTCGACGGCCTCGCTGACCATCCCCGCGCGCTCGGCGGCCTGGGCGATGAGATCGAGGCGGCGCTCCGGCACGCGGCGAAGCGCGTCGGAATCGGCGTCCAAGCTGATGGCGATCTGATAGGCGCGCGCCGGGTCGGCGTCGAGGAGCGCGCGGGCCTCGCGATAAAGCGCGGCCTGAGTTTGGGTGGGATGGTTCATCGCCTCGTCCGAAGACGTGGATTCGGCAGCCGACCCGGGGTCGGCGGCCCCGCCAACGGTGGGCGCCACGAAGAATACCCCGCTCGCGATGATGCTCAGCGCGATCCGTATGAAGCAACTTCGGGGCCCACCCCGCATGGCCGATGCGTTTAGAATGCCCACTTCTCCACCAATTTCTGGCGGTCACCGTCCAGGCTCTCCCAGTCATCGCGGAGCTGGTCGGCCAGGGATTTGCCGGTGTTGACGATCTCTTCAAGCGGCGCCAGCAGCAGGCGCTCGGAGGGATGCCCCTGGGCGTCGGCGATGGCGTCCAGGCCGTCGGCCGAAATCGAGAGCAGCTCGCCGGCGAGCTCGCGCACGGTGCCCTGCGCGCTCTCGGCTTTGAGGCCGCGCTTGTACGCGTCGTGGAAGAGCTGAGCGTGGCTGGTCGGGTCGACCTTCCCCAGCAGGTCGGCGGCGCGTTTGCGCGCCGGCTCGTGGTAGAGGATGCCCTTCCAAAGCGCCGGCATGGCGACCATATGGTCGCGCGGACCGGCGTCGGCGCCGCGAATCTCGACGAAGCGTTTCAGCCGAATCTCGGGGAACGCGGTCGACAGGTGCAATTCGAAGTCGCCCATGGTCGCGTTATATTCGCCGTGACCATTCTTCATGAAATCCCGGAAGGAGTCGCCGGCCTTATTAATATATTTTCCGTCGCGCGCGATGAAGAACATCGGCACGTCGAGGATATACTCGAGATAGTCGGCGTAGCCCCAATCGTCGCGGTACATAAACTCAGGCCAGCCGCAGCGCGCCGGGTCGGTGCGCGTCCAGATATGGCCGCGGAAAGTCTGCATGCCGGTGTCTTCGCCGGCGATGAACGGACTATTAGCGAAGATGGCGGACGCGATTGGCGAGATTAAAAGCGAGGTGCGGATAATCTCGGAGGCGTCGGACTCGGTGGCGTAGTCGAAGTTCGCCTGCACGGTGCAGGTCTGCTTCATCATCGAGTGCGCCAGGTCGCCCTGCTTGGGCATATATTCGCGCATGATTTTATAGCGCGACTTCGGCATCCAGGGGATTTCGGGCCGGTCAAAGAAGGGGTTTGCGCCCCAACAGACCATCTCCATACCCGGATTATCGCCGTCGGGCGCGGTCATCTCGCGCATTAACTCGAAATGAGAGTCCAGCTCGTCGGCGGTCTCGTAGACCGTGTTATAAACGGCGCCCGACAGCTCGAATTGCCCACCGGGCTCCAGCGTAATCGCGCGGACCTTGCCGTCCGGGTCGCGCTGCTCAAGCGCGACGATATCGCCGTTATCGTAGGCGGGCTCCCAGCCTTTATCGTCGCGAAGACGCGCTAGAATCTGGCCAATCCCGCCGTCGCCGTCATAGCTTGCCATCTCGAAATTATCGCGACGGAACATGAATTTCTCATGCTCAGTCCCGACGCCCCACTCTTCGCGGGGCTTCTCACCAGCCGCAAAATATTCAACTAACTGCTCACGACTTTCGATCGGGACCAGATTTTCATTTATATCACGAGACATCATACCTCCGTCACAGCACCCAAATTGGTGCACCCAAGATGATGCGGGAACCTAGAGGAGGGTTTCAAAATTGACAACCTTCGCGGCACCATGAAGCGTTTAATTCGCGGGGCCGATGAAATTTTAGCCATGCAAATTCGATTATATAGGGAAGCGGTTGCAAACGCCCCTTTCGCCCGCGGCCCGTCGTGCTTACACTCCAGCGACCGAAGCGATGATGCAGCGGCGAATGCCGAAGTGAATTCCGCTAATAAATGGTTGCTTTTATATGATTGATTTCAGCACCTCACCTTATGATATGGCCCGATTTATGATGACGCGAACGCGATATTTTCTAGTCTCCGGCCTCTTCGGACTTGCCCTGGCGAGCAGCGCTTGCGGCAGCAGCGGAGAGCGCATCGAAGATCCATGGCCGACGATGAGCGCGCTGCCGGCGGGCGCGCCGGCGGATCTTGAGTCCGGGTCGAAAGACGCGGAGGCCAGCGCGTCGAACTCCCCTCACCTTCGCAGCGGCAACGACGGCTTTCTCTATGTCAGCGGCCTGGACGATAAGGCGACGGTCGGCCGCGCGTTCCTTGCAAGCTACGGCGGCACCTGGCCGGTGCCGAACGCCAAGCGCCCGGTGCTGGCGGCCGGCCGACTGGTCGAGCTCTATGAGGGTGGCGTAGGCCTGGTGCATATCACCTACCAGCGCCCAAACGCGGCTCTCGACGGCCTGCGCGTTACCTGGACCTCCGACGCCGATTCGGAGCGGCCCGTCTACGAGCCACTTGGAAAGGCGCTCGGCCATATCACCGAATTGGGCGAAAAAGGGTCGCGTCGTTTGACGCTCTCGGTCGGCAAAGAAGACGGGGTACGAAAAGGTGATTTCTACGCTCTCCTCGCCGATCCGCTAAACCCCAACGGCGACGCGAAGGAAGGCGACGCGAAAGCAAGCAAGGCTCCCGCCGCTCAGATGCTCCAGCTCAGCCGCCGCCTCACCGGCGTGTGCATGATCAAAAAGGTCAGCGAGAGCCAATCGGAGTGCCATCGCTGGAGCGGAAGCGGACTTCTCGGAAGACTTGACCAACCGGTGGTCGGCCAGGAAGCCCTCTTTTTGGAGCATACCTTCGGCGCGGCGCCGCGAAAGGCCGTCATTCAGGTCGCCCGCGTGCAAGGTGGCGACGAGGCAACCCAGGCGAAGTTGAGCGAGGCGATGCACGAATTCCTCGGCAGCCTGACCGAGCCGACCGCCAGCGTTGAGACCATCGCGAATACCCTCGACGCGAGCGCCAGCGATTTCTATCGCATCGTCGAAGAAGTCGAGCGCCGTGATACGCCACAAGTCGTCATTGGCGCGGCGATTCGGTCCATCGACGGCGAAGACCACCTGATCGTGAATTACGGCGGCCTTGGCTCGCCGGCCGGCCCAGGCATGGTCGCCGCACCGCCGGTCGGCGGTGTCGACCTTGGCCCCGTGGGCGATCTCAACCCGGATCGCCTGCGCAGCTTTAGCGCGACGGTGTGGGCGAGCGTGCTCATTTACCGCGGGCAAACCAGCGAAGCGCTGCTCTTATTGGACCAGATGATCAACACCAAGACCCTCACCGGCCCGCTGCGCTGGCACGCGCGCGACCAATACGCGATGCGTTGGGGCGCGCTGGGGCATTATCGCGAATCGCTGTGGCTGGTGCTCCAGGACGAGGCGGTCGCGGCCAAGAATAACGACCGCACTGCCCGCCTGAACGCGATGGGCACGCGGGTGCGCCTCTATGATTTCCTCGAATTGCCCGAGGTCGCGGTTGAGACGGCCAAGGCCTACCTCGACGAGCGCGCCGAAGAAAAGCCCGACGGCGCGTGGCGCTCCGCGCTGGCCATGTACGCCGAAATGCTCACGGGAGCCGAGAAGACCGACCAGGCGCTGGCCGCGGTCGAAGAGCTCGAAGCGGCCTGCCCCGACACCTGCAATGGCGACCTTAGCTCCTTTATCTCGGGCGTCTTCTGGCGCCTGCCGTCGGACCAGAACGACGCGCGAAAAGCGATGCTTAAGCGCCTGGAGGAAATCGCAGACGACAATAATACCGAGCAAATCGCCGGGCTGCGCCTCTACCAGGGCTTGATGTCGCTTCGGGCCGACGACCATACCCAGGGGCTGATCGCCTTTTTGGAGGCCGAGCGACTCTATAAGAAGGCATATAACCTCAGCGGCCAGGCCCGCGCGCTCTATTTTGCCTCGGTCGCCGATATGGGCCGCGGTGAGCCGCAGTCGGCCTACGAGCGTGCCCTGGAGGCCCAGAAGATCCAGATGGAGCTCAACGATTTCACGGCGACCGCCGAGATCTTTAAGCATCTGAGCGCGCTCTATACGAACCCGGACTTCCTTGAGAACCCCGGGCCGTTTTTGGGCGGCGCGCGCCAGGTCCTCGCCGGCGCGGTCGAAGCCGGACTCTCGATGGGCGACCTCGCCCTGGCCGGCGAGTCACTGCTGTCATTCGGGAGCTTCCAATTGAAGATTGGCATGGAGGCCCAGGCCTCTGATACGTTGAACCAGGCCGCGGCGCTCGGCATGCTCTCAGCGAATTTTGACCTTGCCGCCCTCGCCCACTTATATAACGCTGCCATCGCGCGCCAAACCGGCGACATGGCCGGCTACCAGCAAGAGGTGCTGCGCGCGAAACTCATGGCGGAATTGTCGAAGAACCCGGCGATTATCCAGGCCGTTGAAGAGATGATGAACCCCGAAGAGCCGCGCGAAATCCCAACCCAATTGTTATAATTCGACCGAATAAGCGCCCGTTATTGGGCGCTTTTACTTATGCCATACCCACGTATTTATCCGCCTTCTTTAAGTCGTTCGCAGTGGAATTGAGACGATGACCAAGCCGTATATTTTGAAAATGTCGCCCTATCTTCGCCCCAAGATCTGGGGCGGCCGAAAACTCGACGAAGTCTTCGGCAAAGACTTGCCAGAAGCCGGCCCCTACGGGGAATCGTGGGAGGTCTCCGACCTGGAGGAAGGCCAGTCCGTGGTATGCAACGGCCCGCTGGCCGGAAGTTCGCTCTCGGAGGTGGTAAGCCAGTGGGGAGCCGCCATGACCGGCGCCAATCGCGACGGCCAGCAATTCCCACTGCTGGTGAAGATCCTCGACGCCAGCGATGACCTCAGCGTTCAGGTGCACCCGAGCGACGCGGATATCGCGCGCCTGGGGCTCGACGCGGACTCCAAGGACGAGACCTGGATCATTCTGGACTCGGACGCGGACCCGAATATCGCCTCCGACGAAGGCCAGACGGCCGGCTGCATTTTGCACGGCTTCGAGAAAGCGACGACGCCGGCGGATTTCCGCATGGCGGTGGACGAGAATCGCGCCGCCGAAAGCCTGCGCCGAGAGGCGGTCTTCGCCGGCGATGTCATCCGCGTCGCCCCGGGCACGATTCACGCCATTTGCGCGGGCGTCGCCCTGCTCGAGATTCAAGAGCCGTCGGACACCACCTACCGGGTCTACGATTACCAACGCCCCGGCATGGACGGAAAACCCCGCGAATTGCACCTCGAGAAGGCCATGCAGGTGTCCAACTTCGACACCCACGCCCCCGCTAAGCTCAGCGCAAAGCCGAGCACGGCGCACCCCGCGATGAGCGTCCTAGTCGACGTGCCGGCCTATCGTATCGAGAAGGCCAGCGGCGTCACCGAGCTTGAGTGGACGGTCGACGCGCGCACCCCGCAGGTGGTCTTCGTGACGAGCGCCCACGGCGTTGAGCTCTCAAGCGGGGACGAAACGGTCACCCTGGGCTTTGCCCAAACGGCGGTCATCCCGGCTGGGGTCGGCGCGGTTCAGGTGCGGGCTGACAAGCCGGCGGATATCATCATCTCGGGCCTGGGCGGCGCGGCGTTGGTTAACGGCTAATATCAGCGCTGAGCATATAAAAACGCCCCCACTCGACATATCGAGTGGGGGCGTTTTTATATCTGGAGCTTCGTCTTCGGGTGGACTTCACGCCGCCCCGAAGTTGACGGCGGCTCGACCGCCGCCGTCAAACATATCATTAAAACATGCAGAAGGTTCCCATCACACACATTATGCATGAGGAAGGACATGCATCCTGGCACATCATACCGCCGAAGCAAATCTGACCGCTGCCGCAATCGGCATCCGTCGAGCATCCGCCCGGAAGACCCGAACCCGCGCCACCTTCACAGGTGTTGGTTTGCATATTGCAGGTTCCGGGGAAACAATCCATGGCGTCTGTGCAGCTGGCACCGGCGCTTGGCGCGGTGCACACGCCGTTCTCGCAGGTCGTACCGGCGCGGCAGACCGTCGGGTCGTTTGCGCAGCTCGGCGGCTCGGAGCACATGCCGTCGACGCAGACTTCGCCGGGAACGCTACAGTCGGAGTTACCGGTACATTCGATGCAGCACTCACTGATGCAGAAGAAGCCAGGCTGCGAGCATGCGCTCTCGCCGTCGGCGGGGTTACACGACTCGGTACACGCCATGCACTCACCGTTCGCCGTGCAGGTCTCGCCGGCCGCGGTGTTGCAGTCGCTGTCGCCAAGACACTCGGCGCAATAGCAGTTATCCGCGTCGAAGAGATTATAGACAGGGTCTTGCGCGCAAGTCTCAGGGGTCTGGCTGCCGGGGGGGCAGGTGTTCTGGACGCAGGTTCCGTTATTGCAGATCTCGCCGACGCCGCAGGCCGGGTTGCATGCGCTGCCGGAGCCAGCTTCACACTGGTTGGTCGCGGTGTTGCAGGTCTCGCCGGTTGGGCAGGGGCCGCCGCAGGGCTCGGAGGTCGCGACTTCGCAGGTGCTGGTCGCGGTGTTGCAGACCTGACCGTTCGGGCAACCGCCACAAACATCGGTGTCGCTCTCGCACTGGTTGGTGCTGGTGTTGCAGGTCTCACCGGTCGCGCATCCGCCACAGGGGTCGGTATTGCTCTCGCACTGAGCCGTGGTCTCGTTGCAGGTCTCGCCGGCCGCGCAACCGCCGCAAGCGTCGGTCGTCTTCGGCACGCACTCATCGGCCAGGTTGCACTCTTCGTCGGCGGCGCAATCGGCGTCGCTGGTGCAACCGCCGGTGGTGCCCACGCCGCAAACGCCGTTGTTGCAGGTTTCGCCCGCGGCGACGTCGCATTGGTCATTGGTGGTGCACTGCGGGCGCGAGCAAACCCCTTCGGGGTGCTCCGGGGTCACAAGGCAGATAAGGTCAGATGAACCGGCGCAATTATCGCAGGACACCTGAATGCACTCGTTCTCGAAGCTACACGAGTACCCAAGGTCGCAATCGCTGGAGAAAGTACAGGACTGCGCGACAGCGGTGTCGTCGGAGCCGCATGCGGCGAGCGCGAACATCGCCACCAGCAAGATGGCCGCGTAAACGCCCGTCAAGCGCTTGGATGCCGCCAGGTCTAAATAATGTCGAATACTATTCATGAAATATCTCGTCTTCTGCACTGGCTAAATTAAAATTAGCGTTTAAAAAATCGTTGATGCGTTTTAAAATCACACGCTACTATAAACAAATTTGCGACTAACTTCAAACAGTTACCGCCGATAATATCCGGGCTCAACTGCGGGCCACGACCTCGTGGACCAGCGCCTTATAATGCTTCGCTCCGCGGCTATCGGCGTCGAATTCGAAGATGGGCATGCCCGCGAGTTGCGCACGCGGCAGCGCGGTGTTGATGCCGATGCGCGTCTTGAATAATACGTGCTCCCACGCCTGCTCGATTTGCTCGAGAACTTGCTCATTGATCGAGACGGTGCGCCCGTCCACCCGCGTGAGGAGCACCCCGAGCACGCCCAGGTTATGCCCCAGCCGGCCGTTGACCGCCTCGACGGTTCCCATCAACTCATCGGCGCCCTGCACCGACAGGGCCGCCAGGTCGGTTGGAATCAGCACCTTATCCGCGGCAAAGAGCGCGTTCAGCGTCAGATTCCCCTTATTGGGCGGCGAGTCGATGATGATATAATCGTAGTGGGTGCGCGTGAGCTTGAGGGCCTCGCGCAGCAAGGACTCCTTGCCAATCTTCTGCGAGATTCGCCCCTCCGTTTCGGCGAGCGCTGGATCTGCCGGGGTCACGTCGAGGCCATCGATACCCGAGGGAACCCGCGCGTCCAAAAACTCAGCGCCCTGCTCATCGAGCAGGATATCGCTGACCGACTTCTCCGCCCGCTCCTGGCTCATCAGCGCCGACAGGCTCGTGGTGCAATGGCCCTGCGCGTCCAGGTCAATGAGCAACACGCGGGCATCCTCAAATAGCGCCAAACCGGCCGCCAGGTTGACCGCGGTCGTCGTCTTGCCGACCCCACCTTTGACGGTCGCCACCGCGATCACCTTCGCCTGCCGCTCCCCGCGCGCATAGCGGCGAGAATCGTCTTGCTCGTCATTTTTAACCAGTCGTTTGAGACCGTTGCTAATAAGATTTCGCATTGTACAGCTCCCAGAAGGTGCGCAGGGTGAGTCAAAGTCGCGGACTTATACAGACTTGGCCTAATTGACGCAACGCGTCACGCAAAATTATCTCCTTATATCCCCCTAGCTTATCCTGACTTTGGCGAAAGCGAAACTATTTGGCGCATTATTGACCACCCAATGGTTGCCATTTGCGCCCAAAATTCCTATGAGCAGATCGCGCATATCATGGTGCGCTCCCTTCGATTTGAGGACGACGATGAACAGCGATAAAATTAATGGTCTGGCGGCGTTCGCGCCCAACGCGACGACCCGACCTTCGGCCAATATCACCAGCGGGCTCAAATTCGAGGAGCCGCTGATTTTCGAGCGCAGCCAGCCGGGGCGCAAGGGCTTTAGCCTGCACGTCGACGATTGGGATGTGCCGGCCCTCGACGTTGAAGACGCCTGGGACGACGCCCTGGTGCGGGCCGAAATCGCGGAGCTCCCCGAGGTCAGTGAGCCCGAGGTGGTCCGCCATTATACGCGTATGAGCCAGTGGAATTTCTCGATTGATACGGGATTTTATCCGCTGGGCTCGTGCACCATGAAATACAACCCGAAGATCAACGAGGGTGTGGCGAGGCTGGCGGGATTTGCGAACTTGCACCCCTATATGCCCGACGAATGGTGCCAGGGCGCGCTGGAGCTGCTCTATAGATTGCAGGGGATGCTCTGCGAGATCTCGGGGCTGGCGCATTGCTCGCTGCAACCGGCCGCCGGCGCTCAGGGTGAATTGGCGGGTCTGATGTGCATCCGGGCGTATCACGAGGCGCGCGGCGACACGAAGCGCACCAAAATTATCGTGCCGGAGTCGGCCCACGGGACCAACCCCGCCTCGGCGGCATTTAACGGCTTCGAGGTCGTCGAGGTGAAATGCGGCGAGGACGGGCGACTGCACCCGGACGCGCTGCACGAGGTGATGAGCGACGAGGTCGCTGGCCTGATGATCACCAACCCGAGCACCATGGGTCTTTTTGAGACTCATATCGCCGAGATCTGTCGCATCGTCCACCAGGGTGGCGGCAAGGTCTATATGGACGGCGCGAATATGAACGCGATTCTTGGCAAGGCGCGCCCCGGCGACTTCGGGGTCGACGTGATGCATTTTAATGTCCACAAGACCTTCTCGACCCCGCATGGCGGCGGCGGCCCGGGGGCCGGCCCGATCTGCGTGGTCGAAGACCTCGGCGAATACCTGCCCGTGCCGCGGGTTTCAAAACGCGGAGAAGACGACGCCGGCCCGGCCTATTATCTTGACTTCGACCACCCGAACTCGGTCGGGAAGCTCAAGGCGTTCTGGGGCAACTTCCTGGTCTATGTGCGCGGCTATACCTATTTGAGTGAATACGGCTGGCGGCTCGAGACGCTCACGGAGATGGCGGTGCTCAACGCGAATTACCTGCGCGTGAAGCTCAACGACATGCTCGACGTCGAGTATCAAGGCGTCTGCATGCACGAGGTCGCGTTCAACGATAGCACGCTGAGAGCGCGCGGCATCGAGACGCTCGACCTGGCCAAGCGCCTCATCGACTACGGCTTCCACCCGCCGACGGTCTATTTCCCTCTCAACATCCAGGGCGCGCTCATGGTCGAGCCCACCGAGACCGAATCTCGCCAGACCCTCGACTCCTTCGTCGACGCCCTGCGCACCATCATCGACGAGGCCGAGGCGCACCCTGAGTTGCTCAAGAAAGCGCCCTACAACGCATTTAGGACGCGCCTCGACGAGACGCGCGCGGCGCGAAACCCCATCCTCACCTATAAACAATTGGTGGCCTCGCGCGCCGAGACTCCCGCATAATCCAACGGGCGACCCTCCGATTCGCCCTTATGCAAACACGCAAAAAGCTCGCCAATTGGCGAGCTTTTTGCGTGTTTATGAGCGGCCTAATTCAGCCTTAGAAGGCGGCGTTCAACTGGCTGCAGCAGTTGTCCTTGACGCACTGGTCTTCGGCGTCTTCATCCTCGGTCTCGTAGCAGGAATACTGATCGGTGCAGGTCTCCAGGTCCACCAGCGCGGAGCGGCATTCCGACGAGACGCCGCAGGAATCCAAGCACTCCATGGCGCAGGTACTGCAGGCTGCCGGGTTCATACCGCCCATGCACTCTTCGCTCATGACGCACTCGGTGTTGCAATTCGCAAGGCAACCCATATACGGGCAGCAGGTTCCGCCCTCAACGCACTCGTCGGCGCGGCAGGTTCCACCATTATTGCCCGGGGTGTTATTGCCCGGAGTGTTATTGCCCGGAGTGTTATTGCCCGGAGTGTTATTGTCCGGGGTGGTCTCCGTCTCGCAGAAGAGGTCGCCGGCCTTGGTGTAGACGACCACGTCAAAATTGCCGCTGATCGTCTGGGTGGCGTCGCCGCCGATCTCGCTCTTGAGGACGACGTTATTGAAGGAGCCTTTGACATGATCGCCCATCTTTCTCGGGCAATTCGACAGCGTCACCGTCCCGGCGCCGGTGCCAGCGTAGACATTGCCGGCCATGGCGCTGGTTAGGCTGATATCCTCAAGGGCGAACGTGCCCGGTGCCCGCTCGTCCTCGCTCGTGATGACGACCGCGGACAATATGGAGCCGTCGCTGCTGGCCAGGGTCAGGTGAAGCATCGGGCCGGCGATACTCGCCCCCCAACTGCCCTCGCCTGCGGCCTCGTCCTTCTGGCTCCCCGACAACGTATCCGTGCTGCCTTCGGCCTCGACTTCGACGGTGAAGCTACTGGAGCCCGCCTGTTGCTGGTTATTCGACGAATCACCTCCGCCCTTGGAGGAATCATCGCCGCACGCGGCGACGCCTACAAATGCGCAACAAAGAGCGATAATGGCGAACTTAAGCTTTGCTTTCTCAAACATAAAAATTCCTGTTCACTTTGCGAAAAAAACAACGAATAAAAATGCATCCAATAATACCAAGTGCCCCGACGAAATGCCGAAACTCGGCATCTCCCTGAGGCACCTGCAACAGACGGGGATGGCGCTGATATATTCACCGATACGCTATCGTATCGCAAATAAATCCGCCCGCAGACGCCGCCAACAATCAAGACACGAACGGCAAGTCGCCCTCTCCTGCGGCGTTCTCCGCCCCCTCAACCCGGTCCAGCAGCGCACGCGCATCGTATTTATGCCCGGTCTGCCCCATATCGAGTGTCTGCATCAGCAGGACAAAGGTCGAGGCGATGGACTCGGCGCTCGGGAGGGTGTTCGGGTCCTCGCTGGGATAGGCTTCCTGGCGCATATCGGTGGCGGTGCCGCCCGGGTTGATCGACACGACGCAGACGCCGTCGCTCGCGAGTTCTTCGGCCAAGGTCTCGGTGATGCCCTCGACGGCGTGCTTTGACACCGCATACGGCCCCCACCCGCCCCGCCCGCGCCGCCCGACGCTCGAGGACACGTTAATCATGACGGACTGCTCGGCCTCGCGCAGCAGCGCGATGCTCTGGGTCGACACGATAAAGACCCCGTCTACGTTAATGCGCTGGGTCTTCTGCCAATCCTCTAGCGCCACCTCTTCGAGGTTCTTTCGCGGCCCGAGTATCGCCGCGTTATTGACCAAAATATCGAGGTGGCCGCGCTCATCAGCGATGCGCCCGACCAACCTCTTAACCGCCGAGGGGTCGGTGACGTCGGCCTGCACGCCGGTAAACGACGCGCCCTCTCCGCACAACGCCTCGGTCTCCCTGAGCGACTCGATATCTCGCGCACACGCGTATACATGCGCCCCCAGGGCGGTCAATTGAACGCAGAGTGCGCGGCCAATCCCACGGCTTCCCCCGGTAATAAGCGCAACTTTTCCCTCTAAATCCTTCATGGTCTAGCCCCTGGAACGATCGGTAGAAATGACAGCGCCCGACTGATTGCTCAGTCGGGCGCAGATGATTTGCTCTCTCAAATTAAAGCACCGGCTCGTCGGGCGACAACGCCCAGGTCCAGCGAATGCTCTGGTACTCGGGGTTATCCACCCCGAGGTCACGGCGCATCGCCGAGCGCATGTCGGTGATCAAGAAGGTGGCGTCCGCCATCGCGTCGCGCCGGGCGCCGATATGATTCTGGTAGGTCTGATAGGCTTGCTCGGAGTCGTCGTCCTCGGTGAGGGCGCCGCCGATTTGCTGCTCAAATCGGGCAACATAATCCGCCGCAAAGTCAATATCTTCGCGGTGCGCGCTCAGATATTTCATCATGCCGCGCGCCGCCGCTTCGAGCAGCTCCGAGTCCCAATACATCACGCGCCGGTCCGGATACCCGACGGCGTCGACTTTCTTGAGCTCGTTCTGCGCTTCGCGCAGCAACAACGCCACCTTCTTCCAGCTACGCTTGTCGGCGCCGCGCTCACGTCGCCAGCTCGAATAATGCAGGTCGCTCGAGGTCCGCGATGATTTGAGATCGGCGATGACGGTCTTCAGCCGATCACCGAATTCAAGGCAATAGACCGAGCCGGGATTCTTCTCACAATATTTGAGACAATCCTGTAAGCAAACTTCAACTTCAGCAATATTGGCATACGCCATGAGTACATCCCGAAACAGGTAGAATTTGTGTGGGCGTCTTCTTTACTTTGATGAAGGACTTCCCAGCTCGCACACAGCGCGACGATATATGCCCGAATGCCCGGTGGAGTGTCAACTGGCACAGAACCCTTCGCCGTGTCTGGCGCCCAACTCGAGCCCCACTTATTGCGGCGCCGAGCCGAGCTGGCGCGCGAGTTCGGATTCAACCCGACGCACGGTCCTGGGCGAAAAGCCCTCATAATTATTATTGGCGTAGCCAAAAATGGTGCCGCCCCGATCGAGAAAATGCGCCATCCGCGCGCTCCACCAGGCGATTTCTTCATCGCGTTCAATCTTGGGACTGGCGTAATTTTCAAACGCGTCATGCACCCCCAACCAACGAATATACGCGACACGCGAAGTCGCGCGCCAGAATCGGCCCATATGCTCGCCGCAGGTCAGCACCATCGACACCTGCCAGCGCTTGAGCAAATCCGCGAACTCCTCGGTCAGCCAGGAGCGATGGCGCACCTCCACCGCGTAGACCAGCCCGTCGGGCAACCCTTCAAGAAATCGGCCGAGATCATCGAGGGAATCGGCGCTCATGCTCGGCGGCAATTGCAGCAATAATGGGCCGAGGCGGTCCCCGAGTTCCTGCATCGTCTCAATAAACGTCGTCGCCAGCCCCCCGCAATTGACCAGGCGCGCCTGGTGGGTAATTACGCGCGGAAATTTGGCCGCGAACACAAAGCCCTCGGGACTCTGGGTCCGCCAGGACTGCACGGTCTTTAAGCTCGGCATCCCATAAAATGTTGAGTTAATCTCGACGCTTCGGTATTGCTCGGCGTAAAACCCAAGCCGCTGATTCGCGGGCATTTTTGCCGGATAAAAGGCCCCCTGCCAGTCCGCATAGGACCACCCGGAGGTTCCCAGATAAAGATGCGGGTGAAGTGAGTTTTGACCGGTCAGGACGCCCTGCACAGGCTCAACGCTCGCGGTCACGCGTCCTCCGGAGTATCGGTGTCGATGGGCTCCGAGGCATCCTCAATCGCAACGGACGGGTACGCGCCGCTGATGCGCGCGTCGCGCTCAAATTTAGGCGCCCGGACCGGCAGCCGAATGACGAATTCCGAGCCGCCCCCGACCTGGCTTGTGGCCGAAATCTGCCCCCCCAGGCTCTGCAGAATATCGCGCGATATAGACAGCCCCAGCCCGGAACCTTCTCCTCGATCCTTGGTGGTAAAAAACGGCTCAAAGATCTGCTCGAGCACTCGCTCGCTCATGCCCACGCCGGTGTCGCGAATCATGACGTCTAAAAACTCATCCTCGCGCTGGGTTTGCACCGTCACCTGGTTCCCCTTGACATCTCCCGGCTCAATCGCGTGGATGGCGTTGACCAGGACGTTCAAGAAAACCTGACTTAAGCGATTTGCGTCCGACAAAATATCGGCGTCGCCGCAGAACTCCAGCTCAAAATGCGTGCGATATTTGGCCTCATATTTGACCAAATTCAACGTCGTCTCCAGCAAGCGCTCGACGTTAATCCAGCCGGCTTCGCCGTGCGAATCGTGCAAGAAAAACCGAAGGTCCTGCACGATCTGGTGAATCCGCTGCATGCCGTGCAGATTACGCCGCAACAACTCCTCAAGGTCTTCTTGAAGAAACGAAATCTCATAATCCTGAGACAATCTCGACAAGCGCTTAAATAACTCAGGCGCCTCTTCCCGAACCCCCTCGCGCGCCTGGTCCAAGAACTCGCCAATCGCCTGAATATAGCCGGTCATCACGCTCAAATTGCTGATAACGAAACTAGCAGGGTTGTTGATCTCATGGGCCACCTCGGCGGCCAACAAGCCCATCGCGGCGAACTTCTCGGTATTGACGAGTTGTTGCTGGGCTCCCTCAAGCAACTGGTCATGCGAGACGCGTTTCATCACCGCGCCCAGGATGGTCGCTGCGTGATTCGAGCGCAATTGAGAGGCGAAGAGGAAGCCGAGCGACGGATGGCTCAGCGCGCGGGCGACGCCCTCATGGTCCTCGTCATCGAAAATGGCGATCACCGGCGGGGTCGAAAATGACTCGAAATTGTCCTCGCGCTTTAGCCCCAGCAATCCGCGCAGCGTGACCTCCGAATACCGGCCCGCGTAGCTGCACAAAATGGCGTCAAAGGGTTCGCTGCCCAATAGGTGAGTCGCCTCGGCGAGGTTCGCGGCGTGGGTAAACCGATAATAGAATGGCGTTCTCTTGATCTCGAGAAGTTCTTCCAAACCCATGGCCTGCGCGTCAACGCATAGGATTCTACTATTCTCGCCTTCTATCTTTTCGGTTTCGGTGCCCATACAAATTTTCACTTCATCCAAGGAGAAATACGGCCCGCCACGGTGGCGCGTGCCGCAATTCGAGAAGTTGTCGCCATCAGGGTTACACCGTTTGTGACATTGTTTGCGCGTCGGCGACGAAAGATCAAATGGGAATCGTAATTTCGGCCCATCGCCGCCGCTCCACGAACCCGTGGCGCCTCTTTGAGTCGCAAGAAGCTTAATCACCACCGGCGCGGTGTCGATCAATGGAGCGCGCGCGTGTTTCAAGCCACAATAAGACCCCAAAAACGATCGCCGCGCAAATCGCCATGAAGTGGTGAATATTAAAGGCGCCCCATATGTCGACGACTGTGACCGGGTCACGGGTCCACTCAACGCAGAACCTCCAGAGCATATAGCTCAAACAACTCCACCCGGCGACGCGCCCAGGGCGCAGCCCGCGCGACCACATTTGAACGCCCGCGACCCCGACGATCACGAAGATCCCCACCGCCAAATACAGCGCATAGGGATGAACCGCGAGCGACCAATCGGCCCCCCATCCAATTTGGCGCGTCGCCAGATGGTGCCCAAAAGCCTCGGTGCCCGGCGAGTAGCGCAGCGCCCAGGGCGCATCGGTGACGGACCCAAAATCACAGCCATTGGCCAGGCAACCCAGGCGCGCAAAACCCAGGCCCGAAAGCCCAGCCACCACGACGATATCCAGCGTATGCAGGCCCGCGTCTAACCAACCAAAACCTAAAGCCCTACTTGCAGATGCTCGCTCGAACGCGCCCCGATGGCTCAGAAACCACCATAGAAGGAGCACAAGGCCACCACCCAATATCGCCCCGAATGAACTATGTCCACCTTTGAGTGGGTGCAGAACACTCAAAGCATTACTTGAGACCAGACCCCAGGTGACCTCGGGATCGAGCAGAACCCATGTGACCCGGCTTCCGACGCCACCGCCTACGATGCAGGCCGCCATGAGGCTCAGGATGTCCAGCCGACCGAGGCGAAGTCGTCCCGCCAGCAGCGCACCACAGCTAAGCGCGACCAGCAGACCAATGCCGATCCAGACGCTCTGAGGGGGAAGTTGGCTAATCCACTCGTCCATAACAGTTACGACCTTAGCGTTGCGAAAATCGAAGTGGCGTCGCTGCGCCCGCGCTTCAACTCCTCTTATACCCTAACGGCGCCAGCGCGCGAGACCAGCCTGCCAAGAATCGATTCGCCAACCCCTAAAACCAGCCACGTCCGCGAAATTAAAGCACACCTATGCCAGGATTTATGATAGGCTCGACGCGCGGTTCCATGCTCGAAAGCATCGATGCGTTCGTTTCTAAAAAAACATATAAATCCGATGTCATCTGAATTTAGACTCGAAATTTACGGCTGCCGAGGGAGCACCCCGGTCTCCGGCGAGCGCTATACGCGCTACGGCGGCGCGACCTCTTGCGTGCGGGTCACCGTCGCGGGCCGCGAGATCATCCTGGATGCGGGCAGCGGCCTCGCCCTGCTCGGCCGCCACCTGGTGAAACGCCGCCTTCGCGACGGTCAGCCGGTCCATGCGTACTTTTTTCTGTCGCATGTTCACCTCGACCATATCACCGGGCTGCCCTATTTCGCCCCGAATTATTTCGAAGACGCGACGATCTGGATGATGGGGCCGCGAAATATGCGATTTCCCTCATTCGAGGCGACGATCGACAATTTTATGGCCCCGCCCTTCTTCCCGGTGCCACGCTATGAGATGGGGGCGGAGTTTCACTTCTCGGATATATGCGAGGCGGACACGGTCTTTTTCCTGCGCGATCAGCGCGCGCCCATTCAACTTCGGGCCGGCCATCCTCGCCATCAGGCTGCCATGCCGCCGGCGGCGAGCGTCGAAACACGCGTCGAATGCCTGCGCGGATACAATCATCCGAAGTCTGGGGTGAATATCTATAAAATCGTCTCGGGCGGCAAAACCCTGGTCTACGCGACCGACACCGAGGGGTTTGTACACGGGGACCGACGTCTGATTGAATTTGCCCGCGGCGCGGACGTATTGATCCACGACGCGATGTACTCCGAGGAGCGCTACACCGCGGGCCGAGCGGCGACCCAGGGGTTCGGGCACTCGACCATTCAGATCGCGACCGACCTTGCCAACGCCGCCGGTGTAGGTAAATTGCTGCTCTTCCATCATGACCCAGCCAATGATGATGATACGCTGGACCAGTTGGAAGCGCGGGGAAAAGCACGCTTCGCCGAGACCCAGATGGCCCGCCAGGGCATGGTGCTCGACATTTGACCGAATGCACCGCGTCGCGCTGAGATGGCCAAAAACCACCGAGCCCCTCAGGCGCCCTTCAATTATAAAACGACTCCTTCACAAATAGCCCTCACGGGCTTCGAAAACTCAAAGAATCGGGAACGCAACACGTGGCCAATTTAGATTTTCGTTTCGACGACATTACAGAAAAATTTCAAGCCGAAGAACTCGAGCGCATCCGCGCATTCGGTCGCTCAAAGACCCTGCCGGACCTGGTGAGCCTGGAGATCGGCACCAACCGTGGGCGCTTCCTCAGCGAGGTCGCCCAGCAATTCCCTGACCGATACTTCCTGGGCGCGGAGTGGACGGCCCTCGCCAAAAACGCGCGCTCGCGCCTGAAGCGCGACGGCGTCGAGAACGCCGATGTGCTGGCCGCCGACGCCAATAACCTGCTGCCGATCCTGATCGACGACGGCCAGCTGCGCGAGCTCTTTTTGCTCTTCCCCGACCCCTGGTGGAAGATGAAACACCGCAAGCGCCGCGTCATCCAACCGGAGTTCCTCGACCTGATCGCCCAGAAGATGCCCTCCGGCGGCAATATCTGGATTCGCACCGACGTCGGCACCTTCGCCGACGACATGCGCGAAACCCTGGCTGCCCACCCCGAGTTTGAGCCCCTGGACGTCTTCGACTACCCGCTCGAGCATTTCCCGCGCAGCACGCGCGAGCGCCACGTAATTCGCGGCGGCATCCCGATTCACACCATTTATTATAAGCGGCGCTAACGACGCCGCTGCCAATCAAAAAACCCAAGAAGCCGGGCTCAAAAGAGCGCCCGGCTTCTTGGGTTTTGTGATCTTTTTTCTGCGCGCTGCTTCCAGCCCATCGGGCTGACCGCTGCGGCCTTTAGAACGCGATGTCGAGGTGGTAGAGGAAGCCACGATTCGAATAGGCGAAGCCGCCATTTTTGCTCAGGACCATCGGCGTATTAAAGCCGTTCGATGGATTCCAGGTCATAAAGGGGAAGCCGGTCAATCGGTCGAGGGTATACAGCGGGCCCTGGGCGGTCGAGATGAAAAGGTAGAGTTGGGTCGCGGTGATCGCGACCGGCGCCTCATCTTCAAATTTATAGGACCAGGCCGGTGACCCGTCCTCGGCCTCGAGCGCGGTGACACGCCCGCTGGCGGTCGCTACATAGAGCGTTCGCTCGCCATAAACCAGGTCGGCGACGCCCGACATCGGACGCTTCCAAATATGGGTGCCGTCGGACTTGTCGATCGCATAGACGCCGCCGTCATAAGACGCCGCGTATACACGGGACCCCGACACCGTGACGTGGCCGTCGACGTCAACAAACTCGGTCTTGCCGCCGCTTAAATCGCTCTCCCAAATCATATCACCGCTATCGAGCTGAAGCGCGGCGAGCACGCCGTCGCCAAAGCCGCAATAGACAACGCCGTCTTCAACCACCGGGTCCCCGGAGCCCTTGATGGTGAAATACTCGGGGGTGCTGCGACCATAGGTCCACAATTGTTTGCCGGTCGCCGCATCGGCTGCGGTCAGGATGTCCTTGCTCGTCGTGAAGAAGACGCGCTCCTCGGCGTAGACCGCGGTGCTCTCGATGGACCCGTCGAGTTCAAGCTCCCACTCAACTTCGCCGGTGGCCTCATTGAGGGCGTAGAATTTACCGCCCAATGTGCCGACATAGACCCGGCCGCCGCCGTAAACCACACTGCCATGCACCGCGCCATCCAACGACGCGGTCCACAAGACCTCGCCGTTGCCGCCGCGCATCTTAAACAGACTGCCCGCGTCGCTCCCCACATAGACTTCGTCGGTCTCACTGCGATAGAGCGGCGTCGAGAATTCACGCGGCTTAACGCTCCAATGGGGCGGCGCGTCGATCCCTCGGCGCCACTTCACCGAAAAGTGCGGCTGAACCGCAAAGGGCTCGACTCCACTGGCGCTTCCCAGCGGCTGCGATGCTTGGTTCGACGCACACCCCGTCATGGCGACGCCGGCCAGGATGACGGCGGCGAGGCTCAACGCCCGGAGATTGTGGCGTCGCGCTTGCGACAACAAAACACGCAATTTATTTGGCATCAGTGAGCCGGTTTAGCAGAAACAAAAATACAGCGAATCACGAACTCAAACCGCCATGAGATCTAAATGCCGTGGCACTTAAAAATCATGGCGTTATGAAATCGGCCGATTAAAGAAACGCCAGGCGCCGCTCGATCGCATCGCGATGGGGCGTCTCCGGGTTGCTCTCAAGAATCTCATGATACAATTCTTTGGCCTCTTTGGCTTTACCGCTGGCGTCCAGCAGTTGAGCCTTCTGGTAGGTCGCCATGGCCATATGGGTCTCACCCTGCTCGCCGAGCTTGTCGAAGGTCTCCAGCGCCTTATCAACGTCACCGGTCGTGGCGTAGGCGTTGGCCAATCCCATATAGGCGAAGGGAACCGCCGACTTCAGGGTCTTGCCCGCAAGGTAAGCGCTATAGAGCTTGACGGCCTCGTCAGCCTTGTCCAGGTGCATCGCGGCGGCGGCCTGGGTCAGGCGCGCGCTCTGGGCGACCGGACCGGTGCTGTTCTCGGCCAGCGCCTTGGCGGCGCCGTCGTAGATGGCCTGCCAACGCTCGGCGTCATCGGCGAAGACCTTCTCGGGCATCGGAACGATATCGCTCTCTTGAATCTGCTTATAGGTCTCGGAGTCTTTGGTGAAGACCTCGTAGTCCCAAATCGCCGGGCTCAGCGTCTGCGACGCCGCGACTTCCTGGCTGGTCGAATAAGCCGAGTAGGCCCATCCACCAAGCGATGCCACGATAACAAGCGCAACACCGCCGATGACCAGATTGAGATTTCGCTCAATCCAAGACACACCCTGCATCGTCGCACCCAAAATCGGGTCGGCGTCGATCGGGGGCACGCCCGACTCGGGGTCTACCGAATCAAAATCAATCGATGTAGGAACGCCACTCTCGTCGAGCTCCGGCGCGTCGCCTTCTTGCTGGCGTTTGCGAATCTTGATGGCCATCTGCTATCTCCTGTTTATTTATGCGCTCTAATTCTTGAGGCTAAGATCGAATCCGCAACGACCAAAATTCGGCCGAACCAGTAAAGCGCGGACTATATGAATGCCACAAGGTAGTGTCAACCAACACGAAGATATGGCGGGTTAAAAGGCGCGCCCGGCACGCAACCAGGCAGACAACCAGGCCCCTGTTGATCTCGGCGTAGCGCTAACCTAAACACTTTGCTTTATCTGCCTATCTTAGGCAGACAAAATGGAGCCACGGCAGCGTAGACACCCGACGCCTCCCTCTTGAGCCAGCTTGAGCCACAATAAAATGATCAAACACCACCGCCTGCACCCACTCAAACACCGCCGCCCCGCCATCCTTCGAGCACTCGTGCTGCTCGCCGCCATGGGGCTGGCAATGCTGCTGCGCCCCGCCCCCGCCCAGGCCTCCGAGGGCTACGCCCAGACCTGGGGCGGGCTGATGCTCGCCAATTCAAACGACTCCAAGCCCGGCGGGCAATGGGGCGCGGGCGCCCAATTTGGGTTCGCGGCCGGCATCACCGACTTCTGGAGCATCGTGGGCGGGGTCGAGACCAGCTATCACCTCGCCACGACGAGCGACGACGACCCGCCCGAGGACATCCCCGGCATGCAGGTGCTCGGGCTCTTCGCCGGCTTTCGCTATAACGTCGACATCTTCAAATATGTCCCCTACGTCGGCCTGGCCATCGAGAATTTCCCCCTCGGCCCGCGCCCACCGTCGGCGACCACCGCCTCGCGCATCGGCGCAAAGCTAAGCGTCGGCCTGGATTGGCGCGTCAACCGCGACTACTCATTCGGCGCGCTGGTCGAGCTTCACTCCGCCCTGGACGCCCCGGCTGACTTCCCGATCTATTCAACCGTCGGGGTGAATCTCTCGTACCATTTTCGGCTCTAGGCCGCCGTGCCCGGGAGCGGCGCGCGGATGCGCCCGCTGTGGTTGCCGCCTTCGTATTTGCGCGATACCTTGTGTCCACACAAATACGATATCCGCGCCAACCCTCTACTTGCCCCCCGCGAGAGATCCCGATGAGCGATTCAAAAAAGACCGCAAAGCCAAAGTCGTCATCAAAAAAGAAGCCCAAAGCGGCGCGCACAAATCAAAAAATGCGCGCGCTCGTCGAAGAGTTGCACGCCCGGCGCGAAGACGCCCTGCAAATGGGCGGAGAGCGCCGCGTCGCGCGCCAGCACGCCAAGGGGAAGTTGGATGTGCGCCAGCGCATCGACTATCTCTTTGACCCCGGCACCTTCGTCGAGTTCGGCCAACATGCGTTCTTCCACTCGAATGGCACGCCCGTGGCGGCCGATAATATCCGCACCCCGGGCGACGGCATGGTCAGCGGATGGGGTGAGATAAACGGGCGCATCGCGGTCTGCGCGGCTTATGATTTTACGGTGCTTGGCGGGTCGATTGGCGATATCAACGAGCGAAAAGTCACGCGGTGTCGGGAGTTCGCGCTCAAAAATCGCGTGCCGATGATCTGGTTGATCGACTCGGCCGGCGCGCGGGTGCACGGCGGCTCGGGCATCGACTTCGAGCAGATCACCCTCTTTAGCGGGTCGGGCTACCTTTTTCGCGAGCAGGTCGCGATGTCCGGGGTCGTCCCCCAGGTCGCCGCGATGCTCGGCCCCGGCGCCGCGGGTACCGCCTATATCCCGGGGCTCGCCGACTATGTGCCGATGGTCGACGGCACGAGCTTTATGGCGCTCGGCGGCCCGCCGTTGGTCAAAGCAGCGGTTGGAGAAGACGTCGAAGAGCAGGACTTAGGCGGCGCAAAGATCCACAATAAATTCTCGGGGGTCGCCGATCAGAGCTTTGAGAGCGACGAGGCATGTCTGGACTCCATCAAGCAATACTTGAGCTATCTCCCGCAAAACTGTGAAGCAAAGCCTCAAGAAATACCGCACCAACCCTCCCCTGAACGCGCGCCAGGCGGCGCCACCCGCGAGAATCTCCTAGACGTGCTGCCCGAGAGCAGTCGCCGCGGCTACGATATGAAGAAGCTCTTAGGCTATATCGTGGACGACGGCGAACTCTTTGAGATGAAGCCCCAATTCGCCCGTCAAATCGTGACTGCGTTTGCGCGCATCGACGGCAAATCCGTGGGCATCGTCGCCAGCAACCCGGGCGGCGCGATGGGCGGCGCGCTCGACAATGACTCGGCCGACAAGGCCGCGCGCTTCGTCAATTTATGCGACTCCTTTAATATCCCGCTCATCTTTTTCCAGGACGTCCCCGGATTTATGGTGGGCAGTCGGGTCGAAAAGGCCGGCATCATCCGCCACGGCGCGAAGATGCTCTACGAGGTCTCGCGCGCGACGGTCCCCAAGATCACGGTCATTGTCCGCAAGGCCTACGGCGCCGGCTATTATGTGATGTGCGGGCGAGCCTATGAGCCCGACTTAATCGTCGCCTGGCCGACCGCCGAAATCAGCGTGATGGGACCGGCGGGGATGGTCGAGATCTTTGCGCGCAGCATGGGCCGCGACGCCACGCTGGATCAGACCGTGGTGGACGCCCAGAAGAAGCAAATGATCGCCATGATCGAGCCGCATATCGACATCTATAAGGTCGCCGGGCGCGCGTTGATCGACGAAGTCATCGACCCGCGCGAGACCCGCGATTATATCGTGAGCGCCCTCAAATTGTCGGCGAATAAAAAGGTCGAGCGCCCCTGGCGAAAGAGCGGCGTGCGCCCGGTTTGAGCGTTTAAACTCAGGCAGAGAATCGCCCGCGATCAGCTATTGGTGCCGATCCAACCCTTGCGCCAAAAATAGACCACCAACCCGACCGCGATCAGCGCCATCGCCAACAGCGTCGCGGGATACGCGTAGGGCCAGTCGAGCTCCGGCATATTCCAGGGCGACGAGCTCGGGTTGAAGTTCATCCCATAGACCCCCGCAATAAACGTCAACGGAATGAAGATGGTCGCGATGATCGTCAGGACTTTCGTAATCTCGTTCTGGCGCTGGCTTGCCAAAGAAAGGCTAAAATCGATCAGTTGGTTCCCCAGCGAGTGATAGCTTTCGACCGACTCACTGATCTGAATCGCGTGATCCAAGCAGTCCTTCAGGTAGGGCTGCACTGCCTCGGTGAAGAGCGACTCGGGACGGCGGCGCAGCGCCTCCAAAATATCGCGATGCGGCGCGATCAACCGCTTCATCTCCCACAATTGGCAATTCATGGCGTGAATGCGCATCAACAAATTAGAGTTGGACGGCTCGATCACCTCCACCTCTATTTCGTAGTAAATCTTCTCGAACTCTTCGACCACCGGAAAGCCCGCGTCCACGACACGGTCAATAATCGCGTAGCCCAGATAATCCGCCCCATGACTTCGCATCAATGGGCGCCCCCGGCGCACCCGACTGCGGATCGGCTCGAAATAATCGGCCGCCGCGTCGTCGGTCTGGAAGGTCACCACGAAGCCTCGCCCGACGAACAGACTGATCTGGTCGGCGCTGAGTTGGTCGGTCCAACGCGGCATCTTCAATTGTAATTGAACGCAATTCTCGAAGAAATCGACCTTCGCGCGGTGTTGGATTTCCTGAACGTCCTCCAATGACAACGCCCCGAAGCTAAAGATCTCACCGATTCGCTTCAATAAATTGGCGTCTTCCACCCCGCGAACATCGAGCCACACGACGCTAAATTTCCCCAGATACTCGAGGACTTGCTCGACATCGTCGAGCTCTTGCTCGACGTGCTCCGTCAAGTTGTACGCGATAAGCTTGAGTGTCGGCGGCGGCGCTTCCGGGGTGTGATGCAACTCTCCGGGGCTGTTGCCCGGCTGGGCAGGATCGCCGCGCTTAGAACGCAACGCGCCCAATTTGCGACGCAGGTATTTGGCTGGTTTTTCAACCATTTACGGCCCTTTTAAAAAATCAATCATTCGATACCCAGGCGATCCAACAGCGTCTGCAAGACCTCATAATCGTCGTAAAAAATCTCGACCCTGCCCTTGCCGTTTTTGTCACGCAATTTCACTTTGGTGCCCAGGGCGTGCTGGAGCTGATTGGTGATGTGGCGCGTCTGGGAGTCCTCGCGAAACGGCGACTTCTTGGGCTTCGTCTCCGCCTCATCTGCCGTCTCGCCCTTCATGGACTTGGCCAGCTCCTCGGCCTGGCGCACGGTGAGGTTGAGCTTGATGATGCGCGTGGCGATGCGCCGCGCGATCTCAGGGTCCAGCCCAACGAGCGTGCGCGCGTGTCCCGGCGACAACGCCCCGTTGGCGACCTGGTCACACACCCACTGCGGCAGCGTCAACAGGCGCACCGCGTTGGCCACCGACGAGCGCGATTTGCCGACCTGCTGGGCAATCTCGGCCTGGGTAAACTCGTATTCTTCGAGCAGGCGGGCAAAGGCCGACGCCTCCTCCATCGGGTTGAGGTCCTGGCGCTGCACGTTCTCGACCAGGGCGAGCGCGAAGGCCTCCGAATCGGTGACGTCTTTGACGACCGCGGGGACCTCAAGCTGCCCGGCGAGCTTCGCCGCGCGCCAGCGACGCTCGCCGGCGATCAGCTCGTATCCGCCGCCTTCGGCCTCGCGCACCACCAGCGGCTGGATCAACCCGCTCTCGGCGATACTCGCCGCGAGCTCCTGCAGCGCGACGTCATCAAAATCGCGCCGCGGCTGGACCTCGGCCGGATGAATCTGATCGAGGGCCAAATATTGGTATTCGCGCGGACTATTCGTGGTCTGCTGGCGCGGAATCAGCGCACCCAGCCCGCGCCCCAGGGCGCGCCGTCGCTGACTGGGCGATGGATTCGATGAATTGTCTGTGGAATCACTCATGGGGCCGAAGCTCGGGGGTCAGAGGGATCTTCGAGGGTGGAATCCGCAGCATCCGCGTCTTCCGACGTTTTCTCTACAGATGGCGTAAAATTATTGCGGGCCAAAAACTCATCGGCGAGGCGCCGATAGGTCTTGGCGCCGCGCGAGGCGCTCGCGTAGCGGATAATCGGCTCGCCGTACGAAGGCGCTTCACTCAGGCGCACATTGCGCGGGATCTTGGTGCGATAGACCAGGTCCCCGAAATGGCGATGAACCTCGTCGGCGACCTGCTCCGCCAGATTAGTACGCCCGTCATACATGGTCAAAAGAACGCCTTCCCAGGTCAGGCGCGGGTTCAGATATTCCTGCACCAACTCCACCGACTGGCTCAGCATCCCGACGCCCTCAAGCGCGTAATACTCGGCCTGAATCGGCACCAGGACCGTGTCGGCGGCCGCCAGCGCGTTGAGCGTCAACAGCCCCAGGCTCGGCGGGCAATCGATGAGAATAAAGTCGAACTCGGCCTCGGTCTGGCGAAACTCATCGCGCAGCCGGTATTCACGGGTCGCGTGGGAGACCAATTCAATCTCGGCGCCCGCCAGGTCAGTGGTGCTTGGGATGATGCTCAGGTTCGGAATATTGGTGGCGACGACGAGTTCTTCGACGCGCGCATCGCCCATCAGAAGATCATAGGTCGCGCGCACGATAAGGCTGCGGTCGATGCCCAACCCACTGGTCGCGTTGCCCTGCGGATCCATATCCAGCAGGAGCACGCGGCATCCCAGATCGGCCAGGCACGCCGCCAGATTAACCGACGTCGTGGTCTTGCCCACGCCCCCTTTTTGATTGGCGATCGCCACTATTTTATTCACAACTACAACCTTTTCTGCGCAACCAGTCACGTCTTCTTGCCATCCACACACGAGCATCCCGCGCGCGCGACACTATCACGTCTGGCCGGTGAAACATCAACACTGATTTGATTTTCGCGCCCGGCCTTGGGCCCGGTGAGCCCATTGAATCCCCTGCGGAGTGGCGCGAGCAGGAGCCTATGGACGCGCGTTATGCGGTGTGTGCGGCGGGAGTTCAGCGCAGGAGATTCGTGCCTCTTAAGGAACAAAAAACGACGGCGGAGCCTCCGCCGTCGTTTTAAGAAAACCGCCGAGAGCAACGACGGGCAAACCGATCAAGCCTGGGCCGCCGGGTTAGTCAGCAGCGACCGCGCTCAGCCCCATGACCTCCTCGAGCGTCTGCTCGCGCGCCTTCGCCACCCGCATATAGCGTTTTTGAAATTGCGAAGTTCCGAACTCAACGAAGTCATCCTCGACCAGCCCGAAGGGCAACTCCTCGTAGGCGCCGAGCGTCTCGTTGATCATCCCCAGCGCGATCGGCAGAAGCTCGTTCATGCGCGCCTCGATGGCGAACCACACCTCGTCGCCATACTCGGCGGTAAGCCGCGACAAGAGATACACACCAAAGGCGAGGTGGCGAGACTCGTCTTGCTTCAGGTTGGCGGCCATCTGCTGCATGCCGGGCATAATATCGTTGTCCGCGAGCATCTTTGCGTACGCGTGATACCCCGTCTCGGCCAGCACCCCCTCGACGATCATATTATAGGTGACCGACGCCCGGGCCAGCGCGACCGGGCTTCGGTCGTGCTCGAGGGCGTCTAGCGCCCCCGGAAGCTCCTCATGAAAAAGCCTGCAATAATTCTCGCCGTGAAAATGCGACAGGTCATCATTGGTACACGCCACGGTGTCGAAGAAATAGCGCAGCGCCTCCACATGCTTGGCCTCCTCCCACAGAAACGACGTCAAATACATCTCCTCTTCCAGGCAGCCGGTCCGTCGAATCGCGCCAATCAGCGGCAGCAACTCCTGGGTCACCGACTCTTCACCGCCTAAGAACTGTGAGGTCAGGTGCAAGATGACCGTTTGCTCCAGCTCGTTGAGCTCCAGCCAATCCTTTCGGTCCTGGGTAAAATCAATCGCCATGGGGTCCCAGATCCCCAACCGCTTGGCCTTCGTCCATAACTTCATCGGAACAAGATCGTAGTTTAGCCCGGCAGAACTCGTGCTTTGAAACGTTCTCGAATTCATTATTCGCCCCGCGAAAGTAGGTTATACAGCATGTGAGGGGATATTATCCCAACACTCGTTGGAAAAGGCAAATCCCCTAGAGGATGAATATTTTATTCCGCCCTCCGATCAACAGAACGCGCGTTCTTTCAAAAGCGTCGATTTTCGTATAAACGTGCACACATTGCAGCGATATTGCCCAAATATTTGACCACGAGTCCGGCCATGCTTCGTCGAAAACTAATTTTGCTAAGTTGTTCCGCCCTCTTCATTCTCAGCGCCTGCGGCGACGATACGCCCACAACGGATGCGACAAACGAGGTCAATAACCCGAGCGGCCCCGGCGGCAAAGGCGATCATTGGGTCAACACCGGCGAGCCGGTGAGCTACGAAGATTTCCGCGCGCAGGTCTATTGTGAGCCGGACCACGATATCTGCGTGACCGAGGGGGATATCCCCATCGCCGGCGGCGAGGCCGGGATACAGGCGTTTTATTACGAGCGAATCCGGGCCAGCCAGAGCGCTCTTTCGGTGAACCAGTCTGGCGGGGAAGACACCCTCTACACCCGCGCGCGCCGGCTCGACCTCTCCTATTGTGTTGACGACGCGTTCGGCGAAGACAAGGCACTGGTCATCACCGCGATGCGCGAGGCCGCCGAAGCATGGGAAGCCCATGGGCACCTGAAATTTCGCTACGACGCATCCCAAGACGCAGACTGCGGCATGGACCTGAACGCCGCGGTCTTCTTTACGGTGACCACCTCCCCGGCGGACGCGGGCTATTTGGCCCGCGCGTTCTTCCCGGATAGCCAGGCCGCCGACCGCCAGGTGCGCGTCAACGTCCCCTCATTCGCGGCGGCCGGCGACGGTGACGACGACTTCGCAAAGAACCTGACCATGGCCGGGATCCTACGCCACGAGCTCGGGCATGTGCTTGGCTTTCGCCACGAGCACACCCGCCCGGAGGCCAACGACTATTGGTGCTTCGAGGACGATAATTACCGGCCGGTGACCGAATACGATTCCGCCTCGGTCATGCATTATCCCCAGTGCAGCGGCACCGGTGATTGGTCGCTCGTCTTGACCGATATCGATGTCCAGGGCGTCGCGTTCTTCTACCCCGACTTCGAGCGCTACCCGATGGGGCGCTGCGACGTGGAGCTCAGCGACGAGGGCGATGTCCTCGAGGACTGCGCCCCGGTTGCCCATCATATCGTGGAGTTCGTCAATAACGCCTCCGAAGACACGCTGGACCACTGGGCCGGCCTGGATACCCGCGCGGTCGACGACATCCTGGCGACCCGCTCACGCAGCCCGTTCCACACGCTCGAAGACCTCAAGCAGATGCACTATCTCAAGGAGCACGGGGTGCGAAAGCTCTACGATTATCTCTATGTCGACGGGCGCTGCGCCGCGGAGACCGACGCAAACGGGCTGCCGCTGGCATCCTGCTGGCCGGTGTCGCATCGCATCCTCGAGTTCGCCAATACCGCCTCGCTCGAAGAGCTCGACGTCGCCGCACGCCTCGACCGGCGCGCCGCCGAGAATATCGTCGCCGCTCGCCAAAACCACCCCTTCGAGTCCCTCTCGGAGCTGTGGCTTATCAACTATGTGAAGACCAACGCGCTCAATAAGTTATACAATCATCTCTACGACTGAGCCGATATCAGCCCAGCAAATCGATGCTTATGATGAAGCGGTCGAATCCTCGGATTCGACCGTTTCGTCGCTCTGGCTCATCTTTTGTTTGGCCTTGCGCTTCTTCCACATCCCCACACCCACAAACGCCGGCGCCACCACGAAGCATAGCGGACAGGTCGCGCCGATCAGCGCCATCGAGGCCGCGCTGGCCGCCCCGATGCCCACGCCCCACTTCACGTTGCGCTTGCCCTCGTTGAGCTCTTCCTCGTAGGCATCCCAATTCACCCGGACTTCCGACACATTAGAGTCACTCATCGTTTCCTCGACCTATTTAGAAGAGATCTTTCACATTCGAGACACACTCTTGCCGGGTAAAACGAGCCAACCGTCGCCGTTCTTCCCCCCGAGCACAGCCGATTCGACCGAGGCGATTGTCGAGGGCCTTGCCCCGACCGACCATGTGCGCATCCTTGTGGCATAGAAAATAATAGAGTCGGTGGTCGCGGCGCGCGGCGATCAGGCGAGAGAAGACTCCTATAAGAAGAGGCGCTGGATGCCGCCCCCTAAGAATATTCCGAGCGCGGGCCCCAGGCCGGCGACGGCGCGCGCATGGAAGCGCGCCCCGACCTCCATGCTCTTCTCAACCTTCTTCGGCGTCGGCCATTTACCAGGCGGCCCGGGCACCTACGCCGCCGCCCTCTTCACCCCGGCCATCGTCTGGATGTCTCACTGGCCGATGCCCTGGCGCGTCGGACTCTTTGTCGGCGCGACCGTCGCCTCGGTCTACTGGGCTGACCGCGCGGGGAAGGCCCTGGGGGAGCACGACAGCCGAAGGATCGTCATCGATGAGGTCATCGGCGTCTGGACGACCCTGGTATGGTTCGACGCGCTCGGCTGGCCGGCCGCGCTGGCCGGGCTGGTCGCGTTTCGTGTCTTCGACATCACCAAACCGCCGCCAGCCCGGCGCATCGACGACCAGGGAAGCGGCGGGCTGAGCGTCATCGCCGACGACCTGGTCGCCGGCGTCTGGGCGATCCCGGTGGTGCTCTTGGTGCGCTGGCTCCTTCACTAACCCGCCCAAACAACCCGCGATCTACTCAGGAACTCCCCATGGACCATCCGCCCAAACAGCCCAAGCCGAAAGTCCGCTCATCCCAGCAGGAGATCCGCTTCCTTCAGGGCCCTCACTCTCGCAGCTTCGAATTGCTGCGCCTGGGCCGCATCTCCTGGGAGTTTTTGCGGGGGTTTCGAAAACTCCACTTCATCGGCCCCTGCGTGACGTTCTTTGGCTCCGCCCGCTTCGAAGAGGATCACCCCTATTACGAACTCGCCCGCCAAGCCGCGGCCGAGGTCGCCAAGAAGGGATTCACCATCATGACCGGCGGCGGCCCCGGCATCATGGAGGCGGCCAACCGCGGCGCCAAAGACGTCGGGGGCAGATCATTTGGCTGCGGCATCCAGCTGCCCTTTGAGCAGTCGGGGAACCCCTACCTCGATGACTGGCTCTATTTTCGCTATTTCTTCGTGCGCAAGGTCATGCTGGTCAAATACTCCTACGCCTTCGTTATTATGCCCGGCGGCTTCGGCACGATGGACGAGATCTTTGAGACCCTCACCCTCATCCAAACCGGCAAGATCCGAAACTTCCCGGTCATCCTGATGGGCACCGAATATTGGAACCCCATCATCGAATATATCGAAACCACCATGACCGAAGTCGGCACAATTTCGGTCACTGACCGCCAACTGATCACCGTCACCGACGATATCGACGAGATGCTCGCCGTCCTCGACGAGAACGCCATCGAGCAATTTGGCCTGCATTATAAAGCCCCCCGAAAGTCGAAATTTCTGCGTGAAGGCTGAGGTATCGCCCCAAACGAGCCCACGCAGAACACAAAAAAGCAGGCCTTCGAATAAATTCGAAGGCCTGCTTTTTTAGCTCCGGCGCGTGGGCTCGAACCACGGACCTAGTGATTAACAGTCACCCGCTCTGCCAACTGAGCTACGCCGGAATACTTATCTCGAACAGCGTCGAGAAAAGAGACGATGCCACAAGTTGCGGTGATTGAAAAGACGCTTTTTCGTAATTTTTCGCCAAACCCTGCGGACGTCGACTAGATGATGCCCGCGGCGCGAAACTCCTCGATCCGAGCGCCTAACTTCAGTTCATAGAGGATCTCGTCGGTATGGGCGCCAAGCTCAGGCGCAGATGCATGATCGCGCTCCAGCGGAGTCAGCGGCGTGCGCCTCTGCGGGGTCCCGGTGATCTCAAAGAACCGCTGCCGAGCGTCAAAAAGCGCGTCTTGCAGCGCTTCGGCCGGCGACAGGACGGGCTCTACGCAGACGTCGACCGCCGCGAAGATCTCGACCCACTCGGCCCGCGTCTTTTGGGCGAGTATCGCGGCGACCTTTTGATAGGTCTCGCGCCCCGCGGCGCCCGAATTCATGCCATCGGTCACAAGCTCAGGAGCGCCAATGACCTGGACGAAAGCAGTCCAGAATTTAGGCTCAAGCGCGGCGACCGCCAGGTGCTCCTGGTCGCGCGTTTTGTAGATATTATAGCAGGGAAGCCCGCCGTTGAGCATCTCCTGGCCGCGCTGCGGGGGCTGGCCGGCGGCGGTGGCCGCGTGCAGCGGAAGATGCAGGCTCAGCGCGCCGTCGGTCATGCTTATATCCAAATAGCTGCCCTGCCCTGTGCGGTGGCGCTTGTGCAGCGCGCCCAGGATGCCGATGGCGGCGTACAGCGTCCCGCCGGCTATATCAGCGACCTGAAAACCCGGCATCGACGGTAATTCGCCGGTGCCATTTTGCTGCAGCAAGCCCGACCGGGCCATATAATTCAGGTCGTGCCCGGCGCGCTGGCTCATCGGACCGTCCTGGCCGTAGCCCGAAATCGAGCAATAGATCAGCCGCTTATTGAGCGCGCATAGCTCCGGGTGCCCGAGCCCCAGGCGCGCCATCACCCCGGGGCGAAAGGACTCGACCAAAATATCGGCGTCCATCGCCAGCTGGCGCATGATCTCGATGCCTTCGGGCGTCTTTAGGTTCAGGGTCATCGAGCGTTTATCGCGGTTCAGCCCGGCGAAAAACCCGCTCACGGATTGCCCGGCGAGCATCGGCGGAAAATAGCGCGCGTAATCGCCGCCCTTCGGGTCCTCAATCTTGAGCACCTCGGCGCCCATATCGCTCAGGATCAGGGTGCAAAATGGCCCCGGCAAAAGGCGCGAGAGGTCGAGAATTTTAAGATCCGATAACCATTGATTCTTTAAGCTCATCCTACACGCTCCTTTTCCCACGCGTCGCCACAACTTCGCTTATCAAGCGCCATAAAAAAAGACGCGCTCAATAAAGCGCGTCTTTCTTAGACTTGATGATGCAGCGTCGCGTTTAAAAACTCAACCGATGAAGTTCTGCAATTTCATCGCCAGGCCCATATCGCCCTGGATCTTGACTTTGCCCATCATGAAAGCCTGCGGCGCGGGCAGGGTTCCTTCCCACATGTCGACGAAGTCGCTGTCTTTCATCTCGATGGTCACGTCTGCGTTGTCGACGCCACCCTCCACGACATAATCGGAGTCTTTGCTGAAATCGATCGCCCAGGTGCCGCCGTCATCACCGGTGATATTGAACTGAAAGACCGAGTCCATATTCGCGATCTTGTCGTTCGAGGCGAGTTTCTCGGGGAAGACTTCGTTAAAAATTTCTTGAACGTTTGCCATTTTATAATCCCTTAAAAGAGTCGTTATGAATCACTGTCTAAGTTCAGCAAAATCGCGGCCTATTTAACACGACGCCACGGGCCTCGCAAGGATTGACGAGTCAATTCGCGCCGCCAGACCCCGTGCCTTCTTGGGGGGCGGTTCAATATTTAACCACACAGCCCTTGGACACAAACCCACGACCTCGCGAGATATATCCCATGGATTGGTTCACCACGCTGATCGGACACGATCTCGACGCCCTGAACTGGTGGCAAATGTCATCACGGGGCTTGATTTGCTTCGTCCTCGCCATGGTTCTAATTCGAGGCACCGGCAAGCGAATCTTCGGCAAAAACACCGCGCTCGACATCATGGTGTCCATCATCATCGGGTCAAATATCAGTCGCGCAATCACCGGGAACGCGCCCTTCTTTCCTACGCTCATCACGACCGTCCTGGTTGTCGTACTCCACAACACCCTGGCCTATATGGCATGGCGCTACCCCAGCATCTCGAACTATCTGAAGGGCCGCGGCTCACAACTCATCTGTGACGGCGAAGAGATCACCGAGGAGTTGCAGGCCAAGCGCATCGGCCCGGGCGACCTTGAGGAAGCGATGCGCCTGCAGGGTTTGGACCCAGATATCTCCAAGATTCGCTACGCGTATTTGGAGCGAAATGGCGAACTCAGCATCATCATCGACTGAATCGTCGACCCACCATTGCCGGCTCGCCCGTTGCATTTGCGGTCAACCATACTACAACGATAGAGTAACTCGACGCATAGGGGGTCGTGCCACGACCACCAGAGCGTTCGAAATGCTATTTATCTGACTAAATATAGGTTTGTTTGGGATGTTCGAGAACTCCGATTTGCCCCCACGATCTGTCGAATCGAAAGTCGCGTCGCGACCGGCTCCGCGCGCTCACCGCCTCCCCATTCTGGCGCTGAGCATCATTCTATTGGCGGGTTTAAGCGGCTGCCAGACTCCCTATGAGAGCGGGCTCTCGGAGTTCAAAAGCGGCCAATTTCAGGTCGCGGAGCAGCACGCCAAACGCGGGCTCGATGAGGACCCCGAAGATCCTGAGCTCAACCTGCTGCTGGCCCGAACGCTGGTCGCCCAGAAGAATTATCGCGACGCAGAGGCCTATGCAGAGGTAGCGTTTCGCTCGGGGAAACTGCCGGCGGAGTCCGGGCGAATCCTGGGCAAAATCCAATGGGAATTAGGGCGCGCGATGGACGCCGCCGACAGCTGGAAGAGCGCGCGCGCAGCGCGCCCCGACAGCGTCAACGACGTCGACTATCTGCGCGCCCTGGAGTCCGCGCTGCGCATGGCGAGCTCGATTCAAAATTACGCGCGCGCCCTGCACTTCCGCCTCGCCCTGGCCGAGGTCGCCCCCGAGCACGCCGAGGCCACCCCGGCCCTGCTGCGCCAGAACCGCGAGCAGCTCGCCGCCCAATGGTCGCGCATGGGGAAATTCGAGCAGAGCATCGAAGAATACGAGACCCTCCTCGAGGCGCATCCTGACCACGAAGCCTATGTCGAACAGCTGGCCCAGCTCCACGAAAAACTCGGCCGCACCGACGAAGCCCGCACCTATTACGACCGCTATATCCAGGGCGCGCCCGACGGTGACCCCACCTATCGCACGATCACGATCTCACAGACCGCGACCTCGCCCGAGCTCGTGCAGCACTATATGGAGCAAGCCTTTGGCGCGCTTCAGGGGGCGCCGAGCCACGAGCGCGCGCTCCTTTCGTTGCGCCTGGCCGCGGCCGGCTTCGAGCGAAATGATGACGCCGAAGCCAAGCGCTATGTCGAGCAATATTTAAGCGATATGGAGGCGCTTAACGACAATCAGGTCAATATCGAGATCTATTTTAACGCCTCCAGCGTGGCCTCGCGCTACCAGCGCCCCAAATACGCCCTCGAGTTATTGGAGCGCGGCCAGGCGATGGCCCCGTCGAATTGGCAGCTCACCGAGCAGCTCGCCGGCCTCTACACCCGCCGCGCCATGCGCGCCGACGTCGAGCGGGTGCTCAACGAGTTCGTCGACGGCTCCGAGGAGCCCTTCGACGCCCAGGTATTGGTCGCCCGCTGGGCGCACGCGCGCCGGAATTACGACCTCGCCCAACACTTTATGGAGCGCGCGCTCGAGGAGCGCGGTGATATCGACAGCCGTACCTGGCTGGAGTTGGCGCGGATCTATACCGCCCAGGGGCGCACCGACCGCCTGAAAGTCGCCGTCACCAACTATCTAAAGCCCAAAGACCGCACCGCCTCCGAGCTGGTCATGGCCGCGCGTATCTACACCGACGCCCGGCTCTTTAAGGAAGCCGAAGATGTCCTGAAGCGCGCCCAGAAGCTCGACCCCAAAGATATCAACACCCTCGATGAGCTCGCCGCCCTCTACGCGGATTGGGGCAAACCGGAGAGCATCGAGCCCTATTATGACCGCTGGATCGCGGCCAACGGGAAGCGCGCCGAAGACTATACGCTTATCGGCAGCCGATTTCTGAGCCGGTCCAACGAGAATCAGGCCATCCCCTATTTCCGAAAAGGCGCGGCGGCCGGCGATGTCGACGCCTGGCTTCGCCTGGCGACGCTCTTTCGCCAACAGCGCCGCTATATCGACATGCGCGAGGCGCTCCAGGGGCATATCGACTCGGCCGAGGACCCCGACTATGCGCTTCGAAACGCGCAGTCCTATTATCAGATGGCGAACCTGACCAGCGACGAAATCGCGGTGCTCGAGACGCTGATTGCCCGCAACAAGGACCGAGACTCCATAGAGGATCATTGGCGCCTCAGCGAGCTCTACCTGCAGCAGGGGCGCGAAGACGACGCGACAGCCACATGGGCCGCGTATCTGAGCGCCGGCGCAAACCCGCGCGCCCGCCTGAGCGACGCCGCCCAACGCCTGGCCCGAAATAGCGACCCCGCCTGGGTCCTCAGCGTCTATACCAAACTGTTGGATGCCGAGAATCCGGACCCAATCCTCTACAAGCTCGCGGGTGACACACACCTGGAGATTGCAAACCGCGGACGCTACCGACGCGATGGGGCAAGCCAGGGGCCGGCGCCCGACGCCATTCGGCGCGCCCAGCACTATTATCGCCTTTACCTCGACAAGGCCTCGCCCTCGCGCACCGTACTGCTCGACTTCGCGACCACGATGACGCGAAAAGAGCAGTGGGCGACCGCGGCCGACACCTATAAATTGCTCTTAGACGGCCAACCCGACAACGCCGCCCTATGGCTTAATTACGGCGAGGTGCTCCTTAAAGTCGGCCGCTCCGAAGAAGGCATCCGCCTGCTAAAACGCTACGCGTCCCAGCGACCGGACTCACTCACCGACGCCCGCAAGGTCGCCGACGCCCTGGTCGGCGCGCAGCTCTACCAGGAGGCCGAGCCCTATTTCGACCAACTCTTTGAAAGCGAGAGCCTGGCCAAGCACCTGCATACCTATGCGTTTCGCCGCCTGGCCGAGACCTACCTGGTCACCCGGCGAGCCGAGCAAATCCCGGCGCTCGCGCAGCGCTACCTTAAGCGATCCCAAAACCCGACCGAAGCCCGCCAGGAGATCCTGAATATCCTCAAAAACGCCGGCATGTACGCGCAAGCGGCCGCGCAGATCGAGCGGATTCGCTCCTACCAGGGCAACGTGCTCGGCCGAGAATTAGCCGAGAATTGGTTCCGCGCCGGCGAGTTCGACAAAGCCTACAACGCCTTCAAAGAAGACGCCGAGAGCGACGCATACCCGGGAGATGCCTGGGTCGCTGTGGCGCAATTCTATGCCGCCAGCGCGCGCCCCGAGCGCGCCGAAGAGGCGTTTAACAGCGCGCTAAAGGCCGCGCCCGAGAGCGCGTCCGCGCATATGAATTACGCGCTCTTTCTCTTTCGCCAGGGAGAAGTTGAGCGCGGCCGGGAAAGGCTCAACTCCGCGCGCGCCCACGCCGCCGATGGCCAGCGCGAAGAGTTCGAGTTCGACGCCGCCACGACGCTGGCGGAGATCGGGCGATTTGACCTGAGCGCCGAGATCGCGCGCGGCGCGCTCGAGCGTGGCACCCACGGGCGAAAAGACGAGTTCACGTTCTTGCTCACCCGCTACCAATTGGCGACGCAAGCGCCCGCCCTGGCCCAGCGCACCGTGGATGCCCTCAAGAAGTCCGGGTTGCCGCTGCGCCAGCGGGTGAAATTGCTCACTGACAATGGCTTTGGCGCCCAGGCGCTCCAATGGATCGAGGAAGCCATCGGCCAGAGCAACTATTATATCGCCAGCCAACTCTTATTGGGCGACACCACCAAGGTCACGGCCATGGGCGGCTTTGAGCGCCTTGAGAGCGCCTTGAAGCCGCTGCTTGAGCGCCAGGACGAGAGCGCCAACGCCAACGCTGGCCTGGGCTATGCGATGCTGCGCCAGGGGCAATATGCCCGGGCGATCCCCTACCTTAAGGCCGCTGAGGCCAGCGGATTCCCCCAGGGCGCATCGCTCCTCGCCGACGCCTATGGCGGCCTCGGCCTGGAGGATCGCGCGTTTAAGCACTACCGCAGGCTCCTTGCCAACACCCCCGACGAGGATGTCCCGCACACGCTGCAACGAATCGGCGGACACCTCGATCGTGTGGGCCAGGGCGAGGCATTCATTCGCCTGCTTCGGGCGCTGACGACGGACCGTAAATACGAGGCCGTCGCCATGCCCATCCTCGCGAAGTCGCTCATTCATGCCGGGCAGATCGAGCAGGCGTTCGACCTGGTCTATGCGATCATCCCTGCGCCAAATGAGGCCGAAGCCCCCGCCCCTCGCCTGGCCTTTAACGCGAATCACGACGCCGATATCACCACCCTGATCGGGGTGCTCCGCGCGCTGGCCGAAGCCGGCTATGTCGCCGAGGCCCGCGCCACGCTCGCTCGCGCGACCGCGCGCCTCCCCGAGGACACCCTCAAGGACCACCGGCTGCGCGAATTCTCTTTGCAGCTATACACGACCGCCCCGGCCGACAAAGAAGCCCTCAGCCGCCTACTCGACGAGGGCGCCGACGCCCCGTCAGAAGACGCCACGAGCGCGCTATACCGCGCGCGCGTACTGATGATTAACGGGCATTTTGAGGCCGCCGACGCCGTGGCCAAGCAGGCCTTCGCGAACGCAACCGCCGACAGCCAAAAGCAACTCGGCGACTTCCTGCTGGGCAATGTCCTCGCCGCCGGCCAGGTCGAGCGCATCGATGAGACGGTCAAATTGGTCATCGACACCTCGGGCAATAAGCTTGAGGCGACCAAGCAGGTCATCAGCCGCCTCAACGCGCTCGGCCAAGATGCTCGCGCCCTGCGCCTGGCGCTCGAGATTGCCCGGGAGCAGCCCACCGCACCGCACCTGCAGCGCGCCCTCGCCCTGGCTCAAGCCGCCGGCGACCTCGACGCCGTGGCCAGCATCACCGCACGGCTGGTGCGCGTCGATAGCGACGCCACCCGGACCCTGAAGAGAGCCGTCACCGACTACCACTACCAGCAAAAACCAGCGCTGAGCCGTGCCGTCTTTGAGCCGGTGCGCCGCAGCGCTCCGGCAACCATAGAGACTCGGTTCTTCAACATCCTGTCCGACTTCCGCGCGGCCAATATGGAGGCCGGACGCGCGGGAATCCGCGACTTTATCGAGGCCGTCAACTTCGACCCATACGCGGTCGAGTTGCTGCTCGAGCGCCTCGACGAGCAGCACCTTTTTGTCGAATCCGCGCGTGTTGTGGCGCCCTTATTGAAGGGACGAGCACTCAGCACCCAGAGCCACCAATTTATCGGCATTGCCCTGCGCCAGATCGGCGACATCGCGGCATCCAAGGCGTCATTCGCCAACTATATTAAGCTGCGCCCCGAGCCCGCGCGGGCGGGCTACGAGGTCGCCTCCTTGCTGCTCCAAGCCGACTATACCGAAGACGCGCGCGACTATGCCCAGCAGGCCATTGACGCCGAACCCACATTCTTGCCCCCCTACTTCGTGCGCGCCGCCGCCCGCATCGAGGCAGGCGAGCTCGACGGCGCCCGAGCCGACCTCGCCAAGTCCCTGGGGACCGGCGTTGACCGTTATTACGGCCTCTACAACGCCGCCTATCACGCGCTAAAAGCCGGCCACGAAGAGTTCGCAACCCCCTACCTCATGGAGCTGATGAATAGCCCCATGATCACCCTGAACTACTCCGGGGTCCAATTGGCGCTGATGGCCTTTATCGAGGCAGACCGCGCTGAACAAGGCGTCGCGTTCCTGGAGAAAAATCATCCGCAGATCGCCGGTGGCACCGGAAACCTCGGTGAAACCCTGATCACGATGGCCTCCAACGTCTATAGCGCGGCGGGCCAAACCGAGCGCGCCCACCAACTCTACGAGGCCGGCATCACCCGCCAACTCGCCGCGGACCCGCTGAGCGACCGAACCATCACCTATATGAATAACCTCGCCTACGGCTACGCCACCGACGAGGCCAAGGACCCCGCCAAGATCGCGAAAGGTTTTGACCTGGTTCAGCGCGCCATCGCCGCCAGCCCGTCCCGAAGCACCAGTTTTTTGGACACGATCGGCTGGTTGCATTTTCGCCAGAACGACCTTGACCTGGCCGAGGGCTATATCCGCGGCGCCCTGGCGACCTCGCCCGCAACGCCGGACACCCTGGGCGAACTCATCGACCATATAATCGCGATCGAATCGGCTCGCGGCGCCGCCGATGAAGCCAGTTGGCTGCAGGTCCATCGCGACACGCTCCGCTGACCCGGCACCCTCGCCTCGGTTGATTCTTGGGCGCAGCAAAAAAGCGACCCCTCCGAAAACCGGAGGGGTCGCTTTTTTGCTGCGCGTTAACCTCAGACCGACTTAATTGGCCAGGTCGAACTCCGAGCCACGATTAAAATAATCGAGGTCATCGTCATCAAAGGGAATCTCAATGGGCGCCGGCGCCGGCGGACGATTGGCCTCCAGGGCTTCGATGAGCTGGCGAATCGTCTTGCGTCGGCGCGAGCCGCAGGCGCGGTTCACGATGAGCTTTAGGGAGGCGTTTCCCAGGGCTTCGACCACGCGGAACCCGTGGCGCACCATCACCTCGGGGTGAATGAGGCGGTCGACATAGGCGTCGGCCAGCCCGAGCAGGCAGGCGGTGACGCTGTCGGCGACGGGCACGACGTTGACCGCCATGCCGCGCGAGGCGAAGATCTCACGGGTCACGTTGGGCAGCGGCGTAGCGATGCGAATCATCGGGCGCGCCGAGAGCGACCCGATGGTCTCGCCCTGCGGCGCCGCCAGCACCAGCGGGTAGCGGCCGAACCCGAAGGGGAACGGGCGCCAAACCTGCACGCCGTTCTCCCGAATCAGGTCGGTGCTCATCACGCCAATATGTGCGATGCCGTGCTCGACATAGGTGCCGACGTCGGCCGGGTCGATGCAGAACACCTCGAAGTCGTAGTCATTCTCTTCGCTCAGCGGGTTATCCACCCGGTGCAGGCCCTTCCCGATCGGCGAGGGAAGGTCAAACCCACAGCTGCGAAAATGAGCGCAGATCGCGTCCAATTCGGCACATTTGGGCAATGCAATTTTGAGTCGTTGCGATGAATTCATGGGTCACTCATGCGGTCGTTGGACAACACAGGTCGGCTTGTCTTTTCGGCGGCGCGCCAGGGCAATATGGAAGCCGTTTATCGGGTCACTGGGGTCGACATAAATCGCGCTATCATCCGGGCGGCGACTGATGCGCCCCGCCTGGGTGCCGTGCAAATACTCAACGATGGTGTCGAGCGAAAACGACAAACCCACCGCGGGCGTCTCGGCGCCGAAATGCCCGATAAGGTCGTCGTAGCGACCGCCGCGTCCGACCTCACGTCCGACGCCCTCAACGACCACATTAAAGGCCAGGCCCGTATAATAACTCGCCCCGCCCAACTCCCCGAGGTCCAGGCGAACCTGGTCGGCGTAGCCGAGGTCCGCGATGGTGCGCGCCACCGCCTTGAGATAATCCAAGCGCTCCAAGATATTGACCTGGGTCGACATCAAGTCGCGGATGACCTCCAGCTGAGTCATGCCATTGCGCAGCTCGGCCAGGGTCGCCAGCGCCTCGACATAGACCTCGCGCGCGCCCAGCCCGTTCAAAATCTCGCGCACCGCGTCGGCGTCGCGCGCGACGATGGCCTGGCCAACTTCGTGGCGAATCCGCGACGGCGCCCCGGTGGCCGCCAATAGCAGATGGGCGGTCCGGTGGTCGGCGACGTTTAGCTGGTAGGATTCCATCCCGATTTTTTCGAGAAACTCCAGGGCAATCAAGAGCATCTCGACGTCCGCGACCAAACCGCGCGCGCCGATCAACTCGATGCCAATCTGATTGCTCTCAAGCTGCTCGTCGGTCAACGAGCGCTCGGTGCGCACCACCTGCCCGGCATAGCTTAGCCGCAGCGGCAGCGGCGTCCCCTGCAATTGATAAGCGTAGACCTTCGCGATCGCCGGCGTCAGGTCGGGCTGCAAGACCATGAGGTTGCCGGTTCGGTCCACAAAGCGCAGGCTGCGCGCGATCTGGCGCGCATCAAGCCCCTGCTTAAGCGAGTCGAAATAGTCCAAAATGGGGACCTGAATCTCGCGGTACCCCCAGCCCCCAAAGACCTGCATCGCGCGCGAGGCGACCTCTCGCCGCAAGCTCATCGACCGGTCTAATGCCATGGTCCGGTTCTGAAATTCAACCAAGACAAATACTCCGTTTTAATAAATTCGATTGACGTCACGCGTCGTCGCGCACTGGCATCGCTGGGATTCTACAATATGCCCACTCGGAGCGCCCCTTCTGCCGCGACTGCCATTATCGATGGCGCCCTATTACAGTCCGCGCCTCGATTTGTACAGGCCGCCCCATTTGGGCCACCTTATACCTGAGACTCGGCATCTAATTGGGGATATCCGACCGGCGCTGATGTGGAGCAAAAATCAAAATCTGCCACTCCCCGGTTCAACACCGCAACTCCTTGCTTTATTCCACACCGGCGCGACCAAAGAACAACCCGATTGGCCCGCGCCGCCCTACCTTTTTTAGCCGCCCCTATGCTATGGATTCCTGCGACGCGACAGCTTGTAAATGACACCCAATGGCAGCGAGATTTCAAATGGCATGGCAGCGCAGGTTTTTTAAGGGCAAAAAGGTTTACGCTCTGGTCGATGAGGCCGGAGAACTCGTGGTCAAAAACGGTCGTGTGCCGATGAAATATAGCGATTCGGAGGGCGCCAAAGAATACGCAGCGAGCCCGCGAAACCTGTCGGGTCCGGTCGACAGCGCGGGGAATGTGGCCGAGAAGAAGTCCGCCTCCGCGCCGCGGAAATCGAGCTCAAAGGCATCTGCCGCCAGGGCCAAAACCCCGCGCGCTCAGATGTTACCGGGAACAAATTCGGCCGCCATTCCGATACAGCTTGGGCCCACCGCCCGGGTCTCCACCGAAGTCCCCGCTGAATTGCGCGGCTATAAGCCGGTCGAAGACGGCATTATCGAGGTCTACACCGACGGCGCCTGCAGCGGAAACCCCGGCCCCTGCGGCTACGGCCTGCTGATTCGCCAGGGCTCCGACTACCGCGAGGTCAGCGAATACCTGGGCAAGGGCACCAATAATATCGCGGAATTGATGGCCATCGGCGTGACGCTGACCATGATCGAGGACAAGTCGGCCAAGGTGCGCATCTACACCGACAGCACCTATTCCATCGGCGTCCTGACCAAGAATTGGAAGGCAAAAGCCAACACCGAATTGATCATGGGAATAAGAGCGCTGGTTTCGGAATTTGAAGACCTCACGCTCATCAAGGTCAAGGGCCACGCCGGCCACCCATTGAATGAGCGCGCGGATACCCTGGCGACCTCGTCGCTCAATCACCGCTGAATCGTTTAGTCGCACTCATTACCGTTTCATCTTAACCTAAAAGACGACACCAATATGACCGCCGAAGTTGGACATCTTAACGAAATGGTTCGCGAGCACAGCGAATTTGTCGATAGCATGCGCCGCGAGCTCGACCGCGTCGTGGTCGGGCAATCCTATATGATTGAGCGCCTGCTCATCGGCATGCTGACCGGCGGGCACGTCCTGCTCGAGGGCGTCCCCGGGCTGGCAAAGACGCTCACCGTTAAGTCGCTGGCCGAATGCGTGGACCTGGACTTTAGCCGCATCCAATTCACCCCGGACCTTCTGCCGGCCGACCTCATCGGCACGATGATCTACGACCAGCATGACCGCGAATTCGTCCCCAGAAAGGGCCCGGTCTTCACCAATATTCTGCTGGCCGACGAGATCAACCGCGCCCCCGCCAAGGTGCAGTCCGCGCTGCTTGAGGCCATGCAGGAGCGCCAGGTCACCATCGGCGACACCTCCTATAAATTGCCGCCGCCCTTTTTGGTCCTGGCCACCCAGAACCCCATCGAGCAAGAGGGAACCTACCCGCTCCCCGAAGCCCAGGTCGACCGCTTTATGCTGATGATCCGCGTCGGGTACCCGAGCCGCGAAGAAGAGCGCATCATCATGGACCGGGTCACCGAGCGCACCATGCCCTCCGAACTCAGCCCGGTCACCACGCCCGAGCAGATCATGCAGGCCCAAAAGGCGGTGCGCGAGATCTATATCGACGACAAGCTCAAGGAATATATCGTCGATATCATCTTCGCCACGCGCTCCCCTCAAGACTATAAGATGCGGGAATTGCGTGACTTTATTGAGTTCGGCGCCAGCCCGCGCGCCACGATTTACCTGAACCTCGCCGCCAAGGCCCACGCCTTCGTGAACCGGCGCGGGTTCGTGACCCCCGAAGATATCAAGTCGGTCGCCATCGATGTGCTGCGCCACCGGGTCATCCTCACCTTCGCCGCCGAAGCCGAAGAATATACGCCCGAGAAGGTGATCGAGCAGATTCTGGAGACCATCGAAGTCCCCTGACCCGTGGCACCCAAAGCCGGCGGATTTGCGCTGGCTTTGTACCCGGGAATTTTGCTCATTTTATTTCTGTAGACATCGTTGCTTATGCTCCGAAAAGAACTCATCAAGGCGGTCAAGCACCTGGAATTGGTCGCTCGACGCGCGGTCAATGATCAGCTCGCCGGCCAATACCAGAGCGTGTTCAAAGGCCGCGGCATGGACTTTACCGACGTGCGCGAATACCAGCCTGGCGATGATATTCGTGTCATCGACTGGAACGTGTCGGCGCGCACCGGGGATATGCATATCAAGCAATTCGTCGAGGAGCGCGAGCTGACCGTGCTGCTGCTGGTCGACGCCTCGGCCAGCCAGACCTTCGGCACCGTGAACCGCAGCAAGCAGGAGACCAGCGCCGAGCTCGCCGCGCTCATCGCCTTTAGCGCCATCAAGAATAACGACCGCGTCGGCCTCTTTATCTTCACCGATGAAATGGAGACGTTTTTGCCGCCCAAAAAAGGCCGAAAACACGTGCTCCGCGTCATCACCGAGATCCTCGATTTCAAGCCCAAAAGCCGCGGCACCGACCTCGCCGCCGCTCTGGAATATATGTCGCGCATCACCCGAAAGCGCGCGCTGGTCTTCGCCATCAGCGACTTTCAGGACGAGAATTTCGAGATGAGCCTTAATATCGCCAATCGCCGCCACGAGGTCATCCCCGTGCTGGTCGAAGACCCCATGGAGTTCGAGCTCCCCGACATGGGCCTCGCCCCGTTCCAGGACCCCGAGACCGGCGAGGTCTTTATGGCCGACACCTCATCGAAGAAGGTCCGCGAGAACTTTCGGATCGCGGCGCTTCGCCGGCATAATAAGTTGCTGCATACCTTCCGAAAGAACAAAATCGACCATATCGCGATTCGCACCGATAAGAGCCATATTGAGCCGCTGGTTAAGTATTTCCGGACCCGCGCCAAACGGCATTGATCGCATGATTATTGACTCTAAAATTGGAAGATATTTCGATATGAGCCTTCGAATCCCCCTCGCAATGCTTGTGGTATTGAGCTGCTTTGGGCTTCGACTCGCCACGGCCCATGCCACCACGCCGGACGCAGGTGCGCCCGAGGCGGCGGCCGAAGTTGGCGCACAAGCCAGCAACGCCACGCTTTCGCAAAATTTCAACGCCCCAGAGTCCGCCGCCGTCGGCGACCGCCTGGCGCTCACGCTTGAGGTACGCCACCCGCTCAACACCACCGCTCATCTGCCCGAGGCCTTTCCGAACCCTCGCTGGGAGGTCGCCAGCCGGGAGCATCAAAGCCTGCAGGGCGAAGCCGACATCACCACGACCTTCAACCTGGTCTTCCAGATTTTTCGCCCCGGCGAGACCACCTTGCCCGCGTTTGATGTCACGGTTTTGCAGGCCGATGGCTCGGTTGAAAAGTTAGCGACCGAGCCGGTCAGCGCCAAGGTCCTGTCGGTATTGCCCGGCGGCGATACCCCCGAATTAGCCGCCCCCCGCAACCCGGTCGCCGTGTGGACCGATGATTATACGATCTTATGGGTCGGTGGAGGTCTGCTGGCCCTCTTAATCGCGGGCGGCGTGGGTTTCTTTATCAACCGGCGAAACCAGCCCGAGGCCCCGGCCCCGCCGCCGCGCCCCGCGCATCTCGTCGCGCTCGAAAAACTCAGCGCCCTCACGCCCGGCGACCTGCTCGACAGCGGCGACTATATGGTCTTCTACGTGCGCATGTCCGAGGCGATTCGCGAATACCTCGGGCGTCGCTACCACTTCCGCGGCACCGAGCTCACGACCACCGAGATACTCGGGCACCTCGGCGCCGTTGAGTCCGGCGAGGGTTGGCCCAAGGGCATCTCCTACGAGGACGTGCGCGACTGGCTTAATTATTGTGACCTGATCAAATTCAGCGATATGACGCCCGCCCGAGAGCGCAGCGAACAACTGCTTCGCCAGGCGTTCTCGATGGTCGAGCTGACCCACGTGCGCGCGCCTCAGTCCGACGCACAGGCCGACGTCGACGCGACTACGGAACAACCCGGCGACGCACCAACCGAAGTTGCCCCGCGTGGAGCCGAAGCGCCGGAGTCGCCGGCGATTGATGACGCCTCCGATGACAGCGCCGACGCCGCATCTGATGACTCGACCGACGCGCGGGAGGAAAAGCCATGAGCTTCTCATTTGCCCATCCCTGGGTCCTCGCGCTGCTTATCCTGGTGCCGGCGCTCGCCGCGTACCTCTTTATGCCGCGCTTTCGCCGCCGCCAGGTCGCGCCCTTTCGCTTCTCGGGCGTCTCCCTGCTCAAGCAACAAAAGCCGGGCATCAAAAGCCGCCTGCAGCCGCTGCCGGATATCCTCTTTTTGGCCGCCATCACCCTGCTGATCGTCGCGATGGCGCGGCCGCAAAATGTCGAGGTCCAGGAGGTCGAGGTCGAGGGTATCGATATCTATCTCACCCTCGATATGTCCGGCTCGATGCGCGCCATCGACCAGAGCGACGAAGAGGTCCGCGAGATTCTCGCGCGCGGAAAACAGCCCGATGACCGGTTTAAGACCGCCGTGTCGGTGCTCGAAAATTTTATCAAATCCCGCAAATACGACCGCATCGGCATGGTCGTCTTCGCGCGCGACGCCTATCTGCAATTTCCGCTGACCCTCGATTATAACACGATCCTGGGCATGTTGGCCGACCTGGACCTGGGCGATATCGACCCGGCGGGCACCGCCATTGGCAACGCCATCGGCCGCGCCGTCGCGGGTCTGCAGAAGAGCGAGGCCCGCACCAAAGTGCTCATCCTCATCACCGACGGCGACCGGCGCGGCGGCAATATCTCGCCGACGGTCGCCGCCGACCTCGCAAAGAAGCTCGACATCGTGGTCTTCCCGATCCTGGTCGGGCGAGACGGCCCGGTGCTGGTCCCCGTCGAGGTTCGCGGACTCGCCGGCAAAAGCCTGCGTTTCCAGAAGACGGAATTCCCCGTCAACCCCGAGCTGCTCCAAGAAATCGCCGATATTACCGGCGGCGAGTACTACCGCGCGGCGGACGGAAAGGCGCTTCAGACCCAGATCCACCAGATCCTCGACCGCTTCGAGCGCGACCGCATCAAAGGCAGCGCAGATCTTCGGAAACATGAATTATTTCATCACTTTGCGATCTGGGCGATCGTCCTGCTTTTTGCGCAGATGATCCTTCGATACACCTACTTACGCACTTATCCCTGAGGGCGACATGCATTTCGGACGTCCTGACAATTTATATTTTTTGCTCTTGCTGGTGCCGATGGCCGTGGCCTTCGGCGGGTTCCTCTGGTGGAAGCGCCGGGTGCGCGAGCGCATCGGGCACTTTCAGCTCGTCAACGAGATGGCCTCGGCGCATTCGCCGGCGCGCCAGGTCACGCGCGCCATCCTGGTGATGGTGGCCTTTGCCCTGATCTGCCTGGCCTGCGCGCGCCCTCAATGGGGTCAAGATGACCGCACCATCAAACGCTTCGGGGTCGACGTGGTCTTCGCCCTCGACCTCTCAAAGAGCATGCTGGCCCAGGATATCCCGCCCAGCCGACTCAACGCCGCCAAAAAAGAGATCTCGGGCATCCTCAAATCCCTGCAAGGTGACCGCGTGGGCCTGGTCGTCTTCACCGCGGTGAGCTTCGCCCAGTCGCCGCTCACCGCAGACTACGGCGCCATCGACTTCTACCTCGACAAGCTCACCCCACGGCAGATGCCCATGGGCGGCACCGCCCTGGCCCCGGCCATGCTCGACAGCATCAAGCTGCTGACCGGCAAGGAAGTTCATATCGGCCCGGCGCGCACCCGCGACGCGGCCCAACAAGTCCCCGAAGCCGACCATATCAAACGCGCGAAGAACCAGGTCATCGTCCTGATCACCGACGGCGAAGACCACGAATCCGCGCCGCTTAAAGCCGCACAGGTCGCCAAACAACACGGAATCCACGTCGTCACCGTCGGCATCGGGAGCACCCAGGGCAGCCGCATCCCCATCTTCGACGAGCACGACAACCTCACCGGCTATAAGCGCGACCAGCGCGGCGAGTTGATCCAGAGCGCGCTGGACGAGACGACGCTGCAAAAAGTCGCGGCCGAAACCGGCGGAACCTATGTCCACTATAACGGCAAAAACTCGGTCGTGAACGGGGTCACCCAATTCATCAACCACCTCGAGAAGACCGAACTTGAGACCATGCTGCGCGAGAATTATAAAGACCGCTTCGTCCTCTTCTTGGCCCCGGCGCTCTTGCTCTTGCTCCTGGCCCTATTGCTCGGCGAGCGCCGTCGCGGCGCCGGCCAACTTCTGGCGCGGCGCGGCTGCGAAGAGACCGACAAGCCGGCCTCGAAAAAGAGCAAAAAGACAGGCGCGCGCCAATCCGCGACGCTGCTTATTTTGTTGGTTCTTCTGGTTCCGTCCGTCGGCCTGATGGGTTGCGACGACACCTTCCGCAACACCCTGGGCACCGTCGACGAGGCCAACGAACTCATCAGCCAGAACGAATACGCCAAGGCGCTGGAAAAATACCAGGAGGCCGAGACCGAAATCCCGGCCAACGCCGAGCTCCACTATAACCTCGGCATCGCCCTGCTCGGCGAGAAGAAATACGACGAGGCCCGCCAGGCGTTCGCCCGCGCGCTCGCCACACAGGACCCGGAGCTGCGCTTTGACAGCCTCTTTAATATGGGGCTGACCCTGGCGCGCCAGGAGCAATGGAAGGAGGCCTACGACACCTATAAACAGGCGCTTCAGGTCAACCTGGACCCGGCCAAAGAAGTCAACACAGAGCGCGTTAAACAGGCCCAACACAACCTGGAAGTCGTCTTCCGCAAGCTCTTCCCGCCCTGCGCCGAGCTCGAGGATGACTCCGAAGCAAACGATGACCCGAGCAGCGCGGCCGACCTCGATAAGCTCGAGAAAAAAGAGCGCACCCTCTGCGGGCTCAACGACGACTGGTATAAATTGCCGATCATCCCCGGCTCGAAGGTCTCGGTCAAAGCGACCTTCTCCCAATTGCGCGACGAGCCGGACCCCGAGCATATCTTTTTGACGCGCCCCGAAGACCTGCAGCTCTCCATTTTTGACGCGCGCGGCGAGAAGGCCGTCGGCGTCGACCAGGGCTCCCACGACGACTTCGACCCGAAAAGGACGCGCGCCACCCGCGAGATCGCCGACCTTCGCGTCACCCCCGAGATGCTCCCCGGCGACACGGACCAATTGCTGATCAAATTGGCGGCCGGTGAGTATCGCGAGTTTTCTTATGACCTCGAAGTGACCGCGATCCCGCCCTGCCACGCGCTCGAAGACGACTTCGAGCCCAATAATGACGCAAACGCCGCCGCCGCCATCGACACCGGCTCCCATGACCTGCACCTTTGTCCCGGAAACGACGATTGGTTCCGGGTCGAGATGGAGCTCGGCGACTCGCTCTTCGTCGACCTGCAGGCAGGCGAAGACGTGGAGCGTGAAAAGCCCGCCAATTTGTCCGTGCGCATTCTGCGCGCGGACACCGGCGAGGTCGTCGCCACCGAGCGTCTTGAGCCGCCGTTTTTGACCGCGGGCATCCAGGACGTCGCGAAGCCGGGGACCTATCTGATTCATATCGGCGGCCAAACCGACGACGAGCAAGGCCCCTATCGCGCCGACGTCTACCACTATGCGCCCTGCGTAATTGGCAACGACCGCTTCGAGCCCAATGACTCGGCCCAGGCAGCCGCGGACGTCGACCCGAACGCCGAGCATCTTCGCTACCTGCGCCTATGCGCCGACGACCGCGACTATTTCAAACTCCCCGCCCCAGAGCCGGCGGATGCCGACGACTCCGACGCGTCGAAGACCGCGCCCGCGCCGAATCCGCAAGCGCCCGCGGCGCCTCAAGGCGGCAAGAAGGAAGATCTCATCTCCTGGGCGCTTACCCGCGTGGGCGATGCGCCCGAAAAACCGGCCACGCCCGGCGATGCACCCGTCGCGCTCGCCCTGGACCTGCTGAGCCTGTCGGGCAACCAGGTCATCGCCGAGGGCATCACCCCGGAGACGCCCGACGCGCTCGGACCGCTCAGCCCGGACGCGCCCGAGATCGCGCTCTTGCCCGACCAAATCGTGCACTACGATAACGCCCAAAAAGAGCAGCTCCTGCTGCGCGCTCAAGGCCCGGCGACCTTCTACCATTTGAGGCAACTCAACCCTCAAAATCAGAATCAGGACGAACAGGAGAACCAGGACGAGCAGCAAGACGAAAACGAGGAGAAGAACGAGGACCAGGACCAGAACGAGGACTCCGAGCAGGACGGCGACAACGAGGATGAGAGCGACGAGGAAGACAAAGACGAGTCCTCCGACGAGAGCGATAAGGACGAAGAGTCTTCCGAAGACGACGACTCCAAGGACTCCGAAGATAAGGAGCAGGACGACGCCGCCGAGGACTCCGAGGAAGAGGCGATGACGCCCGAGGAGCGGCGCATGGATGATATTTTGCGCGCGCTCGAAGAAAGCGATGATAATTTTCAGATGAAAAAAGCGCTCGAGAATATGCCTCGCCGCCATATCGAGAAGGATTGGTGATATCATGAGGATGCTACGCTCAAACCACCCCATCGCCCTCTTTCGGATCGGTTTCTTTTTGGCGCTCGCGTATCTGTCACTGGCAACGCTCGCGCCGGCGAACGCGCAGGCTGCGCAAGGCGTGAGCGTGAGCGTCGAGCCCGAAGAGGTCGGCGTTGGGGGCGTGATTACCTATACGGTGTCGGCTCGAAGCGAGGGCAATCGTGCCATCTCAGTGATTCGCGATCCCGAATTCGACAACTCCTTTCGCATTCAATTCACCAGCGATTCCCCGGGCATCACGATCGTCAACGGCCACGCGCAGCGCAGCCTGACGCGCGTCTACCGGCTGCGCGTGAGTCGCGAGGGCGAGTTCGAGATCAAGCCACCTCAGCTTCGGCTGGGCGACCAGGTGGTGACGCCCGAGTCCACGCGCGTCAAAGTCGTCGAAGCCTCCGCGGCACCGCGAAAATCGGGTCGCTCCCAAAACTCAAACCGCGGCCAGCGCCCCCGCGGGGCGCGCTCGAGCAGCGAGGCGTTTATCGAGTATCAACTCGAACCCACCGAGAAGCCGTATCTGGGCCAACAGATCACGCTGAGCTATGCCCTTTTCTCCGACGCATTTCGCAACAACCTCAGCCCCCACCCACCCGATGAGCCCAGCTTTGACGACTTCTGGGTCGACGACCTGAGCGAGAATTTCGCCGGTCAACGCCAGACAATTCGGCGAAATGGGGAACTCATGACCCAGACAAATCTGCGCGCCTACGCCCTCTTTCCGCTCAAGGCCGGCGCCGCGAAGATCGAGGCATTTCAGCTGGATGCCGTCGAAGGCGGCGTCTTTGGACGCCGCCAACTTATTCGACTCGGCACCGACCCCATCGACATCGAAGTGCGCCCCCTGCCGCCCGAGCCGCCCGCATCATTCCGCGAAGGAAACGTCGGGCAATGGACCTTCGAGGTCACCACCGACCGCATGCACGCCAAGATGGGCGACCCGATCACGGTTCGTGTGCGCGCCAAAGGCAACGGCCAGGTGCGCCGGGTCTCATTGCCCGAGCTGCCCCAGATCGACGGCGCCAAGATCGCAAATAAACGCTCAAAAACCGACCCGACGATCGTCAACGGCGTCGTAGGCGGGCGGCTCACCGACGAATATACGCTCATCGCCCAGCGCGAAGGCGAGGTCGTGATTCCGGCCCTTGAATTCGGCTATTTTGACCCGATTGAGGAGCGCTATAAAACGCATCGAAGCGCCGAGACGCCCATCAAGATCGCCGGCGGCGCCGCGCCCCAGGAGCCTCAGGCCGCCCAGGCACCGGTCGATCGCGTCAATCCCTCCGGCGAAGAGGAAGAAGGCGCCACGGCTGCCATCTTAAAGACCCTCGACGCCCCGCGCGACACCATCTCCGCCGACTCGCCGCGCGCCCCGGTCGCGTCGCATCCAGCGTTTTGGGTGCTGATCGCCTTTCCCTTGCTCGGCCTGCTTGGGCTTGGACTTGAGCGTCCGCTTCGCAGAGTCATCAACGCACGAACGCCTCGCCAGGGACGCGCGCGAGCCTACCAACGCGCCCTCGCCCGGCTCGGCGAACCCGGGCCGAACGCCGGCAGCGCCGACGCGTTTGACGCGATCCGCGACGCCGTCAATATCTACGCCGCCGAGGTTGCGCAGGTCCCCAGCGGCGACATCTCCGCGGCCAAACTCCCCGGGCACCTGAAGAAGCGAGGCGTCTCCGACGCCCTGGCCGAGCGCCTCGGCGAGGTTCTTCAGGAGGTCCAAAATGTGCGCTATTCACCGCAGCATCAGTCCGCTCATACCTCCCAAGAATGGGTCGACATCTGCAAAACCTGCCTGGAGCAAATCGAAAGAGAGCGCCAGTCCAAGGGATGGAGCGTCAACGCGGCGCTGCTGGTCCTAAATATTTTGCTCATCGCCACCACCCTCGGCACGCCCGCCCTTTCGTTCGCCCAGGCCGACGCGCCGAATCAGCCGGCAAACGCCGAGACGAGCGCCGCGGCCGACCTCCACGCCAAAGCCCTCGCCGCCCAGGAAGCGCAGGATTGGAAGGCCGCCTCGGCCTATTGGTCCCAGGCACTTCAGGCACACCCCGAATCGGTCGATATCCTCTATAACCTTGCGCTCGCCCACGCCCAAAATAGTGACTTCGGCCTGGCGCGCCTCTATATGGAGCGCGCGTCGATCTTCGCCCCAGGCGACCGGCAAATCTCGAGGAATCTCGAGCGTCTTCAACAACTTATCACCCTGCAGCAAATCGAAGAGGTGCGCGACTCGGCGACCCAATCGGATCGCATCAACAGCAGCACCGGAGGGCTCTTCTGGTGGTCCCTGCTGACCAGCACCACCCCGAATTCGCTGGCGGTCACCGTCGTCATCCTCCTCTGGCTGCTGCTCGTCGCCCAGATCATTCGACGCTTCGTGGATATCCCGCTCGCCCGGCAGGCCGCAAAATACGCCTCCGGAGCGTTCGCAGTGGGCATTTTATGCTGCGGCGCGACCTGGCTTGCCCGCGCGCAGGTCGTGTCTACCATTAGGCCAGCCGTAATTATCAACGCCGATATTTCGCTGCGCGATGGCCCGAGCCAACACGCCGGAATCACCCGACTCGACACCATCGTCGTCCCCGGCCTGCTGGTCCCCACCAGCGCCGAAAACGACGGATGGGTGAAGCTGGACTTCGACGATGAGTCGAGCGCCTGGACCCGCGCCGAAAATATCCGCTACGTCATGCCCCACTCGGGTCAAAACAACGCCCTTTCAAATGGACTAGTCAAATGACCACGAAGCGAAGCGAACCATCCGAGCGCCTGCGCGCCCACCCCGCCGAGCGATTCGCCGACGACGAGCGAATCCTCGACCTGGCTCAATGCACCCAGACGCTGTTAAGCGAGGACCATAAAGCGGTCGACGGGCATCGCCAATATACGCTCAGTCGCAGCGACACCCACACCACCATCCTCTTTCATTTTGAGAAAGGCAGCCGCATCCCGGAGCATATGGTTCGCGGCGACGTCAGCATTCATGTGTTGGACGGCCAGCTTGAGGTCGAGACTCCCAGCCAGACCCATCGGCTTAAGGCCGAGCAAATCCTGGTGCTCGCCGCCGGCGTCAAGCACGATGTCCACGCGCTCAGCGAGACCCGCATGCTCCTGACGGTCCAGCTTACCCCGAAGCAGAAGAACTAACTGCCCCACTTCTGGATCCTGCAGTTTCAGCGACTTCGAAATTGCAGGATCACCGAATCTGAGATACGTAGGCACTTCAAAGCGGCGCAATTTCGAGCGCCGCGTCTTTTAATTGAGGGCCCCCGCCATCGCACACTCCATCACAGCCCCCGCTCATTGCCCGGAATGCGGCAGCGACAGCGTCCACACCCGACGCTCCATCATCGGCGTCGTCTTCGGTTGGATCTTGGTCACCGTCGGCTTTTTAGCCGCGTTCCCCACCATGTGCATCAGCTTCATCCTGTCGATCTGGGGGGTCTTCCTGATCATGCCCAAGCACCGCTGCAAAGACTGCCGCTGGAAGACCCGCGCACGCTGAGCCGCCCCCCTGCCTCAGCCATCCAGGTGACGCACTCGCTGCGCCAATATCGAAAAATCAAAGCGCCCGGCGACCGGCAATAAGAGCAGGACGAGCGAGAGCACCACGGGCGTCAGCGACGCCAAGAGAAACGACTCCAGCAGGTATTCGGTCGGCGCGCCGGGCGCAGGGAACACGATCAACCCCGCGACTAGTCCGCCCAGGGTGCTGATGACCGCGTTATAGCTCTGGTAGCGCCCGCTATAGAATCCAAAGAACACCGGGAACGCCGCCGCGCAACACAGCAGATCGGCCAGCAGGAAAAGATAGAGCACGCTATATCCCTGGGCCGCCACAATCAGCACGGGCACCGACAGCACGACGATCACCCCGCGCGACAGCGACAACAGCCCCTGGCTGCTGAGCCGAGGCAGTAGCCGGCGCAGGTCGACCACCAGGATGCTCGACAGCCCGCTGATGGTCGAGTCGGCGCTGCTCATGATCAGCGCCAACCCAAAGGGCAACAGGCTGATCGCAAACCAGAGCGGGACTGTGTCCAGGAGCACGCTAAACAACGCCACCGAGCCGTCCCCCGGCAACTCCAACCCCACGAAAGCCAGCCCGAATAGCCCCATGATGAAGATAATGGGCGCGCTCAGCAGACCGCTGATAAGAAACCCGTTGCGAATCACCTTCTGGTCGCGCGCCGCGAAGATGCGCTGCCAGGTCCCCTGGTAAAAAAGGCCGGTCAGCACCACCGCGATAAAGAAGGTTAGCCCGGACTTCAATCCATTGACATCGAGGGGATTGAGCAGGTGCGGCGCGTTGTTCTGCAACCCGTCAATGACGGGCCCAAGGCCGCCCACCGCTTGCCACCCGAAGCCAATCAGCACGACCAGAAACGGCAAGATCAGCAGCATCTGCAGCCGGTCGGTGAAGATGGTCACCCGAAGTCCGCCGTACAGGGTATAAAAGAGGGTCGCGACCATCACAATGCTCGCCGTCAGCCACAGCGGGACCGGGGCGAGCAACGCGACCATCTGGGCGATGGCGGTTAGCCCCGCGGTCAGGCTGATAAATAGGTAGAACACCATGATGACCAGCACAAAACCGTACATCACCCGCCCGTAGCGCCCGAGGACAAACTCGGTAAGCGTATGTCCCTCGGGCATCAGGCTGCGGATGCGATTGGCCAGCGGAATCATCATCAGCCGCGGCGCCATCGACCCCAGCGCGTAGCCGATGATCGCGCCGATCCCGCCCCAGGTCGCGGCCTGGGCGGGACCAAATAGAATCCAGGTCCCCAGCGTGGTCGCCAACAAGGTGAGCAGCGTGGCCAGACTATTCTGGCTATTTCGGGCGACCAGAAAGTCGTCCAGCCCATCCTGCGCCCGGCGCGCATATATCAAGCCAGGAACGGCGAAGAGCGCCGCGAAGAAGACCAAATAAACAACAGCGCTGATGGGGCTTAGCATTCGTGAGTCTTTCCTTAACGGCGGACCAGCAGGCTGGTCAAAAAGAGGCGCGCGCGCGAAACAGCGGTTCAAAAAGGCGCGCGCCCCTGCGGCATTTGTCGGTTAAATCAGTCTAATTTATCGCCATTATACCCCAACTCGCTGCCGATGTCGGCGAGCATCTGGCGGGCGAAATCACCGTATTCCCAATCGTCCGGGGCGAGCTCGAGCGCCTGGTGCAGGTCCTGCGCGGCCTCGGCGTGCTGGTCCAGGATATTCCACACGCCGGCGCGCTTGGCGTAGGGCATCGGGTTATAGGGGTCGATCTCAATGGCGCGATTCCAATCGTCGATGGCCCCGTTGAAGTCCTGGTTCTTCAGGCGCGCCAGGCCCCGGTTGAGGTGCGACTGAACATCTTCGGCGTCCAGCTCGATGGCCTTGGTATAGTCCTCGACCGCCTTCTCGTATTGCTCCAGGCCAACCCGGGCGTTCCCCCGGTTATAATAGTGCTCGCCGGCGTAGGGCTGCAGCTCGATGGCGTTTCCGAGGTACTCGATGGCCTCCTCAAAATACTCGGTGCTCAGGTAAATAAACCCGAGCGCGGACCAGGCCTCGGCGTAATTCGCGTCGAGCTCGGTTGCCTTCTTATAGTCCAAAATCGCCTCGCGAAGGTCGCCGCGCGCGCGGTGCACCATCGCGCGGTTTGAGTGCGCGATCACCGAGGTCGGGTCGAGCTCAAGCGCCCGCGTGAAGTCTTCTTCGGCGCCGGTATAATCTTCGAGGATGCAGCGGATGATGCCGCGATTGGTGAAGACCTCGGGGGATTCGGGGTCGGTCTCAGCCGCCAGATCCAGGTCGACCACCGCCTGCATGAAGGATTTCTGGGCGTAATAGGCAAGCGCCCGGTTCAGGAGCGCCGCGACGTTGGTCGGCTCGCGCTCAAGCGCCAGGTCGAAGTCGGCGATGGCCTCGTCGACGTGGTCGTGCGCGGCGCGGGCGATGCCGCGCTGCAAATAGGCGTCGATGAAGTTGGCGTCCAGGGCGAGCGCGGCGTCGCAGTCCTCGATAGCCCCGTGGAGGTCGCCGCGCGAAAAGCGCTCTTCGGCGCGGGCCAGATACGCCTCGGCGTCCTCAAGCGGGGGCGCGTCGACCGCCTCGTGGTGATGATGGTGCGCGTCGTCGTCCTGGTGGCCGTGCATCGTCTCGGCGAAGGCCCCGGAGCGGGCAAGCTCGTCGAACTCTTCCATAAACTCCGAGGTGAGCGTGGCGTAGAGCTTACGGAACGCCTCTTGATGCGCGCGCAAGGTCTCCATCGACTCGGTGATCGGCTTCAAGAGGTCGCGCTGGCCGAGTGTGTCGACGCGATCGACGAGCTTTGCGTGCTGGCGAAAGACCTGAAGTTGCGCGTCGACGCCCAGCTTCGCGGGCAGCGGATCTTCGCCCAGCGTGCAGGCCTGCTCAAGCTGGCGAAGCTCGTCGAGCACCTCTTCGAGCGTGCGGTCCTCGCGAATCACGAGGTCCAGGCTCATCGGTCCCACCAGCAAATAACGCGCATCCAACGCCGCCGCGCGCACGTAGATCCACCAGGCCAGCCGAAAGATCACGTCCACATGGTCAGACTCGGCGCTCAACGGCGCGGGAACCTGCTGGCGAACCCCGGCGCTACGAATCGCCTCGGCGATGGTACGATCGCTGATTCGGTCACTGTCTCGCAATTGGTTGAGTTGCGCGGCAACGGCGTCAAGTCTTGATAGAGAGGTCATAGCATCGTCCGGGACTGAATGGCTGGTTAAATGGGTGACTCGGTGCGTGATGCGCACATTATCGATGTTTTGGCTGTGTATTCTGGGCAACTTTGGCAGCGCGAGTTCGGGTCCAAAACGCAACCGTCCGAACTCGCGACGGCTCTTCTTTACCCCGACTCGCTTGCGCGTCAAACCCCTCACTGCTAATTCAATGATATCGATTTAGAAAATAACGCGCGCTGCCCCGCCGGCGAGGTCCTTCGGGGCAAGCGAGTCATCCTTCACCACGGAATGACCATGTCTACGCTCAAAGAACTCATCACCCACGAGCACCTCCTCCCGGTCGCGCCCATGATCTACGCCGCCTGGGCCGACGGTGTTCTTAGCGATACCGAGATGACCAGCCTTCGGGCCTACGCCACCGGTCAAGACTGGCTCGACGCCGATGCTCAGGCGGCCCTTGGCGCCTGGCTGGACCCCGAAGATCCGCCGTCGGCGACGACGCTGACGCGGCTGCGCGCGGCGATAAGCACAAGCGCCGGAGACCTGAGTCAGTGCCATCAAATGACGCTCGCCGCGCTCGGCGAGCGCATCGCCACGCGGGAGAACGGCCAGCACCCGCCGGCCTGGTATAGCGACGACGTCCGCGCCCATATTGAGGCGATTGAGAAGAACCTCGGCTTTGCCCCCAAGGATGCCGCCAGCGCGATTCTCCTGCGCGAGGGTGCCCTCCCCGCGGCTCAGCGCTTCGAGGAACCTGAGGCGGACTTCGACATTGACGCGATGACCCGCCTGCTCGATGGCCCCTGGCGCGAGACCTGGAAGTCGGTGCGCGCGTTGCTGGCCAGCGATGCCTTCGAATATGTCGACGATGTCTCGACCGATGCGTACCGAGAACAAGTCCTGGACTGGCTAAAGGTCGTGGCCCGTCACGGGTTTGGCGACATCGCCCCGAAGTCGAAGGATCCGAGCATGGAAGAAATCGGCGCGTCGATGGGCCGATTTATGGCCTCATTTGAGGCGCTGGGGATGTTCGACCTGAGCCTGGCCATCAAATTTGGCGTGCAATTTGGCCTATTTGGCGGGAGCATCCTCTTTTTGGGGACGCCGAAGCACCACGAAAAATACCTCGCCGACGTGGGAAGCGCCCGCCTGCTCGGCGGCTTCGCGATGACCGAGCGCGGCCACGGCTCCAACGTCCAGGACCTTCAGACGACGGCGACTTTCGACCCGGAGCGCGACGAATTCGTCATCCACACCCCGACCGACCAGGCCCAAAAGGAATGGATCGGCAACGCGGCGGTCCACGGGCAAATGATGACGGTCTTTGCCCAATTGCATACCGCCGGCGAGCAATACGGCGTGCACGCGTTTCTGGTGCCCGTTCGCGACGCAGATGGCCAACCTGCCCCGGGCGTGCGCCTCAAAGACTGCGGCCACAAGATGGGGCTCAACGGGGTCGACAACGGGCGCATCTGGTTTGACCAGGTGCGCATTCCCCGCGAGAACCTTTTGGACCGCTACGCGAGCGTGTCGCCCCAGGGCGAGTATTCCAGCCCAATCGCCAGCGGCGGCAAGCGCTTCTTCACGATGCTTGGGACGCTGGTCGCCGGGCGCATCAGCGTCGCCGCCTGCGGGCTCACCGCCTCGAAGTCCGCCCTGGCCATCGCCACACGCTACGGCGCGATGCGCCGGCAATTCGGCCCCGCCGGCAAGCCCGAGTCACCGATCCTCAACTACCCGACCCATCAGCAGCGCCTGATGCCGCGCATCGCGACCGCCTATGGCCTGCATTTTGCGGTCGAAAAGTTGCGCCAGCGCTATATCGAAACCCGCGGCAACGAGGATAATCGCGAGGTCGAGGCCATGGCCGCGGCGCTGAAATCCTTCAGTTCGTGGCACGCGATTGAGGCGACCCAGGCGGCGCGCGAATGCTGCGGCGGGATGGGCTATTTGAGCGAGAACCGCATCAGCCCCAACCGGGTCGACGTCGACATCTTCGCGACCTTCGAGGGCGATAATACCGTGCTGATGATGCTCGTCGCCCGAAGCCTGTTGAGCCAATATCGCCAGCAATTTGAGAACGCGTCGATCTTTACGCTCGCGCGTTTTGTCGCCGGCCAGGCCGCCAGCGCGATCCAAAAGCGCAACCCGCTGGTGACCCGTGACACGGCGCCCGAGCATCTGCGCGACGCGGACTTCCAATTGCGGGTATTTCGCACGCGCGAAGATGATCTTCTCGGCTCCGCCGCGCAGCGCCTCAAACGTCGCCTGGACAATGACATGGACGCCTTCGACGCCTTCAACGAGGTTCAGCCGCACCTGCTCTCGCTGGCCAACGCCCACGCCGAGCGCGTCGTGATGGAGTGTTTCGCCGAGGGCGTCGACGCCGCCCAAGACCCCGCGCTCAAACGCACGCTCACCATGCTGCGCGACCTCTATGCGATGGAATATCTGCACCGCGATATCGGCTGGTTCCTGGAGAACGGCTATGTCGAACCTCAAAAGTCCCGGGCGATTCGAGACCTTCGCAATCAACTCTGCGCCGACGCGCGCCAGCAAGCGCTCCCGCTGGTGAACGCCTGGGGAATCCCCGACGGCGTGCTGAGCGCGCCGATCGCTTTCCCCCGATAAGCGAAGTCTTGTAACGGAGCGAGGACGAACAAAAACCGCCCGGGCGCCTTCAGTTGGCGTCCGGGCGGTTCATTTGTTTGCTGCGCTGACTTACTCCGAGTCGACCGCTTCGGATTCAGCTGAATCGACGGCTTCCTCGCCCGCGGCCTCAACTTCCGCAGCTTCGTCCACCTCTAAATCAGCGTCGCCTTCTTCTGTTGGCGCGACGTTAAGGTAGGTGGGAATAACCTTGCGAATCTCGAGCTTGCCGACCGATGCGCGCGACGGCCCAAGCTCGTACTCGACCTGAAGGCGCTCGGCTCCATCGGGCCCAACCAAAATATAGACGGTCGAGCGGTCGTGGCGATTCTCAACCGACTTGATCTTCACCTCGCCCTCGCGAAAGACCGGCTTCTGGTCCGCCAAAAAGGTGCGAAATGCCGCCATCTCGGGGAAGCGCGATGCGACGAGCGCATACGCCGTTTCGTCATTGCCGCTGCGCAGCGCCCGGTGAAAATCCAACACGACGACCGCCGCGGGCTCGGCGCGAAGGTCGCGGCTTCGCTGCTCGAACAGGAGCGAGTCCAGCGTCAATACGGGTTCTTCGGAGTCCGCCACCGGCTGGGCGTCGATGCCCAAAATCATGACGAGCTTCTGGGAACTCTCCGGCGGCGTAAACTCGACGCTGATATCCCAGTGACCGTCGGCGGTCATGGTAGAACCCATGATATTTGGCAGCGCCCCGTCGATAAGGCTGGCGTACTCGTCGCGCTGAAGGCTGAGCTGGTCGACCGAAATCTTCGCCGCCAAATCCTCAGACATCTTGGCGCGAATCGCCTCGAGCTTATTTGCCTTGAGGTCACTGGCGACCTCCGTGGCCATCTTCTGTGCGGCGACTTCCTGGACAATAAACTCTTTGAACGATCCGCAGCAGGAGACCGTCTGCCAGGCGCCAAACGCCAGCGCGACACCGAATAGAATAAGAATGACCAGGCACCCGATGCCCAGAATCTTCCAGACTTTTTTGCCCCCGCCTGAGCCGGAGTCACCGCTGACAAAATCACTGGGCGGCTTAAATTCGATGCGCGACATAATGGGTCTTCCTCGAGGAGCTGACCGCAGGATAACTGCGGGAGCGTGTCGTCTTTAGAGCGAGTAGAATACCGCCGGCGCGGCCGGCTCAATCTGCAATATATAGGGTTTATCGGGGTCGTAGAGTTCCCCGTCAAGCACATATCCGGCGCTGCCGTCGATATGAATGCGCCTAAAACCGGCGTTCGGCTTCGAAGCCGTGCCGCCCAGCGCGCGCAAAAAGTCCGGCTTTAGCCGGCTCTGCGTGACCTGCGACAATAGCTCCCTGGGCGTGTCACCGCTTCGAAAGCTTGGATGCTCCGACGCCAGATGCAGCCCAAACCAGCTCGACTCAAGGCTGCCGGCCAACCAGAATCCGAAGGACTCGGCGTGCGGCTTTCCGTCCACGCTGATACGCGCCTGCACCAATTTAGGCGCAGCGCTTCCGCTCATCACCAGGCGCTTCGCCATGCCGCTGAGCACCGACCCGGCGGCGATCACGCTGCTTGAGCGCTCCCCTGCGCCCCGGTGAAATCCCTCGAAAATATCGTAAAAAAGTCCCGCGCCGCAGGCAAACCCGTATTGGGACGCGGGCAACGCCGACGATGTGATTTTGAGCATCGGCAGCCGGCGACGCTTAAGCCCACCGGCTCGATGCGCCCGGCTCAACTGTTTGAGCGCCTTCGGGCTCGGCGCGCCCGCGCCGAGGGCGTCGGCCACGGTATGCACGGCCCCTACCGCCATCACCGCGAGGTTCAACGGGGTGCGATGCGCGCTAAAGTGGCGGCGATGCAAGGTCAAAATCTCGGCGACCACGGCATCCGACCCGAGCACCAGGATCAAATCCGCGCCCTCATCGAGGAAGCGCTCGAGAGCATCCCGACGACTCTCGTCGTGGGCTTCCGTGAGGAAATGCGCCGACTCCAACGCCGCGGAGTCGAGCTCCGAGCGCGCTTTTGCGCTCGCGAAAACCCCGATCAGCCCAGAGGACTGCTCGCCTGGGCTCGAGCCTTGAGACGCGTCACTGGCGTCGTTGTTTCTGCGTTTCTTTTTTGAAAATATCGACATTAAAACTCCATACGATGTTGGCGCATACCTTACGCCAAAAAAGCTCTGAAGCAAGCGACACCGCCCGATGGCGACGCAACTTGCGACAGAGCTTCGATGGAGTAGCCGGTATGAAGGAGGCCACCTTCGGCGCTCACCAGCCCCAGGGTTATTTCTGAAGCGAGGAGCCGACCAACTCGAGCATCTCCTGCTCGGGCAGATCGCTGGTCATCGTATAAGTAATGCCGTTGCTCTGAAGGACCGCGACCTCGTAGCCGTGGCTGTTGAGCACCGCGATCTCGCGGCCGTTGACCGTGCGAATCTTATCGCTGGGGACCTTGAAATCTTTGCTATGGAACATCATGACGCTCAGGCGCGCGCCGTCGATATCGTAGAGGGCGTAGGCCGCCCGGTGGTCTTTGATATGTGCGATACGACCGCCGATGAGCCGGACTCGGTCGGACTGAAAGGTAGGAAGGCGCACGGGGAAGTCGACCTTACCGCGGAACCAACGCGTGACGTTCTGATTCTCGGGGCCGGTAACTTCGACCGGCAAATCGCCCTTATGCCAGTCGATGGTATTCTCGACCACCGGCACCTGCTCACTGGACGCCGGCATGACCGTAAGTTTGGGCATAAAGACGAAGATCATCATCACAGACGCCGCCAGCGGCGCTCCGATGACCGCGGCCCGCACAAATGGGCTGCGGCGGCGGCGAGCGCGGCGGTCTTGGCGCTCAACGTCTTTGATTTGTTCGGTGATACGCAGGTGCAAGGACTGCGGGGCTTTCTGGCCGCCGAGCACTTCGCGGAAGCGCTTTTTGAATTGGAATCTCATCTCCGCCTGTGCCCGGCAATCGGAGCAGGCGCGCAGATGAGCTTCGATCTCCGCCCTTTCGCGCTCCTCAAACTCGCCGTCGACATACGCGTCGCTAAAAAGTTGAAATTCCTGACAATTCATCTCGGTCCTCGTAAAAAAGTGATATTACAGCACGCCTGGATAGGCAGCGAAGCACATAACCTGCCTATCAGGCTTGGGCGCGTTTGAGTCGATATTCTTCGAGAACCGTCGTGTTCTCACCCTGAGCCGCGTCTTCTTCGGCGGCGTCCTCCGCGGCGATATAGCCTTCCTTGCGGGCGTATTCTTCCAGGCCCGCCTGAAGCATGCGCCGCCCACGGTAGAGTCGGCTCATCACCGTGCCGATGGGGCAGTCCATGATCTCGGCGATCTCTTTATAGGCGAAGTCCTGCAGGTCAGCCAAGAGAACGACCATGCGGAAGTCCACCGGCATTGCCTCAAGCGCGGCCTTCACCTCGTCGCCGAACACCTTGAAATAGAGACGCTCTTCGTCTTCGCCGAAGTCGTCCACGAACGGGTTGGTCGGCGGCGCCTCGGCACGCTCCTGGAGCGGGCGATAATCGTCGTCGACCAGAAACTCACGGCTCTTCTTGGACTTACGATACCGGTTGATGAAGGTATTCGTCATGATCTTGAAGAGCCACGCCTTGCAATTCGTGCCGCTCTCGTAGCGGTCGAAATAGCGATAGGCCTTCAGCATAGCCTCTTGCACGAGATCCTCGGCGTCCTGCTCATCTTTGGTCATCCGTAGAGCGGTGCCATATAGAGCGTCGAGGTGGGGGACCGCTTCGCGTTCAAACCCGATATCCTTTTCGCTGCGCTTTTTGCCGAACATATCGCCTCTTTCTTTCAAATTGAGTCAAATGGTTACTCGCGAAGACAAAGCTTCGAATTTAATCAATCAAACTCACGAAGTCTTGCGTTCACCTATTACAACAATAGGCTCCTCGCATTCTATTTCATAAGACTTCAAGATCACGGGATTTATTCTAATGCGACGCACTCCGTGAAATCCAAAGGCGCCAAAACAAGCAAACAAAACCCAACAAATTCAACGACATGCAACCAATTAAGGAGCTGAACGCGCGCGTTCGCCCCGCCGAAGAACTTTCGATCGCGCGCAAAGCTCAAGCGCCCGTGCGCCTACCCGGCGTGGCCATCAGGGGCGCCCCACCGCATCAAGCGCCGGGGTATACTCAAGCTCGAGCGAGGCCGCGACGGCCGGATGCGTGACGCAACCCGCGTAGGTATTCAGCCCTTTGGCCAGCGCCGAGTCTGAGCGCACCGCCACCTCGATCCCCCGCTGCGCAATCGCCAACCCGTCGCGCAGCGTCGTGTTGCCCAGCGCAAAGGTCGAGGTGCGCGGCACCGCGCCGGGCATATTTGCGACGCAATAATGCACGATATCATCGATCACATAGGTCGGATGGGCGTGGGTGGTCGGCTTGCAGGTCTCGATACACCCGCCCTGGTCGACCGCCACGTCCACGACCACGCTGCCCGGCTGCATCTCCTTGAGCAGCGAGCGCGGCACCAGGTTTGGCGCGCGCGCGCCGGCCAGCAGCACCGCGCCCACCACCAAATCGGCGCCCCGCACCGCCACGGCGATATTCTCGGCGTTCGAATAAAGGGTCTGAATGCGATTATTAAACATCTCGTTCAGGTCGCGCAGCCGGTAGAGGTTGACGTCAAAAATCGTGACGTCCGCCCCCATGCCGACGGCCATCGTCGCCGCGTTGGTGCCGACGGTTCCGCCGCCGAGGATGACGACCTTGCCGCGCAAGACCCCCGGCACGCCGCCGAGCAGCACGCCTTTGCCCCCGGCGCTGCGCTCCAGGCTGCGCGCGCCGACCTGAATCGACATCCGCCCGGCGACCTCGCTCATCGGCTCGAGCAGCGGCAGTCGCCCGTCGGCCAACTCGATGGTCTCGTAGGCCACCGCCGACACCTTCTTCTCAAGCAACACCTGCGCCAACTCCGGCACCGCCGCCAGGTGCAAATAGGTGTAGAGAATCTGGTTGGGCTGCATCAGATCATATTCGGAGGGAAGCGGCTCCTTCACCTTGACGATCATGTCGGAGTTTTCCCAAATATCGCGCGGGTTATCCAAGATCTGCGCGCCCGAGTCGTGATATTCGGCGTCGGAGATGCCGCTGCCCTCCCCGGCCCCCTTCTGGATACGAACCTGGTGCCCTCGCGACACATATTCGCGCACGGAAGCCGGAATCAACCCGACACGATACTCGTTATCTTTGATCTCGGTTGGAACGCCGATTCTCATCTTCTAACTCCGAATCCTGGGGAATTTTGGCGGAAGTTTGACTCGAATTGAGCTCGACTTCTGGGGGTGCTCAGTTGCAATACTGCGCACTGAGCATATATAGCGACCCTGATGGAGCCGCGCAACGCGCTGCCTCAGCGCTCGCACAGCCCCATGCCAATTGTATGTCACTCAATGCATCCCATAAAACCTTTGAGGGCTCAATGAACACACGCGAAGCCATTCTCACCCGCCGCACCGTCCAAAAATTCAGCACCGACCCGGTCCCCGAGGGCTGTGTTGAACGCGCCGTGGAATGCGCGCTGCGCGCCCCAAACCACAAGCTCACGAACCCCTGGCGCTTCCGGCGCGCGGGGCCTGAGACCCGCGAAAAATTGCTCAATATCGTGCTCGATATCAAACGGGCTGACGCCGCGGCCAAGGGGCGCGAGCTCAAGCAGCAGAGCATCGATATGATTCAGGCCAAAGCCGGCAACTCGCCCGAATTGCTCGTGGTCACCCAGATTCGCAATGATGAGGACGCCTTTCGCAGCCGCGAGGACTACGCCGCGATTGCCTGCGCGATCCAGAATATCTCGCTGTCGCTGTGGTCCGAAGGCGTGGGCAGCAAGTGGGCGACCGGCGGGCCGACCCGCCACCCGGACACCTATAAGCTATTGGGGATTGACCCGGCGAGTGAGGAGATCGTCGGATTCGTCCGCATCGGTCACCCCATGGTGGAGCCCATGGAGTCGCCGCGCCTGCCGCTCAAAGATGTCTACTCGGAGCTCCCCTGAGCCCACGCGGGCGCGTTAATTCTGGGTATCATGCGCCTCGGAGATGACCTGCGGAAAGGTCTGCACCGAGGCGTCTTCCATCCATTCAGTCATGCGCGCGACGAGCTCCTTATGCCGCGCCTGGCGCTCGACCTGGGCGCGGGCGACCTCGCTCAATTGCTGCTCATCGGGCAACGCGGCCGGATAGAGCTTCTCGGCCATCAGCAGATGCCAGCCGAAGTTGGATTTTACCGGGTCCGAGAGCTGCCCGAAGTTATCCGCGCGCGCCATATCCGTCGCGGCCTGGCCGAACTCGGGCACCACCGGCCGCCAGGTCTCGGGCAGCGCGCGACCGTATTGGGGCGCGTCGGCGGCACCCTTCTCATCGGCCAGGTACGCGTCGATGGGAAACATAAGATGGGCGTTCACGTGAATCTCAAGCGGCTTCGGAAGCTCGTCCCGATACCGGGCCCGAACCTCGTAGAGGTCGGGGATGGTCGGCCGGTCCGGCAGGTCGTCGCGCAACACCGCCAGCCACTCTTTGGCCTGCGCGAACCACTTCTCAACATCTTCTTTGGCCGCGTCCTTTTGGGCGTCTGGCGGCACGCTCACCAGAATATGCGAGGCTTGCAGCCCCGGCGGATGCCCCACCTGCTGGCGCAAGGCGTCTTCTGCCTTTTTGAGCGCATCCGCGTCGAGCGTGTCGACCTTCACCGGCCCCTCAACCTCCTGGGCCAATAACTGCTGGACCATCGCCTGTTTGCGCGCGTGCTGCAGCGTCGGGCGCGTGTGATATTTACGCTTGACGGCCTCAGCGACGAGCAACTCTCGCTCGAGCAATTGCTCGAGCGTTGCGCCGCTGGCGTCCCCGACGCGTTGCGACGCGCTGAGCTCCTCGGCGGAGATCGGGCGCCCGTCGACCTCGGCGACGACCGCGCTCACCGGCTTGGACTGCAAGTCCAGAAACGCCGCCTCCACCGAAGGATGCCCGCCGCCAGAGTCCGCACAGCCCACAAGGCTCGCCCAAATCGCGACACCAACCCCGGCCGAAAAAACCCTGCGATAATTCCAACTCATGCCGATCGCTCCCGGCGCAACAGCAGCGCCATCTTCCCCATCTCAATCCCGCCGCGCAGCACGATAAAACCGATGGCAAGCGTCGCGAAACCGGCGATATAATCCTTCTCGGCCAGGAACATGATGCATTGGTAAAAAAAGACCATCGTGCTGGCGACGAATATCAGGCCCAGAATTTCGTAGATCAACGCTCTCATAGCCATGCCTGCTTAAATGACAAAATTCAAAAACCAACCAGTCGCGCTCGCCAAAATCGCCAACCCGCCCCAGAGCGCGACCCGCAGGCGCCGCGCGCGCCCGGGCGTCTCCAGGGTTGCGTTGACCTCGCGCTCAAGCCGGCGGGCGGCGTATTCGAGATTCATCAGCGGCACAAAAAATAGCGAATAAGCCGCCACGCACCAGGCAAAAAACGAAAAGATGCCGATAAAGGTGGCCGCCGCCTCGGGGCGCGTCGGATAGGACTGCGCCAATTTTTGGGCGACCACCGGGTCCCTAAAAATCGCGTATTGAATGACGAATAATAACGCGAACAGCAGCAACCCGCGCAGCGCGAAATAGAAAGGATAGACCCCGTCGACCCGCCGGGTGGGTTGCGGCTTCGACACGGCAGATTCTGCCCCATCGATGCGCCGCCCGAGCGTCTGCGTCGGCCCGACGCCGGCCGCGGCCGTCGCGACATAGGCCGCCAGGGTCACCCCGATGCGCACCATACTCCAGGGCTGCTCAATCGCGCTGAGCGCCGACGGTGAGAGCCACAGAATCCCGGGCACAAACGCCACGGTAAACGCGAGTAGGGTCAGAAACCCCGCCCGCAAAATCCCGCCGACCAACAACGCCGCCAGCGGCGCAAGATACGCCAGCATCCGCAGCATGCTCGGCTCGGCGAAGCGTAACTCGTCGCTCAGCGGCAAATAAAAAACCTGCGCCCACAGCGACAGGCCGAGCCCGCCGATCAGAAGCGCCCACAACCCACTCTGCGACGCGCGCGTCTGGCCCAGCCCCAAGATTTGCAGATGATTTGAGTGCATTCTTAGAAACCCAATGGGCGAGGCGAAATGACCGAACTAGCGGGCTCCTACTGAACCTGCCAGGCCGAGTAACTGGCTTGGCCGTCGCGCACAAAGTCGATGCGCACGGTCGTGATACCCGCCAACAACTTCCAGGCGTTAAGATAATCGTCGGGCTTCTCGACGCGCACGCCGTTAAGATGGGTGATGATATCACCTTTGCCCAGGCGCCCTTGCAGCGTGGGTTGCGCGACCGGCGAAATGGCGATGACGCGGTATCCGACAAATTTCGACCCCTCGCGTGCCGGCTCGACCTCGACCATTGAGAGCGGAAACGACGGCCCTTTGAGGATAAATTGCTTGAGCTCGGCACGCGTCACCGACGCGTCAGCCGACACCTCGGCCTGGCCGCTGGCGGACGGTTGAGCCGCCGCGCCGGTTGAGCCGGTCAGCACATCGGGCCCGCGCGGCAGTCCGCGCCGCACATCTTCATCAGCCGACGGCGGCTGGCCAGAGACCCGCTCGTCGGCCGCGTCGCGCTCCGCGGTCGAGCTCGACGCGCAACCCACGGAAAACAGTGAGACGGCCCCGACGAGCACAAAAGCGGTCAAACGGACACGGGAAAATAGCGTATTTTGAGTCATCGGGGATCTTCTCTGGAGACGATAAAATAAAGGTTGAGCGTCGTCGATAAGCCGCGCGCGCATCACGCGCCGGGCGGATAGACCATCTCGAGCATGTCTTTTTGGGTGGAGAACTTAAACTCTTCGAGCTCTAGCTCCTCGGCTCTCTGCTGCTCGACCGCTTCAATCTGGCGGACATTGTCATAATCGACAACCTGAATCTGGCGGCTGGCCAGAAAATTAAGCAGATTCTCCAGGATTTCGGGGGTCTCAAGCTCCGATTCCGGCCCCTTCTCAAACTCACCGTCGAGGTAGGCCAGGATCTCGTCGCAACCTTGCTCACCGTCGGCCTTGGCCTTGCCAACGAGCCCGTCGGAGGCCTCGCGCGCCCAACCGATGACGAATGTCCCCCACAACGGCTGGTTTTGGGTAGGGTCGGCGACCATATAGCGCGGGCGATCCGGGTGCGCCTCCCAGGGCTCAACCACCGTGGCGAAGCTGCTACTCCAGCGCGAATCCAGCGGCAGTCCGAGCGAGGGCTCGATGCTATCGCCGATGGCGAAGACCACCGTATCGCAGGGAAGCACCTCCTCTTCTTCGAGGGTTTCGAGCTGGGTGCCGCCATCTTCGCGGGGAACCAGGCGGGTCTTCTTGCAGACAAGCCCGGTCACCTCACCGCTCGCGTCGCGCTCGATGCGGCTGGGGGTGCGGAAGAAGCGCATATTGAATTTGGTGTCAGACTCGGTCTCCAGCGGGGTTCCGGCAAAGCGGGTCAGCTCGCCGAAGACCTTCTCGGGCTCCTGGCCGACGCCGACCATGCTGGGCGTAATCGTGTCGAATTCGGCGCGCAATTGCTCGACGTCGAGCGCCCCGCTGACCAGGCGCAACTCTTTGCGCGTGGTCTTTCGCTCGGCGGGGCCGCGCCGCGCGACCGAAGTGACGCGCTCGACCTTCTTCTCGCAGGCGAGCCAATGCACGATGTCCAGGCTGACATTACCCAGCCCGATGACGCAGACATTCTCCCCAATGGCGAACTCCCGCTCGCTATAGGGCGGCAGCGCATTATAGTGGTAGACCAGATCCTTGGCGTGAAAGACCGACTCGGCATCCTCGCCCTCAAGACCGAGCCATTTCGTCCCCTGGGCGCCGACCGCCACGACGATGGCGTCAAAGCCCATCTCGCGGATCTCGTCGATGCTGATATCGGCGTCTTGCCCAACACTCACGTTGCCCAAATAGGTGACGCGCGGGTTCGACAGAATCTTTCGAAAGATCGTGCGCAGGCCGCGTTTCATCTTATATTTATTGGGATAAATCCCGAACTCAGCCAAGCCCCCAGGCTTAATATCGCGGTTAATAATCACAACATTATGCCCGGCATTGACGAGCTTGTCGGTGGAATACAGGGCGGCGGGGCCGGCCCCAATCATGGCGATGGTATAGTTCTTTGAAGACACTGCTTTCTCTCCAATCCGTCGGCTTTATGTCGAATTAAAAATCGTTACGCGTTGCTATTTTGTGCTCGTAGCACATCAGTTGCAGACAAAACACCAGCGACGTCAAAACATTCCGGGGCCCAGCGGCGCCCCGGAACGCTCGGCGAGGCGAGCGCATTAGTCTTCGGATAATTCCTGCAACTCAGACATCGTCGCGCTGACGAGCAGCGCGGCCGGATTGACCGAAAACAAGCCAAACCACCCGCCATATCCGGCCTTGGGCTGCATGGAGTCGCGCACCGCCTTTCGCTCCTTTGTCGACAGCGCAGCCCAGGTCTTAAAGGACTGCTCGGGCATCCGCGCCAAGGCGACGGTGCCGGGCCCCTGTGCCAGCGACATCAGCGCAGCCGCGCCGGCGCCGGCGCTCTCGGTTCCGGACTTTTTCGCCTGAGCGATCTCCTTTTTCGCGTCCTCGAAATTCTTACGATACTCATTCGCGATCTCCGGGCGCTCCTTAAGCATCTGCTTGGCGACCGCGTCGGAGTCGGGGTCCTTAAGCTTCTTATTCGCCCCCACCACGGTCTGCGACGCGGCGACCACCCCGCCGATGCGAATCACCCGGCTATAGTATTTTTCGTAGCCCCCGCTCTTGCGAATATGCTCGTCGAACGCCGTCGTGACCTTGTTCATGGAGTTGAGAATCTTCGCGCCCGCGTTCACGTTTCTCAGGTTCCCGGTGATCGAGCCCTCCTTGCCCTCTTGCTCTTTTTTGAGCTTCTCCACGTTCTCCAGCGACTTCACATACTCCTGCTGAACCGGGTTCTTCTCCCATTCACTTAAGAATTTCTGCTGCTCGCGGATATCCTTCTTGGTAAGCGGCGTCTTCATATAGGAGCGAATTTTCTCGGGAGAGATGGCGGCCTCCATCTCGTCTTTCGCCTCCTGCACAGCCCCCTTGTCGCCCTTCTTCCCGCGCGTTGTCGTCTGGCTCTTACTCTTCTTGGCGGCGTCGCCGGTCGGGCCGTCCGAAATCGTCTCGATCAACTCCGTGATCCCGCCGACCTCCGAGGAGACCGTCGAGTACATAAAGAAGCCCCCGACGCCCAGCGCGACGAGCAGGATAAGCGTGAGGCAGCCGCAACCTGCGGCGATCAGCCCGCAGGGTAGGCCGCTCTTCTTCTTTTGGCCCTGGCCCATCGGGACGCCCGGAGCCGGCTGGTTATATTGCTGATTCTGATTATTTGGTGTGCTCATCTCAATCTACCCCATTCTACTGCTGCAAATAACGATATTGGAGGCCCCAGAGGGCATGTCTTTCGATAAATATTCAGCGCTCCCAAAATCATATCACACGCCGAGCAATTGCTTGAACTCGCGCACGTCCTCGTGCAGCGATTGCGCGGCGGCGCGCCAGAACGCGCTGTCGCCCAAATCGGCGTCCAGATAGCGTCGCCCGATCTCCTCGGCCGTGAGGCGCCCGGTGTCGACCAATAATTGGTCGACCACGCCCGCATAGCTCGGCCCTTCTGCCTGGGCGCGCTCATAGACCGCCTTGGAGAAGAGATATCCGAAGGTATAGGGGAAATTATAAAAGGGTTCGCGCGTGATATAAAAATGCAGCTTCGAGGCCCAGAAGGTCGGGTCGACCGAGGTCAGCCCCGCGCCGTAGGCTTTGCCGAAGATCTCGGTGGTCATCTCGGTGAGCTTCTCGGCGTTCAATTCGCCCGTCGCCCGCTCGGCGTGCATCGCCCGCTCGAGGCGAAAGCGTGCCGGGATATTAATCAAAAACGCGGTGGCTCGCTGAAGTCGCTCGTCAAGCAGGCGCAACTTCTGGTCGCCCTCGACGCGCGCAAGCGCCGCCGACTCCACCAAAGCCTCCGACAGGGTGCTGGCCGTCTCGGCGAGCCCCATCGGAACCCGGCGCTCAAACGCGCCCAGGTCGCGCATCAGCCACCCATGATAAGCGTGGCCCAGCTCGTGAGCCAGGGTCTGCACGCCCGAGGCGGTGCCCCCGTAGGTCATAAAGATGCGGATTTCCTTGGACACCGGCATCCCGGTACAAAAGCCGCCTTGGGCCTTGCCGGGTCGGTCTTCGACCTCGACCCAGCGATTCGCCAGCGCCCGGCGGTAAAACTCACCCATCGGCGCGGAGAACTTCTGCGCCTGCTCCACGATAAACTCCTGCGCTTCGACATAGGAGATCTTCTTATTATCGAGCTTCCCAAGCGGCGCCTCGCGGTCGTACCAGGCCATGCCCTCGTCGAGGCCCAGGGCCTTCGACTTGGTCTGCATATAATCGATAAGCAGGGGGCGGAAGGCATCGGCCGCCTCCATCATCGCCTCGATGGTCTGTCGCTCGACCCGGTTATTATTGAGCGCATCGCTCAACTCATCGCCCCCGCGGCGGGTATAGAGCGTGCGCTCCGATCCGACAATCGCGTTGAGCGTCGTGGCGAGCGTCGTAGACTGGGCGCCCCAGGCCTTTTGCAATCCCTCAAACGCGCGCTTTCGCTTCGCGGGGTCCGCGTCCGAAAAAAGGTTACTCGCCTGGCCCACCGACATCTTCTTGGCGTCTTCGCCCTCCCCGATCTCGACTTCGATTTGCGCGCTGATCTGGTCGTATAATTGCCCCCAGGTGTGCAGACCGTCCCGGTTTAACTCAACGGCGAGCCGCTCGAGTTCCGGGTCCATCTTGCCATTGGCGTCGCGGCGCAATTCGCGCAAAAACAGCCCGCAATGAGCGAGCTTCGGATGCTCGGTGAAGCGCGCAAAGACCGCGTCCTCAATCCCGCGAAACTGCGCTTCGATGCCGACCCAGAGCGTCGCCATCCGCGCGCGCACGTCATTTAGCCTGGACGGCAGGAGCAGCGCGCGCGGGTTATCGGTGTGAGTCACCGACATACAACCGGCCCAGGCCCCGGCCTCGCGCGCCTGATCGGACAAGGTCTCAAGCTGCGCCAAAAACGCCGCCCAATCGTCGAGGCCCTGGGCCGAGAGTCCGGCGCCGCCGCTGATCGCACCCAGCGACTCAAGCGCGTCGAGCATCTTCCCGAGATCGCGCTCGAGCCCCTGGACGGCGTCCTCAAACGCCTGGGAATCGACCCCGCCGCCAAAGATACTATCGAGCTCCCAGGATGGGTTTTGGACCGGAAAGGCTGCTGTATTGGAATGACTCATCGTTGCCCTCAATATTTGAATGTTCGGAAAATGAAACGCGAAGATAGCGCACCTTATCGAGCGGGCCCGAGCGTGGCAACGCCGCGCGCAGCCAGAAAGGTGGCGAGTGATTAATAAGCGCCCGGCCGAGCCCGTCAATCGATTCACCGCTCCCTCCCCGGTTGTGTCAGGCAGCCCGCACACCTCGCCCCCGCCCCCTCAGCCCGGGCCGCGTATTGCTTGCGCTTGCGCGGTGGGCGCAGTTCCTATATTGAATGGCTGACACTCATGGGTCTAACTGCCGGGTCGCCACGTTTTGATTGAGTACCCGCGCGATAACCAGCCAGTTCGCAGCCATGAACGTCATTGAATGTGTGCAGCAATTGCCGGGTCCTGACCACTGACTTAATAACCAAGGGATTGACGCCCGTATTAGTCATTTCGGGCGCGTTCTAGCAAAACGCCTGGTCAGGCCTCGTCACACGCTACAGCAAAGTATAGGTGTTATTTAACGGACGCAGTTGGGCACAACGCCCCGAGAACGCAATCAAACCAGGCGCATTACACGCGAATGCCGCCCCACTCTCGGGCCCCAGATAATTGGGCCAGCTGCCATCGTCTCAATCCGCGCCCTCCAAAACGATGGGCGCACACTAGATGTCCACCAAATAGCACTTTCTAATGATCTATGACCTAATCGCGAATGTGAGAGCATGGTAGAGACCGTCGAGAAGTCCTTTGAAGATTTTTTCTTGAGCGAAGAGATGCTCAAGGCCCTGCGCACCGTGGGCTATAAGCGCCCCACCCCAGTCCAGGCGGAGTCGATTCCGCTGATCCTGGCCGGCATTGATCTGATCGTGCAATCGCATACGGGTTCGGGAAAAACCGCCGCCTTTGCGGTGCCCGCCACCGATATGCTCGAGGCGAACCCGGGCCGCATCGAAGTCCTGGTGCTCGCGCCCACGCGCGAATTGGCCAAACAGAGCGCGGCAGAGTTCGAGCGCCTTGGTCAGTATAAGGAATTGTCGGCCACCGCGATTTACGGCGGCGCATCCTACGAGACCCAGCTTGAGGCGCTTAAGACCGCCCAGATCGTCACCGCGACCCCCGGGCGACTCCTGGACCTGGCCAAGCGCGGCGATATCGACCTGAGCACCCTGCGCATCTTCTGCCTCGACGAGGCCGACGAAATGCTGTCGATGGGCTTCCGCGAGGAGCTCAACGCGATCGTCGACTTCCTGCCGAAGGAACGCCAGTCGCTGCTGTTCTCCGCGACGGTCAACTCCGAAATTCAGGCCCTCGCCAAGGGCATGCTCTATTATCCCGAATATATCTCGCTGTCGGGCGACCAGGTCGCCGCAGCCGCGGTCACGCACCTCTACTACCGCGTCGCCGGCATGGGTCGAAAACGCGATCTGGTGCGCGTGATTCAATTCGAGCGCCCCGATAGCGCGATCATTTTCTGCAACACGCGAAATGACACCTTCGAGGTCACCGAATACCTGCAGCAAGCCGGATACCGCGCGAAAGTGCTCAACGGCGATCTGCCGCAGAACCAACGCGAAGCCACACTGGCGGAGCTGCGAAACGGCACCGTCGACTTCATCGTGGCCACCGACGTCGCCGCGCGCGGCATCGACATCACCGACCTCACGCACGTGATTAACTACACGCTGCCGAGCTCGGCCGAGACCTATGTTCACCGCACCGGTCGCACCGGACGCGCCGGCAAAAAGGGACGCGCCATCACCCTGCTCGCCCCGGCCGAGATGGCCACGCATTTCGACATCATGTCGCTCTACGATATCGAGATCGAGCAGCGCCAATTGCCGACCGACAAAGAGGTCCAGCAGGCCCAGGCCGTGGACCGACTCGACTCGCTGGTCAGCGACGTCATGGCGATGAAAGACGTCTCTGGTGAAGCAACCCTCGCGCTCGCGACCACACTGCTGAGCGCGCACGCCGAGAATCCGGGGGCGGAGCCCGAGCTTGACTCCGTGCTCGCCAAGCTTCTTGCGCTGGCTGATATGGTCCTTCGCGACCCGAAGATCGCCGATATCGTCACCGGACGCGCGCCGCTGGTTGCGCCGGCAAAAGCCGAGCCCAAGAAAGACGCCGCCGAAAAAGCCGCGCCTGCGAAGACGCCCGAAGCCGTCGAGCCCAAAGAAGAAGCGGCACCGGCGAAAGCCCCGACGCCAGAGGCCTCCGAGAGCGGGCGGTCGAAGCGCCGGTCCAACCGCAAGAGCCGGTCGAAGTCTTCGTCCTCAAGCCGTCGCTCGAGCAAGGCCCACGCCGAAACGAAGTCGGAAACCAAAACCGAAGCGAAGACCGAAACAGAGTCGAACGAACCGCGCCGTCGCCGCCGACGGCGCTCCAGAGGCGCGAAGACCACGACCCCGTCTTCGTCATCAGTCAGCACGGTCACCCCGGAAGTCGACACCCCCGAGGAGCCGTCGGCGAGCAAACGACGCTCCACCGGCGCGCGCCGCCGCCAGCCGGTCGAAGACGCCGAGGAATCCCGCGGAAATCGAAGCCGTCGCCGCAAGCGAAGCAGCGGCGGAAGCAAGAGCAGCAAAAGCAGCAAGCGCAGCCGCGGAAGCAAGAGCAGCAAGAGCAGCCGCGGAAGCAAGAGCAGCAAGCGCAGCCGTGGGAGCCGAAGCAGCAAGAGCACCCGGGACAACAAGCGCAGCCGCGGCAATAAGCGTAGCCGCCGCAATGAGCGCAGCTCGGGCAGCGCGGCGTCGACCGCGTCGACGCCGACGTTTGACACCTCGAAGATGTACCTCAATGTCGGCCGCGATCACGTCGAAGACTCCAAAGAGTTGCTCGAAATGATCTGCTATATGTCCGGCTTCGACACCGAGGACTTCGCCGATATCTCGGTGCAGAGCAGTTATAGTTTTGTACAGGTGCTTCAGTCGTATTTTTATGACATCATCAACGCGATCAATAACCAGGAATGGAAAGGCGTGAGCATCAGCGCCGAGCCCGCGCGCAAATAATTTGCGCCCCGCAAATGCCTTAACTCAAGGAGATCGCGCAATGAGTGTTGAGATGAATACCTTTGCTAAACCAGGCTTTAGCCGCCGCGTTTTAATCGGAGCGTTTACCCTGCTGCTGTGCTTCGCGATGGCGTGTAGCTCCGAGGAATCCGAGAAGCCGACGGAGGAGGTCGATCCGAATCTTCCGCCGGCCCAGGTCGACCTTCCGTCGCCGCCCCCGGCCTCCGCGTTTAATATCGCCGAGACCAATCAAGACGGAACCCTGCGCGTCGAGGGGCTTATCCAATACCAGGATAAACACCTGGACAAGCCGGTGCGCGTCAAAGGCGTGGTCACCCAGATCTTGGGCGATTGCGACCCGAAGAAGGCCAAAAAAGCCAACACCTTCTGCCCCGAGCCTCACTTCATCATCAAAGATGAGTCGAGCGCCGAGAAAGAATTAATGGTCGTTGGCTTCGAGCGTGACTTCTTCAAAAAGTCGAAGACCAAGGTCGGCGAAGCGCACGTATTTGAGGGTGATTATCGCAAGATGTCCCAGCAATTCGTCAACTCCGAGAGCGGCTTGATCGCGTTGACCAAGGTCGACGATATCTCGGTGCGCGACGAGGACTAAGCCTCAACGCCAAATCGCCGAACCCAAAAACCGCCGCCGTCCTGGAAACCTCTACGAGGCAAATCCGGGACGGCGGCGGTTTTTTAGGTGGGCGGAGCGCCTCCCCCGAAGCCGAATCGCCGCGGGAAAGGCGCGTGTTCTATTGCTGCGGAGCGCCCTGCTGAGGCCCGCGCTTCTTGGCGCGCATCACGACCCGCGTGCTCGCCGCCCCGAGGAATTGACCGCGATGGTGCAGCTCGCCGCTGAGCTCGAGCACCGTGAATCCGGCGGCGTGCAGCAAATGACGCAGCTCGTGGGGCGAGTAGAGACGAATATAAAAACTCTGCTCAAGCGGCGGCGTCCCATCTTCGTAGATAAAGGAGCGCTTGGTATGCAGCACGCTGGTGCGATGGTCGAGGTCGACCTCTTCGAGGAAGACGCAATTCACGCCCTCCCACCAGAGCCGATGCGGCATGCGCGACGCGATATGGTCGCGGTTAACCACCTCGATCAGCAACTCGCCGCCCGGGCGAAGCGCGCGGTGAATCCCGCGCAGCACCCGGAAATTCGTCTGGTCGTCGAAGAAGCCAAACGAGGTCTGCCATAAGAGGCAATCGCTAAAGATGCCCTCAAATTGCAGGTCGCGCATATCGCCGTGGATAAACTTGATCGACAACCCCTGGCGTTGCCCCTCGTTGAGCGCTTTTTGGAGCATATGCATCGACAGGTCGAGGCCGACGACTTCATGGCCGCGCCGCGACAACTCGATGGAATGGCGCCCGAAACCGCAGGCCAGGTCGAGCAATCGGTCGCCCTCCTGCAGGTTCAACGAAGCCTCGATAAAGTCCGCTTCACGGCGGGTTTGGCGGTGAATATCGCTGGGTAGCGTGCGGAAATATTCGTCGGTAAAGACCTTCTGAAACCAGGTATCGCGCGGGGAGCGCGGTCGATTGCGCGCGCGTTTTTGCCGGCTCTGCGCCGGATGCGAGCCCGAAGTTGAGGCCTGCCCGGCGTCCGAGGTGTCCTCCAGAATCTCCTGGAGCAACCCGCCCAACTCTGTTTCGGGCGCGGGCTCGCCGCTGTCGGCCAGCGGCGCACTGGTGGACGGCAATTTGGGAGGAGGTCCCGAGCGCGCGCCGGCCGGCTGGGGCGGCGGGGTTGGGTCGAGAGGGTCGACATCGCTGGGCTCTTCGAGCTCCATTTCGATCGAATCCGGGTCCAACTCCGGCAGGTCATCTTCGTCGAAGTCATGAATCTCTCGATTCTCGTCGAGGTCATCGAGCGAGGTGATCTCCCGGATCGTGGCGGTTCCATCAAACGGGGCTTGCGCCTCAGAATCATGCGGCGCGTCGAGCGGGACTACCGCGTCGGCCGCCAGGTCAAGGGGCTCGGAGGTCGCGTCGAGGCCGGCATCATGATGCGGGGCGGCGAGTCGCGCGCGCCTTAGGGGGCCGCCATCTTGCCATTCAAAGGTCAAAAGCCGCGGCGGTGCGATCAGCACATCCGGCGCGAAGCGATGGTCGTCGAGCACCACGGCCTCTCGGAGGCGCTCACTAAAATAGTGACGCTCCATCTCGTCGCGGCTTACCGCCGTGAGTTGAAGTGTCTCACCGCCGAAGACGCGCTCGCGCCCGTCAGATGCGGACCCGCCCTCTCGGGAGTCATCTTCCTGAGATGCGTCGAGCTGTGAGTCGTCCAACTGGGAAGCATCGAATTGCGAGGCGTCAAGCTGAGACGCATCGAATTGGGCCTCTTCCAAGCCTGTGGATGCCGGGGCATCGCCCTGCGGCTCGGAGTCGCCCGAGACAGCCGCGCTCTCGGCACTATCGTCACCCGCGTTGGCAACATTGGTCCGACGTCGACCCGAAATAATCGCCGCGCCCGGCGCGTCGCCAGAAGCCACGCCACCGTCGGCGTCGCCGATGGTGTCGGGGACGCGGAACTCGGGCATCTCACGGGTTAAAGCGTCAAATTCGTCTTCCATAACTTCGTCGTCGCCATCTTGGTGCGCGTCGGGGCGCGGCTCAACCGGGGGCTCTAAACTCGAGGCACCTCGATTGGACTCTACCTCGTCGGTAAGTTCAATAACTTCACTCTTTTCGCCTAACCCATTCCCCGGCGCTGCACTTTCATCCACGGACTTCGTCACAGATTTAGGCTCCTCGCTCGCACGCGGGACGAGTGTTGAAAAAATGATCATCCATCGGGACAACCCATGCGCGCGCGGGGTAAAACCCGCCGAAGCATGGGATGCCTGAGTTCGATGCGCCAATTAACAGCGTTTTCATACTGACTTCATCGGTCAAAAAGACGACTTGAATACCGACAAAGTGTAGCGCACCCCCGCGCGATCGACAAGTTATCCGAACCCGGTCTGCGCGAGGGCCTAGAGCGCGATCAGCTCACTATTTCGCCGAGGAATTGCCCCATCTTAAGATGCTGGCCCTGAGTCAGCGTCGGGTCGAATTGGAAGTCCGGGTGCTCAATGAGGACGATGACGGTCGAGCCGAGGTTAAAGAGGCCGAGCTCGTCGCCATGGGCGACCTCGATGGGCGTCTCCATCTCGATCTCACGGCGGCGGCGAAATTTAAGATTGGTCTCGACTTCGTGAAAGGACACGCCGATGCGCCCGACACAGGTCGCGCCCACCTTCACCACGCCGACCCGCCCCATCTTCGGGTTCTCCATATAGGAGATGAGTCGCTCGTTGACCGCGAAGAGCTCGTCGATATTGCGCACCGCCAGGGAGTTCACCGGGAACAGATGCCCCGGGATATAGCTGACGCGGGTGACGCTGCCGCTGGTGGGGCTGTGGATCCGGTGATAATCGCGCGGGGAAAGATAGATGGTCGCGTAGTGACCGCCCTCAAAGACCTTGCGCTGGGCGCCGCTGTCGACCAGGTCGCCGAGCCGATACTCGCGCCCTTTGGCCTGAATCAGCGTGTCATTGACGATCGGGCCGAAATTGCTCAACACGCCGTCGACCGGGCTGACCGCGGCCGACGGGTCGTCGGTGCTCACCGGGCGCACGCCATCGCGAAGCTTGCGGGTAAAGAAGGAGTTCAGGCTGGGATACGCGTTGGGCTCTTGCTCGGACTCGCTCAAATCGGCGCCCACGAGATCGGCGAAGACCCGATTGACGGTCGTCTGAAAAGGCGCCGGGAATTCGACGTCGGAGACGGCGCCGAACGCGCGACTCACGAAGTTCTTGGGGAGCAATTTTAGCGCTTGCACAGCGACTCGTTCCATGACCATTTTAATTCCTTAATCTACGTTAAAGGGCGCCATTATCTGGGGATATTTATTCCAGCTTGACCGCGGTCGTCGCCGCAGCCAAGCTTGCCTTCGGCGACCTTGCATCCGCAGCCGAATATTGTCAATTCGCGCCACCTATGCGGCCCTGGATAGGCAACGCTGCGCGGGCGTCATCGGCGGTTGTCGGCCGCGGCCACGCCGGGGAATATTCGCCGGCCGCGGCGCCGTTATTAGGCCACCTTGGGCGCCCCTGCACCTTGACGCGAACCACGCGGTACTGACAATGCGTAGAGATACTATGTCCCATTGATCGGGCTGGTCGGGCGATGGCAGCGCCCTAACATGCCTCAATTATCCAAATAGAAACGCCCAGATTATTCGAAGGAGAGTTTTATGCGACGCACTGAATTGACCAAACAAACCGCCCGTAAAAAGGGCATGGCGGCCGCCGGCTCGGCCGCCCTGACGATGCTATTTGTGCTCTTCTCCCCCTACTTCTTGCTCGCCGGCATCCCGGCGACCACCTGGCTGACCTACCGTTGGCTTCGCTACCGCGCCGAGTGGGGCCTGCGTTTTTGAGGGCCACGCCGGCCCCGGCGCGCTTGCCCGCGGCGCAGCGGCGTTGATTGCCAAAAATCATCGCGTCTGCCTATAATCGGGCGACCCGATCGGCGGTTGGCCGATTCCTTAAAATTTAGTGGGCGCGCCCGCTCCCGACTGCTCTTCATTGTTATCTTGAACCGCGCAAATCTGCGCCGTTCTCTCCTGGCACGGGCGCCCCGATGACTCCTGCAGTGCTCAATGCCCATGAATCGATATTTCGGCACGCATACCCTTGGCGGGGAATGGCACGCCCTGATTCCTCGCTATCTTCTCCTCGGTGACCGCGTTCGCGGCAAACGCATCCTCGACATTGGCTGCGGCACCGGCATTGGCTCCTCTCTCTTATTGGAGATGGGCGCCGAGTCCGTACGCGGGGTCGACCATCGCCCCGAAGTGGTCGATCTGGCCCGCATCAAACACGACAAAATCGGCCTGGATTTTCACGTGATGTTCTGGGAAAGCCTCGAATTCGAGGATGACTCCTTCGACATCGTGGTCTGCCTGGACCCCTCATCACCGGTCACCGACCACAACCTCCTGCTGGAGGTGCGGCGGGTGCTCAAGGATAACGGCGAATATATCTGCGCGCTGGAGCGCACCAAGATCGTCGGCATGGAGTCGCTGCTGCCGCGCTACGGCTACGACAGCCCGAGCAATCAGATCACGCTGAATCAGGCGAGCGAGCGCGTGCCTCAGATCGGCGAGTTTTCGGCGCATTTCGAGACGGTCTTTAACCTCGTCCAGCGCCCGCACCTCAGCTATCTTTTCGAGCCGCAATCCCCCAAAAGCGCAAGCGACGCCGCGCTCAAGACCCACCGACACCTCCCCGAGGGGTATCGCGCGGGGGTCTTGCGTACCGAAGGCGACACCCCACCGGCGGACGACACGGGCGGACAGTGGCTGCCAACCGACGATCAACTCCTGCTCGACCAGAATAGTGTGGGGGGCGTGGAGCTCTTCTTTTGCGGGGCTGCAGACCTGGCGCCGCCCCCGGCCGCCGAGATTCGCCTGCCCTATTATAATATCATGGAGCGGCTCAGCCAGGTGATTGAGAACCTTCAATCTCGCCAGTCGCTGGGCGGCGAAACCTCGGTCTTCGATGAGGTCTTGGACCACCCGGACCTGGGCCCGGACGTTCGCACCACCCAGGAGTATATCAGCACCCCCAAGGGCTATGAGCATCCGCTGGACGACGCGCCCACCGGTGTGCGCCCGCGCCCGACGATGCCGGACCCGGTGCGCAACTTCCCCAGCGCCGCCGCGCTTTTCCAGAACGACGCCCTTGAGTCTTATCGCGATAAGATCAGCGAGCATTATCGCCAGATTCGCCATGAGCTCGACACGCTCCAACACCACACCCGCGCGGCGCTTATCGAGCGCGACGATTATATCAATCACCTGGTGAACACGATCCACGCGCGGGAGTCCGGCGGCGAGTGGGGCGCGCCCCCGCAACCAGCGACACCCGGCTCAACCTGGCGCGAGGAGACAACGCAGGTCTTCAAGATCGCCAGCATTGGCAAGAATCCCGAGGGGAATACCCTCGACGAGTTGGCCGAGCTTGAGGTGCCGGATCGGGCCAAAGAGCTCGAGAAGCAGATCGCCTCGCTGCGCGATGAGCGCCAGCGCCTCGACGACCTGCTGGCTGCCCATGAGCAACGCCTGGTCAAAATCGCGCCGGCCCCGAGTGACGCGCACGCGAATACCTCCGAGCCCGAGGAACCCGCAGGCACCACCACCATCTCCGAGGCCGGGCCCGACGAGATTGGCTCAGAGGCCTCCGACGCAAATGGCTTGGATGCGCCGGCGGCGCAGCAAGCCGACGACGAGTCGCCCGAGACCGAATCCGACGCCCCCGATGCGGAGAAGAAAACCGGCGATAATAAATAGGTCGCCGTCCAAATTGCTCAGTACCATTTGCTCTAATATACAATATTATTTTTGAGGCCTTCTCGTGAACCAAGCCGATCAGTCCAGAGGCTATCCCTTTCATAACCCGCTCTCATCTCGCCGTCTGCGCGCACTCACTGGCGCAGCGACCGCGCTATTGCTCACCGTCGCGGGCACCCAATCGGTGCAGGCCGGCGGGTTCGAGATCCCCGAGAATACGACCAAATCCGTGGCCCGAGGCGGTACCGGCGTGGTGAATAAACGCGACCCAAGCGCCCTCTACTTTAACCCGGCGCTGCTTCCACGCGCGCGCGGCTTCCAGGCGCTGGTTAACGTCAACTTCGTCAACCTCAACATCGACTTTCAACGCGACCCGTTGATTCGAAACGCGGGCAAGCGAAACGAGCAGGTCATCGAATTTGACCCGGTCACCAACGAAGCGGGCTTCTTCCCGGCGCCCTTCTTGAGCCTGAGCTACGACTTCGGCATCAAAAACTTCGCGGCCGGCCTGGGTCTCTTCGGCCCGAGCGGCTACGGCGGGCGTTGCTACGGCGAGGTCAAGGACGGCGAATGCAAGGTGCGCACCGCCGACCCGAACGGCGTGGACGCCGCCGCGCGGTATATGATGGTTAACTCGAGCATGATCGAGGTCCTGGGTTCGCTGGGCGCCGGTTATACCTTCGAGGTGGGAGGCGGCGAGTTGAGCATCGGCGCCACCGGCATGCTGACCTATTTGGACGCCGACTTCATCCTGGCCGTCCACGGCATCCCGGGCGAGGAGAAGCTCGAAGACCCGAGCAACGACGCCATCTTTTACGGCAAATCCCTCAGCGATCTGGCCATGACCGGCACCTTCGGCGTTGCCTATGATTTCCAGGGTTGGCGCGCCGCGCTCTCCTACCGGCTGCCCATCGACTGGGAAGCCGAGGGCACCGTGTCGATGACGCCGGCGCCCTCCACCGGCCTCGGCGAGTTGACCGATGACCGCCTGACGCTGGCGACCGCGCAGGCCGGCAATCTGCGGGCGGGTATCGCCTACGAGGGCGGCGTGCACCCCGGCGACCCGGAGCTGCCGCGCTACGACATCGAGTTCAATATGGTGTGGGAAGACTGGTCGCGCCTGGAGCATTTCAAGATCGACCCGCGCGGCCAACTTCTGCTCGGCGGCGCCGAGATTGACCTCGGCACGCTCTATCAGGTCAAAAACTACAAGGACACCTATAGCTTTCGCCTCGGCGGCAGCTACGCCATCAACGAATGGCTCAGCGGCCACGCCGGCGGCTATTACGAGACAGGCGCCCAGAGCAATGAGTATACCAACGTCGACTTCGTCTCCTGGGACCGCTTCGCCAGCGGGCTGGGCGTGACGTTTCGCCTCTTCGATATGCTGGACCTCGACCTGGCCTACCAGCACGTCTTCTCACCGGACCGCGTGGTCAAGAATGGCAAAGTCCACCAGCAGGTCCCCCTGGCCGACTGTAAGGGCCCGGATTATGACAACGAATATTGCAGCCCCCAGGGAACGCCGCCGGGCAATCCGCAGAATAACGGCACCTGGTCTTCGAGCTTTCAGACCGCGAGCGTGGGCCTGACCTTTTATTACGATTGATTTTGCCCGCAGGCCGCGATAATTCTGAGCTTATTCGCAAGACCACTGATGGCCAGTCGGACGATGAGACTTTGACTTCAAAACCACGAAATCCATTCCCGGGGGGCCTCCTGGTCCTCGGGCCAGACGGCCGAATCGTCGAAGCTCCAGCATTTTTCTACGAAATCCTGGAGCTCGACCATCGCTCTGCCCCCTCCATCTATCATCTCTTTGACCCCGATGATCCGCCCTATATGAGCTTCGCGCGCGTGGTGCGCCGGGCCAACGGGGTGATCGAATACCATGTCGCGGTGAACGGGTGCCTGGGCGGGATCAAAGGCTTTCGCTATTGGGGCTTGCCGGCCGCGTCGGCGTCGCAGCGCGCGCGCGCGTCGACCTTCTATATCACCGACGAGAGCGCGGTGATCCAGGGCTATGAGTGGGAGCGGCGCCGGGTTCGCCGCGAGATTCTCCACGACGTCCAGACCACCGTGTCGGAATTTTTAAGTCAAAAACTCGCCGGCATTCGCGCCCTGGCCGAGGTGCTGCGCGATGTGCCCGACGCCGCCGAAGAAACCGGCGTGCGCATCGTCATGGGGCTCGACGGCTTGCGCGCAGCCCTGGCAAAAATGGGCAAGACCTCCATGGTCAACCTCTTTGGCCCCGCCTCCGACCAGCCGCTTCGCGTGCTCGAGATGGCCGATATCTTGTCGGTCTGGAGCAACGGAAAGGTCCCGATTCGCTGCACCGTGCGCTACGCCGACGAAGAAGCGTTTATCGCGGCCAGCTTGCTCGAGGGCGTGCTCCTGCCCGTGGTCACCAACGCCCTGGAGGCCACGCTCAACAATGACCCGGTGCGCATCGATATCACCCAGATCGATGAGAATATGGTGGAGTTTCGGGTCAAAGACTCCGGGCCGGGCTTAACCCGCGCCGACCGCGACCGCTGCGAAGACCCCTTCTTTTCGACCAAATCCGGCCACCTTGGCCTGGGGCTCACTCACGCCAGTGAGATCCTGCAGCGGGTCGGCGGTGAGTGGTCCTTCGACGGCTCCGGCATGCGCGGCACGACGGTGGTCGTGCGCCTGCCGCTGACCTCCGGCGACCACTTCCTGAGCTAAAAAAGAGGGGTATCGTCCGATACCCCTCGCCTAGTCCCTGCTCACCCCTCGTATTTTATCAAAAGCCCAGCACCGCAGCTTAACCCATGCCGGTCAGCTCGTGCACGCTGTCAGTCACGCGCGCGCGAAACTTGCGCATAATCGCCTGTGTGAACCCGAGCGTCGTGCTGACGTCGGTCGCGATATGCCAAAAATACCCGCTCTGCCCGATCAACTCGGACACGAAGGTGGTCTGGTCACATTCCATCACCACAACCTCGGGGGCGCCCTCGGTGCCGAGCACCTCGACGAGGCCGTCAATGCGACGATAGAGCTCGCTTTGATACGCGTCTGCGCCCGCCGCCTGCGCGCTCAGCGCGCCCGCAACGCTCGCCAATTGCATCCCCGACTGAAGGTCGACGATGCTGGCCATTTTGCACCCGGGCAGTTGAGCGGCGAGTTCTTCGAGAACACTAAACAGGTCAGACATGGGCTTTTCGCAGGTTCGAGGGACGAATCATTCCGGTGACATTCAACCGTAGGTATAGTGAAAGACGCGGCGCGCCGGCGGCGCTAAACCGTCGCCTGCAACGCGGCCTCCAGGCGAGGGGCGAATTGGCGCATCACCACGAGCACCACCCCGAGGCTGGCGTCTCGCTCGACGAGCGCGAAATGAAAATGCCCCGCCCCGCCGACCCGGCGAATGACGACATAGGCATCCTCAAAGGTCAGTTGAAGCCCGTTCACGCTGCTCGACGCGCTCAAGGAATTCGCCACCCGATGCGCGCAATCGACGATGTCGAGCATGCGCTGCGACATCAGCGCGGGGTCGCGACTGCCCGCGCGTGAGGTCTCCACGAAGTTTGCCTCCGGCACCAGGCCGGGGCCGGTGAGCCCGGTGGCGCGAAGTCGTGCGCAATCGGTGACGAAGTCCTCTAAGGTCGCCAACACGCCCACAGATTGCGCGGGCTGCGGCGCCACCGCGGCTTGCGGCGCCACGATCGCTTCCTGAGTCACGCGGGGTTGCTCGGCCAGCGGCGCCGGCGCATCGACCGCCTCGCCGCCATCGCGCATCAAGCCCTGAATGAGCGCTTCCTCGTCGGCGTCGTCATCGTCCGAGTCCACGAGCACCGCAGGAATCTGCGCGCTGGAATGCGGCCCGCGCCACGGATGCTCGCTGCGCCCCGAAACCGGCGCCTCATCGGCGTCATCGAAGCCCTGAGAGACCTGGTCGAACGCCCCTGAATCCTCCATCGCCACCGAGCTGGCCATGCTGATCTCTTGAAGCTCTGCTTCGGTGAAGAAGGAGTCCCCGTTTAAGCGATCGGTGTGCGCCCCGGGAGGAAACGCGTCTTCGTCCTCTTGCTCGAAACTCGGAGCGCCGCCGATGCGCGGGTTCTTCGAGGTGTTGGTGTCAACCGACGCGGCGTCGCCAAGCCCCGGCGAGGTGGCGCGGTCGCCGAGCTCGCTTTGATTCGTATCGATCTCTGCGGATTCGCTGGTATGGAAGCTCGCGAAGGGAATGTTGTCCTGGGAGGACTCTTCCTTCTCGCGGGCGCGGGTCGCCTCGGCCAGGCGGGCCTCATCGTCGCGGCGCACCGCCTCGAGCAACAGGTCCTGCCAGCCCATCCGGATGGTGCGGGTGTGATAGTCGGCGTCGGACTCCATGAAGATATCGCCCTGGCGAAGCGCCAACATGCGATAGACCGCCACCGGCCCCTCCAGGGTGTCGAACTCCGCGTGCACCAGCTCGCCGCGGTCAAACACGATCTTGCCGCGGTGGTCGCGATGCTTTAAATGCAGCAGCGTGCTGCGCTTGGCCAAACAGAGCATCTGGATGATATCGGTGAGCTCCAGGTCCGACAGCATGCCCTGGAAGCCTTCACCTTCATCGAAGATGTCCAGCGCCATACTCCTCAACTCACTGATATTAAATGGCTTCTCAATATAGTGAGTGATACCCATGCGATCGGCGAAGCTCTCGATGCGCCCGGACCCAAAGGTCGTCATGATGACGACCCGGGCCTCCGGGGCGATCTCTTTGGCCCGCAGAATTAACTGGAAACCGTCGACCTTTCCGGGCATTTTGATATCCGAGACGAGCAGGTCAATATCGCCGCCCTTCAGGATTTCCATGCCCGCTTCGCCGTCCGACGCGGTCAGCACGTGCAGGTCGTCGCGTTCTGGGAACAGGTTCTTCTCAAGCGCCCAGAGCAAATGTTCGTCTTCGTCAACTATAAGGATGCGATGCATGTTTTAGTCGCCACGGTAACACGGTCATCTTGGCCAAGGCTTTCGGCAAGAAAAGCTTGACAAGCACAGGTCATTAACTCGGATATATAACCACGGTTCCGCAGCACGAACAAGCGTCTATCGGTAATGAGAAAATTTCCAAAAATCGAGTCGCCATCACGAGCTTCGGGCGCCGCGTTGCGCGCAGGCGCGCTGGTGTGCCTGCTGCTTATCGTGTGCGCCAGCGCGAGTTGCCGCGGCCTGCGCGGCGCCGATAGCCTGGACGCCCCGGCGCGCTTCGAGCCGATGGTTGGCCAGGCGCCCGGCCCCTCGGCGACCACCAGCACCGGCACCCTCTGGTACCAATTAGAAGTCGCGCCTCACCAGCTAACGGTGCATATTCGCCTGCTCAAGCCGCCGCATCATACGACGTTTTTTCTGCCCGCCCAGTGGGCCGGCCACGCGGACTATGCGCGCGCCATTGAGATCCACGGCGCCCAACTTCCAAGCGGCCCCACCGCCTATACCATCGACCGGGCGAGCGGGCGCATCGAGGTCGAATCCAAGCAGGCGAAGTGGGTGCAGCTGGATTATTCGGTCGCGCTGAGCACCCGCGCCGACCGCTTCGGCCGCTTCCACCCGCGCTACGCCGACAGGACGTTCTTCGCCTACGGCCCGGCCTTCCTCATCCTGCCGAGCGCCCAGATCATCGACACGATTCGCGACATCCCGGTCGAGATTCGCGCCCCGGCCGATTGGAAGATCCTGAGCACGTGGAACGCGCGCAAAAGCGGGCCGTCAAAGACCTCGCCCGACACAACAGTCCACGGCTACCTGGCCGAGACGCCCGCGGCGCTTCGAGACGCCTTTGTGGTGGCCGGCGACGACCTGATTATCGAGCGCCAGGAGCCCGCCGAAGGTGCCCCCAATCACTCCGCGGTCACGCTGGCCTTCGACCCCGAAACCGGCATCGACCGAGCCTCCTTCGGGCGCTCGGTCGGCCAGATACTCGGGGTCTACCGCCAGCGCTTTGGCGACCTCGGCCCGGTCAGCGCCTATATGCGCCAGCTCATCTCCGAAGACGGGCAAGACCACCTCGGGGTGGGCCGCCACGCCGGCTTCGTCATCGAGATGCGCGACAGCGCCCCGGCCGGCGGCGACTCCTCCGCCCCCGCCGAGATCGACCCGCAGATCTCATTGCTCCTGGCCCACGAGGCGTTTCATATGTGGAACGGGCATTCGTTGACCCCGGCGCCGGAGTCTGAGCTTGGGACGCGCTGGTTTAAGGAGGGTTTTACTCACTATATGGCGCTAAAAACGCTGGCCGAACTGGGGCATTTTAGCCGCGAGGAGGTCCTGGCCGAGCTCGCCACCTCCGCCGACCACTATCTGCGAAACCCGGCCGCCCGCCCGGCCTCGCGGGCCAGCAGCAGCCCGGTGGACCGCGCGCGCCTCCCCTACGACCGCGGCGTTCTCCTGGCCCTGGCCATCGACACCTATTTAACCGACCACTCCCAGGGCCGCCTGAGCGTGCACGACTGGTTCCGCGCGCTGATGGATAACCTCGCCCGGCGCCACCAACCATACCGCGCCGGCCATCTGCGCGCCGCGTTTATCAGCACCGCCGAACAAGCCGGGGCGAGCGCCGGCGAGGCCGGTGAGTTCTGGCGCGCGCATGTGGAGACCTCGCGCCCGCTCCACCCAGAGACACTTTTTAAGCGCGCCGGCCTGCATTGGCTCAACTCGCCTCAACAAAATCAGCGCCGCCTGCTACGACTCAACGTGCCGAATAGCCCCTTCGAGCGGCTCTTCCCGGCCGCCCCAACCGCGCCCCCCACGGAGCCCCATGTCCACTAAAAAGATCACCGCGCCCGCCGCCTCGATCGAAGACAATTATACCGAATACCTCGATGAGGAATGCGGCTTCGCCTACGATATCGCCGAGCAGATGACCCGGCAGGATATCGCCACCCAAGACGCGATCATTCAGGCATCGCCCCAGGAGCTTCGGGCGCTCGAAGACGCGATGACAGCGCCTGTAAATGGGCTGCATTTATGGATGCTCGCGCGCGCCTGGGAGCAGGCCGGTGAGATGGGTCGCTATTTCGACCTCTGCGCCCGGCTCCTGGCAGCCGAAGAGGCGCATCCCCTTGTTATTTATCCAGAAATATCGCGCCGCGTCGCGCGTCAACACGCCCTTGCGGGCGACTTTGAGCGCGCCCAGCGGCGTCTTCGAGCGCACCAAGAGCGCTGGGCCGACGATGCCCAGGCGGCACAACTCGCCGCCCTCATCGGGTACCTGGCCAGCCCCGAAGCCAACGATTCGGCGCTGCGAACGCTCGTCGCGAAGTCTGCCGAAGACGCCGAAATACGCTTTGAGATCGCCGAAGACCTGTGGCTTTTCGAGCGCCCCGACGCGGCCGCCGCTTGGCTCGACGAGGCGGGCGAGGTCGCCCGTCAATTCGACCCGGCCACCCTGGTGGACGTCGAGCTATTGCGCGCGCGGATGGCGCGCGCGAGGACGACCGCATGACGGAAGTCTCGCTAGAGCGCCCCTCCCACGCCGCCGAGTTAATCCGGCTACGCTGGTTCGCGATCGCGGGGCAAACCCTGCTGCTCCTAGCCACCCATTTGCTCTTTGCCCTGCAGCTGCCGCTGCTGGCGGTTGGGGCAATCCTGGGCATTGAGATCGCCTTCAACTTCGCCGCGATCCGCCACGCCGCGCGCAGACAACCCGGCGAATCAGAGCACCTTGGCCTATTTATGGTCGTGGATATGCTCATCCTGACCGCCCTTCTATACCTCACCGGCGGCCCGTATAACCCGTTTAGCTTTATCTATCTGGTGCATATCGCGCTGGCCGCCCTGGTGCTCGACTCGCGCGGCACCTGGCTTTTGGGGCTCTTCTCGATCGCGTGTTTCGGCTCGCTCTTTTTGGGCCACCTTCCGTTGCCTGGCCCCGCGGTGATGCCGGGCGGCGACCCGATGCATCATCACAGCAGCGAAGCCATGGATATGCACGTCCAGGGGATGTGGCTGGCCTTCGCGATCGCCGCGCTGGCCATCACCTATTTTTTGGGGCGGGTCACCCGCGACCTTGACCAGCGAAACGCCCAGCTTCACCGGGCGCAGACCAAGGCGTATCGCACCGAGAAAATCGCCGCGCTCGCGACCCTGGCCACCGGCGCGGCCCACGAGTTGGCCACGCCCCTGTCGACCATCGCCATCATCTCCAAGGACCTCGAGAGCGAAGTCAAGCGCCTCGCCCCGCATCCAGGCGAGCCGTCTGGGGAGCTCGTCGAGCTGGTCGAAGACGCGCGTCTTATCCGCGACCAGGTTGACCGCTGCCGCGACATCCTCGAGCAGCTCGCGGTCGACACCGGCCAGACGCTGGGCGAGTCAAACCAATCCTTCGCGCTGCGTGAGCTCATCGACGAAGCCATCGCGATGATCGACACGCAGCAGCGCCTCGATATCGACATCGCCGATGAGCTGCTCGAGACCGTCTTTCTGGGCCCGCAGCGCACCCTCGCCCACGCGCTTCGCGCGCTGATAAAGAACGCGGTTCAGGCATCCAGCGGGGATCAACGCGTCACGATTCAGGCGCGGTACCGCGCGCAAACCCTGCGCTTTGAGGTCATCGACCGCGGGCCGGGAATCCCCGAAGCGTCTATTCAACGAGTGGTTGAGCCCTTCTATAGCACCAAGGCGGCTGGCCAAGGGGTGGGGCTCGGGTTATTTTTGGCCCAGAGCGTGGCCGACACCCTGGGCGGCTCGCTCGAACTCAGCGCGGCCGAGCCCCGGGGAACCCGCGCCCGCATCAACCTGCCGCTTCGGCGCCAGGTCGGCGAAAGTGCGCCGCCACCTCCCGCGCCGCGCACCACTGAACCCGAGGTCCGCTGATGCCCGAAAAACCGACCGCTCATATCCTCATCGTCGACGACGACGCCGTCTTTTGCGAGCGCCTCGCCCGCTCAATGCGCCGACGGGGCTTCGCCACATCGCTCGCCACGAACCACGCTCAGGCCATCACGGTCACCGAAGAAAACTCGGCCGATATGGCTGTCATCGATCTTCGCCTGGGCGCCGACAACGGACTCGAACTCATCCGTGACCTGCTCGCCATTGCCCCCAATATGCGCATCGTGATGCTCACCGGCTACGGCAGCATCGCCACCGCGATTGACGCCACCCGCCTCGGCGCCGTGAACTTCATTCAGAAGCCGGCAGACGCCGACGATATCCTCGCCGCCTTTGAGCGCGGCGAGCGCCCACCGCTGTCGGAGGCGAAGATGGACTATACGCCGCCCAGCCTTGCGCGCGCGGAGTGGGAGCATATCCAACGCGTGCTCGCCGACTGCGGCGGCAATATCTCGCATACCGCCCGTGCCCTGGGAATCCACCGGCGCACCCTGCAGCGAAAGCTCGACGCATTCCCGCCAAACGACTGACGCGCGCCTGCCGCCTCGCAGTCCTGCGACAATTTGCCACATTGGTGCCCCACCCAAAGCAGCTATGATTCAGGTCGAAATGAATCCCGGCCGCGGGCGCGGCCTCCCTGCCAATTGGAGCAAATTGCATGAAAACGCTGACGCGAAGCCGCCTCTCTCGCATGACAATCACCCTCTTTTTTGCGCTCTTCGTCCTCGCCGGCCTCAGCGCCTGTGGCGGGGATGATGACGCCGACGCCGCGCAGCATGAACAGCACGACGACACCCTGCTCGTGTCGGCCAACGGGCATTTTCAGGCCGAGCTGCACGCCATGCCCGAAGCGCCCGTGACCGGCATCAATATGGTGCATCTGAAACTGCTGGACGCCCAGAATACGCCGGTAAGCGGCGCGACCATTGAGGTTGAACCGTTTATGCCCGCCCACGGCCACGGCACGCCCGAGGCGCCGACCGTCGCCGAGGATGGCGAGGGGATGTATACGATTTCGAATATCAAATACACGATGCCCGGCGCCTGGGAGCTTCGCATCGACGTGAGCGCCGGTGGCACCCAGGACCGGATCATCGCCGACTATGAAGTAAAATAATGCGGGCTAAGCTCGCCCGGAGCGCCGTCGCGCTTCGGGCTTAAAGGAGGTACCTGATGAAGTCGAGCCGAAGGAATCAACTCCGCCGCACAGGCATCTTAATGACAGCCTTCGCCGCGACCGCCCTGGCCACCGTAGCGTCCCCGGCCGAGGTCCAGGCGCAGGCATGCTGCGCGGCGACCGGCGCGGGCGAATTCGCGGTGGTTGGCCGCTGTCAATCCGCGGTGATTGGCACCCAAATAAGCGCGTTTCGTCCCACTGGAACCTATAGCGGCGAGGGAGACTATCGTAGCCTTAGCAACGCAGAAGTCGATGACTTTATCCTCTCGGTCGGCGGCGGATTTCGCCCCTTCTCGCCGAGTTGGCAGGTCTACGGCAGCGTGCCGATGCACCTGCAGTACCGGGCGTTCGCGGGCGAAGATGGCGAGGTCGGCGTGGGGCTTGGTGACGTGGCCGGGGGGCTGCGCTGGACGGCGTTTGAGGACACCATGGAGGGCATCGTGTGGGATAAGCCGGCCACGCTGATTCCCTTCGTCGACGTCTATATCGACGCCCTGGCGCCGACCGGGCGCGCGCCGGATGATAGCGAAAAGATGACCGGCGCCGATGTCACCGGCGGCGGGTTCTGGCAAGTCGCTGGCGGGCTGAAGATCACAAAATTCCTCTTGCCGAGCCACGCCCTCACCCTGAACACGACCTATACGCTGCCCTTTGCCCGCGAGGTCCCTCAATCAAGCGGCACGCCCATCGACTTCGCGCGCGGCCAGGCGTTAACCGTCCAATTTTCGTACCTCTATATCCACAACCTTTTCTGGTCATGGGGGCTGACCTCAAGCGTCAAGGTCGAGGGCGACGCGCGCATCGACGGCGCCGCGCTCAGTGATAGTGGCAGCCGAAGGCTGCGATTCGGCGGACATATGACCCATGAATTTGGCTTCCCATTTTGGGAGGCATCGCTGTCGGTGATGATGGATTCGGTCTGGCAAGACGGCGGCTCAAATATCCCCTACGTCGGCCCGGCCGCGACGGTCGGCCTTCGGCGCAACTTTTTATAGCCGCCGCAGCTTAAGCCCAGGGCGCCGCGATAAATAGGAGCGAGGCCGACGCGACGATGACCCATAACACCACGCCCTGCACAAGCGGGCGCGGGCTTAAGCCCGTGAGGGTCTCGCGGGTGAGACCGGCGCCGATCAAAAAGAGAATCAGCACCATCGCTTTCTCGGCGACCTGGCTGACCACCTGGCCGGCGGGTCGAAGCGCGGGGAAGACCGTCACCATCGCGGCGACCAGCAAGAAGCCGAGGATAAACCAGGGCCGGCTGGGCTTGGCCGCGGCGCCGGCGCTTGCGGGCGGCTGCGACTCCGTGTCACGCGACCGCGCCACATACATCCCCAGGCCCACCGTCACCGGCACGATCCATAAGGCCCGGGTCAACTTAATCGTCGTACCAATCTTGAGGGCTTCCTGACCGTAGGTCATTGACGCGCCGACGACCGAGCTTGTGTCATGAATCGCCAGCGCCGCCCACAGCCCAAAGTCGGCCTGCCCAAGCCCGAACGCGTGCCCGATGGGCGGGAAGATAAAGAGCGCCAACCCGTTGAGCAAAAACACCGTCGCCAATGACACGGTCATCTGCTCGTCATCGGCCGCCAGCACCGGCGCGGCCGCCGCGATGGCGCTCCCGCCGCAGATCGCGGTCCCCACCGTGATGAGCAGCCCGGTATTTCGTTGGACCCGCAACCAACGCGCAAGCCACACCCCTACAAGCAGGCTCGCGCCGATGCTCACGAAGGTATAGACAAACCCGCTGGCGCCCATGCGCGCGACCTCCACCAGATTCATCCCCGCCCCCAGGCCGACCACCGCCGCGGCCAGGAGCCGCTTGGTCAACTTACGGGTCGTGGCGATCCACGGATTCCCCAGCAGCACGCCTAGAACGACTCCTCCCAACAGGGAGACGCCGCCCGACACGCCGCTGAGAAGCGCGATCGCCCCGCCCAGCGGAATCACCCACCAGCCCGCCTGCGTCGTTAGTAGCGCTTTTATCGTATAATTCGAGGCTGCCTGGGAGTTCGAATCGTGCATCGGATTGGTCTCGTCTGGGGTGATATATGGCCATGGTTTATCAAACACGCTGCCGGCGCCATCTTCTGCGCCCGGCGCGCTTTACGCCCAGGACTATGGCGCTATGATATCGGCAGAACAAATCGCTTATCTCGATAACCCATAAGCAAAACCGATACTTCATGAGCGCAACGATGCCCCAATCCGCTTTTGACTCGCGCCGCCTGTCCATATTTCGCGCGGTGGCCGAGGCTGGTTCAATCTCAGCGGGCGCCCGGCGGGTATTCTTATCCCAGCCGGCCACCAGCGCGCAGATCCAACAGCTTGAGCAAAAGGTGGGGCGGGCGCTATTTGAGCGCAGCGCACGCGGCGTAAGGCTGACCGCGGCGGGGGCCGAGTTGCTGGACTATGCACGCCGCGTTGAGGCGCTCCTACAAGAGGCGGCGGCAGCGGTGATGCCAGAAAAGGCCCCGGTCGGGCCGCTCATCTTGGCGGCTAGCACCACGATTGCGACCTATATTATGCCGCAGCTTATCGCGGACTTCCTGAAGAGTGTCGGGCATTTCTCGGTGCGGCTGAAGGTCGGAAACTCGACGCAGGTCATCGAGTGGGTCGAGCAAGGCACGGTGCCGCTGGGGCTGGTGGAGGGACCCTCCGATCAGGGCCGAAGTCGGCTTGAGCCCTATTTGGATGATGAAATCGTCGCGGTCGTGGCCGCCAGACCTCAGAAATTTTGTCTACCCAAGAATGCGGCGGCCTTAGACGAAACGCCGATTATCTGGCGCGAGAGCAGCTCGGGCACGCGCAAGGTCGTCGAACGCGCCCTGCGCGAAAACACCGGTCGACGCCCCGCTCCGCTAGACCTCGAATTCGGCAGCACCGGGGCAATCAAAGAAGCGGTTCTATTAGGGCTGGGGGTGGGATTTTTGCCGCGCCGCGCAATCCAAGCCGAGCTCGCCGAGCGCCAGATAGTGGCGCTTGAGATCGACGGACTGTGTTTCCAGAGAAATTACTCCTGGGTGATCCCAGGGCGCGACCTCAGCGGCCTCGCCCAGCGTTTCCATCGCTTTGCGATGCGTGGGCGAGTTTAAGAGGTTTTAAAGAACGAAGGGAGCGCGCATCTTCTGCGGCGAACCCACGAAGGTTGGGAAGCGCCAGCGCGCGCGGTGAGAGTCCATACACTTGGCGAATTCGGTATGGGCGAGGCGGTCGGGCGCGAGCAGCGACTCGGTGACGCGGCCGTTGGGCGCGACCGTAATCGTGAGATAAATTTTGCGCACATCCAGGTCCATACCACGACGCGAATGGCGCTGGCGGCAGACGCTCACGCTCTGACGAATGGTGTCGACGCCCTGATTGATCTCTTTACGGCTCAGGGCCTGTCCCATGCCAGCGTTCTCGGTCTCGCGCTCCTTCAGGGCGGCCGTCGGGCTATAGACCGAATCACTGCGCTCGGTGCGAATCGCGTTCATCGAGTTAAACGCCGGGTTGCTCTTGGCGATCGGCGAGTCCAGGTCGGCGCTAAGCAAAACGCCCTTATCGTCACCGGACTTTATCGTCTTCGTGCTCGAGCCCTTTTTGGAGGAGGCGGCGAGCGCCTCGTCGAGCGAGGGCGCGGAGTCAACGATATTTCCACCGCGAAACACACTGGCGACTTCTTTGGGCTTCTTCGCCGGAGCGTCTTCTGCCGGCGCGGCTTCTTTCTGGGCGACGACTTCACCCTCGTCCTCGGCGGCCGGCGTGTCAGCACCCTCGTCGACCGGAGCTTCAGCCACAGCCTTTTCGTCCGCCGCAGGCGCAACGGGCTCTTCTTTTTTCTCCGTCTCGGCGGCTGCCGGGGTCGCCTCTTTGAGGTCGGGTTTCTCCACGACTTTCGGCTCGATGGACTCGTTATTCTTATTCACAAAGATCATCGCCCCGCCAATAAGGAGGCCGGCGAAAAGAAGTCCGACAAGGATCAAAAGACCCTTTTTCTTCTTTTCATCCTTCTCGATCTCATCGATACGGTCGATGAGTTCGGCGCCTACAGACTCCGGAGCATCCGGCGTCGGGACGGGTTTGGGGGTAGGCGCGCCGAAGCCGACCAGAGGAGCGTCGTTTGACGGGGTGGATTCGGGTCCGCCGAGGTCGAGCGCCGTGGGCATCTCGAGTTCCGGCTGCCCAGCCTCATCGCCCTTCGCCCCGATGGACACAGGCACGGCGCCGAAGGCCGCGTCTTCAGACGGCTCACCGCCGGACGCACCATCAACGCTTGACTGAGCCGAGCCACCATCGGCGGCCAATCCACCAGCCAGGATATCGGGCTCATCCTGCGCAGACGGCTCCTCGTTCGAGGCTTCGTCGGCGGCTTCAGCCTTGTCGTCGGAGCTCGGCGCGTTGAGACGCGCGCGCAAATTAGCGAGGCGGTCGGTCTGGGCCTTCTCGGCGCGCTCAGCCTCTTCCTTCTCGCGCGCTTTACGCGCCTCTTCGGCTTTCTTAGCCTTCTCGGCCGCCTTGCGCTCGCGCTCTTCTTCGGCCTTGCGCGCTTCTTCGGCTTTTCGCGCTTTCTCGGCGGCTTTGCGCTCGCGTTTTTCTTCGGCCTTGCGCGCCTTCTCGGCCTTGCGCGCCTCCTCGGCGGCTTCGCGCTCGCGCTTTTCCTGAGCCTTGCGTTCTTCGTCGGCCTTGCGCGCCGCCTCTGCCTTCTCGGCTTCTTCGGCTGCCTTGCGCGCGTCTTCTTCGGCCTTGCGTGCCTTCTCGGCTTCGGCTGCTTTGCGTGCCTTCTCGGCTTCTTCGGCAGCCTTGCGCTCTTCTGCTGCCTTCTCTGCTTCGGCGGCCTTACGCGCTTCTTCGGCCTTGCGCGCAGCTTCGGCTTCGGCTGCTTTGCGCGCCGCTTCTGCCTTCTCAGCCTCGGCTGCCTTACGCGCTTCTTCGGCCTTCTCGGCCTCTGCAGCCAGACGCGCCTTCTCCGCCTCTTGATGCTTGGCGACGTCCTCTGGGGTGATCGCCGCGATTCCCTGCGAAATCCCGATGGTGCGATTGCGCGGCTTAAGCTTCTGCCCCTTATTTAGCGCGGTGAGGAATTCGTCGGCTTCGCGCACCGGCTTCCAGCCCGCGTAGGAATCAGTCCAGACATAGCACTCATCGCCGAGCTCGCCCGACGCAAAACGCGCGCAGAGATCAGCGAAGGGAAACGGGCCATAACTCTGCCCGTTCACCGAGTAATGCCACGCGGCGCTTGCCGGGTCGAAGGCAGGCGCCTGTACCGCCGGCGGCCGCTGCTGACTGCGCGACGGTTTCGCCTGAGCCGGCTGCGCCGCACGCACCGGTTCGGTCGGCTCACGTACAGTGATGACGTTGTCGCACTTCTTGCAACGCACCTTGAGGACCTTGCCGCGAACCTTCTCGTCGGCAATTCCGTATTTTGTATGACACTTGTCGCAGTAAAATTTCATACGAGACTATAAAGCAGTTTGAAGGCGAGTTGACCGAAGACCGCAGCGAAAGTTTAGCCGTTTCGAACGTCTTATGACAAGGCTAAGCAAATGTTTATGCACATAAAAGAGACCCGTAGCGGCTTTTTTGACCGCGCTTCGAGGTCGAGGAATGATACGCACTTCCTCAAAGAAATAAACACCCGACTTATAAAGCAACAATTTGGCGAGTTAAATCCAGCAAATAAAACGGCCGCGCCAGGCCGAAATCACTCCCGCTCAGCGTCGGGTTCAGCCAAACCCTCAATAATCGCTTTAACCTGCATCTCGGTCTGCTCGATCTTTCCGCGACACATATTGATCAATTGCGACGCGCGCTCGACCTTAATCGCCAACTCATCGAGGTCGACTTCATTGCCGTCGATTTCATCAAGCAACCCTTCAAGTTCCGCCATCGCGTCACCGTAGCGAATCTCGCTGATATCCTGTTGATTTTGCTCCATTATACCCTCTTTATCCATCGGTAATTTCATCTTCAACAATTTCTAATCGCGACCTTAATCGACATCCGCCTCGGCGTCACCCTTGCGCGCGTCGGTGCGTCGCGCGCCGAATTCACCGTGGGCAAGTCGCACCCGGAACGCGGCGCCGGCCGGGATATCATCGGGCGAAAGCGCCACGCCGGCCTCGGTCGACACAATCGAAAACCCCCGCTCAAGTACACGTTGAGGGTCGAGCAGGCGCAGGCGCTGCCGGTGCATCTCGAGGCGGCGCGTCTGGTCGAGCACTAAGCCACTGGCGCGGCGATCCAGGCGCCGGGTGATGTCGGCGAGTCGCTTGGCCTGGCTGGAAAAATGCCGATTGATGCGTTGCAACGACAAGCGCGAGCGGGCGTAGTCGATCGCCTGAGACTGCGCCTTCAGCCGGTTCATCGCGGCCGCGGGGATCGCCCGCTCGACCCGGTCGACCCGGCGCGTCGCCTGCACCAGGCCGCGCTGAGCGGCGTAAGTCAGCGCGCCGCGCACCTGGGTGAGCCGGCGCGTCTCGATCTTGACGCGGCTATCGACCGCGCGCTCCAGCCGCGTCGACGCCCCGCGCAGCCGATGCAGCTCGGCCTCGTGGCGCTCGACGGCGCCAGCGGCGATGCCCTCAAATAACTTCTCGACCCGCTCCAAATACCCCTGCACCCGCGCGGCGCACGCCTGGGCGGCGGCGGTCGGCGTCTTCTGCGATTCGGCCACAAAATCGAGCACACATTGGTCCCGCTGGTGCCCCACCCCGACGATGATCTTCAGCGGATGCTCACACACCGCCTTGCCGATCGCTTCGGTGTCGAAATACGCGAGGTCCGAGCGCGACCCGCCGCCGCGCACGATCGCCAGGACATCATAATCCGCGGCGTGGCGCGCGAAATAATCCAGCGCCCGCAGCACCGACGGCTCGGTCTGCGTGCCCTGAACCTTGGCGTTATGCACGTGCACTTCAAAGCCAAAACCCGTGCGCTCTAGCTCGTGCACGAAGTCATTATAGGCGTCGCTGCCGGCGCTGGTGATCAGCCCGACGCGCAGCGGACACGGCGCCCAGGGGCGGCGCTGGTTGCGCTCGCGAATCCCCATTTTATCGAGCATGGCGAGCACCCGCTCGCGATTCTGGTGGATCTCACCGGTGGTATAGGTCGGATCCACATTATTGATGATGAATTGGTAGGAGCCGCTGGGCGCATATAAATCAATGCGCCCCGCCAGCCGCACCGCCAGCCCGTCGCGCAATCGTATCGCCTCGGGCGCGCCGGCCAGCGCGCGCTCGACCTTCTGGCGGTCATCGCGAAACATCACCACCCGCAGGCGCGCGACCGGGTCCTCATTGGGCGCCAGGCGCTCGACCAGCTCAAAATAGGCGTGGCCGGTGGCGCGGTTTTTGTCGTAATTCTGAATCTCGCCGACCAGCCAGATATCGTCGCTGAATTTTTGGCGAAGCGCCTGGCGCGCTTCCTCATTGAGCTGGCTGATCGAATAAGTGCCCTCGGGGACCTTCAGCGCCCCGGCCGACGCGGGCGCGCCGGGGGCCTGCAGCGGCGCGCCGCCGTCGAGCGGCGTGCCGTTTTGCTCGCAATAATCGCGCAGCTCCGCCGACAGCTTAAAGTGGTGGGCCGATAATTTTGCGATCACCACCGCGACATGCTCCAGCGGGACGTACCAATCCTTGGAATTGCGGTCGAACCAGCGCCCCGGCAAGGTACGCACCACCGGCAAGAGGTCGCGATTATAGGGAAATTTCACGCAGACTCGTTTCTGCTCAATCTCGATATCAATCAGTCTCGACATACTCTCCCTTGCGCCACGAAATAGACCCGGGCGGCCCCTCCTAAGACTTAGAGCGCCGCGCGCGCCACCACATACCAGCCAAATAGTAGCGACAGCAAACCGCCCACGACGCTCACGCCCAGGTAGACGCCGGCCATCGCGCGCTGGCCGGTCTGCCACAGCGCCACCGTGTCGGCCTCAAAGGTCGAAAAGGTCGTAAACGCGCCGAGAAACCCGGCAAAAACAATCGTGCGAAGCTCCGGGCTCCCCCAATCGGCGATCTCGACGCCCGCGCGCGCCATGCCGATCAAAAAACACCCCAGAAGATTCACCGTGAGCGTCCCCCACGCGAACCCATCCTGGCCCATGCGCGCGTAAATCGCCTCGGCGATGCCCGTGCGAAACAGCGCGCCGAGCGCGCCCCCCGCCGCGATGAGCCCAATTTTTGCCCATAAATTCATGAATTTTCGTCCACGCAGGCGCTCAGGTCGGCGCCGAAGCATTTACCCTGGTCGTGGGTGCCCGAGATGGTCTGACACGGAGAGCAGACCTGGTCGGCGGGGCATTGCGCCGCCGACTCACAGCGCGGGCGGCACTCATACTCGAAGCAGACCTCGCCGCCGGGACAGCTCACCGTGGCGTTGCACTCGGCGGTGTCCACGCACGCCGGCGCGCCCAAAATCAGCAGCAAAAAAAGGAGCGCCCAGGCGCCCATAAAATAGGTGCGCCGCGCGGCCCGCGGCGCCGACGCCTCGACATCACCGGCGGGGCTGACTACATTGCGCCCCACCCGCTCTCGCGCCGAATCCATCGCCCGCGCGGCGGGCTTCTTCGATGACTTATGCTCAGGAATATCGACCATGCTACGCGCGCCTTTTGTGTTGCTGCGAAATCTCTTCATGCTCCTCGGCCACCTGTGGTCGAGCTTTTGGTTCAAGCTAGGTTATCTGTTTCGGCGCAAAAAGAAACTCTATATTCGCGTGGATTTAGAGAGCAGCTATCCCTTCGGCCCGCCGGAGGGGATCGCGCGATTCTTCCAGAGCGGCCCGTCTTTTATGGAGCTGCGCGAGAACCTGGCGCGCCTGCGCGACGCGAAAGAGGTCGACGGCATCGTGCTCATTCCGCAGGCAAGCGCGATGGGCCACGGGCAAAAGACCGAGCTCTACCGGCTGCTCGACGACCTTCGCGCCCACGGAAAAGACATCGTCGCGCACACCCAGATGCCCATGACCGCCGATTATATGACGCTCTTAAGCGCCGACTCCATCCTGATGAGCCCGGCGGGGCGCCTCTATTCTTTTGGCCCGCGCTTCGAGCAATATTTTGTGCACGAGGCGCTCCAGAAGCTGGGCATCGTCCCGCAATTTGTGCATATCGGCGAATTTAAGACCGCCTCGCACCGATTCTTGCACGAGTCGATGCCCCTGGCCCAACGCCTGATGATGCAAAACCTCTACCGAAGCCTTAAAGATCTGCTGCTCGAGCGCATCGCCGAGCGCCGCGGCCTCACCCCGGCCCAGGCCGACCGCCTCTTTGAGCAGGCTCCGATGGACGCCCCCACGGCGCGCCGCGGCGGGTTTATCGACGGCGAGGTCTTCCGCGAGTCGGTCCGGGGCTGGCTGGAGGCGGGCGAGCTGGAGGCCGGCGAGTTGGAGGCGCCCGACGCAAAGGCGCCCAAAAACAGCTCAGATACGCTGATGCTCAACGCCGACGAATACCTCGCCTCAGCCCCGGAGCCCTACCGGTGGAAGCCGCTCTTTCGCCGGCCCAAGCGCTTCGCGGTGCTCGACCTCTCGGGCATGATCGTCATGCCGAATATGAATATCCCCGGGCAATCGGCGGTGACGATTGACCCGCACGAGGTCATCCCCGCGCTTCGGCGGGTTCGCGAGGACGCGCGCGTCGCCGGGGTGATCCTGCATATCAACTCCCCGGGCGGCAGCGCCCTGGCCAGCGATATCATCTGGCACGCCATCGAGGAGCTTCGCCGCACCAAACCGGTCATCGCCCAATGCTCGGATGTAGTGGGCAGCGGCGGGTATTATCTGGCGGTGGCCGCCGACGAGATTATCTGCGAGCGCTCCACGCTCACCGGCTCCATCGGCGTCATCACCGGCAAGATGTCGGCGCCGGGCGTGCCGGCCAAAATCGGCGTGAACTTCGAGGCCATCTTCGAGCACGACGCCGACAATTTCGCCAGCCTCACCGAGCCGCTCAGCCCCGAGATGATGGCGCGCATGGACGCCGACGCCCGCAGTTTTTATCGCCGCTTTTTGCAGCGGGTCGGCCAATCGCGCCAATTGTCGCGCCGCCGCCTGCACCGCTACGCCCGCGGCCGGGTCTACCTGGGCGAGGCCGCCCACAAGCGCGGCCTCGTCGACCATATCGGCGGCATGGACCTGGCCGTCGAGCGCCTGGCCAAGCTGTGCGTGATGGACGCCAAGAAGACCGAATTGACCTATATCTCGCACCGCCAACAGGACCTGAAATCAGCGCTGCGCGGCTCGATTTTGCAGAGCCCGTCGATTCAGGCCGGCGCGCTCGGCGCGCTTGGCCAGGCCCTGGTGCCCCAGGCGAGCGACTGGCTCGACGCACTCGCCGAGCCGGCGATGCTCGCCAGCCTGCTCAAAAAAGACCCGATTCTCGCGCTGATGCCCTGGCGAGTGGGATGAGCTGCGTGGCGTAATGTGTCGCCTTCAGGCCTCCCACACCCCTCCTCTCCCCATACCATCCCCCCCTCGCGCCCGGCTCGGCCCTCGCCGGGGGGATCCGATGGGGGTAAAAAAGCGTCATCGCGATCGATTTTGCGATCTTATGCCCCCCTGACCCCTCCCCCCCCTCCCCACCCCCGGTCCGGATCCCCCCCTCGTCGCTCCGGTAGGCCCGCCGAGGGGGATGCGTCCCCGTCCTAAAACCGCCAGTAACCGTCAAAACGCCAGAATATGCCAGCCTTAGGCCCCTATGGGGTCCAGGGGGGGGATGGGATCCCCCTCTCTCGGGGAGGCTTCCCGCCCAAAGGGGGATACGAATGGGGGGGCTGGAGGGGTCAGGGGCCTAAAGCCGGCAGAAAATCCCATTCTCGTCTCGACGCGAAGGGCTTCCCCCCGGTTGGAGAGCAGACTGACCGCCAGCTTCAGCATTAAACGCTCGCCACCCGGAGCCAGGTCATCTTGACCTGGTAGCGAAACGCCTATTCCCCCAGACCTGGAAGGTCTGGCTCCGATGTTAATGCGACCCATTGAACGCTCGCCACCCGGAGCCAGGTCATCTTGACCTGGTAGCGAAACGCCTCTTTCCCAGACCTGGAAGGTCTGGCTCCGATGTTAATGAGACCCATCGAACGCTCGCTACTCGGAGCTAGGTCATCTTGACCTGGTAGCGAAACGCCTATTCCCCCAGACCTGGAAGGTCTGGCTCCGGTTTTAATGAGACCCATCGAACGCTTGCCACTCGGAGCCAGGTCATCTTGACCTGGTAGCGAAACGCCTATTCCCCCAGACCTGGAAGGTCTGGCTCCGGTTTTAATGCGACCCATTGAACGCTCGCTACTCGGAGCCAGGTCATCTTGACCTGGTAGCTACACGCCTTTCCCCAGACCTGGACGGTCTGGCTCCGATTTTAATGAGACCCATTGAACGCTTGCCACTCGGAGCCAGGTCATCTTGACCTGGTTGCGAAACGGCTATGCCCCCAGACCTGGAAGGTCTGGCTCCGATGTTAATGAGACCCATCGAACGCTCGCCACCCGGAGCCAGGTCATCTTGACCTGGTAGCAATAGCCCTGTCTTCCCAGACCTGGAAGGTCTGGCTCCGATGTTAATGAGACCCATTTAACGCTTGCTACTCGGAGCCAGGTCATCTTGACCTGCTAGCTATACGCCTTTCCCCAGACCTGGACGGTCTGGCTCCGATGTTAATGAGACCCATTGAACGCTTGCTACTCGGAGCCAGGTCATCTTGACCTGGTAGCGAAACGCCTATTCCCCCAGACCTGGAAGGTCTGGCTCCGGTTTTAATGAGACCCATCGAACGCTCGCCACCCGGAGCCAGGTCATCTTGACCTGGTAGCAATAGCCCTGTCTTTCCAGACCTGGACGGTCTGGCTCCGATGTTAATGAGACCCATCGAACGCTTGCTACTCGGAGCCAGGTCATCTTGACCTGGTAGCGAAACGCCTCTTTCCCAGACCTGGAAGGTCTGGCTCCGATGTTAATGAGACCCATCGAACGCTTGCTACTCGGAGCCAGGTCATCTTGACCTGGTAGCGAAACGCCTATTCCCCCAGACCTGGAAGGTCTGGCTCCGGTTTTAATGAGACCCAGCGAACGCTCGCCACCCGGAGCCAGGTCATCTTGACCTGGTAGCAATAGCCCTGTCTTTCCAGACCTGGAAGGTCTGGCTCCGATATTAAAGAGCGATCAAAATCGACTGACCGCCCGCATCAATCCGGCGTGGGCCAGCACCCCGGCCCCATGCATCGGCAATAGTCGGCCTCATTGCAGGTATATGCGCCCCCGCAATCCTCGTCCTGGCAGGGATAATAATACTCAACGCAAGTCGTATCGTTGAGACATGCCACCTGGCACGAATTCGTGCCGCAATCGATCCCGCCGCTACAAGCGGTATCAACCTCTCCAACCTGTCCGCATTCAATATGGCACTCAGAGGAACCACATTGAATGGCCCCCTCACACGCGTTAAGGCCCAGGCAGCGCAACGTGCATTGCGGCGAATCGCCGCAGTCGATGGGCCCCTGGCATGCCCATTCCCCCTCACACAGAACGGTGCATTTCCCATCACCGCATTTGACGGGGCGTCTACAACTCGAATCTCTCTCACAATGAACGACACACGCCAGACCATCCGGACATTCAATCGAACCCAATGATACACTCTTAATATGACATTCACCGTTTCGACAACCACCATTGCATATATCCGGACAGATATTTACGTCGGCATCCGCATCTGAAACGTCCGAAACGGCATCATTAATGATATCTTCTGCGCCGCCATCATCTTGATCAATATCCTCGTCGACATCGTTGACAGCATTCCCATCTTTTGGAGGGGAGGCGTCGACATCCCGGTCTGTACACGCTCCATCCACGCAAACTCGCGTTCCCCGACAGTCATCTTGCGACTTACACCCGACAGAATTGGTGTCTGAACTGCATGCTGATAAAGTGGCAATTTGATATAAGAAAAAGCAAAGAATAAGTAGACGATTCATAATCATCTCGATTGAATATCAGCATCGTAAAAACAGGATAAAAGAGCACTTTAATCGCCTCGATGCCACCGGGTGTGAATCTCATATTGATCACGCCGCCTGAGCTGCTGGCTCAACGCACCGCTTAAAGCTCGGCATCATCACCTGCATCGCGTCCTCCCATCTGGCGTCCGTCGCCAAGCTTCGCAGCGTCAAAATGGACTGTCCTCCACGGGGCTTCCAGCGCTGCCCGTTTCGCTTCATTCCCGTCTGCACCAGTTGTTTACAGCAGGCCTCGACGTGTCCGCTGCCGATGGGATGGCCTTTGGCGCGCGCCTCGGCATAGTTCATTTGGGCCTTGTGATTCGCAATGTAGGTCAACGCCTGGTGGACCGGTTTTTGCCCGCCGACCTCGAGGTTCACAGCTCGCCAGCGTTTGATCGTTCGCTCTATATTCTCAATGGCATTCGGTGTGTTGAGCAATTCGGTTTTCCATTTGGCCAATAGTTCCTTCGCCTTTTTCGACGTGGAGCGCTTATTGCAAAACGCAGTGAGGGCGGCCGAGAGCTTTTCGACAACGTGATAATAGTCGATATAGCGCGCCGCTTCGGGATAATCGGCATCGAGGATGTTGCATAATTCGGCCGCCCCATCGCTTAAGGTGACGACCTCTAAATCCTCTCGGCGCCCGCCAATCGCCGCCACATCCCACTTCATCTGCTCGCGTAAAATATGGGCACCTTCGCCCGGCATACGCCCGTATCGAAGCGTTTTAAGTGGCTCGCCTGTGCCGTCGTAAAGAGTCAGCGTGCCGCAATACGCCATGCGCCAGTTCAGCTTCTGCTCTTCATCGATCAGCAGGCTCACTCGGTCGATGGACACCGCGAGTCGGGCGGCCGCATCGGGTATTTTAAAAGCTTGAATCGTGGCCTCTTCGTGCTGATCCCGGTCCGCTTCCCAGCGCGCCCCAAGGGTGCGCGCGACGCGCTTAAAGCTATTAAAGGAGTACGCCATTGCTCCCAATTTTTGGGCGACTTTTGAGGCCGCGCGCTCGGGAAGTTCCTGGGCGATATAGGCCATCGCCTCGGCGCAGCCGGGTGTCCACTCCCCGTGCACCATCCCGACCCTCGCCTCCAGTGGGCAGACAATCGCGCCGTTGTGCTCGCCGCTGGGACGATAGACATGGCGCGCCAGCCGAACCTCGCCGCGCTGTGTGTGGTAGGTTTTTTCGACGGGTTTGCTCATCCGATAATGACACGCCCCATCGACATTAATAAGTGATGCGTCGAGGTCATAGCCGAGTAACCATCGGCCGATTGCCTCAGCTCCGAGCCGGTCGCCCGCGCGGGCAATCTTTAGCTCGGTAATCCTTGGTTCCTCGCTGCTTCGAGCCTGGATGACCGTCTCGATCAGGTCTTCGAAAAACGGCTGAAGTTGCTTGCGAATCTCGTCTCGTTCATGCGATTGTTGGACCATGGGGCGCCTCCTTGGCAGTAACTGAGTTCTTGGTCGAAAACAGTTTTGCCATAGACGGCGCTCCTTTTTCAATTCAACCGGCGGCGACTACGCGTTCAGGCCTTGATAAATACGAGATCCACACCCATGCCACCCAACACGCCGAGAAACTTTCGCGGCACGCAAGCCCCCTTCTGTCGCTTTTGGCGAGGCGCTTTGGGTGCGCTGTGTTTGGAGCACTCCGGGGGGCGCCGCGCAGACACCAGCCGGCTTGCCCGGCTGGTGAATCAGACTGACCGCCTAATTCGTTCGACGGCGAACCAATAGACGCCCCGAGCATCTCTCCTCGCCTCACACCTGACCTGCTCGCCCGGCTGAAACATCCAACACTCATCGCCGGGCACGACAGTATCCTTGGGTATCTCGAAGCGATCTTGTCCTAATGAAATCGCATGGACAGGTCGCGCGACAGCGACGCCTTCGCCGATTAGAGGCATATAAATCAGAAGGTTAATTGCCACACCTACCATCTAAGCGCACATTATTCGCAAAATAGCGCAAATCACCGTCATCGCTGGCCTCGAGGAGTTTCAATAAGCCAGATCGAGACTCCTCCTTATGAACAGCAATTAGTGCACCATACCGACGCAACAACGGACGGGCGCTCAAAATAAAGGACCGTGCCGTCTCCACAGAGAGTTGACTGGCGTTTACTAGACTCAGAAGCCCTTTAGCATGCTCACCGTCGGGCTCATGCGCTTGTAGAGCCTCAAGCGCCGGCACGAGGTATTTTGGCCGCTTTGTGGAGAGCAAAACCATCGCGCGCCGACGCAGAAACTCATTTTCTGAATCCATCGTGTGAGCTATTTCCACCAGTGCCTCTGGGCACAAATGAGAGCCTATGATTGCAATATCTAACGCATAATAAACAAGCTCGGGGTCGGTTGAGGCAAAAACCGGAAGAATATCTTCTACCAATAAGGCGGCCTCAATCCCCAATTCGGAGGCAATACATAAGGCTGATTTACGCACATAATAATCATCGCTGGCTAACCACGGGCGAAGCGTTTCCACCGGATAACCATTGAAATACTGCTCAAGCAACGCACTCCACGCACCGGACTCAAAAAAGCGTTGGGGCGAGCTCTCGAGTCGGCGCGTAAGCATTTCGGCCTTCGTATAATCGACCATTATTTCTCCGGATTTCGAACAGTGCAGCATTGGCAAATGTGTAAGGCCCCCATCACGGCCACAAAGATTGACGCGTGCGGACTCGACGGCGACACATCGGAATTTTGACGGCTATAAATCCAATCGACCACAAGTAAACTCAAACCAATCGCCCTCTTCGATCTCCCACGGAATGTCGGTGTCGAGCTCGATCAAGAGACCACCGACGTCTGCCAAGCTCGTCGAGGTATCAAGTAATCTGCCCACAAAGTTATAGCACCATGGGCCCAGGCTCTTTTGCCAATACGCCCGCGGCTCGCGCTCCTCTGTTGCGAAAGCGATCACATCGAGCGTGCCCAGCGGAAGTTCTACAGCATCGCCAACCGCAAAATCGCAGGGACAACAAAATGCCCACACTGCGAAGTCTCCGGTAGTAGACGCGACAAGAACCTCGGCTTCCGCCCCCGCTTTGCTCATCCATTTGAGTTGAGAGACAATCATTGCAAACAATTCACCGTTATTGTGCCCTAAGCATTACCTGTAGTGTAGGCGTTCAGCGGGCATCAGATATTGGGGCCAGGTCATCTTGACCTGGTTGCGAAACGCCTATTCCCCCAGACCTGGAAGGTCTGGCTCCGATGTTAATGCTACCCATTGAGCCCAAATAATCAATGCCTTAGCCCACCGAGGACGTGGCCGGCGCTCAGCAGCCCTGCAAATCTCGATTTGCAATTGCGACCGCCTCGAAGAACCATTAATCCTCTTGATATCGCCCCCGCCACCACGTAGCGGACGCACCACTCGTATCTGCAAGACCGACGGAACCCACCATGTTGAATCTCAACCTCGATCAGCTCAACCCCGAACAACGCCAGGCGACCACGCATATCGACGGGCCGCTGCTGATCCTCGCCGGCGCCGGGAGCGGCAAGACGCGCGTGATCACCACGCGCATCGCGTATCTGATCCAGCGCGGCATTAAGCCCGAGTCCATCCTGGCGGTGAGCTTTACCAATAAGGCGGCCACCGAGATGAAGGAGCGCGTGGCCGGGGTCACGGGGCCGAAGCTCGCAAAGCAGGTCTACCTGTCGACCTTCCACAGCCTGGGGGCCGATATTTTGCGCCGTGATATCGACGCGCTCGGGTATAAAAAACCCTTTGCCATTCTGGACCAGGGCGACCAGAACGCGATCATCCGCGACGCGCTTAAGGAGTTTCGCCTGGACCCCAAGATCGTCGACCCGGGGCGTATCTTAAGCATCATCAGCAAGGCGAAGATGGGGTTTTGCGAGCCCAAGGACCTCCCCGAGCTTCGCCATGACCCGCTGACCCAATACGCCCAGAAGATCGACGGATTCTATAAAAAAGCGCTCAAGGGCTTAAACGCGGTCGACTTCGACGACCTGATCTGCCTGCCGGTGCATATCTTCGAGCAGCACGAGAAGATCCGGCAAAAATACGCCAAAAAATTTCAATATGTCATGGTCGATGAGTACCAGGACACCAATATGCTGCAGCTGCTCTTTTTGAACCACCTGGTCAAAGACCACCAGAACCTGTGCGTGGTGGGCGACGACGACCAGAGCATCTACGGGTTCCGCGGGGCGGTGGCCGAGAATATCCTCGAATTCGAGCGCCAATTCGAGGGCACCGTCATGGTCAAGCTCGAGCAGAATTACCGCTCGACCAACCTCATCCTGGACGCCGCCAACGCGGTCATCGCCAATAACGAGGTGCGCAAAGACAAGGCCCTGTGGAGCGCGGCGGGCGACGGCGAGAAGCTGCGCTATATCGAGTGCGACGATGACCGCGAGGAGGCCGAATATGTGGCCGCCGAGATCGAGCGCTACAAGCTCGACTACGACCTCGACTACTCCGACTTCGCCATCCTCTACCGGGTCAACCCGCAGAGCCGCGTCTTCGAGGAGGCGCTGCGCACCTATAGCATCCCGTACACCGTGCTGGGCGGCCAGGAATTCTTCGACCGCAAAGAGGTCAAGGACTTCGTGGCCTACCTGCGCGCCTGCGCAAACCCCAACGACGAGGTCAGCATCCGGCGCATCGTCAACGTGCCGCCGCGCGGCATCGGCCCGACCCTGCTGGAGCGCATCAGCGAGTTCGCCCACGTCAACAAATGGACGTTTCGGCGCGCCCTCAACGAGCTCGCGCGCGACCCGTCGCGGGTCGAGGGCATCGGGCACAAGGTCAGCGACAAGCTCAGCGACCTGGTCGACATGCTGGATGACTTCGGCGACCGCTTCGAGGCCGCCGAGCAAGACCCGACGGTGCGCCTAGCCGAGCTTGGCCGCGACGTGCTCAAGCGCACCCATATGATCAACCATATTTTGAGCACCGAGAAGAACCCGCGCATCGCGCGCCGCCGGGTCGACAACGTCGAGGAGATCCTGTCGTCCCTGGCCTATTATCAGGACCGATCGGGCGGGACGCTGCAAAAATTCCTCACCCGCATCGCGCTGGACCGCTCCGATATGAACGACAAATCCGAGGAGCAAAAAGGCGTCAAATTGATGACGCTGCACTCCTCAAAGGGCCTGGAGTTCCCCTGCGTGTTTTTGGTGGGCATGGAGGAGGAATACCTGCCGCATATCCGCAGCATGAATAACCCGCAGGACCTCAGCGAGGAGCGCCGGCTGGCCTACGTCGGCATCACCCGCGCCAAGCGCCACCTCACGCTGACCTCGGCGGCCACGCGCATGCGCTACGGCAAGGCCGAGGACCGCGAGCCGAGCCGGTTTTTGGCCGAGATTCCGCCCGAGACCATCGATATCCAGCGCGCCGGCGACGCGCAGAGCCTGGCCGACCAGCGCGAGGCCCAGAATCAAAAATACCTGTCGGCCCTCAAGGCCCAGATCTTCAAAAGTTAAGCCCGCCCTGCCCCGGCCGGTATCGCCGCTCGCTAAGGCGACGCGGGTGCGCTAGACTCGGGGCGTCATTTAAAATGAAATTCTACTCCCCCTAGCTATACGAGGCACCTGCGATGAGTTCCGGAATGATCACGGCGTTAAGAAACCTCTTCTCGAACCGCTCTTTCTCAAAAATCAGCGACACCCAGGAGCTCGCGCTCGTCGACACGCTCGCCCTGGCGATGTCGGCCGACCACGACGTCTCGGCCGTGGAGCGCGAGGAGCTGACCTCCTTGCTGCGCGTGCTCGACTGGAATCAGTCGACCGCGCTTAAGAGCTATGTCGAAGAGTCGCTGGACAAGTCGAGGCGCTATCTGGCCGAGCCCGGTGGCGTGCTCAAATATTGCATGGATATCAGCGCGCGCCTGGAGGAAGATTGGCTGCGTGAAGAGGCCTATTATTACGCGGGGCGCATCTCCACCAGCGATAACCGCGTCGACACAAACGAGCACGAATTCCTGCAGGCGCTCGTGCAGGCGCTCGCCCTGGACAACGACGCACAGGCCCGCATCGCCGACCAATTGCTGCGCGAAACCTCGTTCTAAGCAGGTCGTGCAGCCCCCTCAAAGGCGCGCCAATTCGACGCGCCTTTGAGCTTTGACCCGCTAATTCTAACGCTCCTCTATCTTTGGACCCCGGCATGAAAATCAAAGCACTATTATTGGCGCCGCTTCTGGTCGCGAGCTTCGGCTGTGAGACCAAGTCCGCGCCGCAGGAAGAAGAGACGGCCGAAGTGAAGCCGGCCGAGGAGGCCCCCAAAGCCGAAGCGAAGCCCTCTACCGAGAAGTCGACCATCGATATCGTGTTGAGCAGCAGCGCCTTTAAGGATGGTGAGGCCATCCCGACGAAATATACCTGCGACGGCGACAACCTGTCGGTGCCGCTTACCTGGTCGAACCTCCCCGAGGGCACCGAGAGCGTGGCGGTCGTGATGCACGACCCCGACGCCCCCAACGGCACCGTATATCATTGGGGTATTTGGACGATCCCGGCCGCCGCCACCGGGCTCCCCGAGGGGCTCCCGCCGTCGGCCGAGGTCGCGCTGAGCATAAGCGCCGACACGAAGGTCGTCGCCTCGCAGAGCAGCAACATCGCCAAGACCGTCGGCTATACCGGCCCCTGCCCGCCCGAAGGCGACGACGCCCACCGCTATATCTTCGAGGTCTTCGCTCTGGACCATCCCGGCACCAGCTTCGCCAATACGCCGACCGCCGAAGCCCTGCTCAGTGAGTTACAGACGGACGCGAACGCGCACGGTACGCTCACCGGCACCTACCAACGCCAGAAATAATCACGCGGTATCAGGCAAAAAAAGCCCCGACGCGAAGATTCGCGTCGGGGCTTTTTTCAGCGTGGCTCGCAGGCTAAGGCGAGCGCGGCATTATTCGCAGGGGAGTTGCACGCCCATATCGGCCGGTAAGCAAACGCCTTGTCCCATCAGGACGCAGCATTGATCTCCGCCACTGCACTCCGAATCCGCGGCGCAAGTGGTGATTTCACCACCGCCGGGCAGTCCACCGTCGCCGGGCAATCCACCGCTTCCGCCACACTCCGGTGCGCAATAATTACCGAGCGGACTCGGACAGCATTGGTCAGCGCTGCCGCATTGCTCGTCGACCTGGCAACCCTCGCCGCCGCCGGGCAATCCACCGCCGCCACAATCGGTCGCGCAATAGTTGCCCAGGAAGCCGGAGCAGCATTGCTCAGCGCCAGCGCAATCCTGGTCCGCTTCGCAGGCGCCGCCACCGCCGTTGTCGCCGCCGCCGTCATCTGCGCAGAAGGTCGAGCAAAGCTTGGGAAGCCCCTGACCCAACTCACAGCAGCCCTCGCCCTCGCCGCATTCATCGGCGACCTCACAGATTCCGCCGCCGACCTGGCAGGACGCTGCCGGCATGCACACCTGCTCACCCTGCATCCCGCTGATACAGCACACCTCGCCATTGCCGCACTCCGAATTGCTGGCGCACGTGCCACCAGGGCCGGCGTCGACCGACCCAACATCCGCGGGACCTGCATCAACAGCGGGACCTGCATCAACAGCAGGGCCTGCATCCCCAGCGCCGTCACCATCCGGACCGGGCGAGATCGCATCGGTCAGACCTGGGTCCGTCGAGCCATCGGCGGTCCCTCCGCCATTATCAACGTCGGAGGCCGTGCCCGCGTCGGTTGCATCCCCCTCGTCGAGCTGTCCGTCGGGGTCAATCCAACCTTCGCCGTTATTGCGATCGGCGACTGACTCGGTGCAAGCCGCGCCACCCATCAAAATAATCAGGCCAAGCGGAGCCATCCAGCGCAGTAAATTTCTCATTCTCTATCCTTATTATTTGAGGCGATTCATCGATTAGAATCGCCATCGGGATGCAAAATACTTCCAACAATTGACATCGGTCACGCAAAAAATAACGCATTAGATTTCAAGGCGCACTCTGGCAAAAAAGACGCGCAAATTCAACTCGCCAACGCCCATAAAATCCGGGCGCGCACCCTCTCGTCTACATCGTATACCACGACCTACTTCGGGCTTAATTGCGATTTTCGCCGTTTTAAGGTAGTTAGAGCGCTCACATACGCTTATTTGGCCGGCCACGACGCTCGCCAATCGCGGCTTTAAGTCCGGCCTTTTCTCCCAAGGAATCCATCGATGAAACCTGCCAGCATGGAGCTGAACACCGATAATTTTGAGCAAGAAGTCCTCGAGTCTGACCTGCCCGTCGCCGCCTATTTTTGGGCCGAGTGGTGCGGACTCTGCAAGACACTTACCCCCGTGCTCGACGAGCTGGCCACGGAATATGAGGCGCGCATTCAGGTCGGCCAGGTCAATATCGACGCACATCCGGCGCTGACCAACGAATACCGCATCCGCGACACCCCGACGCTGATTTTCTTCCACAAAGGCAACGTGCTGCGCCGGCTGACCGGCGACGCCAGCCGAAGCCACCTCGAAGAGATGTTCGAGCAGATGGCAGAAATCGCCGAAGAGCAGGACTAAAAAAGGCGTCGCGACCACGGTCGCGACGCCTTTTTGATTGCCCCGCAGATGCTGCCTGCGGCGCGACCAATCAATACACTTATTCCTGCAACTCAGCCCCACGACACGTCACCGGGGCGCGTTGCTCACAGATGCTCGCTCCCGCGAAGGTCTCGCCGGCGAGGCGAGCGTCGACGAAATCCAAAATCTCGGGGAGCGCGAGTAAGGTCGTCTCGCCATGCTTGGCGCCCGCGCATTCCAGATATTCCATCTGCAAGCCCTGCGCGCAGAGGGTGTCGAAGGAGTCGCGCTCAATCGCCGTATCGACGAGTTCGTCGTTCTCGCCCAACACAAAGAGAATCCCGTAGGAGTCGCTCTCGGGCGCGATGCGCTCGACGCTCGTGGTCGTCAAACCGTTCTCCGCGGTGATGCAGCCCCAGGGCTGCATATCGAGGAGCGTGCCGTCGACGGCCGCGTCGATAAGCGGTTGCTGGAAGATATCGGCCGGCGAGGTCGGCTCAGCAGGAAGGACGTCATCGAAGCTGCAGCCGGCGCCCAGCGCAGCCGGCACATCCACGTCGAGCGGCGACACGAAGACCTCGTCGAGGCGGTCCCCATAACCGTACCAACCCGCGCTCGCCCCGAAGAACGCCGCGGTATTTCCGCTGGCCCTCACCAGGTCTTTGAGCGCGCGCTCCATCTGCCCGATCATATCGGCCGGCGGGACGGTCGCGACGGTCCCGAGGAGCTCAAATTCCTGGGCATAATACGGGGCCAAGCGGTCCATCCAAAGCGCCGCATGCCCGCCCTGGGAGCCACCGATGGTGATGATGCGCGGGTTCAAACACCAATCGCCCCGCTCTTCGCCGCTCATGCGCATCGCCGCGCGCACCGCGTCGAAAGACGAAATCGCGGCCGACTGACCGACAAGATAGGGATGCAGATATTCGGTGGGCTCGCCGACCCCGTTAAGGCCAATATAATCCGGCGCGACGACGATATTGCCGAAGGATGCGATAAGCGCCGCCAACGCCTGATACTCGAGCTCTTCGGTGGCCGAACACGCGTCGGTAAACCCGGTCGTGCCGTGCAAGAGGACGATGATATCTTTGGGCGCGTCACCGGGCTCAAAGTCGGTCGGGAACGCGACCAGCGCGCTCGCCTGAACCAACTCACCGCGGTCCTGGGTTGTATACTCGTATTGGCGAACCCGCACGTCATGGGCGATCGCGCGCGGCGCGTTCGCCCCGAGCGCGGTGATGGCCGCCTCGAGCGCCGCGACCGTGAAGTTGCGCTTCAGGCCCAATTTGGTGACTTCACCCAGCCCCTCACCGGCTGCGCCCTGGGCGAAATCGGTCAGCCAGCCAAAGGATGCCTGGCCACATTGGGCGGCGTCGGCGGCAAAGGCCGCGGTCTCGGGCGTGCTCGCGACAAGCATCTCTGGGGGCATCGGACACCCATCGGAGGTCACGTCCTCGCCGAAGGCATCGCCACCGGTGCCATCCTCTTCGCCCGCATCCGTGGCGTCGACGTCCGTGGAATCGACGGCGTCGCCGCCGGCGTCACTGACGTTTGACGGCGAGGAGTCATCCCCGCAGCCAACCGCGACACACCAAAAACACATCACCAATAACGCGCGCCATCGAATATTCGTTGTCATTCTAATTTTATCCATCCTCAGTTCATAAAATAACTCAGGACAGATAGTAGCGATTTTGAAGACTCAATGTCCACCAGAAGCTCGCCTGACCAGGCAGAATTCCCAGCCCCAGGCGACTTAGTTTCGCATCCGCCGCACCCGCGCGCGCACGAACTCCGCCGAGTCCCGAAAGCCCAGCATCTGATAGGCTTTGTCGAGCTCAAAATAGCGCTGGGCGGGGTCCAGATCCGCGCTCCAATGCAGTTTACGCAGGCAAACCGGGCAGAGGTGAATCGGCCGGCGGTCCGACTCATCGAGATAATTCGACCCGTTGAGGCCGCACTCAAAATAGGTGCAATGGGTCAACCCATACATATGCCCAATCTCGTGGGCCATGACCTTCAGGCTGCGGCGAAGCGTCAGATGCGCATCTCCCTCGGCCATATAGCGCGCAAAGCTATAGACCCCGACCCTATTTCGCAGGCTCGCCTGCCCAAAGACAAAATTCCAATTCGGGTCCGGATAGAGGTCAACCAGCGAGATGCCGAGCATGCAAAACGCATCATCGGGCAGCGAGTGCGCCAGCAGGCGAAGGATATCGGTGGTGAGCAATTGGCGCTGGCCCTCGTGGGGGTTCTCGCGCTCGGTGACGTGAAGATTGCTCAGGGCGATGGACGGCAGCACCTCGACCGGCTGGCCAAAAAACGAGCGCGCGTAATGCTGAAGCGCGGCCAGCGATGGACACGTCGGCAAGCGCCAATCCCCCATCGGTTGCAGGTAGATCACGTTGCGCCTGGTGTCGGGACGATTGGGCTTTGACTGCTTAAAATCATCCAACGACTGTCCGCCCTCATCGTGCTGTGCCAACCACTCCCCAGGCTTGGGATGTCCCTTGAGACGAAACCCCTGCGATGAGAATAATCCTCGAACGTCCGCTGGGATCGCGAACGGCGAGCCCAACGCGGGATGAAACTCATTCAAGTTCATCTTTGCCTCCCCCTGATTTTTCATAAGACCCCTCAATCCTTAGGCGCGCTGAACATATGATATCGGCGCCGCGCCGCACCATCGAATCTATCCCCGCCTTTGGATTGAGCAACGTCGGCGCGCCAATCTCGCCTTGAGCTAGCCCGCCCGATGGCCTAAGAGAAAACCCGGTTTTGATGCCCTCGACCGCACCATCGCGTGAGCCCCAAAGATGACCGCCTCCCAGCCTAAACCCGCCGCCAATTCGCCCCTGACCAAACCGCAGCGCCGCTACCGCGACTTCGCCTGGGCGTTCGTCGTCTACCTTATCCTGGTGGCGCTCTTCGGCGCGTGGGTGCGCATCACCCACTCCGGCGCCGGCTGCGGCGACCACTGGCCGAGCTGCCACGGCGAAATCATCCCGCTCGCCCCGAGCGTGGAGACCATCATCGAGTTCACCCACCGGCTGAGCACCGGCGTGCTCGGCATCCTGTCCATCGGTTTGCTGGGCTGGGCCGCCAAGCTCTACGGCATCCGCCACCGCGTCAGCGTCGCGGCCATCATCACCATCGTCTTCATCATCTTTGAATCACTGATCGGCGCCAAGCTCGTCTTGAGCGAATTGGTCGCCGACAACGACTCGGTCGCCCGCGCCGTGGTCATCGCGCTGCACCTGGTCAATACCCTGGCGCTGACCGGCTCGGCCGGGCTGTGCGCCTGGTGGGCAAGCGGCGGCAAGACCCCGTCAAAGGGCGCCAAGCAAAGCCTCAAAGTCATGCTCGGCCTGAGCATCGTCCTCATCGTCATCACCAGCATGATGGGCGCGGTCACCGCCCTGGGCGACACGCTCTTCCCCGTCGACCCGACCCTGGGCCACGGCCTCTTCGACCGGGTGCGCGGGGACCTCTCGGCGGCCAACCACTTCCTGGTGCGCCTGCGCATCATCCACCCGGTCATCGCCGTGGGCGCCTCGGTCTTACTCATCGCACTGACCACGACCATTCGCACCGGCGAGGTCTCCGCGGTCGCCAAGAAGGCCGCCGGGGTCGTGCTGGCGCTGGTGGTGGCGCAGCTGCTCATCGGCTCGACCAACATCTATCTGGGCGCTCCCGGCTGGATGCAGATTATCCACCTCGCCCTGGCCCAGGCCCTCTGGATCACCCTGCTCATCACCACCTGTGAGGCCCTGGCGCGCGAAGACTGACGCGGGGCGAACCATCGCCGCTTGCCCGCCAGAGCTCACGCAAGAAAGAGCGTCTGATACCCTAAAAATAGCGCGCTCACGATCAACGCGACGCTCAGCCCCTTCTCAACCCGCGCCAGCACGGCGCGGGAATAACGCTCCCGAAATAGATTGAGCAGAATCACCTCAATCGCGGTCCACAAGATCTTGCCTGCGCCCACGGCCACGGCGAAGAGAAGCTGGCCCACCAGGTCTGCTTTGAGCTGAAATAACGAGAAGAAATACGCGACCGCCAGGGTCCAATTTATGATGAGAATTGGGTTTAGAAAGGAGACCGAGAACCCACGCATAAAGTGGGAAAAGGATGTCCCCGTCGAGGCGTCGGCGGCGAGCTCGGGATCGCCCTGCTCGGCCAAATTGGGATGTGCCGGCGCGGGGTGTTTTTTGTAGGATTGATAGAAAAAGTAGAGCCCGACCCCGAGCAGAATACTGGCAGAGATGAGCGCCAGGAGTTCACTGGTGACGCCCGCCTTGCTATGCAAAAGTCCGACGCCGGTCACCGCCAGGGCCGCATAGATCACCTCGGCGACGGCGCCCCCGACGCCGGTAAAAAACGCGAATTTGAGCTGCCCCTTAAAGACCCGATTGATCATCATCAGGGCGACCGGGCCAAGCGGGGGGATCGAGCCGATAAAGCCCATCCCGAACCCGACTAAGATGACCCAGAAGACGTCGCCCATCGCTGTGCCGCTCCGTCTGAGGAGGATGAGAGGAAGGAATCAGCGGTTCGCGGCGCCCTTTAGCGCGTCAAAGCCGAGGCCGAGGCGAAGCTCAATCTCCACGTCGGCCTGCACCTTAAGGGCGCCCATCAGCGCGCGGAACGGCTCGATGCCGAAGTCGGGCTGATGCAGGCGCACCCGCGCGACGCTCGCCTCGGCGTCCCCTTTTACGGACACCGAAATCGCGCGCTCGACGCCGTGCAAATTAAGCGTGCCGCGCACTTCCAATATATCGCTCGCGTCGCCGGCCGACACCCCCGTTGACTCAAATCTAATCACCGGGAAGCGCGCCGTTTCGAGCACCTTCTTTTGCATGCTGCTCTCGATCTTCGCGCGGTCGCGGGCCGAGAGCGCCGCCGAGGTCATCGTCTGCGGGTCGGCCGCGCGCGCGTATTCCTCCTGGGTTCCCAGCACGCGAAGGGAGTCGGCCTGGAATTGGGCCGAGATGCGCGGCGCGTGCGTGTCGACCTCCACCGAAAACGCCCCCACCTTGAGCACCAGGTCGTGGCCGACCGCCGCGGCGAGTCCCTCACGATAAATTCGTACCAGACATTGCCCCGTCGACGCGTCGAAATTTGGCATATTCTCTCCTAAAGATTGATAATGTTCCGGGCAAAGTCCTGCCCGGACTGAGCGCTTTCCTTTTATATAGCACCCTATTCTCTTTCCTAAAATCTCGGCCGTCCGCCCGCGCGCGACGTCCCGTTTCGACACGCCTGAGCCAACCGGAAAAATCACGCCCGCCCCCGCCGGGGCGGGCTAAAGCGGCACCTCAAACCTTGACCTCGCCAAGCGCGTGCCTAGCTTGGCCTCCAGTAGCAAAGCCGGCGCATCCAATGCGTTGGTTTCACCCACCTTCAAGGCCACGGAGTTTGTTATGAGTTTTTTCTTATCCTGGTTGGTAATGGCCTTGGCCGTCTGGCTGACGGCCACTATTTTGCCGGGCGTCCACGTCAAAAACCTGCCCAGCACCCTGATCATCGCGGCCATCTTTGGCGTGCTCAACTTCCTGCTCGGCTGGCTCTTCTTCACGGTCTTTACGATCGCGACCCTTGGGCTCGCCTGGCTCTTCGCCGTGGTCACCCGCATCATCATCGACGCGATCATCCTCAAGATGACCGACGCCACGACCGACCGACTCAAGATCGACGGGTTTGGCTGGGCGGTCGGCGCAGCGGTCATGATCTCGGTGCTCGGAAGCCTCGGCGAGTACGCGGTCAAGGCAATCTTCTAATGCCGCGGTGTCACCCGCTTATGGCTTAGCCTCATCGCTTCGCCACTGCTCCGGCCAGGTCGCGAAGATGATCTCGTCGAGCACCTCACCATTTTTGTAGATGGCCCGCTTCAGGCGCGCTTCGCGCTCAAAGCCGGCCTTCTCCAACACACGCATCGACGCCGGGTTATTGCTAAATACCCCGGCGTAAATGCGCTCAAAGCCGCGGGTCTCGAACCCCCAGGGCACCAGCGCGCGCACCGCGCTGGTGCAAATCCCGCGCCCTCGATATCTCTCCGACAACCAATAGCCAATCTCGGCGCTCTTCCGAAAGACGTCGGTCTTGGTCTCAAACCCCACACCGCCGACCACGATATCGTCGACGACGATGGCAAAGTCGGTCTGCGGGTAGGTCGCGCCCGCCAGGGTCACCCACTCCTCGGCGTCTTCATGGGTGTAGGGATGCGGAAAAGAATCGCGCAGATAACGCGCGATCTCGCGCCGATTGGCGTGGCGCACCAGGGCGTTGACGTCCCCGTATTCCCAGCCACGCAGCGTGCATTCTTGCAGCTCAAATTCCATCGCAAACTCGCTCTCGTCTCGCGGCGCACCGCATCCCTACGGACCTGCTGACCGGAAATCGCTCAGGGCTTCTCATCGCGCAAAAACACAAGGGTATCTTTGGAAGAACGCTCCGGGCAGAAATAATAATTTCGCTCCTTAAAGTTCTTAAGCTCTTCGAGCGAGTCCACCTTATTGCGAACCATCCAGTCGACCATCGTGCCGCGCAGACGCTTCAAATAGAAGGTGATCGTCTTATATTTGTCGCCTTTAAGGTCCATAAACTTCACGTCGACCACCCGCGCGTTCAGGCGTTTAAAGTCGACGCTGCTGAAATATTCTTTGGAGGCTAGGTTCAGTAAAATGGGCTCATCGCCCTGCGCCTGCGCCTCGAGCGCCACGGCCAGCGCGTCGGTGATACGCTCTCCCCAGAACTCATAGAGATTCTTTCCGCGCTCATTCTCCAGTCGCGTGCCCATCTCCAGGCGGTACGGCTGAATCAGGTCCAGCGGGCGCAGCAACCCGTAGAGCCCCGACAAGATGCGCAGGTGGTCCTGCACATAGTCGAAGTCCTCCTCCCGGTATTTTGCCAATTGGAAATCCGTATAAACATCGCCCGTAAAGGCGAAGATCGCCGGGCGCGCGTTCTCGGGGGTAAAGGGCGTCTCGAAGGCGTGGTTTCGCTCGACGTTGAGCTCCGCCAGGTTCTCGCTGACGCTCATCAGCTCGCGCAGTCCATCGACGTCGAATCCGCGAAGTTGGTCAATCAGCAGCTGTGACTGGTCGAGAAACTCGGGCTGCGTGTAGAGATTGGTGGGCAATTCGCTCTCAAAATCCAGCGATTTCGACGGGGATACGATTGCAAGCATGGGCTACTCCAATTTTGATAAAAGTAAATTTCGTGTGTTCAATTCGTTGGTTTAAGCGCCCCAGATGTCCGGCAGCGCGGCTTCAAACTCCATCATTTCCCCGCTGTCGGGGTGTGGCATAATCAACTTCCAGGCGTGCAAGGCGTGGCGGTCAAACGCGAGCTGCGCCAGCAATTCCGGGTCCCTGGGATTGCTCGTAATCGCCATAAAGAACTCATCGGTCTGCCCGTAGAGCTTGTCTCCGGCGATGGGGGTTCCCTGCAGGGCCAGGTGAATGCGAATCTGGTGCTGGCGCCCGGTCTCAATGCGCACCCGAAGGTCGGCCATCGGCCCGAACGCGTGGTCGAGCCGCCCGAGCACCTCGACGTGCGTGCGCGCCTCGAGGTCGCCGACGCCCATGCGCACGTCCATGCGGCTGGTCGTGTCGCTCCCCAGCGGCGTGTCAATCCAGCGACTCTCGCCGACCTGCCAAACCTCGTCCGGGTCGAGCACCAACGCGCGGTAGATCTTCTGGGGATGCGCGGTCGCAAATAACCCGCGCAGCGTCGGCACGCAGTCGCGGCGCGCCGCGCAAATCAGCACCCCGCTGGTCTCGCGGTCAAGCCGATGCACCGGCTCCGCGTCCTCCAAACCCTGGCGCTCCAGATACATCTGCACCGTATTGAGGCGCACCGAACTACTCTCGTGCACGAGCATCCCGGACGGCTTGCCCACCACGATCAACGCGTCGTCGTGGTGGATAATTTCGACCTGCGCGTCCTGCACCCGCTCCGGGTCGAGTTGCTGGCGCACGATGACCACGTCGCCGGTGCGCAGGCGGGTCCCCGCCTTCACCTTGCGCCGCGGAATCACCTGCACATCCCCATCACGCGCGATGCGCCCGGCCAGGCTGCGCGACACCCGCGGCATGCATTGGGTCAAAAAACGGTCGAGGCGCCAGCCGTTATTATTGCCGTCCACATCGTAATGGCGCTCACGCACATTCTCGGTGATGAGCTCCCCCAGGTTTTTCTCTTCTTGCTCGGCCATAATAAATTTCGCCCAAATCCTCGTTTTCGCCCGCTATAGCTCGCCAAATTGACGCCGCCGCCTTTATTGGTCTACACTGCAAGGCACCTAATCTGACCTCATTTACATCATTCGGAGCGAATAATGTCTAAGCATTTATTGATCGGCGCCCTCGCCCTCTCTCTCATCGCGGCCGCCTGTGGCGACGACGGTGGAAATGACAACCCCGCGGAGAACAACACCACCAATAACACTGCGAATAACGACGCGGGCGAGGCCTTCTCGGAGGATTGCACCGAATTCGTCACCGCGACGGACGACGCCGAGCAAAACCGCATCAATATCAGCGAGAAGTTAAACCTGCTCAGCAGCGACAGCGTCCTCTGCATCAACGACGGGGTTTACCCCATCAACGCTCAATTGCAACTCAATGACCCAAATCTCTCCAATATCGAGATTCGCGGCGAGAGCCAGGATAACACGATTCTCGACTTCAAAAGCCAGGAATCGGGCGGCAACGGCCTGCTGATCACCGGCGTCGACAATTTCCGGGCGGCCAATTTCACCATCAAAAACACCGCCGGCGACGGAATTAAAGTCCAGGAAGCCGACGGCGTCGAACTGGTCAACCTGACGGTGACCTGGGACGGCGGCCCCAAAGAGAGCAACGGCGCCTACGGCGTGTACCCGGTGCTGACGACCAACGTGCTCATCGAGGGCTGCAAGGTGAGCAACGCCTCCGACGCCGGCATCTACGTCGGCCAGACCAAAAACGCGATCGTGCGAAATAACGAAGCCTTCGGCAACGTCGCCGGCCTCGAGCTGGAGAATACCTCCTTCGCCGACGCCTACGACAACCACCTGCACGACAACACCGGCGGCCTGCTGATCTTCGACCTGCCCAACCTCTCGGTCACCGACGGCTCGAGCAATAAGGTCCACAACAACCTGATCGAGAATAATAACCAGGCCAACTTCGCCCCCGGCGGCAATATCGTCGCCAACGTCCCGCGCGGCACCGGCATCTTGATCCTGTCGAGCAGCAAAAACGACATTCACGACAATACCATCAAGGGCAATATTTCGCTGGGGCTGATCATCGCCAGCTACCTCGCCCTGAGCACCGAGATCGACGACGCCTCCTATTACCCCTTCTCCGAGGCAAATTATGTCCACAACAACACCTTCGAGAATAACGGCACCCAACCCGAAGGACTGGCTTCGATGATCTCCCAAACCCCGCCGATTCCCGACCTTGCCTTTGGTGGCTTCGTGAACGCGGGCTACGCGGATGCGGGGAAGACCTTCGAAGACATTCGAAACTGCTTCTTCGAAAACACCAGCGACGGCGCCCCGTCGAGCTTCATCCACGCCAATCTGGGCAACGCGACGATCGACGCCACCAGCTGCTCCGCTGATTGGATGGACTTCTGCCACTATGAGTGTCAGGGAACCGAACTCCCCGCGATCTCCTTCTAATCAGGTCACACGATGTCTCGACCCAACGCTTTATTGCTGCGCGCCTCACTGCTCGCGCTCGTCGCTGCCGCCACGCTTATCGGCTGCAGCGACGACGCGAACGACGGCCAAACCTCGACCTGCGAGCTCACGCTTCCGCCGGTCGGGGAGTATTTCGACAACCTGTCGGACTATTGCTTCTTCCGCGGCGACCTCGCCGCCCATATCCCCTCCGACGGGTTGGTCCCCTATAGCGTCAACACCAAGCTCTATAGCGACCATAGCTCCAAATTTCGCTTCATCGCGCTGCCGGACGGCCAAAAGATCAACTTCCACGAGGCGGAGATGTGGGAGTACCCGGTCGGCACGACCATCGTCAAAACCTTCTATTTCCCCGACGATCTGCGCGCCCCGGAGGGGGAGCGTCGATTGGTGGAAACGCGCCTGATGCGGCGCGACGAAAACGACTGGAGCACGCACACCTATCTTTGGGACGAGGAGCAATCCGAGGCGGCGTCCTTCCTGGCCGGCAAAAATATCGACGTGACCTATATCGGCGAGGACGGCGAGGCGGTCGACGCGAAGTACCGCATCCCATCACGCAGTGACTGCCGCAATTGCCACGCCTCTGGCAATAAAACGGTCCTGCTCGGACCGCGCACCCGTCAGCTCAATCGCCTCAATGATTATGGCGACGGCCCGGTCAATCAGCTTGAGCATTTCGCCGCGCTGGGCATGTTTGATACGGCGATACCGCCGGTCGACACCCTGGACAAACTCATCGACCCCAAGGACACCAGCTTCCCCTTGGAGCAGCGCGCGCGCACTTATCTCGAGGGCAATTGCGCGCATTGCCATAACCCGGGCGGCTCCGCCCGAAACTCGGGTCTTTATCTGAACATCGACGAGGAGCAGCCAATGGCCTGGGGTCGCTGCAAAACCCCGGTGGCCGCAGGAAAAGGCGCAGGCGGGCTTTATTATGATATCTACCCCGGCAAACCCGAGGAATCGATCATGATTTACCGCATGGACTCCATGGAAGCCGGCGTCAAAATGCCGGAGCTCCCGCTGACCACCATCGACCATTTCGGCGTCGACCTCATCAGTGAGTGGATCGCCGCGATGCCCGGCGATTGCCCGCCAGTAAATTAAGAGCACGGCGCCAAAACCGACTGCGCAAAGAGCAAAAAGCCGCGCCCCGGGAGGTGAACCTCCCGGGGCGCGGCTTTTTTTATCTATCTTCAAATCGATTCGGCTCAATCACCCTGATTGACCTTCTCGGGCATCTCGAAGCTCAGTAACTCTTCCGTACTCTCCGGCAGGCGCTCAAATTGGCGCTCCAGCCCGCGTACGACATGCAAAATCCCCTGCCCTTCGGGGACTTCGGGGTTCTCTCCGTAGAGAAGCGCGTGGCGCGCAGCGTTGAGCTGGCGGATATACGCGCCTTTGACGTCGCGCACCGAGTTGAGCGCGTATTCCATCACGCCGCCGATCACCAGGGTGCCAAGCACACCGCCGGCCAGGCCCACCGCGCCGACCCAACCCGGCACCTGAAAGCGCCCGAGCTTCATCAGCGTTCGGTTATAGAAATTAAGCCGCGAGCGATAGATTTCGCCGGCCGCGTCGGTCCCCACGCCGAAAAAGCTCACCTTCCCGAAGAGGATATACCCCAGGGTCGCGGGCAGCCCGATCTTGACGCCCGAGCGAATCGCCTGGGCGAGCAACGGGTCATGGGCGATCTCTTCTTCCATGCTGGCCAGCAGGTGTGCGCGCACATCTTCCAGGCTCATCTGCCCATCGCCCTCGATATTCTCGAAGGTCTTCTCCCACTGGTCCTGCTCGAAGTCCTTAAATAAGCGACGCAGCAGACTCTCAAGCTCATCCGAGCTGACAACCTCGCGCTCGAACGCCTCGGTGAGGCGGTCCGAGGTGTAGGTCGAGGTCGAGAAATCCGGCCCTCCGGCCGCCTTCGAGACCCCGGCGACCATATTTCGGGCGCTGATAAAGATATCAGCCACGCCGGTGCGCGGCCCCACGCTTCGGGCCAAGACCCGGCGAAGGCTGGTCAGATGACGGTCGACAAAGCCGGGGACACGCGCGATGGCCTCGTCAAAGAATGTATTGACCTGCGCCTCAAAACGCTCTTCCCAATCACTGGCCTGAGCTTGTTCGCTAGTATCGAGCGCGGCGTCTTTTGGGATTTCAATCTCTTTTTTACTCATCGACACGATTCCTATCTGCAAGATGATTCCACTGGGCGTTTCAACGCCTACACTCTAAGCACGAATCGCAAAAATAAAAGCCTCTTGCGATATTTATCCTATGGCGCGCGCCGCGGCCGGAGCGACGCGTCGCGCAGGCCGGCCCAGCTTAGCGAAACGCATCCTCGAGCGCCGTGCTCTTATCGGTCTTGGCGTCGCGATATTTCACGATCATCAGCGCCGCCATCTGGAGTCCGTTGCGCTGGGCGAAGTCGCCGCTGGCCGGGCGACTCCCCGGAACCACCACGGCTCCGGGCGGAATCACAAGCGGCGAGGACGCGGTGCTGCGATAGACCTTCTCGCGCACCAGGTCGAAGACCGGCGTGCCCGCGGTGACCACGCAACCCGCGGCGATCACGGCGCCCTTGCATACCCGAACGCCCTCATAGAGTCCGGTATTTCCGCCGACCAGCACATCGTCTTCCACGATCACCGGCGCCTGACCAATCGGCTCAAGCACCCCGCCGATCTGCGCCCCCGCCGACAGATGAACCCGCTGCCCGATCTGCGCGCAACTGCCGACAAGCGCGTGCGAGTCGATCATCGTGCCGTCACCGACATAGGCCCCGACATTGACATAGGACGGGGGCATCATCGTGACGTTATGCCCCAGATAGGCGCCTCGTCGCACCGCGCTTCCGCCGGGGACCACGCGGATATTGCGCGCCTGCATCGGCAACTTCTGCACCGGATAGGTATTCTTATCCCGAAACCCAAGCGGCCCGGCCGGCGCCATCAGCTCACTTTCCCCGAGGCGAAACCCCAGCAAAATCCCGCGCTTAACCGACGGCTGAACCTCCCATCGCAGCCCGTCCTCGCCGGCATCCACCGGCGTCGCCGCCCGCAGGTCGCCGGACTCAAGCCCCGCGATGAGCTCTTCGAAAACACCCTGAGCGTCGGGGCCAAGCTCGGCGGGAGCCAACTCAAAAAGACGGTCGATTTCAGCGAATAGCACCTGGCTCATCTACATCTCTCCATCAAAACTTATCTATGCGGATCATTTAGTTCTTGAAACGAATTATCTTCAAAACAAAAAAGGCTCCACCCGGGGGCGGAGCCTTTTTCCAAAATTTCGACTGCAATGTCGACTTATTTCGACCAAGATTGAGTCAGCCCGAGACTCATCTATTACTCGGTTTTTTCCGAATCATCTTCCGTCGGAGCGGCGGCCGGGTCGGCCTGCTCTTCGTCAGCCTGCGGAGCCGCGTCGAAATTAATCGACGGCGCTTCCGCCTCAGCCGGGGTGTCCGATACGGCCGGCGCAGCGCCCGAGCCACTGGTGATAATCGTCTCCGCCTGCGTGGCTTTGGACTGACCGCTGGTCGCGCTCTCAATGCCCGCCAACGCAGATTTGGGCCGGCTCGCCATATAGGACAGCGCCATACTCGAGATCATAAAGACCGCGCCAAGCACGACGGTCATTTTGAGCAAAAAGCCACCGGCGCCCGAGCCACCAAAGACTTTGGTACCCGCAGAGTGACCGCCAAACCCGGCAGCCAATCCACTTCCCTTCCCGGACTGCAACAAAATCGCCACGATCATAATCAATGATGTCACGACAAGAATAACGGTAAATAGGGTTTCCATATGCTCGCTTTATCTTTCTAAGACAACGAAATCTTCTAGTATCTATTAAAAATTGCGCCCAGAGGAACGGCCTCTTAGGCGGCAACCTTTAGCGTCAGGGGTCGAACTTCAACTCGGCGCCCGGGCCTTTAAGGTTTTGATGGGGCACGGGACGGACGTCTATAGCGCACCGCTTCCCTCCGCGCAAGCGCGACACCCTTAAGCCCGGCTGAAGGCGAGTTTTTGGCAATCATTACGCCTCTTACTATAGGGGCACAATTCAGCGCCGGCGCGCCCGCGAATCGACCGGGACCTAAATACAACCCGGCGCCCCACCTTATTTCATATTTTAGCCCCCTGATAAATACCCTGCTCGCACAGTTTGTTAAGAGTTGCTAAGATTCCGCCAGAGCTTGTACAATTCAGACCTTATTGGTTCAAAATAACCTCGCTAGCCGCTGTGGCCGTCCCCCGGAAGTATATTTTGCGCATGCAATTACTTTATCGAGCCCGAGTTCTTCAGCTCCTCTGCCTCGCCCTTCTCGGCGTACCGCTGCTCGGCGCCTGCAACCCTGACGCGCCCGACACGGTCGTCGAGGTGTGCGGCAATCTCAGCATTCCGGAGGAGATCGATTCGTTGCGCGTCGAGATCACCGACCAGGACAATAACCTTATCCGCGAAGGGGTGCGCGAACTGTGGAGTTGCCCGGGGCCTTCGCTGATGGCGCTGCCCCAGAGGGTCGAGTTTGCGCCCGTCGACGGCGATGTATTCGTGCGCATCCAGGGCATCCGAGACGGAGTCCCGGTGATCGAGAATACCCTGAGAAAGAGCTTAAACGCTGACGATTTCCGCGCGACCGTTTCGCTGGAGCAAGGCTGCCTGGGCATGAGATGCGGACCGGGACGGACCTGCTCGCAGGGGCAATGCGAGTTAATCGCCCTGGCCTCCGACACGATCTCGGCCTGTGCGGGCCTAAGCACCCACGACACCCCGGACGCCTCGGAGCCCGTTGCCGACGCGGGCTCGGACGCGGGGAACCCCGTCGAACCCCCGGGCGCCTATTTATGCCCCCAGCCAGAACCCGATATTTCCGAGGATCCCGACGCCACAGCGGTCGAGGACGAATCTGGCCTTCAAACAACCGGCGCCGACGCCAACGAGGGATCGTGAAAGCTGTAAAACACCTCGCTCAACGTCAATGCATCGGTCGCCGCGGTCAAACGCGCCGGCGGCTCGCTGCCGTCGGCGCCCTTTTGTGCCTAATTCCGCTGCTAAGCTGCACCGACGTCGGGTTATATAGCCCCGGCAAGGAGCCGAAACAATCCGATCGACTCTCGCTCACCGGGCGCGTCTGCACCGAAGATCCCCTGCGGGCGAAGTTTCCGATGCGCGTGATTGTCCTGGCCGATCAGGCGGCGGGGCCCTTGTTCTCGGACTACGACGCGGCGGGGCTTCGCGCCGGCGCGCTCAACGACTTTGTGCGCACCACGCTCAACCAGAGCAACGTCGAAATGGCGGTCATTGGCTACGGCGGCCGCCCCGAGAAGCTCGCCCCAACCGACGGCGCGTTCACCCGAAACCCGGGCGAACTCTTCAACGCGGTCAACCGCCTCACGCTGGCAAAGCCCTGCCAGGGCGAGCGCTGTCGCGACTATCGCGAAGCCCTGCGCAACGCGCGCGCGCTGATCGAAGACGACCTCGCCGCCACACCAAAGGGTGAGCGCCTGCGCACCCACTACGCCCTGGTGATGATCAACGCTGGCCCTCAGCAGCCCATCGCGGTCGGCAGCGATTGCTGTCAGGGCACGACTCTCGAGTGTATCGAAGACAACGACCAGCCCTCCCCCGCCTGTGAGACCCAATTAGACGCCGGCATCATCGCGTCGATGCGCAAATACGCCATCAGCCAGGGCGCGGCCGGGCTAGGATTCCAGGCGATGCATCTGGCCGCCGAGGCCGACGACGCCATCAACCTGCAGGTCCAGGACGCCATGGAGGCGATGGCCTTTGCCGGCGGCGGCGCCTACCAGCGATTCAACAACGCCTCGGGCTTCTCCATCAACACCATCGAGTTGCTCCGCTCCCGCGCCGAGATGCGCCCGAAGTTGCTGATGGCGTCCAATATCAATGCCCTGGCGGACCCCGATGGGCCGGTGGTGGACTCCGACGGGGATGGCCTGAGTGACGCCGAAGAGCTGCGCCTGGGCACCGATCCCACCAACCCTGACACCGACGGCGACGCGATCAGCGACCTGGTCGAAGCCCTTATGGGCCTGGACCCGCTTCATTTTGACCGCCCCGCCGCCTGCAGCGCCATCGTGCCGGCCGATCGCGACACCGACCTCGACGGGCTCACAGACTGCGAAGAGGCGCTGCTCGGCACCGACCCGACCCTGGTGGACACCGACGGCGACGGGATTCCGGACCGCCTGGAGTTGATTCAGGGCACCGACTATCTGAACCCGGATACCCAGGCAGACACCGACGGCGACGGGGTCTCAAACGGCGAGGAGTTGCTCCAGCACACCGACCCTCGAAGCACCGACACCCGCGCGCACCTCTCATTTGGGTATCGCTATGAGGTCAATGATCTGGGCAGAATGGAGAGCCTGGTCGCCGACCGGCCCCGCTTTGTCACCGGCGTTCATATCACCGCGATTAGCGAGGCCACCACGGCCGGCGTCGGCGAGCTATTCTTCGACCCGGCCGGCCCCACCCTGCAGTGGCGCGACGCCGACGACGGCGTGCCCGGCCCGCCGGTGCTGATCGACGCCGCCGGCGTCTTCGAGTTGGACTCTGCGCGCTCCGCAGGGCTGCCCGACGACCAGAAGCGCAAGATTTCGGTCGACATTAATCCAACGCTATTGCCCGACGAGGCGCGCAGCGAGACCATCCGCGTCGTCGCCGAGCAGCGCCACTGCATGGATTATACGATCCGCAATATCAAATTGATGTCCACCGTTGAGCTCGCCGACGGCACGCCCGCCGGCATCAACAATATTCTGCTCTATTTTAACACCGCCGTGGGCGGGCGCCTCGATGCCCCGGGCCCGTTTCGCATGGCCCAGATCCCGGTGCTCTACCGCCCTCCCAACACCCGCGTCCCGAGCGACGCGGTGCTCGGGGTTAAGGACGACGAGTTCGTGCGGCCGAACCTGACGCGGTGAGGGCGGATAAGTTTGGTGTTTTCCTAATTTTCAGCTTAAAGAAAGACATCAAACTTGGTAGTAGATAACCCCCAACTTTTTTTGTCATGCTTGTTCGGGCGACTGCAATCTTGGTAGCATCGCCTTAGGATTTCAACTCTTTAACTCCGCACCCAAGGTGTCTCTGTGGAAGTGATTACGACATATTTGGAAGATGGCGGCCGGGTCATGTATGTGATTCTGTCCGTCTCAATACTCGGCGTATTGATCTTCGTAGAGCGCCTCTTCGCCCTCTACATTCAAAACCGGCTCAACGCGCGCTCGTTTATTCGCCAGGTTGTCACGCACGTGGAGAACCGCCGGTTCCGCGAGGCCCTGGATATGTGTGAAATCTCGTCGCATCACCCGCTCGGCCGGGTCATGAAGGCCGGGATTCTGCGGGCCAATCGTCGCGACACCGAGATTGAGCGCGCGATGGAAAGCGAGATGCTCGCCTCCCTATTGACGCTGCGAAAACGCATCTCGCTGATGGCTCTTCTGGCCAATAGCTCGACGCTCCTGGGACTTCTGGGGACGATTTTCGGCCTGATCTCGGCCTTCGCCAGTATCAGTATGGCCTCGGCGGCTGCCCGCCAGGACGCGCTGGCGGCCGGTATTTCGACCGCGATGTATACCACCGCGTTCGGCATTAGCGTGGCCGTGCCGCTGCTGGTCTTCCATCACATCCTGTCGAACCGCTCCGAGAAGATTCTGATTGAAACCGAAGGCGGCGCCACCACCCTGCTGGTCGCGCTGACCGGCGTGGTCCGCGAGATTCGCGCGCCCAATAGCGCCAAGACCGACGGCTCAACCGAGATCGCGAGCTAAGCGCGCCTTTTATTTGAGCGCGCCCTTATCAGGTGAAAACCAACGAGCGCGGACCCCCGACTCCAACCTCTGCGGCCCCCGAAGGACTCGAAGTGTTTGACGAATTACGCCGCGCAAAAGAAGAGGCCGAAGAACTCGACCTCACCCCGGTCATGAACCTCTTTATGGTTCTGATTCCGTTTTTGTTGATGGGAGCTGCCTTCTTTACGGTCGGCGTGATCCCGACCTCGACCCCGAACCACACGCCGGGCGGCTCGAACGCGCCGCCCAACCCGGCCTCGGTCTCGGCCTCCCTGGTGATTGAGCCCGACGAGCTGCGCCTGACCTTCTCCAGCGCGGATGTTGATCCGGCGCAGCTGGACCAATTGTCCACGCAATGGAGCGTCGAAAATGGCGAGATGCCGGCGCAGAAGCTTCAGGATCACCTGCGCAGCGTGAAGCAGAAATACCCCAAAAGCACGACCCTGATCGTGCTGCCTTCCGGCGACCTGCCCTACCAAAAATTGGTGAGCGTGCTCGACAAAACGCGCGAGTTTAAATCCGGCGCGACCCCAGAAGGCGACCCGATCTACACCGAATTATTCCCGGTCACCGTCTTCTCAAAACTCATCAAGGAAGACCCGGCCGAGGCCGCCGGTGACGACGCACCCGGCGCCCCAGCAGGGGAGGCACCATGAAGAGTAAATTCGTAAAATCAAAGTCCCCGCCCGGGCTGATGCTGACCTCATTGCTCGATATGTTCACGATTATCTTGATCTTTTTGATCGTGAACTTTCAGGCCGAGGACCACAACTTCGAGCTCAACGACCAGATTGAACTGCCGACCTCGACCTCGCGCTCGCCGTTTAAGCCATCCACCGGGGTCACGGTCACGGGCGATAAGATCCTGGTCGGCAAAGATATCATCCTGAATATCGCCCCAGAGGGGCTGCCGCGCGCGTATTTCGACGACGGTAAAATTCCTGAGCTCGTCGCGCGCCTGGAGACCGACTTCGCCGACGTCACCAAGGCCCAGGCGCGCGACCCCGAGATTGAGGCCATTGTGCTGGTGCAAGCCGACAAGGACCTCGACTACGACACCCTCTATTTGGTGCTCCGCTCCGCATCGATCGCGGGATTCTCTAAATATCGCATGGCGACCATGAAACAATGAAAATCATGACACCAAAAAACCGAATCCTCGCCCTTCTCCCGGCCGCTCTCGGCCTGACCCTGGCGCTGACGTTTGCGACACCAGCCGCGGCCCAAGATAAGTCCGCCGACTCCACGCAAGACGCCGGCGAAGACGGCGCGGCGGCCGACGGCGACGGCGAAGTTGCTGAAGGCGAGGCGGACACCTCCGCGACCCCGTCGCTGCGCCGCGGCAACCGCATGGAGTTCGACGCGCGCCTGATCCGCGGTGAGTCCGCAGGCTCCGGCGCGGTCTTCCTATTCCAGCGCGCGCAGCGGCCGCTGCCATCGATGATCAACAAACGAAATAGCTTTTTGCGCGACACCGTGGATACCTTGCTTGGCGCACAATGGGCCGAGAAGTTCGACGAAGCTCAGACTAAAAACGCCCAAACGGATTGACCCCAACGATGAGCCAATCCAGTAAAATCCGATACGTCCCGCTCTCCTCGCTCACCACCCACAATGAGCTGGAGTCGTGGCTTGCCTGCGCGATTCACGCCGACGGCGCGCGCAACCTGGTCGTCATCGAGCGCATCCCGCGCGTGGTGAGCCAGCAGCAGGAATTGCTGCGCGCGGGCTACCGCGAGATCAAGCGCGCCGCGGCCCTGGACCACCGCGGCCTGCTGAGCGCGCGCGACCTTTTTCGCCGCGATGACGGCTATTATATCGTCCGAAATTTCGCCCCGGCGGAGTCTCTCGACTATATTTGGCGCTCCTATGCCGCCGAGGGACGCCCCGCGCCCCTGGCCCTGACGGCGCGGGTCATCGCGGAGGCCGCGGCCGCCCTGGACTTCGTGCGCCGCCAGGACGCCGAAGCGCAATCGCCGCTGGTCCACGCACACCTGAGCCCGCATAGCCTCTTGTTGGGCTACGACGGGAAGACCCGCATCGTCGGCCACGGCACCTCAACGATCCACAAGGCCCTGGGCCAGGCCCGAGGCGGCCTGCCGACGAGTAACCTCGAATATTGCGCCCCGGAGTTGTTCAACGGCGCCCCGGCGGACGCGCGCAGCGACATCTTCGCCCTCGGCGTCATCCTCTGGGAATTACTCACCGGCAAGCGACTCTTCGCCCGCTCGGGCCCCTTCGAAGTGATGCGCGCCATCTGCGACGAGCCGGTCACCAAGCCATCGGCCATCGCCTCAAGCGTGCCCTCGCGCCTGGACGCCATCGTCGGGCGCGTCCTGGCCAAGGAGCCGAGCCGACGCTTCGCGGACTATACCCAATTTCTGGGCGCGCTGGAGTCGATCCTCCAGTTACCGGGCGTGTCGGACCAGTCCATGCGCCTCGTGTCGCTGCTTGAGGAGCGCTTTCCGATGCGCGCCTCGACCTGGGGCGAGGTGTCGCGCGCCGAGAACGCCGGTGATTTCAAACGCGCGTCTACGCTGGTCACCGCCCTGGAACAGGCACCTGCGCCAACTCCCGCCGCCCCGCCAGCCCACCTTGATGAGCCGTTTTTGCGCGATGATCTTGGCGCAGACCTCGAGGCGGACCTGCTGGGAGAGCGCGCTGCTCCGACGGCGCCGGCGCAAGAAGAAACGGTGGAGCGGGCCGTTCCGCAGGCCTTGCTGAGTCTCCAATCCGAGCATTCGCACGCCTTTGAGGAGCCCACGCAAATAACGGGCCCGTCGCCGTCCCAATCGCAGCCTGCGCCGTCCATTCCCGACGCAGCGCTTGATTTGCCCAGCCCGCCGCCGGCCGACAAGCCGCAGCCGGCAAATTTCGATCTCGACGCGAGCGCCGCGTTCTCGGCGCCCGAACCTCCGGTCGTTGAGCCCGCGCTCCCCCAGCAATTTCAAACGCCAGCGCCCGCTCCATCTCTGCCCGAGGCGCCGTCGACGCCGCCCCAGCCCGACGCCTATTTTGACGCGCTCGATTGGGAGTTCGTCGGCGACGACGATGACGAAGATGAGGCGTTCGAGGCCCCCTTCGCCCTCGAAGAGATCCTGAAGCCCGCCTCACAGGTGGGCGCGGCGCGCGAGGAGCGCGCCGGCTCCAACGTCATGGAGCTCGTGCGCCACGCCAACGACCGCGCCTTCGCGATCTACACGTTGCGCGGGTTGAAGCGGCGCTATCGCGACCGCGAAGCGCCTTTTAGCGCCACGCTGGGGACGAAAGCCGGCACGATTAAGATTCGCAAGAAGCTCGCACAATCACAGGAGCTGCGGGGCTGGATTGAACGGCGTAACGACGGCAATCGCCGGCGCCCCATCGACGATCTTAGCCAAAAAATCGAGCTGAAACCCGGCGACCAATGCGAACTTCAGCTCGGCGAGGTCGCCTGGCGCATCCGCCTATTTCGCCCGCCCTTGGCCCCGCCGAGCTCGCAGCCAACCCTCACGCGCCAGAATATCACGCTCTACGCCGTATCCCTGGGCCTCGCGATTCTCTTCCACCTGGGCGCGATGCTCGGCGTGGTCGGCATCCAGGCGGCCGGTGTGCAGATGACCGTCAAGCCCGACCCGGAGCAGATCGAGGCGTTCGCTGAGGGCAAACTCGCCGACCTCAAAAAACCCACGCCGCCCGAGGAGCCCAAGCCGCTGCCAAAGAAGTTAGAGCCGACCAAGCCGACCCCCGCCCCGGTGCCCGACGACCCCGCGGAGCAAGAGGTCCAGATCCCGGAGACCATTAAAAAGGCGCTGGCGAAACGAACATCGACGCGCACCAACGCCAACGCCAGCGACAGCGAGAAGGCCGAGGACGTGCTCAATATGCTCAAATCGCCCAACCCCGGCAGCGGCTCGAGCATCAAGGATGTGGTGAGCAATATCGACGCGGTGCAAAAGCCCGGCGGCGGCGACGGCTCGTTTAATGTCAGCGGCGCCCTCGACGCGCTCAAGGGGAATGAGGTCAATATGGCCGTGGGCGGCGGCGGAAAACGCGGCAAAACCAGCGGCTCCAGCGCCCTGAGCAAAAATGTCGGCAAGGTCGAGAAACGCAAGTCCTCGGGCAAGGTCCGCGGCAAGGTGTCGAGCATCAAGGCCCTGGGTAAAGTCTCCGGCTCGCTGACGCGCGCCGACGTGGCGAAGACCCTGGACCGGTATATCGGCAAAATGCAGGCATGTTATGAGAGCCGGCTCACCGACAACCCCTCGCTCTCGGGCAAAGTTGTCTTCTCATGGACCGTCAAGACCGATGGCCGCGTCAAAGACGTGCGCCAACGCTCCAGCACGCTGGCCGACGCCAAGACAACGCGCTGCCTGAGCGGGGTCGTCAAGAGCATGAAATTCCCGCGCCCCAAAGGCGGAGAGGTCGAGATCTCGTATCCCTTTATGTTCCAGCAGCGCTAATATTGCTCCCAATAAATAGGTTTAGAATGACAACATCGCGTTTTGGATGCCCTGGAAGAAGGCTCTTGCTGAAGGCATCGGCGGCAGCTCTATTGGCAGGATTGCTGGTCGCCGGTTGCGGTGACGCCGCCGACTCAAGCGGCGGCCCCGCGATTCTTCCCCACCAGTCGCCGGTCTCGTTTGGCGAGCTCTATCCGCAGGGAAATAGGGACCCGGAGCCGGGGAGTTCGCTTCGAACCCCCTACGAATGGGTGCTGTTGCTGCAATCAAGCGGCGAGGCGGCGCTCAAGATCGACAAGGTCTGCCTGGTCGGCACCCGTGAAGATGGCGCCGACGTCAGCGCGTTTAGCGTCGAGGTCGAGAACCAGGACCTGCCGGCGACCGTGGAGTCGCGGCGCGACTTCGGCGTGCGCCTGACCTATGACCGCCAGAGCCCGAGCGCCGACGCCGACCAGATCGCGCTGGTCGTCCAGTCGAACGCCACAAACTTCCCGACCCTCATCGTGCCGGTTTGCGCCCGGGTCATCGGCGAGGGAGAAGAGCGCGGGAGCGTGGCCTGCGAGGCGCCCGTGAGCGTGCCCGCCGGCGAGAGCGACCCGACGCTGTGCGACTAAGCGCGCAACTTTAAGCCGATGAAAAAACCCGCGTACGCCGTTCATGGCGCACGCGGGTTCTTTCGTTTTTTGCTCAGGGCGATAGAGCCCTGGATTTAGTCAATTACAGCCAGACCGTAGGCAGCCTGGGCCCTAATCACCGGGTCTTTCGAGCCCAACAGACCGCGGTAGGTCGCGCCGAGGTCCGAGCTGGTATATTGCAGAAGCGCGGCGACCGCAGCCTGCTGGAGTGCCGGCATCCCATCGGTCCCGCGGACCAACTTCTCCAGGAGAACCTGGTCTTTTGGCGAGTTTTTGGCGGCGACCAATTTGAGCAGGGAAAGGCGCGTGGACTCCTCCACCTTGCCGTCGAGCAGCACCTTGCGCGCCAGGTCGAGGGTCTCATCCCCGAGGCGCTCCACCGCGACGAGCGTCTTCGCCCGCGCGCTATTTCCGCCGTTTCGCAGCAGGTATTCCAGCACCTGAATGCGCGTGCTGGCCTTGAGCTTGACGATATCGTCCATGAAATCCACCGGCGGATTTCGCAGCGCGCGCGGCATATCCGCCAGGCCCTGCTTGGGCGAAATCTCGAGCGTGCTCAAAAAGACCTGCCACTGAATCGCGAGGTCGCGGTCGTTCTTAAGGACCTTCATCGCGCTGAGGACGTCTTTGTCGCCGAGCTTTCGCATGCCCTGGACGACCGCCAATTTGACCTGCGGGTCCCGGTCGGTGGTCTGAAAGCGCAGAATTTGCAGCGATTTCGGATTCTTAATCGACGCGACCGCCTCGATAACCGCCAACTTCACCTCGCGGTCACGCTCGGCGCTCATCGCGCGTTGAAGCGCGTCCAGCGCGCCGGGTTTGCCGAGCTGCCCCAGGCCGCGCGCCGCGTCCAGGCGAATCGTGCGCTCGCCCTCAAAGAGCGCCCGGCTGAGCAAGCCAACCGCCGTCGTCGAACCGGTGAGCCCAAGGGATTTCACCGCGAAAATGCGCTCGTCGAAGTTCGTGCTCCCGAACATCTCGTTAATCTTAGCGAGCACTTCGGCATCCCCGGTCACCGCCGCCAATTGCCAGCCGACCGACTGCAACTCCTTATTCTCGGACTCCATCAACGGCGCCGAGATTTTCTTGTCGACCCGGGCCTGATGGGCCAGCAAAAAGGTCGCCAACCCGAGCTTCTTGGCCTCATCTTCTTCCTTCGTGAGCGCAGCCGCGAGGAAATCGACGCCCTCCCTATGCCCCTGCTCCACCAGATAGCGCGCCGACTGGTCGGCGATCGCCGCCGTCTTATTCTTAAGCGCCGACTTGAGCACCGCGACCGCCTTGGCGGAGCCGCCCGGGCTCTGCGCCAGGCCGATGGCGAGCTTCAAGCCATCCGCGCGAATCGCCTCGTCCTTGCTCTTGAGCATCTTCTCGGCGTAATCGCCGGCGTCTTCATGCGCCGTGTAGAGGGCGGCTTCGAGCGCCGGAGCGCGCAGCGCCGGGTCTTTTTGCAGCAGATACTCACCCAGAACGTCGTAGACATCCCCATATTGTCCCGCCAGATAACGGAAGATATCGCGAACCTGCTCGGGCTTTGCAGCCTTAAGCAGAGCTTTCAAAACCTGGACCTCTTCCTTCTCAGGAAGCAGGTTCGCCGAGCTCACCAACGCCTCGTAGAGCTGAGGTGATGCGGCCAACTCGGCGACGAGCGTTGCCTCCGCGTTGCGCCCGCCGGCGAGCACCAGGCCCATCCCGGCGCCCATGCGCACGGTCGCGTCGGCATCTTTTGCAAGCGCCACGAGGTCTTTCTTCGCGCTTTTTTTATCGATCACGGCCTGCGTCATCAGCGCATAAAAAGTCGCCCGAGCATTCTCATCTTCCCGAATCGAGTCGACATAACCCTGAAGTTCCGCTTTAAGCTCCTTATTCGGAGCGGCCGCGGCCGATACGGGCCAAACAAGTAAGCTAATGAATAATACGACGAGCAACTTCTTAATTGACATGACGCTGGTGGTCCTAAAACAAGGAAAGGATGCCGTGAGGCGAGCGCGCGGCGTGCGCGCTCGCGCCAATCTATCCGTGATTCAACCGAAGTGACGGTCAAGGTGGCGCTGAATCTTGTCGGCGATCTTACCCTTCATCGGCTTTACAAAGAATTTAAGGTCGATATCGACCGAGACGGCGGTCGCGTCGACCGCGAATTGCCCCTTAAACCCCGTCCCCTTTACCGTGGCGGAGGTCTGGTCGGAATTCCAATCCACCGACTCGATAACATCCATCTTTTCTTCGAGACCCGAGACAACCTCATGGACCTTGGTCTTGGCTGAATCGAAGTCCATGCCATGCTCTTTTCGAAGGCTAATATCTGCCATTATCTATCTCCATTGGGTAGAAAACCGACTCGGGCCGCCGCCTGGGCGGACCGATAGAATATCTGAACTAAACACCGAAACTCGGCCGCCTCGACGCTACCAGCCTGCCGAAAGATCTGTCAAATCTGCTCCCTTTTTTGCCCCTTCCCGCCCCCCGCTCGCCGCCACCGATAATGCTCACGGCGCATCGCGACGCGCCGAAGCGATTCGACACCACGTGGCCCGAAGACTCGTCGGCCCCGGCGCTGCGATTGTTTTCTTGATCACACTAGACTAGTATTATTTACATATCGCTATTCCAATTTTATCGTAGACTTCTAATGTCTAAAGATACGCAAAATTTTCAGCGATCTGCTGCCGCAGATATGATCGCGAGCACGGCGAACGCCGATCAGACCGTGGAGATTCCGCGGGCGGAGTTGGCCGCGATCCGACAATCCGCGTCGCTGCCCGAGATTACCGCGGCCTCACGCCCGCGCCTGGCGCCGCGGCGTGTCGCCGAGAAACCCCGAGATCGAGAGTCCACCCCTCAATTCGTGGACATCGCCCAAACCCTGGAAGCGAGCGCGGACAACGACCCGACGCTGAGTTTTAAGCGCAAGAGCATCGAGCATATGCTCAAGCAGGACCAGCCCGCGATGAAGATCAAGAAGATGGCGGCCAAGCTGCGCAGCGCAGCGCAAGCCAAGTCAGCCCACGCCCTATCCACGCGACCGATGCCCCCGGTCAGCGCGCCCAGCGACCAGACCGAAACGCTCGAGCAAGCACCGCCCCTAGACTTTAATGACGAAAGCCTGGCGTTCTTAGACGACGGGATGCTTCACAACATCGTGTTCAGCGGCGCCCCGCCCCATGCGTCGAATCCAGGCGGCGCGACCGCGGCGAGGCAGGTGGCGAGTCAACGCGCCCCAGAAGCGTTCAACGCGCCCGAGCCCCCAAAAACACGCATGCCTGGGCCGGCGCGCGCCAAGGCACCGCCGCCTTCGCTCCCCACATTCGAGCCAACGCCCGTGGGTAAGCCCGCAGAGATTAGCCTCGCGCCGCCCGCGCAATTCGTCCTGCAGACGAACGACGCGCTCATCGCGACGCCTCCGGAAAGCCAGACGTCGAGCGACGCCTGCTCGGCGCCCTCGAAAAATGCCCACCCTCTCGTTATTTTATGTGCCGTGCTTGGGATGCTCGGGATTGTCGGCGCCGTCGCCGGGCTTGTGTTTCCCGACGCCCGCTTCGCGCTGTCGCCAACTCGCCAGGCGCTGATCCTGGCCGCAGGAGCCTTGCTACTCTATCTTAGCGCGCTCCTGCGGCGTTGATTGGTCCGATTTACTTAATGCAGGCCGCGATATAACTCGCGAAGAGGGGGTGCGCGTGGGTCGGGTGACTCTGGAATTCCGGGTGGAATTGGCACGCGATAAACCACGGATGGTCCGGTAACTCGACCATCTCAACCAGAACCTCGTCCGGCGATGTTCCGCTGATCACGAGGCCATTGGCCTCAAGCTGCTCGCGAAACGCGTTGTTGACCTCAAAGCGATGCCGATGACGCTCGCTGATCTGAATACTATTGTAGATCTCTGCTGCGCGAGAGCCCGTCTTCAGCACGCAGGGATAGGCCCCCAGGCGCATCGTACCGCCCATATCCACGACATCCTTTTGCTCAGCCATCAGCGCGATCACCGGATGCTCGGTGTCGGGGTCAAACTCGTGGCTATCCGCGTCTTCCCAACCGCAGACATTTCGCGCGTACTCAACCACCGCCAACTGCATGCCCAGGCAGATGCCGAAGAACGGCACGTTTCGGGTGCGCGCATAGTTGATCGCCTTGACCTTGCCCTCGGTGCCCCGCTCCCCGAAGCCACCGGGAACGAGCACGCCGTCGCAGCCGTCGAGCAATGCCTCCCAATTGTCCTTCTCGAGCAACTCGGCGTCGACGAAGCGAAGGTTGACCTTGGCTTCATTCTCGATCCCGCCGTGGAACAACGCCTCGTTCAGCGATTTATACGCATCGCTGAAATCGATATATTTGCCGACGATGGCGATCTCGACGTGGTGTTTCGGGTTCTTGATCCGGTCAACGATCCGCTCCCAATCGCTGAGGTCGGTCGCGCGCGACCAGATATTAAGCGCGTCACCCAATTCATGGTCGAGGCCCTGGGCGGCCAGCAGCAGCGGCATCTCATAGATCGACTGGACGTCGCGCGCGGTGATGACGCGTTTGGGGTCGACATTGCAAAATAGCGCGATTTTGCGCTTAAGGTCTTCGCTGAGGTCGCGCTCGGAGCGACAAATCAGGAACTCGGGCTGGATGCCGATCTCACGCAATGCCTTTACCGAGTGCTGGGTTGGCTTGGTCTTCATCTCCTCGGCGGCCGCGATATAGAGCACGGGCGTGACGTGAATCGAGACCGAGTTGCGGTCACCGAGCTCAATGCGGGCCTGGCGAACCGCCTCCAAAAACGGCAGCGACTCGATATCCCCGACGGTCCCGCCGACTTCGACGATGCCGATATCGGCGCCTTCGCACGCCCGGTAAATCGACTCTTTAATCTCATCAGTGATATGGGGAATCACCTGCACGGTGCGCCCCAGGTACTCGCCGCGACGCTCGCGCGAGATAACCCGGTCGTAAATCTGACCGGTCGTGAAGTTATTCGCCTTGGTCATACGGGCGGTCGTGAAACGCTCGTAATTGCCCAAATCTAGGTCGGTCTCGGCGCCGTCATCGGTTACAAACACCTCGCCGTGTTGCAGCGGATTCATCGTCCCAGGATCGACGTTCACGTAGGGGTCGAGCTTTACAAAAGAGACCTTCAGCCCCCGGTTCTCAAGCAGCGCTCCGAGCGCCGAGGCCGATATCCCTTTGCCGAGGCTAGACATCACGCCGCCCGTCACGAAAATATATTTGGTCTGATTCCTAGACATAATAAATCACTGCTTTTTTACGGAAGATGGGTTTCGCTCCATGCGACTGCTTCATACGACGATATAAAGCCAAATACACACCATTGAATCACCCTCTGGTTGGAGGGCGCTTCGGGCGCTTCGTCAGTCGATGGAATGGGTAAGAAATGTTTTGTTGAATCCCGCAAGCGCGGGTTCGCGGCACTATAGAGAGGCAGACGAGAGTTGGCAACCGATCAAAACCGATGCTCCCGCCAAATAATGAGCGCGGCACTCCGGGGATTGCCCCCAGGAGTGCCGCGCTAAAACACGTGCTCGGTTCGCGCGAATCACCGCCGGGTGGTGTCCCAGCGGCAGTTACTCACCACAAGATTAAGCCCCTAGTTTTTCGGTCGCGCCGCTACCTTTGGCCCGAAACTCAAGAGAATCCCCATCTTCGGTCAGGTCAACATAGATGGTCTGACCCGGGACAAAGTCTCCGGCCAATAACCGCTTGGCCAGCTGATTCTGAATCTCGTTTTGCAAGACACGCTTCAGCGGGCGCGCGCCGTAGACAGGGTCAAATCCGCGGTCGCCAAGCCAATGCGTCGCAGCCTCGGAAACCTCAAGGCTGAGGTCGCGATCGCCGAGCAATTTGGCGACATAACGCAATTGGATATTGACGATATGATCCATATTCTCGCGCGTTAAGGCGTGGAAAATGATCGTGTCGTCCACTCGGTTAAGAAACTCGGGGCGGAACATCGCCTGTAATTCCTCTCGGACCAACTCTTCGGCCTTCTCGGGATCGGTCAGCGCGTGCTCCTGAATATGGTAACTGCCGACGTTCGAGGTCATGATAATGACCGTATTGCTAAAGTTGACGGTGCGCCCCTTGCCGTCGGTGAGCCGGCCGTCATCGAGGATCTGAAGCAGGATATTGAAGACATCGGGGTGCGCCTTCTCGATCTCATCAAAGAGTACGACGGTATAGGGGCGGCGGCGCACATGCTCCGTGAGATAGCCGCCCTGCTCGTAGCCGACATAGCCCGGAGGGGCGCCGATCAGGCGCGCGACCGCGTGCTTCTCCATAAACTCCGACATATCCAGACGCACCATATTCTGTTCATCGTCGAAGAGAAATTGGGCGAGCGCCTTGGCCAACTCGGTTTTACCGACGCCGGTGGGGCCGAGAAAGATGAAGCTACCGATGGGGCGCTCCGGGTCCTGTAGGCCACTTCGGGCGCGCCGCACCGCGTCAGATACGGCCTCAACCGCCGAGTCCTGCCCCACCACGCGCTCATGAAGACGCTCCTCCATGCTGAGCAATTTCTGCTGCTCGCTCTCCAACATTTTCTGTACCGGAATCCCGGTCCAGCGGCTGACGATCGAGGCAATATCCTCGTCGCTGACCTCTTCGCGCAGATAACTTCCGCCAGCCTGCAATTTCTCCAGCTCCTGCTGTTGAAGTTCGAGGGCTTTTTCGGCCTCCGGCAGACGCCCGAAGCGAATCTCGGCCGCGCGATCCAATTCGCCCTTTCGCTCGGCCTGGTCGTATTCGGTGCGCAGATCATCGATGAGTTGCTTTTTATCGCGTAAATTTTCGATGACCTCGCGCTCGCGCATCCACTGGGCTTTCATGCCGCTGGCTTCCTCGCGCAGCTCCGCGATCTCCTCGGCCAACGCCTCGCGATGCTTAATACTCGCGGCATCCGTCTCCTTGGTGAGCGAGTGCTTCTCGATGTCCAGGGACGTAATCTGGCGCTCGATACGATCGATATCGGTCGGCAAGCTCTCGAGTTCCATCTTCACGCCGGCCGCCGCCTCATCGATCAGGTCAATCGCCTTGTCCGGAAGAAAGCGGTCGGCAACATAGCGGTCACTCAACTTCGCCGCGGCGATAATCGACGCGTCCGAAATTCGGATCCCATGATGCACCTCGTAGCGCTCCTTTAGGCCGCGCAGAATCGTGATGGTGTCCTCGACCGTCGGCTCGTCGACCATCACCGGCTGGAAACGGCGCTCCAACGCCGTGTCAGCCTCAATATACTTCCGATACTCATTGGTCGTGGTGGCGCCGATAGCGTGCAACTCGCCGCGAGCGAGCGCCGGCTTGAGCATATTAGACGCGTCCATCGAGCCCTCCGCCGCGCCCGCACCAACAAGGGTGTGAAGCTCGTCGATAAAGACGATAATCTGCCCCTGCGCAGCGTCAATCTCGCGCAGCACCGCTTTGAGACGGTCCTCAAACTCACCGCGAAACTTCGCTCCCGCGACCAATGCGCCCAGGTCGAGGGCATGCACACGCTTATTCTTGATGCTCTCGGGCACATCTCCGGCCGCGATACGCAACGCAATTCCCTCGACGATGGCAGTCTTGCCAACACCGGGCTCGCCGATCAGCACCGGGTTATTCTTCGTGCGCCGGCTTAAGACCTGCAGCGAGCGCCGAATCTCGGCGTCTCGACCGATGACCGGGTCGAGCTTGCCCAGCCGCGCAAGCTCGGTGAGATCACGCGTGTACTTCTCGAGGGTTTGATATTTACCCTCCGGGTCGACATCGGTCACCCGCTGAGAGCCACGCACCTCCTTCATGGCGTGGAGCGTGTTGTCACGCGTGACTCCCTGCTCGCGCAGCATCGCGCCGGTCGTTTCCTTGGCGTCGGTCAACGCCAACAGAAGATGTTCGGTGGAGACATACTCATCACCCAGTTTATCCGCTTCTTTCTGGGCGCTGCTCATCACCTCGGCGAGGGCGGAGGAAATCCCAAGACGGCCACCTTCGACACGCCCCAGACGGTCCAACTCACGCGCTACCGCCGACTCAAGCCGTTCAGTAGGCACCCCAATCTTCTCGATGATCGGCACGACGATGCCATCGCGCTGCGCGAGCAGTGCGCTCAGCAAATGCACCGGGCGAACCTCGGCATGCTTGCGCGCATCCGCCAAATCCTGAGCTTCAACAACGGCTTCACGCGACTTAATCGTAAATTTTTCAGTTCTCATTGAACCCTCCTAAATAACTCTATACCCGCTCAATCCATCAGTGTTCTTCAATTTGTGCCCGCCGCCGAGTCCAAAGACGCGACCAAAGTGGGCGCAGCGTTACCCGGACAGGCCATCTTCAGGGAGCATGTCACCAGGTTTATTGCGTTCAACGATGAATGATGGGTTTGGAAAATTGACCACGGATTCCGGGGAAACCCCGGCCGCAACGGCGTTTATTCGGGTCAACAATAGACACGACCCGCAGCGAGTCAAACCACTGAATATCTTTTCATTCAAACCACCAATCCAACGCGATATCCGGCGCGCAAAAGCGGTCGGGTTATTGCGTGTAAGATAACATCAATCATGCTAAAAACCGTGCAGCTCCCGTGAAGTGGCCCGCAACCCGTTGTATCGATAGATTGCAGGGCCCTGTCGCGGACTCAACTATCACCTAATTAGGAGGTCACTATGTTAAACCTACAAGTCATCGTCGTCAGCACCCGCCCGGGTCGCAAAGGACCGTTGGTCGCCGACTGGTTCCTGGAGATCGCCAAGAAAAGCCCGCATTTCGAGGTCGAGTTGGTCGACCTCGCCGAGGTCAACCTGCCTCTTTTTGACGAAGCAAATCATCCCCGCCAGCAAAAATACGAGCACGAACATACGAAGCGCTGGAGCGAAATCGTCGACCGCGGCGATGCGTACGTCTTCGTGACCCCCGAATATAACTATGGCACCCCACCGTCATTGACGAACGCCCTGACCTACCTGGGTTATGAGTGGAGTTATAAGCCCGCCGCCTTCGTTAGCTATGGCGGTGTGTCCGGCGGAACCCGCTCCGTGGAGTCCACCAAGAGCATCCTCACGACGCTCGGCGTGATGCCCCTGCCGCAGGCGGTAGCGCTGCCCTTCTTCGGCAAATCGATCGACGCGGAAACAAACGAATTCGCCCCCGCGGAAAGACAGTCGGAAGCCGCCACAAAGGTGCTCGACGAACTTGCACGCTGGGCGAAGGCGCTTAAGCCCATGCGCGCCTAAGGCAGAACATTAAAAGCATCGCTTGAAAGAGCAAAGGCCGCCCCGGCTATCCGGGGCGGCCTTTGCTCTTTCGGACCTCGATAATTAGGCACCGAGCAAATCAGCGCGTTTTGTTTCGAGCGGGCGCGCAAATCGCGCCAACGCATCTTCGGTTAAAACGCCATCGCAGCGCGCACCCGCCCCAGACCAAGTTGACTGGCGACGTCATCCGGACGCCCGTTTGCGCGCGTCTCCTCGAATTTCCGAAAGAGCAACTCCGTGAATTGCTCCATCGATTGGTCGTCGAACTCAAGCTCTTCCAAACACACCGAGTGCAGCTTCAGGGCGAGTTGGCGCAGCGGCTCAAACCCCGCCTCGACCTGCCCCACCAACACACTCTCGAAGGCCGTGAGGGCAGCGCGAAACTCCTGCCGAGACATCAACTGTAGCGCGCGGCAATAATGAGCAAAGCGCTGCGACTCCCCGCCGGTATATTTGCCGCTTACGTACACGAGCGCCTGGCGCAACGAGCGCTCCGACAGGGGCGCGGTATCATGGCCAAGCGCCGCCAAGGTTTGCCGCGCAACCTCGCTCAAACGCGCGTCGATATATTGCTGGGTCTTAAGCGCGGCGCGCCTCTCGGCCGCCGTCACGCTGAGAGACTCGAGATTTTGCGAATAATCCTGACCACAGTCGACCTGGTGGTTCAACATAAACTGCTCCTTTACCTACAAATTTCAACCTGGGCATCCGGGCGCAAAGGTGCACATCCACACGTCAAACGCGCAACGGGATACCGGGATACCGCCCACGCGCGCATTGTGGCACGCACCGGCCAGCATCATAACAATCTCAACGGAGCGGAGAGGCGCAGCCGAGGTTCACGAAACAAAGGCCGTAAACCTGCGATCACGAGCGCTCTCGCTCAGGCGAAAATTGCGATTTGTGGGTCTGAATTTTTAGGAGCAATTCGATAGATTGGAATATCCGCGAATTCCGAGCGAAGGTCCGGCTGGAGCGGCGCTTCGAGTCGGCTCGGCGCGGAGATATGCGTCGATGAAAACGCGCGCGCGCCTGGGAGAATAAACGCCCAGGCGCCCCCAAAGTTCGACCTTACGCTCGGCGCAAGGTAGGCCTGCAACGTGGAATGGTCGGCTTGAGGGGTCTGATGGCAATTCGAGGGCTGGGCGCCATAGGATTTCGGCGCGCACGACGAGGCCCTTGAGTCAGCGAGGGCGCTGGCCATTAAGCAAAGCACGCCCGCAGCGATAACAATCGCCAGGTTTAGCCCTTTCCAGGCCGCGGGTTTTTGCTTAAATGGCTCCATCTCACTCACTCGTGGACTATCAAATCACCTTCGAAATCACGCGTCTACAAAATCGTCACGTCATCAAAACGGCCGTCCCGGGATTTTCATTCCCCAGGAACCAAAATAAATACGACTACGCGCTTTTCTTTTCAATCTTCGCCATTGCCCGCTCCGCAAGCGCTGTAATCGTCAGCGATGGATTCACCCCTGGATTCGCCGAAACCGCAGATCCGTCAACGACATACAGCCCCTCATAGCCATGCACGCGATGCTCCGCGTCGATCACACCGGACTGCGCGTCTTCGCCCATGCAACACCCGCCAAGAATATGCGCCGTGGTCGGAGTGCCCATCAAAGTCTCCGTAAGCAGCCCCATCGTCACGCCGCCGACCTTCTTGGCCCAGCGCCGCGCCAAGTCGGTCGCTTCGGGCATAAACGCAGATGGAGCGCGCGCAGGGTCATCGAGCTTCGACACCAAACCGCGCGCAAACCCCGTGTAAACGCTGCGGCCGAGACGAAACGACAACGTACTCTCAAGCGTGCGCATATATAAGAGGATTTGGGTGCGCTTCGACCAATCCGTGGTCAGCATCGCCCTGGCCCACAAGCGCGGCTGGCGCGCAAAACCGCCAGCGACCTGGGCGAACCGCCCGAAGATATTCTCTGAGGGCGCGTGCGGAAGCGCCAGCAGGCGGAAGAAGTCCGACCCCGCCCCGTAGCGCACCGGCTCGATGTGGCTGTGCTCGTCGGTATGCAGAATCGATGTGATCGCGACCCCGCGCGACATATCATCCCCATTATCGGGATGAATGACGCCTAAAAGCGCCTCGTTATTGGTGCGCACCGCGTCACCCACCCGCGGGGACAACCCCGGCAATCCGTCCGGGTCCTCCCGCAACTTCAGCAGCAGCGGCACGGTCCCCATCACACCACCGGCGAAGATCACCCGCCTGGCCCGGTAGGTAATCGCGGGCTCGGATTTATCGAGCGACGGCTCGGTCTCCACGCGATACCCGCCATTTTTGCGCGGGCGCACTGCGGTCACCTCGCGCTCGGCCTCAATCCTGAGCCCCTGACGCTCGGCCAGCCATAGATAATTATAGTCCAGCGTATTCTTGGCATTATACGGGCACCCGGTCATGCACTGGCCGCATTCAATACAACCGGTACGCGTGGGGCCCTCGCCGTCGAAATAAGGGTCCTCCACCTCGACCCCGGGCTCCCCAAAATACACCGCCACGTCGGTCTTCTCGAACCGGTCCCCTCGCCCGATATCCTCGGCGATCTCCGCCAGTATATCCTCCGCGTGGCTATGCCCGGGGTAGCGAGTCGCGCCGAGCATGCGCCGAGCTGTGCCATAGTGCTCCTGGAGCTCGGATTGCCAGCCATCCTCGCTCAAATGCGCCCAGGATTCGGCGTTAAAAAAGCCCTCCGTCGGCGTGGGCAAGGTATTCGCGTACACCAGGGAGCCGCCGCCAACCCCCACACCATGCATGATCGTGATATGCTTCAGGAAGCTCATCTGAAACAGCCCTTTCATGCCCACCTGCGGCTTCCAAAGCCAGCGCCGCACATCCCAGTTGGTCTCCGGGAAATCCTCGGGCGCGAATCTGCGCCCCTTCTCGATGCACAGCACCTTATAGCCCTTCTCGACAAGTCGCAGCGCGGACACACTCCCGCCAAACCCCGAACCTATAATGATCCAATCCCACTCGACTTCCGCGGGGTTTGAGCCGCCCTTACCCACACCTTTACCGCTCCCTGCGCTAAAACCTTTCACAAACACCACTCCTTCAAGACTGAAAACTAAGGACAAACGACCCGCGAAAACGCTAGCAGAACGCCCCGCCGATGCAACCGCCGGCAATGCTAAACACCCCCAGGTGTGCGGCCAGGCCATTCGACCATTAACTTAAATCTGAAAAATATCTTGACTCAAGCGCGGACGTTGACACCTTTACACTCGTTCAGTAGATTCACGCATGTTCAGGCGCTTCTCCCAACCCCGGGCTAAGCACGCACTAAACTCCGACCGAAACTCGGTTTAAGATAAGATAGGGTATGATAAAATGACTAGCGCATCCAAAAATGAATCGCTCACAAAGCTGACGAAGCGCCAGATGACGGTGTTGGCCTATATTATCGAGTGCATCGACACCGAAGGGTATCCACCGACGATCCGAGAAATCGGAAACCATATGAGCATCAAATCGACCAACGGGGTCAACGACCACCTTAAGGCGATTGAGCGCAAGGGTTATCTGGAGCGCGAAGACGGCAAATCCCGCGCGCTCAAACCCCTCTTCAATCCGGACGGCTCAAGCTACCAGCGCGGCGACATCGCGAGCGACGACACGACGACCGTCTACGATGAGGGCATCCGTCGCATTCCGGTCGTTGGGCGAATCGCCGCCGGACTCCCGATGCAGGCCATCGAGAATACCGAAGAATTTCTGGCCCTGGGCGAAGGACTCTTAGGGAGAACGGGCGACATTTTCGGGCTCCGAGTCACCGGGGAGTCGATGATCGACGACGGCATCCACGACGGCGACTATATATTTGTCGCCAAGCAAAAGACCGCGCGAAACGGCGAAATCGTCGCCGCCATGGTCGAAGGCGAGGCGACGGTGAAGCGATTCTACCGCGAAGGCTCCAGAATTCGACTTCAACCCGCTAACGCCACAATGGACCCGATCTACGTCAACGCCTCCGACGGACGAGATGCTGACATCCTGGGCCGAGTCATCGGCGTGTATCGCAAATTATAATCGACGCTCGCCTATTCGGGGGAGTCGGCCACGGCATTGGCTGCGCGCGGGTTGCGCCAAAGTTTGCGCATTATCGGGCCGGAATGACGCGCCGAGTTTGACACTTCTCGAAAGTGCGTGATAGGGGAGGTCGCGCCTCCGTTTGGAGGTTCTTCGCACCCTATGAAGGCCGGGCAACACACGGTCACACGATGCTAAGGATCACATTGCTATGGAAGTTGCAGATTATATTGGTTTAATCCTCTTGGCGGCCTTGGCCATTGCCACCGCCGGGGCAGTTGCAGGACTCGCGCGATTTGTCGGGCCCAAGAATCCCACGCGCGAAAAGCAAATCCCCTATGAGGCGGGCTCCGATCCTATCGGCAGTCCGAGAAGTAGTCGGTTCAGCATCAAATTCTATATGATTGCCCTGAGCTTTATCCTCTTCGATCTCGAGACCGTATTTGTGATCCCGTGGGTTATCTCATGGCGTCACAGTGATGCGCTAGGTTTCGGACTGTACTCGCTGGGTGTCATGTCTATTTTCATCGCCATTCTGACCATTGGCCTGGTCTACGAGTGGAAGCAAGGAGGTCTCGAATGGGACTAGAACATCAATTGCCGGAAGTCGTCACCACTCGCCTTGAAAGTGCGGTTAACTGGGTTCGAAAATACTCACTCTTCCAATATCCCTTCGTCACGGCCTGCTGTGGCATGGAATATATGGCCACCGCGGCGGCACGCTATGATATCGCCCGCTTTGGTGCGGAGATCCCGCGCTTCTCGCCGCGCCAGGCAGACCTCCTCTGGGTCGTCGGGACCGTCAATCACAAATTGGCGCCCCATCTTCGGCGCATCTATGAGCAGATGGCCGAGCCCAAATGGGTGATGGCTTTTGGCGTTTGTGCTTCGACCGGCGGCTTTTACGACAACTACGCGACCGTCCAGGGCATCGACAAGATTATCCCGGTTGACGTTTATATTCCGGGTTGCCCGCCGCGTCCCGAGCAGGTCATTGATGGCCTGATGGCGTTGCAGGATAAGATCCAGCAAGAGCCGTGGAAGAAATACGCCTACGAAGAGAAAGTTCGCTCGCGCGACGGGATCTACACGCCCGCTCCGGACAAGCACTCGTTATTCGAGCCAGCTGAATAAGCGCGTACTATTGAATTCCGCCGACTTCACCCGACGCCGACAAGTGTGGGCGAGGTCGGCCCTTGTATCGATGGGACTTTGGCACCCAGCAACGACCCGAATTAATTATGGCTAAGAAACTCATAGCACTCGTGGAGCGCAAATTCAGCGACGCCGTCCTCGACGTCCACTCCCGACTGGGACAGGACACGGTGACGGTGGAAGCCGAATTCTTGCCCGCAATCATTCAGTATTTGCGGGACGACGAAAGCGCAAAAATGGATTTCCTTCGCCTGGTTACAGGCGTGGACTACCTGACGCGCACCCCGCGATTTGATGTTGTTTATGTGCTCTACAGCACCACTCACAAACACATGTTAACGGTTCGGGTTCCCCTGCCAGCTGACAACCCAAAAGTCGGCAGCATTCATGAACTCTATCAATGCGCCGGCTGGTTTGAGCGCGAGGTTTGGGACTTCTACGGTATCGACTTTGAGGGCCATCCGGATATGCGCCGGGTCCTCAACTACGAGGAGTTCGAAGGTCATCCGCTACGCAAAGACTACGATAAGCAACGCGCACAGCCGCGCATCGACTTGCTCGATCGCGAGCGCGATTCGGTCGAAGAGTTCTACGAATATTCGAAAAAGCACCCTGCTGCGGGTTCACGAGAATCCTGAAGGGTCGGGTTTATTAGTCCGTCCTTTCAATGAGGAAATCAATCATGGCTGAAGACATCTATTCGCGGGCTCCAGAAGACCTGGAAATCATCGACCAGGACATCCATACCGAGCCGATGATCTTGCAGATGGGACCGAGTCACCCTGCTACACACGGCACGGTGCGCTTTACTCTCACGCTTGATGGCGAAACGGTTATCAAATGCGACACCGAGGTCGGTTATCTGCACCGCGGTTTCGAAAAAGAGTGTGAGCACTCGACCTATACCCAGGTATTCCCCTACACGGACCGCCTGAACTACGTCAGTCCTCTGCTCAACAACTTCGGCTACGCGATGGCCGTCGAGAAGCTCCTCGGCATCGAGCCGCCAGAGCGCGCGCTGTGGATCCGCACCCTGATGGGTGAGGTCAGCCGCTTGAGTGACCACCTCACCTCGGTCGGCGCTGGCGCGCTTGAACTCGGGGCGATGAGCGCGTTCCTCTACGCCATCGAGGCGCGTGAGCTGGTCTGGGATCTCATCGAAGCCGTCACCGGCGCTCGCCTCACCGTCAGCTACGGCCGTATCGGTGGCGTCAAAGATGACCTCACCGAGGACTTCGAAGACCGCTGGAAATACGTGCGTGAGCGGCTCAAAGAAATCCACGCGATGACTCATAGCCTCCTGACGCGCAATCGTATTTTCCTCGACCGTATGCAGGGAACCGGGGCGTTCAGCCGCGAACAAGCGATCACGATGGGCTATACCGGCCCATGCGGTCGCTCGGCGGGCTTCGACTACGACGTCCGAAAGGACCACCCCTACTTCATGTACGGTGAGGTCGATTTTGACGTGCCGATCGGTGAAAACGGCGATAACTACGACCGCTACCTGATCCGCATGGAAGAGATCACCCAATCGATACGCATCATCGACCAATGCCTGGCCAAGATGAAACCGGGCCCGGTCAACGCCGATGCCCCGCACGTCGTTCTTCCGTCCAAGCCGAAGGTCTATAACTCGATCGAGGGCATGATTAACCACTTCAAGATTATCTTTGAGGGTATTCAGGTCCCGCCGGGCGAAGTCTATAGCTTTACCGAAGGCGCCAACGGCGAGTTGGGATTTTATATCGTCGCCGACGGTACCGGTAAGCCCTATAAATTGGGCGTGCGCTCGCCGAGCCTTGTGATGATGGGCAATATTCATCGCCTATTTGAGGGCGGCTTGTTGGCCGATATTATTCCGACCTTCGACACCATCAACATGATCGGTGGTGAGTGCGATAAATAATATTTCGCGCATCGCTTAGCTGGCTTAAGCCTTCGAATCATTTGTGAATTTCAATGCGCGCACCGGCCCCATCGGCCGGGCGCGACACGAGTAGAATAGGTCTAAAAATGCCTAAAGTGACGATCAACGGGACTGAAGTTGAGGTCGATAAGGGAACCACCGTCTTGCGCGCAGCCGCGATGGCTGGCTACGAGGTGCCCCACTTCTGTTACCACCCTGCCCTGTCCGCGCCGGCAAACTGCCGCATGTGCTTGGTTCAGATTGGAGACGCTCCCAAGCTTCAGCCGAGCTGCTATATGCAGGTCACTGACGGCATGGTCGTGCATACCGAGAACGAAGCGGTCATCAAGGTTCGCAAAGCCGTTTTGGAGTTCATCCTCGTCAACCACCCGGTTGACTGCCCGATCTGTGACAAGGCCGGCGAGTGTAAGCTTCAAGACTATTATATGGCTTATGACACCCAGGAATCTCGCCTGCGCGTCGAGAAGGTCCAAAAGATCAAGGCCTACCCTATTGGCCCGCATATTGTTTATGACGGCGAGCGCTGCATCCTTTGCACCCGCTGCGTGCGCTTCTGCGAAGAGATCACCGGCACCGGCGAGTTGACGACCGCGGGCCGCGGCGATATGACCGAGATTCGCACCTTCCCGGGTCGCTCGCTCGACAATAACTACTCGATGTGCACCGTTGACGTCTGCCCGGTCGGCGCGCTGACCAGCCGTGACTTCCGCTTTAAGTGTCGCGTCTGGCTGCTGACCTCGACCGACAGCGTCTGCACCGGCTGCTCCATGGGCTGCAATATCCACCTCGAGCACTTCCGCAACGAGATCCAGCGCTATCGCCCGCGCTATAATCCCGAAGTCAACGACTATTGGATGTGCGACGAGGGACGCCTTTCCTACAAAGACGTCCACACCGACCGCCTCCTTCGCCCGATGACCAACGGAGCCGAGTTGTCCTGGCACGCCGTCTCGGGTGTGGTCGCCGACAAACTCGCGCGTGCTGAGAATATCGCCTTCGTGCTCTCGCCCCAGGCATCCTGTGAAGATATCTTCGCGGCCAAGCGCTTCGCCGAAGAAGTCCTCGACACCACGAACCTCTATATGGGTGGCAAGGCAAACGGCTTTGAAGACGATTTGCTGATTAAGGCCGATAAGAACCCGAATACCCGCGGGATTGAGGCGGTCTTTGGTGGCCTGGATTCGCTGGCGAGCTTTGAGCAACTTGTCGATGATATGGAGTCGGGCAAGGTAACGTCGCTCTATATGATGGGCACCGAGACCCCGGTGGACTCTGCGACACGTCGTCGCTTCGAATCCCTGGCCGCAAATCTCGACCTATTTATCCTTCAGTCGTTGCATCGCAGCCAGCTGTATGAAATGGCGCATGTCGCTTTGCCGGCCTGTAGCCACGCCGAGAAGAACGGCACCTTCGTCAACATTCAGGGCATCGCCCAACCCATTACGAAGGCATTCGAGACTCACGGCGACTCCCTGCCCGACTGGCAGATCTTCCTGCGACTTGCGTCAGCTATGGGCAAGCCCTTGGGCTACTCGATGTTGAGCAAGATCCAGGACGACATGTTCGAAGCCTCGCAGAAGCAGGCTGCCGACGAGCCCGAGGCGACGGACGCCGCCAAGGGCGACGATTCAGCCGGCGATGATGCCAGCGCCAAGAATGAGACAAAAGCCGCTGCGACGGCCGCTGTTGTCGAAGACTAATTTGAAGATCTTTTTGATAGGGCGAACCCTTTATTACGCTCGCCTTAAATATGAGGAAGGTTCATGCCGGAAATATTAATCACACTCATCAAGATCATCGCGATTGTATTCGTTTTCGTGATGGGATTGGCTAGCCTGTTGACCCTCTTCGGGGACCGTAAGCTATCCGCGAAGGTCCAGAACCGTGTCGGGCCGATGCAGGCGCAATTCTTCGGGCAAAGCCTGGCGGGTATTCCCCACTTCTTGTCCGATGCCGTCAAGATGATCTTCAAGGAGCACGTCGCCCCCAAAGGCGCCCATAAGTTCCTCTACGCCATCGCGCCGTCGTTGGTTTTCATCCCAATGTTGCTCGGCTGGGCCGTGATCCCCTTCATGGACCACTATTGCGTCGGTGAAGTGCAAGTCCTGGCGAATTACCAGGAGGTTTGTCACGGGGAATATAAAAACTATTTCCAGATCATGAACTTCAACTCGGGCCTGCTCTTCGCCTTCGCGATTGCGAGTGTCTCGGTTTACGGCGCGGCCATCGCGGGTTGGGCTTCCAATAGCAAATTCAGCATGTTGGGCGGCCTGCGCTCGACCGCTCAGATGATCTCCTACGAAGTCTCCCTCGGGCTCAGCCTGGCGGGCATCCTGCTTATTTACTCCACGCTCGACTTCAACCAGATGGTGCTTGAGCAGGGAACCATGCTTTGGGGTTGGATTCCGCTGTGGGGCATCGTGATGCAACCGGTCGCGTTCTTCATCTTCTTCCTCGCCGGCATGGCCGAGACCAAGCGTGCTCCGTTTGACCTCCCCGAGGGCGAATCCGAGATCGTCGCCGGCTACCACACCGAATATAGCTCGATGAACTTCGGTATCATTCAGCTGTCTGAGTATGCCGCGACCATCTTCATCGCCGCGCTCATCACCGTCATCTTCCTTGGCGGTTGGCAAGTTCCGTATCTGTACGCTGATGGTTTCTATTTCGGCGGCATTGCCGACCCGGCGTTGCATATCGAACTGCCCTATATCGTTACGACGGTGCTTCGGGTTGTCGCGATGCTGAGCAAGATTGTCTTCATCGTGTGGCTGCAGTTCATGATGCGCTGGACGCTGCCGCGCTTCCGCTATGACCAGGTCATGGTCCTTGGCTGGAAGATTCTGCTGCCGCTGAGCCTGGCGAACCTTGTCATCACCGCAATCATCGTCGCGATCTTCTAATTGATCGGCGCGACGTCGAAATAAATTGCATCTCTCGCGCTAACGAAAGCGCTTTTTTGAAGGAGTAGCGACTCATGGGTACAGTACGAGTCAAACAAGTAGAACGTGTCAAATCCGGCCTCTGGGAGAAGAGTTATATCCCCGAGATCGCGCGCGGATTGGGTGTGACGATGAAGCATTTCTTCACCAACCTGAACCCGTCGGTCAAAAAGCGTCAGATTTTCACGCGTGATTACCCCTTCGGCCCGGCCGACTACTATCCCGAGCGCTACCGCGGCATGCACCGATTGATGGTGCGCGAAGACGGAAACGTTCGCTGTGTCGCGTGCATGTGCTGCTCCACGATTTGCCCGGCCGACTGTATTCACATCGAAGCCGGCGAGCATGACGACCCGAGCATCGAGAAATACCCCAAGCTCTTCGTCATCGACGAATTGCGCTGCATCGTCTGCGGACTCTGCGTGGAAGCCTGCCCGTGTGACGCCATCCGTATGGATTCGGGCGTGCATATTAAGCCCTTCACCGACCGCAAGGATGCGTTCTTTGACCGCGACCTCCTCATGGAGCATGGCGGCATGTCGATGGCCAAACAGGGTGGCGTGCGCACATGAATTGGCGCGCTGCCAAATGGTTGCTCCCCGCTGCGATATTAGTCGTCGCGGGGAGTTTTAGTATCATTGCCCAGATTTTCTTTCTCCCGGGAGATATCAAACCCGAAGATTGGAAGTCCGCGGCGGATTATGTCCTCGAGCATATCGGGCCCGAGGATGTGATCAACGTCCAGCCAAATTGGTCCGAGGCCCCCTACCCCTATCTCACCGACGTCGGCCAGCAGATCTTACGCCAAGAGTCGCCGCTGGTCAGCGATATTCATGACCGCGAGAATCTCTGGCTCCTGGTCGAGACGGACCGACTCGACAAGGTGCTCGCGAAGATGCCGTTTCCGGCGACTTCGCGCGAAGCATTCGACACCATCTCGGTCGTTCAAATCGAGATTCCCGTCGAGAACCCGGTGGTCTACGACCTGCTCGCCAACCTTGAAGACGCGCGCGTTGAGCGCGTCGACCCCGCCGGTAAAATGCTCAACCATTGCAATACCTGGAACGCCGGCAAGCGAACCTGGTATTGCGGCCGTCCCGACGCGTGGATTTACGTCGGTGAGAACTTCCGCACCCTTGGCATTGATCCCCACCGTTGCATCATGGCCAACCCACCCAAGGCCCCAGAGCGCTGGCGTGTCACCTTCAAGGATATCCCGCTGGCCGACACCTTTCGGCTACGCAGCGGGCTCGACTTTATCGGGGCGCGCAGTCGCCGCGGCACTGACGTGAATATCCGCGTCAGCGTAGCGGATAAGTGGTCTCAGGAGCGCATCATCCCTGCGCGTGAGACGAGTTGGGACGCGATTGATTTTGACACCAGCGCGGTCGCCGGCGAGCAGGCCGACGTGAGCGTCGAGATCTGGGCCGAGAAGCCTCTCGACCGTTTTCTTTGCTTCAACGGGTGGAGCCTCCGCGCGTCGACGCCCTAACGTAGAGCTGCGCATCCGATCCCTTTGCCCGCTCTGGCTCACCCCCGCGTTTTCTCATCCTTCCTCGAATCTTCCGCGAAAAACTTGGCGAAAACGCATTTTCTCGTACACTGGCTTCTGCGAGACGTGCTTGTCCCACATATGAGCACATAGACGCCCACCCCAAGGACGGTGATGGGCGGCGCGAGAATTTCAGGCCTCAGGGCCGATTCGACGCATAGAGCCCACACGGAGGTCGCCATCAAACCTGCACGAAATACAACCCACCTTATCGTTGCTGCAGCCGCATCACTTGGACTGGTTGGTCTCCAGGGTTGCGCACCCGGCAATAATAGCCCCTTTCATATCTACGATTCGCCGCTGCTAGCCGGTGATTTCGACTCAAATTACCCACGCTCACGCTCCTATGACCCCTTCGCCTCCAAGCAAGGCGGCGGGCCGACGCGAGCGGTGCGGGACGCCGACGGGGCTAAGCCTGCGAGCGTCGAGATCGCGTCCGCCGGCCGCGACACGTCATCCGACATGCCGCCATTGATCAGCCAAAAACGGCAACATCCGACCCAGAAAGGCGCGCCGGCGCCCGATGAGGAGAGCGCACGCTCGGCGCCCCAGCCAGCGCCTGAGACGCGCCCCGCTCAACCCAGATCCGGCGCTGCGGCCGACGCCGCCGACTATATCTGGAGCGTCTACGCCCTCAACGGCGTCGCGTTCCCCGCGGACAGCCGCCGCTCGCTCCCTGCGCTCTTTCGAGCCTGCAAAGATCGCGGCGAGATCGATCACTCCACGGCCCCCGCGATTGGAGATATCGTATTCTTTCACAATAGCGTCGACAGCAATCAGGACGGCCGAAATAACGACTGGTACACCCACGCGGGCATCGTTGAGTCGCACGCCGACAACGGCTCGGTGACTCTTCTCAGCTACCGCGGCGACAAGGTCGACCGACTAATTATGTCGCTGGAGAGCCCCGATGCCTCCATGGACCGCCACGGCGGCAAGCTCAACTCACAATTGCGCGCGCCCGCCGACGACGACGCACCCTTCACCCAATACCTGGCAGGCCAACTCTTCGCGGGCACCTGCTCGGCCCTGGGCGAGCGGGCCCAATTCGTCATCGTCGACAATTGGGAACCCGGTATGCACCTGGAGAAATGATTCGCCCTTGAGCGACGCGCTTAGCCTTCGCCTGGCGCGTCGACACGCCACCCCAGATAGGCCGCATCCCGCCAAAGATTGGGATAGGACTTCGCGACCACCCAGGGTTTCTTAATCGTGATCGCTGCGCCATGGGCGCTCAGCAATAGCGCGGCCATCGCCATGCGGTGGTCGCCGAAGGTCTCCACCTCGGCGTCCCTCGCGCGTTGAATCCCCGCGGGGATTCGAATGCCGTCCTCCATCGCCTCGATCTCAACACCGACCGCATCGAAGAGTTCTACAAGATCTTCGATGCGATTGGACTCCTTATGGCGAAGATGCGCGACGCCCTCGACGCGCACCTCGGTCTCGACGCGGCTTGCCGCGACCGCGATGACCGGCACCAAATCGGGAGACGCCTGTAAATTAAGGCGGATGGACCCATCTCCACGCTTCGACGCCTCGCGCAATCGGGCGAGGATCTCGACGACCCCTGAGTCCGGCTGCATGGCCGGGGCTTGGTATGCCGACATATCGACCGGCACCCCCAAATACTCCGCCACCGCCCAGACCGCGGCGCTGCTCGCGTCGGGCTCAATCTCAAGTGTGCTCGGGCGCTCAAATCCATCGCCGGCGTAAACCCGAAACGACTGACCGGCCGGGATATCCCGCTCGTCCACATTCAAGCCCACACGCCGCAGCATCTCGAGCGTCATCGTGAAATAAGGCCGGCTCGCCATCTCATTGCCCGAGGCACGCTCGCTGCGCACGATGAGCTCAAGCGGCGCCCCGGTCGCGCTGAGCATTGCCAGGGCCGACGCAAATTGGGAGGAGATTCGGCCGTCGATCTCGATCGACTCGGGCGCCTGCTGCCAACCTCGCACGCTGAAGCCGGCGCCTCGCGCGTCGGTAATCTCGTCAATCTGCGCGCCTCCCTGTCGGAGCGCGTCGAGAAGCGGCGCATGTGGACGCTTCAAGAGTCCGGGGTGCGCGTAGAGCCTCGTCTCACCGGGGCGCGTGGCCGCAAACGCGAGCAAAAACCGCAGCGTCGTGCCGCCCTCGCCGCAATAGACCGCGACCGACTCTTCGGGGGCGACCGACTGAATCGCCCCCAGGGTCGAGCGCAAATAGAACACGTCCGCGCTCGAGGAGTCCCCCCGAACCTCCACCTCGTATGGGTGCAAGGCGGCGATAATCTGGGCGCGATTTAGCTCCGACTTACTCGCCTCAATCGCCAGCGGAGCCGCGGCCCTTCGCTCGGGCTCAAACGCGCCTACGACCCGCAGCGGACGCCCCAGCCACCGAGCGTGCTCCTGCTCAAGGGCGATGAACCAATCCGCCGGCGCCACTGTATTCGTCACGTAGGGTTGACCGGCGGCGCTGAGCAATACCGAGCGAAGCTTGCCGGCGATTCGCTTTTTATCGCGGCGAAGAATCGCCACAAATTCGGCGCTCAACCCCTCTTCGAGCAGCGCATTGAGCGGCTGATTATAGCGCAGCAATGGGTCGATATGGCTGCGCAACCGCGCGGCGTCCGCCGGCGAGAAATCCCCCTGCTCCACCGAAACGCGCGCCGCGGCGAGCATCCCCCAACCGACGGCCTGACCGTGGGAGAGCCCGCAAATGAGCTCCAGGGCGTGCGCCGCGGTGTGACCGAGGTTAAGGACCGTTCGGATGCCTTTACTCTCGAAGGGGTCCTCCTCGACGACCTTTTGCTTCACGCGAACCGCGCGCTCGACCAGCTCCATGAGGCGCGCTGAAACATCGCCGAACGCCTGGGCGCCGAGCGCCGCGACGCCGCCCTCGGCCTCCAGGCGCGGCAGCGCCGCTGCGTCCCCCAGCCACAACCCCTTGATAAGTTCGAAGAGCCCGTCCTGGCGCTCGCGGGTGGGCAAGGTCCCCAGGATCTCATCGACCAAGATGACCTTTTCGGCCGGATAGAACGTCCCGAGCTGGTTCTTCGCAGAGCCCAGGTTTACCGCCGTCTTGCCGCCGTGCGCCGAGTCCACCATCGCCAGCAGGGTGGTCGGCACATGCCACAATTGCACGCCCCGCCACAGAATACTGGCCAGGAACCCCACCGCGTCTCCCACCGAACCACCGCCGACCGCGACGATTGTCATAGGCTTTGATGCCTGGCGCTTCAGAACCTCACCGGCCAGCCGCTCAATGCTCGCCAGCGTCTTAAGCCCTTCGCCCGCGTCGACCAGGATCGGCCGGGCCAGCGCGCTCAAGAGATTGGCGGGGAGCGAGCGGTCCGCGACGACCACCGCGTTTGGAGGAATCTCGAGCTCTTCGAGCGACGCTACGCGCAATAATACCGACATCACAACTTACCTTTATCCACCCGCATCCCGCGGGATATATGACTAATAAATACGCCTGATACGACTTTATAGAAGCGGACTAAATAGCCGCGCAGTGCTCTCCACGATGCGACTCTTGAGCGGCCGATCGGTGAAGTCATGCAGCGCCATCTCCTCGCTTTTACTTATATAATACGCGATGAAATCGCTCATATACTGGTTAAGCTCCGGGCTGCGCAGGGTGGCGTTAACCTCGAAGTTCAGGTCAAAGCTGCGCATATCCATATTCGCGCTGCCGACCACAACCCATTCATAGTCGACCACCACCGCCTTGGCATGGATCATCTGCTCGGCGTACTCAAAGATGCGCACGCCCGCGCGCAGCAATTCCTCGTAGAAGGAGCGCCCTGCTGCCTGGGCCAACCAAACATCGCTCATCCCCGCGGTCAATATCCGAACATCCACGCCGCGCAACGCGGCGGTCTTCAGGGCCACGAGGATCGACTCGTCGGGTACGAAATACGGCGTCGCAATATAGAGGCGCTCGACCGCGTGGGTGAGCCCGATAAAGAAGATACTCTTGATGGGGCTGTCCGGCCAATCGGGGCCGCTGGCGACCAGCCGTCCGACCAGACCGCCAACATCCGGCGGCTCTAAGTCGCTGAGTTTCTTAGGGATACGCTCCGCTTCGGGCCGCGGGCCGGTGTCCTTTTTGACGCTTAATTCCGTGCCAAAGGAGCCGTCTCGCGCACTTTCCAGCGATGCCGCGAGCGCGAGCGACGGGTCACTCTGCTGGGCCTGACGGCGCGCCAAATTTCCGACGCTCAGCCCCTCTTCGGGCAGGAAATACCGCCGCGACCCGAGGTCCTCGCCCGTGGCGAAATACCAATCTTCCACGAAGGTTTCCTGGAGTTGCAATGAAATCGGCCCGTCGAAGCGAAACGCCATATCGACCCAATCCAGGTATTCTTCGCCGATATTAACCCCCCCGATAAAGCTCACGCGCCGGTCGACCACGATGATCTTGCGGTGATTTCGAAAGTTGATGCGCAGCTGGCGCTCGAAGACGCGCAGCGGCATAAAGGGCGCGACATGCCCGCCGGCGTCGATCAGCGGCTGCATAAACCCGCGGCTCACCGGCGAGCCTCCGACGGCATCGTAGAGCACGCGCACCCCGACGCCCTCGCGGGCCTTCTGGGTGAGCAGATCCCGAAACCGGCGCCCAACCGCGTCGCGTTGCCAGATATAAAACTCGAAGTGGATATGCTCGGTCGCCTCGCGCACCGCGGCCTCAAAGGCGTCGAAGGCGTGCTTGCCCGACGGCAGCACCTTCAGGCGATTGCCGGTGGTCGCCTCAAAGATCCCCTCGTTCTGGCGCAGGCAAAACAGGTCGGCGCTATTGAACAGTGTGCCGTTCCCGTCGAGCACGACGCCGCCCTCCTCGACCTGGCGGGCGGTGAGCTGGGATTTGATATCCGCCAGGCTCTCGACCATCTGCGCGTGCGAGACCTTGCGCCGGCGCCGGCGCCGCTCGACATGATTTAGCCCGATCATCCACCACAAAATGACCCCCAAAAACGGCAGGGATAGCAAACAGAGGATCCAGGCCAGCACCGTCATCGGGCGTGAGCCGCGGCTGAGCAACACCGATGGGATGTGGAGAATCGCAAAGATCGTCGCCCCCGACCACAGCAGCGACCACCAGTTCAACCCCCAAGTCAGCTCTAAAAAACCAGGCATGCACACCGCCCTCACGTTGAACGCATTAAAATAATTCGACCGGTCACCCAATCACAGGAGACGCTGGCGCAACCTGCGTCAAAACTGCGCACCCAGGCGCGCGTATCACGCGATATACTCACCGACTCCCCCGCGACACAAGCCACATAGCCGCACTCGGCAAGCCATATATTCAAGAAAATGACCCTAGCACAAAAACGGCCCCAGCGACGGCGCCCGCGGCTCACCGATATTGATTTCAAGGCCGACGCGCCAAGATTCAGGGTTCGTGGCCCAAGCCCCCTCACGTCATCACCTCTATAGGAGCACGCAAATGGATCATTTTAGCAACGCGGACTATCAGGCGCTTCTCGAGGTTCAGCGGGGACCGGCGGTGTCGATCTATTTCCCCTCCGAGCGCATCGACAATAAGGGCAAGAATAATCAGCTCGGCTTCCGCGCCCATGTGGACCGTGCGCGCAAACTCTTAGCCGAGCGCTACGAGCCGAGCGAGTATAACGAGGTCCTGGAGATGATGCGCGCGCGCCTGGAGGATACGGAGCTCTGGGGGAATCTAACTCACGGCGTCGCAGCCTTCTTTGCCCCCGGCTTCGAGCGCGTCTTCCGACTCAGCCAGGAGGTCCTGGCCGAAACCATCGTGAGCAACACCTTTCACACCCGCCCCATGCTTGGCCTGCTCGCCCGCCCCCACCACTATTGGGTGCTCGCGCTGGACTCCAAGGACACCCGCCTCTACGAGGTCAGCGGCCGGGAAATCGACCAGGTCGGCATCGGCGTGATCCCGACGAGCGTGGAGAGCGCGCTCTTTCAGCCCTACCCACCTCAGCAACAGGACCGCCAGCGCGAGGTCACCAGCACCCCCGGGGGCAACGCCGGGGTGCACGGCGTTGGCGACGGGCGCGACGGGCGCCCCGAGTTGCTGCGCCAGTTCGCCCAGGTGGTCGACGCGCGCCTCAAAGAGTTTCTGCGCGGCGATAACGATCCGCTTATCTTGGGCGCCGCCGGCCAGATCAAGGCGCTCTTTCGCCAGGAGAGCACCCTGGACAACCTCTTCTCCGAAGGCCTTCAAGAGAGCCTATCACACCTGACCACGGCCGAGATCCGCGCGCGAAGCCAGCCGCTTATCCACCGCTTTGCCGAACATAAGGTCGACAATATCCTCGCCCTCTGGGAGCGCGAATACGGCCGTGGCCAGGGTGAAATCGACCTGCAACAGATCGCCACGCGAACCCTGATGAGCCAGGTGCGCTATCTTTTTATCGAGCGCGGCCGGCGCATCTGGGGCAGCCTCAATCGCAACAATGGCACCATCACCATCAGCGGCGAAAATGGTGAGAACCAACAAGATATGCAAAGCGGTCGCTCCGATATCCTCGACGAACTCGCCGAGTTCGTGATCTCGCGCGGCGGCGAGGCGTTTGTGCTGGAGCCCGAGAAAATGCCGAGCGACACGGGCGCCGCGGCAATTCTTCGCGGCTCCGGGCCTGCGGTGATACCGGAGCCGCCGCGCCCGCGAATCAACTAAATCTGGGCCGGCACGGGCAGTCGCGCCGCGCTTTGTTCGGTCAACGGCAATGGGTTGATTTGACATCTATTTGTTTTGAAATACCGTGGCCGAGCTATTCGTTGAGGCAGTAGGCATATGTAGCGCCTCAAACCTTTTCTCATTACCCAGGAAGTATCGATGGCAGATGTTAAGATCTACGTCACAGAATATTGTGGCTATTGCAAAATGGCCGAGCGTCTCCTCACGGAGCTGAATATCGCCTATGAGGAGATCGACGTGACCCACGATGTCGAGCAGCGCAAGGCGTTGGTCGAGATCACAGGCAAGCGAACCGTCCCCCAGATTTTCATCCGCGACGAGCCGATCGGCGGATATACCGACCTCAAAGCGCTGCAGGATTCCGGCAAACTCGCCGAGCTCTTCCCGAGCTAAGCGACCCCGAACCGACGCAAACAAAAAGGCCGGCGCTCAATGAGCGCCGGCCTTTTTAGGTCTACGTCTTCGGGTCGAACTTATTCGATACCGGTGAAGACGAAGGGATAGTTGATGATGCAGATACCGCCGTCGGGTTTGTCGAAGCGCATGCGCTGGATAACGCGAGCGATACAACCTTCGACTTTACGGTTATTCATGGTCGTGCTCGCGATGGAGGCGCTCATGACTTTTCCGTCCAGGCCGACTTTCCACTGAGCCGAGATTTTACCCGAGAGTTTCGGGTTCTGCTGAAGCTCACGCTCGAAGCAATACTTGATGGCGTTCGACTTGGCCGACACGACGCGGCGGATATTGCCCTTGTCGCAGAAGTCACCGATCTGCGGGGTGCCCTGGCTCAACTTCGGCTTGACCTTACGCGCTTTCTTTTTGCCGATGCCGCCGCCGGTGCCTTTACCACCACCGGTGTCGACTTTACCGAGGCCCTGGATACGACCGAAGCCTTCGCCGCCGCCGCCTTTACCGACACCGCGCATTCCCATGCCGCCGGCGCCACGACCGATGACCAGGTCTCCACCTTCACCGCTCATCGCGACGTTCATCTTGGAGTCGAAGCCCTCCTGGTTGCCGAAGATATCCTTGAGCGGTCCTGCGCCCAAGATTTCGGAACCCAGAGCGGCGTTGACGCCGATATTCTTAACATCGATCTCGTCGACCATTTCGCCGTCCACTTTCGGGACTTTGGACTCCGGAATCTCGGAATCTTCGTCGCCAAATTTACCCTCTTCACCACCGGCTTTTTTACCGGTCGTGTCTTCTTCGGGGATCTCGAGTTCCTCTTCTTCGAGAGGATCCGCGATATCTTCGGCCATAAACTCAACAAAACGGTCGGATATCATCTGGCGCTCCAAATGGGCGTCGGGGTCGTAGCCCAACAACGTCCAGATCAAGAAGATAATATGCAGCATCGCTGACAGCGAGAGACACGCCAAAAGCGCCATCTCAATCCTGCCACGAATGCCGCGCGCCGGGATCACTTCGTTCTGAACGAGCACCTGGAAGAATACGTTAATATTCCCCAACTGGAACATGCCCCAGTCGCCCTCTTTGACGAGGACCTGGTACACATCGGCCGAGCCGTTCTCGGTATTCACCGAATCCTGGCGGCTGGCCTTCTTGTCCTCGATAAGCTCTTCGAGGTCCCAGTCTTCGCCGTCGACCGAAATCGAGCCGTCGATTTTATTGGTAAACCGAGCGGTATAACCCTCGTCGGTACGCTCAAACATCTGGAATAGCTCAGCTAATCCAGGGGCAGGAACCGAGAATTCGTTTCCATCGCCGATCCCTACGGTGACGATAGATTCATTCTTCTTGGTATAGGTTTTCTCTTGGAAAACCGTTCCATTCCAGACGATTGCGACTCTGAGGCAATGATCGTTTCTCACCAGTTCTGCTCCATGAGGAAAACCGCTTTATTGCGCGGCTGCATTTCCTATTCCAACTACACCTGCGTCGAGCCTTCGAGCCTCAAAATGAGGCGCGGACTCAATCGATACCGCAGAAGTGCAGCGCAACATACTTAGTCGACTCTATAGCGTCAAGCTACGAGCGCGCTTCGATGCCAGACAGCGCGACGCTCGCTTATAAACAGGTTCATATCGCGAAAGAAAGAAGGTCCTGAACATCCAGATGACTGGTATATAAAGGAGGGATGAAATTGCGGAGGCACTCATCTTACCCTAGTATTCTCAGCGTTCGAGGCTCGCCACGACGCTCCTCGGGATTACAGACACCCCTAATATCGATGAGTTCCATGCAATTTCGCTTTTTATTCAATACGCATTCTATCCGCTCGCGATTCGCCCCGATATTGGGCCCGAAGCGACGGTCGAGGAACCGCCTGGCGAAAGCTGCAGTATTAGTAGGCGTGGGGTTGTGTGTGGGGTCACCGAGTTCGGCGACGGCACAGCAAAGCCCGGGCGCCGAGAACCCGGGTTGGGTGCGGACATTCGACGATGTCAGCGTCCGTCATATCAAGCCCGAAGACCTGCCCGAGGCCAGCGAACCCGGCGCCGCGATCGGCCTGTTGCGAACAAGCAGCAAAGACCTGCCGCGCCACGCATCCCAAGAAGACCTCCAGAAACTCGCCGAGAAGACCAACGCGCGGGTGATGCGAATCGTCGCGGTGCAAATCCCCCCGCGCCCCTATCGCCAGGTGCCGATGTTATTCTTCGGCCACGCGCTCTGGGTCTCACCGCCCGCGCTCCCGGACACGGCAGACACAAACCCAGGCTCCACGACAGACTCGGGCGCAAACCCCGGCCGAGACAGCAATATCAAGAGTCGATATGCCAACCGAGTCACGCGTGGCGCTGCGCGAGAAGACGCCGCCCCGCCCGTGCAAAGGCCCGTGCTTATCTCCTCGCTCGATTGGCTCTCGACGGCCGACCAGGTTTACGCCCTCCCCCACGACATTTCGCTTGATGATGAGAAGAAACAGACCTCGAAGCACGTCAAAAAGGCGGACGACTCGGCGGCGAGTTGGCGCGCGACCCGGCGAAGCCTGGAGCAACTGACCGCGGGGACTGGCGGCGAGAAGTGGCTGAAGAAGCACAAGGATAAACTCATTGAGCTCAGCCCGCTTAACCCCGATCGCCACCGCAACCTGGTCCAATTAAAAAGCGCCGACGCCCGCCTCGCCCCCCCAGCGTCCGGATTTGAGCTCTTCGACACTGCAAATCAGGCGCTCTTTAAACTCTACGGCTACAGCCCCTACGCCGGGAAGTTCTTGACGAATACGATGCTCTACGGGAGTCACCCCGAGAACCCCGCGCTGACCTTCTATTGGCAGACGAATTACGCAGCGATCCTCGGCGCGCCGCTTATCGCCGAAGACGGCAAGCTGGTCTCCATCAATACGACCCAGCACCCCGACGACACCCAGATCTTCCTGTCGGTCCCGACCGATGCGATCGCGAGCTACCTGCGCCAGCATCGCGCGTCAAAGGACGCGAAAGCCGAGGAAAAAGAATAGACGTGAGCGAATTGAGCCTCGAGCTTCGACCCGAACTTGCCGCCGCGGGGATCCTGGTCGCCTGGAGCGGCGGCCTGGACTCGACCGTCCTCTTATATCTATTGCGTGAATGGGCCGCCGAACACGGCGCGCAGCTCCACGCACTCCATATCGACCACCGACTGCGCGCGTCGAGCGGCGAGGACGTCGCGTTCTGTCGCCGGGTGGCCGCCAATTTAGGGGTATCATTTTCGGTCGAGACCCTGGCGGTTAGCGCTGCGGGTTCGACCCAACAGAACGCGCGCGTCCAGCGCTACGCGACCCTGGCGCGCGCGGCGAACCGGCTGGGGCTCGGCGTGGTGGCGACCGCCCACCACGCAGACGACGCGCTCGAGACCGCCCTGCTCAACCTGCGGCGCGGGACATCCAGCGCCGGGTTGAGCTCGGCGGCGCGTGTGGCGAGCGCCCCGATTCCGGCCTGGCCGTGCGATATTCGCCTGGAGCGCCCGATGCGGGGCATCTTTCGGCGCGAAATCCGCGCCTTCGCCCTCGCCAATAAGATCGCGTGGCACGAAGATCCGAGCAACGCGACCTCGAACTATCAGCGCAACCAATTGCGCCACGAAACTCTGCCTGACCTCACGGGCGACGGGCGTTATTCACGAGGCATCCTGCGCTCGCTCGAAAACCTCGCCGCCGAGAACCAGGCCCTCGATGATATCGCAAAGTCGACGCTGCAGGCGGCGACGCTCACGCCTCCGGATGCCGAGAGCGTCGCGCTGCGGGCAGAACCGTTTCACACGCTGCCCCCGGCAATCGTGACGCGCGCCCTGCAACTCGCGGCGCGCCTCTTGCCGACCGAGGTCGGCCTCACCCGGGGCCATCGTGACCAACTCGCCGAGGCCGTCGCGACCGGCGCCACGCTGCGCCTGGACGTGCGCGGCGCGGTGATTCATATCACGCCACGCGCTATTCTTCTCGAAGTTGCGCGCGGGCGCGGCGCCCCACACCTTCACCAGCGCGAGGCTGCAGCTATCCCCCTGAAATTTCCGATAGCCGGCGAAAAATATCCCCTTGAAATCCCCTGGTTCGGAAGCACCTTCGCGTGGCAAAACAACGGGAGCGCTGACGACTTCGCCGTGAACCCGGCGCTCGTCTATGTGTTCGGCGTGCCGAGCGCCGCGCCTGGCACACCGCTTATGATTCGCGGGGCGCGCCCCGGTGATCGCATCAGGATCAGCGGACTCGACGGGCATAAATCGGTCACCGCTCTATTAGCCGAGGCGAATATCCCGGATTTTTTGCGCTGGCGCTGGCCCTGCCTGGTTGCCGCTGACGGGTCGAATTTGGTGGCCTGGGTGTGCGGGATTCGCCACGCCGAGCAACGCGTGGGTGCGGCAGCAGACGCGCGCCCCGCCCATCTTCAGTGGAAGCCAAGGGATGGCTCAATCTTCTCCATGCTTCTTTCGAAAACTTCGCAGCAATGCGATCGACAATAGCGGCCCTAAACTGAGTGGACGAAATTATTTACACTGTGCGTGAAATAATCCAGCAACAACATACCTTTGTTATGGGACGAAGGCAGTACAAGCTGGCGAAATTCAACCCAAGCAATTGCCCGCTGCTCGCCGACGTCCGAAAAACACCTGAAGCAACGGTCGAGCGGTTGAATTGGCCCGCGTGAAGGTGCTATAGCAAAACGTCGGAGCGGACTTTGCGACGCTCTGCCTCTTTAAGACTGACAAAACCAAGTCTCGATGACGCTTGAACCTGTCAACTAGAGCGCAGCGTCGCACTGAGCCTTACCAAACTTCGACCTCAACATTCGTTTTAGAAATTTTCAAATAACTCGGGTTGCTTTTTTCGCCGGTGATTTCGAGAAATCACAACTCGACCGTCGTATAAAAACCAAATCCGCTGCCGAGGACCCAACGTGCTAAACAAAGTTCGGATGCGTGCCTGGATTATCTGGGGCGCCATTGTCATCCTACTCGTGATCGCCTTCAATATACTTACTGACCACAGCGCTGATTCCTCACAGATCAAATTTAGCGAGTTCCGCCAGGCGGCTGCCGCCGGCGACATTAAGTCCGTCGAGTTTAAGGGCCTCGAAGTTAGCGGTGTCTTCAACGAGGACTATGCCGAAGCCGAGCACGGAGGTTCCGCCACGTTTAAAACGGTGGGCCCGGTCGGCGAGGACCTTCAGGATGTGCTGACCGCCAACGGCGCGATTTATAGCTTCGAGAAGGCTGACAAAGACGCGATCTGGCAGCAAATTTTAATCACCCTTATCCCCCTGCTGCTCATCGGCGCGGTCGTCATTTTCTTGATGCGCCAGATGCAAGGCGGCAGCGGCAAAGCGATGAGCTTTGGCAAATCGCGCGCTCGCTTGCTCAATGAGAGCAACAATAAGGTGACGTTTAACGACATCGCCGGCATCGAAGAAGCCAAAGAAGAGCTTCAAGAGATCGTCGAGTTCCTAAAAAGCCCGAAGAAATTCACGCGCCTGGGCGGACGTATCCCCAAAGGTGTGCTTTTGATGGGTAAACCGGGCACCGGTAAGACCCTTCTGGCGCGCGGCGTCGCTGGCGAAGCGGGCGTGCCCTTCTACTCCATCGCGGGTTCGGACTTCGTTGAGATGTTCGTCGGCGTCGGCGCCAGCCGCGTGCGCGACCTCTTCGAGCAGGGCAAAAAGAACGCCCCCTGCATCATCTTTATTGATGAGATCGACGCCGTCGGCCGCCAGCGTGGCTCCGGCATGGGCGGCGGGCATGATGAGCGCGAGCAAACGCTTAACCAATTGCTCGTCGAGATGGACGGCTTCGAGTCCAACGAAGGCGTCATCCTTATCGCCGCCACCAACCGCCCCGACGTCCTTGACCCTGCGCTGCTTCGCCCCGGTCGTTTCGACCGTCGCGTCGTCGTCCCGCCGCCGGACGTGCGTGGACGCAAGCTCATCCTTGAGATTCACTCGCGCCGCACGCCGCTGGCCAAAGACGTCGACCTCGCCGGCATCGCTCGTGGCACCCCCGGCTTCTCGGGCGCTGACCTTGAGAACCTGGTCAACGAAGCCGCGTTGCTCGCGGCACGACGTGGTCAAGACCGTGTCACGCTGGCGGACCTTGAGGACGCCAAAGACAAAGTCATGATGGGCGCCGAGCGCAAAAGCGCCGTCATCAGCGAGGCCGAAAAACGCGTCACCGCATACCACGAGGCTGGCCACGCGTTGGTCGCGATTCTCCAGGATGCCACCGACCCGGTGCATAAGGTCACCATTATCCCGCGCGGCCGCGCCCTGGGTGTCACCCAGCAGCTTCCGGCCGAGGACCGCCACAGCATGACGCGCAAATATGTGCTTCAGCGCCTGGCTGTGATGATGGGCGGTCGCGCCGCTGAGCTTATCGTCTTTGACGAAATCACCACCGGCGCCGGCAACGATATTCAGGTCGCCACCGACATGACCCGTAAGATGGTCTGCGAGTGGGGCATGAGCGACACCATCGGTCCGCTGTCCTATGCCGACGGGGACAACAACCCCTTCCTTGGTGGCGGAGGCGGCCCCACGACCCGTCCCTATAGCGAGGCAATCGCGCAGGATATCGACGCCGAGGTCAAGCGTATCGTCATGGAGCAGCACGATGTCGCCGTGAACCTTCTTCGCGACAACCTCGACACGCTCGAGCTGATGGCCCAGGGTCTCCTGGAATTCGAGGCGCTCGACGCCCCGGAGCTCAAGCTGCTGATGGAAGACGGACACCTGGAAGGCATCCGCAAACGCCGCGAGGAGATAGAGCGCATTCGCACCGCCGACGAGGACGAGCGCACGCCCAAGAGCGGCTTCTCGACCAAGATCAAAGAGAAGAAAAGCCCCGGTGGTCTCGGTACGTTGGCGCCGTCGGCCAACTCCTAATCCCGGCTTGATTCTCAGGTAGTTTATCGACGTGCCGGGGGCTCTTAACCCGCGGCACGTCTTCTTTTTGGTTGAAAAAAATGACGTTTATCGCGCACCCACACCCCCGCCCCACCCCATCTGACCTCTGCGTCGCCGGGCGCACGCTCGCCTTTGGCGAGCGTTTTTATGTGATGGGAATCCTCAATACGACGCCGGACTCCTTCTCCGATGGCGGCCAATTTCTAGACCCACAAGCCGCCATTGAGCGGGGCCTGCGCATGGTTGAGGCCGGCGCGGATATCATCGATATCGGCGGCGAATCGACGCGCCCCGGCGCCGAGGCGGTTGACGCCGACACCGAAATAAAGCGGGTCGTTCCGGTCATCGAGGCGCTCAACCGCCACCTCAATCCCGCGGGGCAGCCGGCCCAAACCCTGCTCTCCATCGACACCTCCAAGGCCCTGGTGGCCGAGGCGGCGCTGGAGGCCGGCGCGAGCATCGTCAATGATATCAGCGGCCTGGGCTTCGACCCACGGATGCCAGCAGTCGTCGCCCGTGCCGGCGCCGCGCTGGTCCTCATGCATATTCGCGGCACGCCGCGGACCATGCAGACCGACACCGAATACGAAGACCTCATCGGCGAAGTTCACGCCTATTTCGTTGAGCGCATCGCGCGCGCATGCGCGGCCGGCGTTCGGCGCGATAAGATCATCCTTGATGTGGGCATCGGTTTTGGAAAAAGCGTCGCCCAAAATTACCAATTGATCCGCGAGCTTCATCGCTTCACCGACCTCGAATGCCCACTTCTACTGGGCTCAAGTCGCAAGAGCTTCCTGGGAGCAGTCCTGAATAAACCCGCCGAAGAGCGCGTCTTTGGCACAGCGGCCAGCGTCGCCTGCGGCCTCTACGCCGGCGCAGATATCGTGCGGGTTCACGATGTCGCCGAAATTTGCGACGTCGTGCGCATCACCGAGGCCATCATCGGAACCCGGGATTCTCAGGGGTAAAACCGGCGCCAAAAATTTATGCCGCCGAGGCCGTTTAAAACTAGTTTTACACTTAAATTGCGGGTATATAATAAACCGACAACCTTCATCCCCACTGCGGAAACTCCGCCAAAACACGCATTAATTGACGAGAAACACAGCACCGCCCCCGCGCCCAACAGACGCGTAACCCGTTGAAATACCGAATGTTCGAGCCTAATTGATGGAGCAAATCCTTGACATATTCCGCATCCACGGATGGACGGATGCGCTGCGCGTATTTTTCGACGTGGCCATTGTCTATTATGTCATCTACCGAATTTTGCTGCTCATCAAAGGCACCCGAGCCGTGCAGATGCTCTTCGGGCTGGTCGTCGTCATCGTGTTCTTCATCATCAGCCAGAAGCAATACCTGAATCTGGCGACCGCGCATTGGTTTATTGAACAATTTATCGCCAACTTCATCATCATTATCGTGATTATTTTCCAACACGATATCCGCCGCGCGCTGGCGCATTTCGGGCGCAGCTCGATGCTCTCGGGCGGCAGCGTATTTGAAGAGACGCAGGTCCTTGAAGAGATTATCAAGGCCTCGGTGATGCTGTCGTCGCGCAAAATCGGTGCGCTTATCGCCATCGAACGCGAAGCCAATCTCGACGACTATACCGAAGAAGGCATCAAGATCGACGCGGTGGTCACCAAAGACCTGCTCTATAGCATCTTCGTGCCCGAGCATCAGAACCCGCTGCATGACGGCGCGCTGATCGTCCAACAGGGACGCGTCACCGCCGCCGGCTGCTTCTTGCCGCTGACCAATAATAACCGCGTCGAGAAGACCCTGGGCACCCGGCACCGCGCCGGCATCGGCCTGAGCGAGGAGACCGACGCGGCCATCGTCATCGTCAGCGAAGAAAGCGGAACGATTTCAGTCGGTTATCGCGGCGAGCTCACCCGCGACCTCGACGCTAACCAGATGCGCGATCACCTTCAGCGCATCTTCAGCGCCGCCCCGCTCAACCAGTCGAGAACGACCCTGGTCGACCGCTGGCGCGACTGGCGCAGCAGCGTCAAGCGGAACGCGGCGCTGCATGCCGCCACCAAGCGAAATGCCCCGGCGACTGACGGAGCGGCCAAATCCTCCGGCACCTCGCCCGATTTGTCGAAGCCGGCCGAGGCAGGCGCCGACGAAAAGGTCAGCGAAACACACGAGGCTACGCACTGATGTTGGAGACCGTCGAGTATATATTGCGTCGGGTTTTTCTGCAGAACCTGCATATGAAGATGGTGGCCTTGCTGCTCACGCTCGCCCTATACCTCTGGGTCAGCGTCGACCGCGAAGTCGAGCGAACCCATTATATTCCGGTGCGCTATAGCGTCCCCGAGCAAATGGTGTTGGTCAACGCCCCGCCGCATAAAACCGGCGTCACCATCCGAGGGAAATGGTCGGACCTCAACCAACTCGACGCCACCAAGATCAAGATGATCCGGGTGACCATCGACGCCGGGATGGGAACCCGCGGCCAGATTCCGCTGTCGGCCGACATGATCGACCTGCCGCCGGGATTGCGCGCCGTCGACATCGAACCCAACTCGGTCCAATTCCGCCTCGAAGAGCGCCGCTCCAAGGTGGTCCCCATTCACGCAAAATTGGTGGGCGACCCCCCCGACGGCTATCGGGTCGGCAAGGTCTCGGTCACCCCGCAGAAGATCACGGTCAGCGGCCCGGAGCAATCGCTGGTCCAACTCACGAAGGTCTCGACCGACCCGGTGGCCATCCAGGAGCGCACCCAATCGTTTGTCGCCGATGCCTACTTGCGCGTCGACGACCCTTTGGTGGAGTATCGCCTCGATAAGCCCGCCCAAGTGTCGGTCGAGATTCTAACCCAGCAAGTCGAGCGCAGCTTCCCGAATATCGGGGTCGAGGCGCTCAACGCAGACAGCGCTCTGGTCAAATCGATCAAGCCCGCCACGGTCACGTTGAACCTGCGCGGCCCGAAGTCGATTATGGATTCCCTGGATCCCGACCAATTACTGGCTTCGGTTGACCTTAAGGGCGTGGCGCCCAAGGACGCACGCACGGTGGAGCGCGAAGTTCAGATTCGCAATATCCCCGGCGGCGTCGAACTTTTAGGCAAGCAGCCCCAATTTTTTCGCGTTTACCTGGCTCCCCGCCCCACCGAAATTGCGGCGGATGACTGAGACCACCAAACTTTAGACTTATCCGGCGCCGCGCATCACGCGCCCCGTAAAACGTCAAATCACACTGAGATCTTCGCTATGACTGAACGCAAACTATTCGGCACCGACGGCATTCGCGGCGTGGCCAACAAATACCCGATGACGCCCGAGATTTCGGTGCGCCTCGGCCAGGCGATTGCCCATCATTTTAAGCAGGACAACCGCCTCAAGCGCGCCCCCGGTCATCACCCGCGCATCCTCATCGGCAAGGACACCCGCCTGTCGGGCTATATGTTCGAGTCTGCGCTGGCCGCCGGCATCACCAGCATGGGCGCCGACGTCCAGCTCGTCGGCCCGCTGCCAACCCCGGCCATCTCCTTCTTGACCACGAGCATGCGCGCCGACGCCGGCATCGTCATCTCGGCCAGCCATAACGGGTTCCAGGATAACGGCATCAAGATCTTCGGCGCCGACGGATTTAAACTCCCCGACGCCGAAGAAGCGTTGCTCGAGCAGATGGTGCTCTCCGACTCGCTCAAGGGCGTGGAATCGGGCGATATCGGCAAGGCGATGCGTATCGACGACGCCGGTGGGCGCTATATCGTCTTCCTCAAAAACACCTTTCCCAAAGAGCTGAGCCTCGAGGGCGTGCGCGTGGTCATCGACTGCGCCCACGGCGCGGCCTACCGCGTCGCACCCGACGTGCTGCGCGAGCTGGGCGCCGACGTCTTTACCCTGGGCAACGAGCCCAACGGTACCAATATCAACTTCAAATGCGGCAGCACGTACCCGGAGGCGACCATCCAGCGGGTGCGCGAGACCCGCGCGGATATCGGCATCTGCCTGGACGGCGACGCCGACCGCGTCATCCTGGTCGACGAGAACGGCGAAGTCGTCGACGGTGACACCATCCTCGCCCTGGCCGCGATGACCATGGCCCAGCAGGGAAAACTCGCAAAGAACACCCTGGTCGCCACCATCATGAGCAATATCGGCCTGGAGATCGCGCTCAAGAAACGCGATATCGCCATGGTCCGCACCGCCGTTGGCGACCGCTATGTGGTCGAAAAAATGCGCGAAGACGGCTTTAACCTGGGCGGCGAGCAGTCCGGCCACCTGATCTTCTCGGACCACACCACCACCGGCGACGGCATGTTGGCCGCCCTGCAGGTGCTCGCCATTTTGCAGCGCGAGCAACGCCCCTTGAGCGAGTTCCGAAAGCTCATCACCCCCTACCCGCAGGTCCTGGTGAACGTCAAAGTTCGCGAGATGCCCGACCTCGCCGAGCTCACCGACTTCCAAAACCACCTCGCGGCGATCGAGGAGAAGCTCGGCGACGAAGGCCGGGTCATCGTGCGCTATTCGGGCACCGAGCCCAAAGCGCGCGTCATGGTCGAGGGCCCCGAGCTCAAGCTCGTCGAGGCATATGCCGAAGAGCTGGCGGGATATCTTCGCCGTGAGATCGGCGTCTGAGTGCCGGTCGCGCGGGCTGCTGACCGGCCCGCGCCCGACTCGCCATCCCCCTAATCTCCGCGATGGCCGGGGGTCCAAACCATGGACCTTCGGCCATTTTGCTTCGCGGCGCTGACCGACTATAGAGTCCATCGCGGGGCATCCTGATCACCTCGTTTTTTCCTCCATTCATGCTATAAGCAACCGCGTATAGGTCGCCCGGCGAGCTCGATATAACGAGCTTCGTTTATCTGATTATTGAACCGTTTTCTTTCGTACGAGAGTCTATCATGCCAAGCATTCGGCCGCGTCTCGGTGTTAATGTTGATCATATCGCAACCATCCGTCAGGCGCGTGGCACGCTTTATCCCGACCCGGTTTTCGCCGCGTCGCTGGCCGAGCTGGCCGGCGCCGACCAGATTACCGTCCACCTGCGCGAAGACCGCCGTCATATCCAGGACCGCGACGTCGAGATCCTCCGGCGCACCGTCACCACTCGGCTGAACCTCGAGATGGCGGCCACCGAAGAGATGCTCAAGATCGCCCTGGATATCCGCCCGGATATGATCACCCTGGTCCCCGAAAAGCGCGAAGAGCAGACCACCGAGGGTGGGCTGTCGGTCGTCGACAATCACAAGCGACTGGCTGAGTATATCGAGCGGGTGCGCGAGACCGGCGCCCATATCAGCCTCTTCATCGACCCGGACCTCGCCCAGATCGAGGCGAGCGCCGACATCGGCGCCGAGATCGTCGAGATTCACACCGGCGACTTCTGCATGGCCGCCGCCGAGTTCACCAATACGAAGGTGAGCTACGAATACGACCGCGATGAAGAGCTCAATAAGCTCATCGTCGGCGCGCGCAAGGCGGCCCAATTGGGCATGACGGTCGCCGCCGGCCACGGCATCGACTATAAAAACGTCCTGGATATCGCGGCGATTCCGGAGTTCGAGGAGTTCAATATCGGCCACGCCATCGTCGCGCGCGCCTCATTGGTCGGCTTCGAGCGCGCGGTGCGCGAGATGATCGACGCGATGCAATTAGGACGAAATCAAGGAACCCCCGATGAAACTCGTCACGCCTGAACAAATGCGCGAGATGGACCGGCGCACCATCGAAGATGTCGGCCTGCCCGGCATGCTCTTGATGGAGCGCGCCGCCCTCGGCGCGGTGCGCGTCGCGCTGCGCACCATCGAAGACGCGGTCGGCTCGCGCATCGCGCCCGCCTCGGCGAGCCGCCCGCGCAGCATCGGCATCTTATGCGGCGGCGGCAATAACGGCGGCGACGGCTTTGCCATGGCGCGCCTGCTCGCCGAGCATCACTACACGCCCGCCATCGTGCTGCTCAGCCCCGCCGCCTCCCTGCCCCCGGATGCCGCGCTAAACCTCCAGATCGCCCAGACCTTGGGCCTGGAGCTGCACGACTTGAGCGCGGTCGCGCCCGAGGACATCCACGCGCGCCTTGAACAAATACGCGACGCGCACCTGCTCAAAGGCGACCTGGTCGCCTGGTGCGACGCGCTCCTGGGCACCGGGCTGGACCGGGCGCCGCAGGGTCGCTACGCCCAGGCGGTCGCGTTCCTCAACGCCGAATACGCCCGCGACTATCCGCGCATCATCGCCGTCGATATCCCCACCGGCCTCAACGCTGCGACCGGACAAGTGCTGGGCGAGGCGGTCCAGGCGCACGCGACCGCGACCTTTGGCTGCGCCAAGATCGGCCAAATGCTCTACCCCGGACGCGCGCTCTGCGGCGCCCTGGAGGTCGTCGAGATCGGCATCCCCCCAACCATCGCCGACCAGGTCGGCTACGCCGGATGCGCGCTGAACGCCGGCTGGGCCAAACACCGCATCGCGCCGCGCCCGCGCGACACCCACAAGGGCTTAAGCGGCAAGGTTCTGCTGCTCGCCGGCAGCGAAGACACGACCGGCGCGGCGCTGCTTGCCGCCCGAGGCGCGCTTCGCTCGGGCGCGGGACTTCTGACCGTGGGCACCCACGCCGATGTCATCCCGCGCATCGCCCAGGCCATCCCGGACGCGATGGCCACCCGCATGCTCGCCCACGTGCCGGACGGAAATTGCGAGGAGCGCCTGCGCGAGCGCTCCGAGATGCTCGACGCCATCGGCATCGGCCCGGGCATCGGCACCTCCGACGGCAGCATGCAGCAGCTCAACGCGCTGCTCGACAGCGAAGCGCCCTACGTCGTCATCGACGCCGACGCGCTGACGGTCCTGGCCAAGGCCTCCGACTATGAACACGTGCGCGCCTTCTCGCTGCCCGACCCTGCGGGTCAACCGCGAGTCGTCCTCACGCCCCACCCGGCCGAGATGGCCCGCCTGAGCCGCTGTCGCATGAGCGATATCCTCGCCGCACCGGTCCAAAAGGCCCAGGAATTGGCCCAAATAACCGGCGCGATCGTCGTTCTCAAATTGGCGAGCACCATCGTGGCGGCCCCCGACGGCGAATTGGCGTTTAACCAGAGCGGCGGCCCGGGCATGGCCACCGGCGGCACCGGCGACGTGCTCACCGGCGTCATCACCGCGCGCCTGGCCGAAACCCACGCCACCGGCGCGGCCACGCGCATCTTCGACGTCGTATGCCTGGCCGTTTACGCCCACGGATTGGCCGGCGAGCGCGCCGCGGCCGAGTTGGGCGTGCGTGGCATGAGCGCAGCTGACCTGGCCCTGCAATTGCCCCGCGTGTGGAAAGATCTGGAATGAAGCACCCGCGCCCCTCAAATGCGGCCGCCGCGGTCCTGTTGACGCTGCTCATGCTCGGCGCGTGCTCGGACGCCTACGAGCAGAGCGGCCCCTCCGATATCGTACTTGAGGGGCAACTCTGCTCGCCGTCCACCCCCGATTGCCCCCGCCTCAAATTCCTGAAACGCCCCAATGAATTGGGCGCCAATCGCCTTGATTTCCGCCTGAGCAACCATGGCGCGCCCGCAACTATCACCGTCATCGCCGCCCTGGAATCCCAGGATGGCGAACCCGACGCGGGCCTCGCCGACGCTGGCCTAACAGACGCCGGCGACCCTGGCGCCGACCCATCCGACGAGCCCAGCGGCGTCACCCGCAGCTACCAACTCGCCCGTGATGAGTCGGTGAGCGACCGATTCGTCCCCGAGGAACTCCTGACGGTGTCGACCTTTGCGCTGATCTTGGACTGCGACGGCTGCGAGGCAACCCTCGACTATGTGCTGGCGACCGAGCCCCTTGAGTGCCGCATCGACAACGACTGCTCGAGCTCCTGGGTCTGCAGCCGCGCCGACGGGCGCTGCGTCGAATGCCTGGCCGACTCCGACTGCAGCAACACCCAGACCTGCGACCTTGGGACCCAGCAATGCACGCCGGTGGACCTCGGCGGATGCTCCAGCGCCCCGACGAGCACACCGCCGGTCCTCCCCGTCGCGATTCTCCTGCTCTTCGCGCTGGGCTTCAAGCTCACCCGAACCGGCCACGACCGCCCCGGCGCGCTCTTTTTGCTCGCCGCCATCGCCACCATCGGCCTGAGCCCAGCCCCCGCCCAGGCCGCCTCGCCCACCGCCAGCGTCCAGCTCGGCGTCGGCCCTCGCCTGCTGACCGGAAAACTCGGCGACGCGACCCTGCGGGGCATCGGCCTCAAAGTCAGCCAGGAGGTGCGCAGCCAATACGTCGGCGGCCAGCTCACCCTTGGTACCAGCTATTTCGTGACCACCCAGGACGGCCCGCCGCTGTCCAACGAACTCCAATTGTATTCGGTCGCCATCGGTCCCCAATTCTACCTGCCGCTGGGCCCCGTAGAGTTCGCCCTGGGCGGCGACTTTCGCCATATCGGCGTCGTGACCAATAGCCTCGTGCGCCTGACCGGCCCCGACCTCAACTACCTGGGCGCCGGCGCCACCCTGCAGGCCCGCTACCAAATCGGCGGCCTCGCCGTGATGCTCGACAGCGGCTTTCACCCGATCTTTGGGCTCGAAAGCTCGCTATTCTCGATGCATATTTCGGTGGGACTGGCGACGGATTGAGCGCCCCGGGCCGCCCCCGGGCGCGCAGCGATTGGGAGCCACTACAAACGCGGGCGGACCCATTGCCGAGGCTCGTCGAGCCTGGGCAGGCGGTGGCGGACCCATTTGCCGAGGCTCGCTGAGCCTCTTTCGGCGGTCGCGGACCGATTTTCGAGGCTCGTCGAGCCTCCCCGGGCGGTCGCGGACCGATTTGCCGAGGCTCGTCGAGCCTCCTTGGGCGGTCGGAGACCGTTTGCGCGCTGATGACGGGGCCCAATGGGTATCTATGGGCCATTTCGGGACAGGAATCGCGAGCCAGGACTCCGGCGCGCTCGCGTTATTCTCCCTCCAAATCCCCACCATATCGCCACCACACAAACCCAAGCCCCAACAAAATCGGCAAGATAAACGCCAGCGGCAGCCAGATATTCTGGTTAAACATCGGCAATAGCTTGAGCGGCAGCAACACCAGGCCGAGGCCCGTGAGCACAATCCACAGCGGGCGAAGCCAGCGACGGGCCGCGGTGGAGCCGATGGCCAGCGCGATGCCCAGCGGCAGCAGCAAGAAGGTCAGGGGGTTTCCGAGCAGGAGGTTCTCGCCGTGGTAGGTCACCGTGTGGTCGGTGATGGCCCACATGACCGCCAGGGCGAGCCCGGGGATGCCGATGACCAGGCCAATGAGCGCGTTATAGAGGCCGAAGGCGACGCGGCGGCCCTTTGAGGTGGGCGCGCCGAAATAGCCGCGGCCAAGCCACGCGCCCAGCGCGCCGAGCAGGATGCCCAGGGCGAGCGCGCCGGGCCAGCGGGTGGGGACCTCCTCGGGGGTGGGCTCGATATCGGCCTCAAAATACACGAGTTCATCGACCACCAGCGGCACCGTCTCGCCGGCCTTATTGACGTATTCGAGCTCCTGGATCACCTCCTCGAGTTCGCCGGGCAAGAACATCTCCTCCCAGCGGGTCACGGGGTCGTCGATATCGTTATTCATCAGGAACATCAGCAGCATCTCGACGGCCGGGTTGCGCGCGGCGTGGCGGCGCGTGTGGTCGCGCAGGGTTTGCCCGGTGGGTTTGGCCGCGGCGGCGCTGAGTTGGCCGTCGATCGCGTGGTCGATCAGGTCGCGAATGCGCGTGGAGCAATTGTCGAAATAATGGTGATAGAGATAGTCGCGGTTGTCCGGGTGGACGTTGACGGCCAGCGCCATCGCGATCTCCTGGCGCACCTCGGGCTCTAAATTGAGCTCCAATACCCGCACGCTTCGGTTCGAGCGCTTATAGAATTCGTAGGTGCGATACACCGGCGCCTCGCCCACCCAGAACCACAGCCGGCCCATGGCGAATTTTGCCAGCATGCCCTTTCCGAAGGAGAACATGCCGTAATTATACATGCGCCGGTGGTTCAGGCGCGGGTCCTCGACCACCATGGCGATATGGCCAAACCAGCTCACGATCTCGTCGCCCGGGCTAAAGATGACCACCTTGATCTTGAGGTCTTCGGGCTGGCTATGCCCGGTCTCCCACGGCGGCGGCGCGGCCGCGGCGGTGGGGAGAAATGACGTCCAGCAAGCGAGGACAAAGACCATCGCCGCGAATATTTTTAGCCAAGCACTTCTCATGATCGGATGCCTTATAAGTTCTCGAATCCAGCGCGCAAGCTGAACCTTGGCGGCTCAAGCCTGCGCTCGCAATAGGATAGTTAAAAAGAATAGCCCAGATTAAAATTCAACGTCCCGAAGCTCTCGCCGGGGCGTCGGTCCAGGACCATGCCATAGTCGAATACCAGTGGAATCTGGTCGACGATGAGATAGCGCACGCCGAGCCCCGCCGCGCTTCGCACCTTCGCGAACGGATGCTCGCCGCCAAACGCGTCCTCATAACAGCCGATGCGCGTCGCGCTATTCTCGGTCGAAGAAAAACAATCCACCAAAAGACCCGCGTCGAAGAAGACCGCGCCATAAACATTTAGTTGGCGAATCAGCGGATAGCGCAGCTCGGCGTTATAATTGATCATAAATTCGCCGCCGCTTGGGACCTCGTTTCGCAGCGGCCCGAGCGCGTCATTGCCGAAGCCGCGCACGCTGCCGCCGCCGCCCAGATGGAAGCGCTCGTCCTCGGTGACCAGGCGGTCGCGCTCAAAGAGCGGAATGATATGCCCGTACCCAATGCCCTGCCCGAGCACCAGGTCGTCGGTCAGGGGCAAATAATAGCTCACGCGCATGAGCAGGCGCAGGTAGGCGTCCGAGATCGCCGACTCGCCGCCCTGGGCAAGCGTGGCGCCCGAGACCAGCGCCGGCTGGGCCTGCACATAATAGCCCTGGCTCGGGTTGAGCGGGCTGTCGCGGCGATCCAGCGTCACCTCGGGGATCAGCTTGCCGGTGACCCGCCGCGGCGAGAAGATGCGCCGCCCGTCAACCGTCGGGTCGGCGGGGGTCCACAGCGCCGCCTGTTTTCCCTCGATGCCAAACGAGACATAGAGGCGCTCGAGCAATTCGCGCAGCTCTTTTCGCAGCCCCAGCCGCAGCCCCCACTCCTCGCGCAGGATATTCTCCTCGCTCACCCCCACCAGGTCGAGCATATAAAAGGGTGAGATGGTCAGCGCCAATTTATCGACGCCGGTCCACCCTTTTAGAAAACGCGGGTGCTCATAGATCAGCTCCGCCCCGACCAGATAATCCAGCGCCTTGACCGGGTCCGCGCTCGCCAGCCCCGCGCTCTCGGTGCCCGCCTGAAATAATTGCAGCGAGTCGAAGGCGCCGATGACCCGCGGGCGAAAGCGCTGCGCCCGCCCGAAGAGGTTATCGTCATTATATTGGGTCTCGCCGGTGACCAGCAGTCGCCGCGCGTCCGAGAGCAGGTCGCGTCCCTCGAACCCAAACTTAAAATCCAGATAGCGGTTGCGGCTCTCCTCGACGCTGATCAGCAGCGCGGCGGTCGCGTTGTCCTGCTCACGTGCCTGACGATCCAGGCCGATCGCCTCGACCGAGACCGAGTCGAAGATCCCCAGCGAGCGCATATTGCCCTGCCCTTTGAGCAGCTCGCGCACGTCGAAAACATCGCCGGTTCGAAGCGGCAATTCCTGGTAAATAAGCCCCGTATTGGTGTTGAAATTCCCCTTGAGCAAGAGCTCACCGACTCGGACAAACGGCCCCTCTTCGATCGTGTGGACCACCCGAACCTCGCCCTGGCGGATGCCGCCACCGGGGACGCATTGCTCCTCGTCGCGAATGCGGGGGCAGACGCGCGTCGCCTCGGCCCCCGAGCTCCACTGGCAGAGCTTGTCGAGGTCTTCCATCGAGGCGGCCACACACCCGGCCGGCAGCCTCGGCGCGTCGCACGGAACCTGCTCCCCGCTGAGCGTGTGGCAGGTCGTCTCGACCTCGGCCAGGGGGTAGCCGTAGGAGGCGTAGAGCTGGACCAGGCGCGAGCGGTCGGCCCGGATTTGCAGCGGCCGCACCGCACCGCCGGAGTGCACCTTCACCTCGGCGTTGAGAATCCCCTCGGTGAGGGTTCGGTTGCCGCGAAAACGCACCTGGCGAACCCGCGCCCGCGGGTTTTCGTCGATATAAATATGGATGCGCATCGCCCCTTTGCCGGGCAATAATTGCAGCTCAAAACGCGTCGCTCGCGCCTGCAAATAACCGCGCTCATGATAATATTGCTCGAGGCGATTCAGGTCATCGAGCAGCTGCTCGCCCTGCAAATAACCGCCCTCAGTGAACAGCCCGAAGGTGCGGGTGCCGAACTCGGCCAGCAGCACCTCGCTCTTAAAATGCCGATTCCCGTGCAGCACGATATCCTCAATCGTCAGCCGCGGGCCGGCGTCGATGTCGAAGATCAACTCGCGGTCCAGGCGGTCGCGCCGCTCCTCGACGCCGCGCACCTGGGCGAAGGGATAACCGCGCGTCTCAAAGAGCTGGCGAATCGCGCGCTCGGCGCGCCGAATCTCTTCGGGGTCCACAAAGCCGGACTCAAAAAACGGCAACTCAGCGCGAAGGTCGTCGATGGGAAACTCAACGTCGCCCCGGAATTCCACCTTCCATTGCGGCCCCTCCGAGACGTCGACGAGCATATCGACGCAGCCGCGCGCCGGGTCTTTTTTAGCCACCCGGCCCACGATCCTCGCCTGAAAAAACCCGAGCTCTCGATAATGCTGAATCAGCGCGTCGAGCCCTTCTTTAAAACGGTCGGTGGTGAACTTCGGCGCGGTGATGCCGAAGCGGCGCACCAAGACCGAATGCCCGGCGAGGAGCTTCTCCTGGGCTGCCTCGTAGTTGAGCGAGCGAAGCCCGCGAAAACCCATCTCGCAGATCTCGAGCTCCTCGCCCTTCTTGATGCGAAAGACGACATCGACCAGATGTTTGTTCCCCAGGACTTCGCGCACCGAGATATTGATCTTGGTGCCAAAGAACCCGAATTTCTCGAATTCGTTGATGAGGGTCCACAATTGGGTCGCGGCCTTCGTCGCGTCCTGGCGATAGGGCTGGGCCTGGCGATAGATCAATAATTTGCGCAGATCCGACTCAAAGGGAGCGCCGTCGACCCCCTTGAACTCAACCCGGCGAATCAGGACCGCCCCGCGCGCCTTAATCTCGAGCGCGACGCCCTGGGCGTCGAGCTCCGAGCTGACGTCCATCTCCTCAAAAAAACCGGTCTGCCCGAGCCGGCGCTCGGCGCGGCGCAGCGCACGCCTGGAAAATTCCATCCCGATATACAGCCCGCTGAGCTCGCGTAATTTCGCCACGCTCACCGGGTTCTGGCAGAGCTCCAGGTCGCAGACCAGATCGATGCGATAGATGCGCTGCCCCGCCAACGCCGCGTCGGCGAGTGCCCTCTCCTCGGCCTCGCCGGCGTCGGAGAGCGCCGACGACACGATCTCATCGGCCATCTTTCGCGCGCTGGTATTGAGCATCTGGCGGCGGGTCGACGGCGCGGCGGCTGGCGCAGCGCCCGACGCCGAATCATCCGCCGACTGCGCGCGCACCTCCCCGCTCAACCCCAGGACGATGAAGGCGGCGAAGAACAACGCGATGAACAGGCCAGCGCGGTATGGAAGAAATCCTCTTTTCAAACGACTCGAATACACCAGAGGGTCGCCGGTTGGGAGTCAACCGGGCTGCGTTAATTCAGCGGAAGTCGATACTTTAGCTTCAAATCCAAAAGAAAATTATTGCTCTCAGTTTTACTGCGCTCGCTCAGCTCAACGGCCCATCGGTCCGACAATTTATATTCGAGTTGATAGCGCTGGCCGCCGGCCGCCTCACTCATGCCGGTGTCGAGCTGAAAATTCCAGCTCAAGCGCTGGCTAAGCCGGTCGCCGATGCGCACCTGGGTGCGCTCCACGCCCGGCATAATCGTGAACTCATTGACCTTCACGACATCCTGAATCTCCTTCTCAATGCGCCCAAGCAGCGGGCCCAGCGCGATCTCAAGGGTCGGGCCGCTGGCGCTGGAGGCGGTCAATTGATCGACCGTACACCCGCTCAGGAGCAAGCTCAAAACGTCGCGTTGGTCGGCGTAGGGGTTACTGTCGAATTGGACATCCAGGTTATCGGCGTAGCCGTTAAGGTGCAGCATAATATGGTAATATTGCTCGCGCGTAGCTCCCAGGTCGCCGCTCAGGGTGAGATCGGTCTGGAACTCGTCGCCAAACGCCTGGTCGCGACACCGGTTGCGGATATCGGCCCCCGCGATCACGTCGACCCACGGATTTCCCATCTCGCCGGCAAAACGCACCGTCCCCGAGCGCACGTCGAATTGCTCCCCCTGAAAGCCAACCTGCCCCGAGATAACCTCGACGTCGCCGGTGATATTCGGGTCGACCAGGGTATCACGAAGCCGCAGGTCCACGCGCAGCTCCAGGTCCAGGTCCAGGCGCTCGATCTGGTTTTGCACCTTAAAGCCGTCGCGCGCCCGCAGCGCCACGTCAAAGCCGATCTTCGAGAGCATCGGCACCTGCTCAAAAATGCTCGCCTCAAAGCGGGTGGTGCGCCGGTCGAAGGCCCCGAAGACCCGCCCGGTGACCTGCTGCTCGATGACGCTGGAGTTGCGATAATAGATGCCGTCCAAAATATCGACGTCCCCGCGCACCATCCAGGTCGCGGGGTCCAGGATATTCTGGGCGAAGAGGCGCAGATCGGTGTCGAAGGTGATATTGGCGGTATCGGGCAGGCGATATTTCATATTGTGGCTCCACCCATGCACCATCAATTGCCCGCGGCGCTCGCCGCGCAGCGCCAGGTTGCCCGTGAGGTTGACCACGCCGCCGAGCCCGCTGCCCACGATCGGGTCATCCTCGTTCACAAAGATCCGGTCGCCGCCAAAATGCACCGTGCCGTCGCCGATATAGATCGGGTCTTCCAGGCCGCGCACCACAAAGCGCGCCCCGCTAAAATCCATCGTGCCATTCGCCCGAAGCGCGTCGACCGGGCCGGCGAAGGTCGCGTCGAGCACCAGCGCCCCGCTCGACTCGACCAGCGCCGGCGGAAAGATCTCGGGCAGCGCGCTGCGCAAGGCGTTGAGGATCGACAGGTCTAATTCACCGTCGAGTTGCAGGTCGAAGACCAGGGGAGCCAGGCTCACCCCACCCCGCGCGCTCAGGTAGCGCTCGCCGCTGCCGATGCGCAATTGCTCAATCGTCAGGCTCTCGCCATTTTCGACCTCGATGATGAGCGGACCGTCGTTCTTTATCGAGCGGCCGATGCTCTCCACTTCGACCTTGCTCATCGTCGCGCGCGCGCGCCAATTGGCGAAGTCCTGGTCCATCAACACCTCGATCACCCCGGTCGCCGAGGCGTTGCTGAGCGCCGCAGTCTGGGTAAACTCGGGCACCAGCGCGCCCAGGTCGAGCTGCTCCATGCCGATGCGCACCGAATACGGCGCGCCCGGCTTTAGCGGAAGTTGCGCGTCCAATGTGACCAGCGGGAACGCCGTGCCGGCAAGGGAGAGCGTGTCGTCGACGGTGGTAAGCACCAAAAAGAGGTCGCCGAAATCGCGCACCCCGACGCCGAGCTCGCCCACAGTGATATGGCCCGAGACGTCGGGCTCATCGAGGCTCCCGGCGCCGTGCAGGCTCAGGGCGAGGGTCCCCTCCGGACGCATCTCCTGGGGCAATAATTTCATCGGGGCAATCGACTCAAATTGCGTCCCGGCCCCCTCCAAATTGAACGCGTATTTACGGTCAAGCCCGTAGCGCCCTGACCCGCGAAACGCCCCGGCTTCTGCCGCGTCCATGACAAACTCATCGACGACGATGGAGCGTCCGTGCTCGGGCAAATCGCGCATCCCGGCTTTGAGATACGCGCTCGGAATCGACTGCCCGAAGACGCTGGCCCGGTTCAGACCGGCCACCAGATCGACTTCGGGTTTCTGCAGCGTCCCGCGCAGCTCTCCCTCGGCAGATAACGCCCCCGACACCGGAACGCGCCCAACCCCGGGCATCTGAATCGCCCCGGTCAGCCGGTTAAACGCGCCAATATCAATCGCGTCAGCCTTAAACTCCAAATGCGCCGGCTGAATGCGGCGAAGCGCAAATACCGAGTCGTATTTACCCTTCTGAAGAATCCCAGGCGTCGGCGGGTCAAGCACATCCATCCAACCCGACAGCGACGCCCCGCCCACACGCGTCGCCAGCTGCGCCTCGTGGAAGCGCAGCCGCCCCCGGTCGAGCTCAACCCGAAGGCGCAGGTCATCCGCCGCGATCTTCGTGCCGGGGAAGCGGATCGGCCCGCCCTTATTGCTCATCGTCATCATCGCCTGGGGCGTGGCGAGCGGGCCGGTAAAGTCGAGTTTGACATCGACGGCCCCTTCGAGCCCGTCGAGCCCATAGAGCGCCCCCCAGGGACCGACGTCCGAGATCTCGCTCGTAATCCGCACCGGACGCCCATCGGGCCCCGCCTCAAAGGTCATCGTCGGGTAGGCCAGGCGCAGGTCTTCGACCCAGACCGGCTCACCGTCGAGCATGACCTTGCCCTGCGGCACCACGACGCGGGCGAAGTTCACCCAGGTCGTCCCACCTTTTTTGATGGTCGCGCGCGCCGCCGGCACGAGCTCACGATTGGCGCGCTGGAGCACCCAATCCTCGGTCACCTTCAGGTCGGCTAACTTGCGCGCGGCGAAATCGCGCATGCGGTAGGGGTCGGTGGGCGACGGCTCTTCGGGGAAAAACGGCACCGCCCCGTCGACCTGAAAACCACCCTTAGCCTTGCCGTCCAAAAACGACAGGTCGACGTCGAAGTCCTGCAAGAGCGAGCGCGGATTCACGTTCCAAAAATGCCCCGCCGCGCCGTAGCGAACCTCGAAAATATTGACGTACGCCTTGGGCACCACGATCTTCCCGCCGTGCACATCGGCGCTGACATCGTGCATTAAGACCCACTCATTATGAAGCTCGACCCTGCCGCGCACTTCCTCGAAATGAAGGCCCGCGCTTTCAATCTTGTCGGCGTAAAGCTCCGCCCCGCCGTCGATTTTCTTGAGCGTCCCGCGCACCGCCACGTCGAATTGTGGCACCGAGAAATGCACCGCGTCACCGATAAAATACTGCGCCAGCGGGCTCCAAAACGCCACGCTCGCCGTGGCGCTGGCGTCGTAAACCATCGTCGGCGTGTCGGGCCCGTCGCCGCGGGGGAAGTTCATCCGCCCCTGCGCCTGCAGGTGCACCCCGTGGCTGAACATCGACACGCTCTCGACCCGAAATCCGTCGTTGGCCCAGCGCCAATTGCGCATCTCGGCGTCCTCGACGCTGAACTCCCAATCCCCCCGCTCCTCGCTCATGCGGATGAATTCATGGTCGAAGTGGAAGTTGATCTTGGGGAGCTTCAGATAATCGATGCCCATCAAGATCGTCTGCGGCTCGATCGCGACCGACGCGTCCACCACGTTGACGCTGGGCACGTCGAATTTTAGCCCGTCCCGCTCGAAGGTATATTTGGAATCGATGATCTCGATGGCCGCAAACTCCACCGACAAACCGCCCTCTTTTTTGGGCTTATCTTCCTTCTCACCGGTCATCCCAAGCGCCTTAAACAGGCCCATCGTCCCGGAGTCGTCGAAGATCGTGCGCACATGCGCGCCGCGCACCCGCGCGTCGGCGACCGACAGCCGGCCCGCCAAAAGAACCAGCGGGTTCAGCGTGGCGTGGACCTCCTCCACGTCGATCACCGGCTCGCCCTCGGGGGTCTTTAGAGACCCGCCAAAGACGTGCACCCGGGTCAGCGTGGGGTCAACCGCCAGCGCGTCGAATTCAAATTGCCCCTCAAGTTGCTCGTGCAAGATTTGGCTCAGCTCTGCGCGGAACCACGCAGAGTTCGCCCCGAGGTAGACCACCGCATACAGAGTCACCAGGAACGCCAAAGGCACCAGGAAGATCAACGGGATCTTCACATGACTTCGGAATACCTTAAACTCGATCTCGTCGGCGAGACCACTCAGCGGCATAATATCGGCCCGCTGAAGCTGTGTTGGTGAATTATGGGTCGCATAAAACTACGAATCGAAAGGAGAAAAACACAAGACCCGCGCCGAACCGGCTGCCGACAGCCCTTATAGCATACGATTTGCCCAGAATTGACCCTCATTGTGGGTATTTAGCCAACATCGCTGTTTCGGGGTGAAGTCTGTGGTATTTCAAGGTATTAGTCGGCGAAACGCACCGACCGCCCCCCCGCACGAACAAACCCCTATGCAACGAATCAAGCAGCGCAAATCCATCATCTGCATCTTGCTCGCCCTGGGCTGCCTGGCCAGCGGGTGCTCCGACGACGGCGCGGCCGGCACCGAGGAGCAGCGAAACCTGGGCGATATCGCCCTGCATAGCGGGCTCTCGTTTTCGTTGCGCCCCGGCACCATCGACCAATTCACCCAGAACTCCGTCGAAGCCCGCGCCTCGGTACCGCTGCCCCAGTTCAGCCTGAGCGCAGGCCCGATGCCGGCCGAACAGGTACGTATCACGCTGGCAAATATTCACCGCGACGCCACGGTCCGGGTGCTGCGCGAGGCGCCTCTGACCACCCGAAGCCGGTCGAATTGCCCGAACGAAACCAGCCGCGAAGCCATTGAATGCGCGAGCACGCCCGAGCACCCGAGTTGCGCCGCCCCGGAGCTGACGCGCGCCGAGGGGATACGCTCCGAGGCGACCCTTCTGGTGGACCTGGATGCCTGCACGCGCCGCAGCTACACGGTTGAGCGGGGCGATGCCGACGCCGCCGGAAGCGACATGGTCCGCCTGGCCGTCTTGGGCCGCGCGGCCTCGCTCGACGAGCTGGGCCGCGCGCTCGACGCCGCCACCGCCGACTCGCCCGACTTCGTGCTCCTGCTGGGCGACGCGGCCGAGAACTCCAGCCTCAACGGGCTTCGGGACCTCGACTTTTTGCTGCGACGCGTCGACTTTCCGGCCGTGATGCTCCCCGGAGAAGACGAATTAGTCGACGGCAAACGCGCGCGCTTTTTGGAGGTCTTTGGCCCCTTCGACTTCGGCTGGCAAGTGGGTGACGCGCAGTTTTATGCCTTCTATTCGGCCGACGCCACGCTGAGCGATGACGGACTGAGCCGGCTGCGAAATGTGCTCGGGCGCATGCAATCCAACCACCCGACCCTGCTCTTTACCCACACGCCGCCCACCGACCCCCTCGGCCCCCGAGACCAGGGCTTTCGCAGCCAGCTCCAGGCCGCGCGCGTCCTCTCACTCTTGAGCGAGTCGACCATTGACGCGTTTTTCGTCGGCCATATCAACGACCGCGCCACCGAGGATATCAACTCGATTAAGATGTACCTGACCAGCGTCGAGCGAAGCCAAGAGTACCTCTCGGTCCATATTAATGGCGACGAAATCAACGTGACCCGCGAGACGTTCTAGCAGCGGTCGCGGCCCACACAAGCGCGCCCCGGCGACGCCGTCGATAGACACAATTTTCGGCTTTTCTCGAACCCCATTGTGGACTAAACCCGGCTCTGTGTTGAGTTTTAGGCGACGACGTATCATGATTTGGCGCGAATACGACACGAGCATCGAACGCTATAAATCACCCTGAGTACCCCTCTTAAGATTGCAAATACCCATGAAATCATCCTCCATTCTGGGCTCGCCAAAGTTGCGAAAATTTGGCGTTATTTTTGGCGCGGTGCTCCTCGTGGTGATCGCGCTTCTCGGGGCGGGCTACTGGTTGGTCGTGCCGGGCATGGCCAACACGCTGGTGCGCGACAAGCTCGAGTCCGCCGAGGCAAAGCTCGGGCTCACCTTCGAGATCGACAAGGTCTCCACCCACGGCGTCAGCGCGGTGAGCCTTGAGGGATTCTCGGTGCTCAACCCCGCCGATAAGACCCCGGTTTTTAAGGCCGAATCCATCTCGGCCTCCATCGACGCGATGTCGATCCTGGTCGGCGACCGAAAGCTCTCGGGCGTAAAGATCCAGGGGAGCACCCTCTATGTGCATCGAAACGCCGACGGCACGACCAACCTCGAGACGATCATCGCCGAGGCGAGATCCAAGCGCCAGGGCAAAGACAAAGACCCGGCATCGCCCGAACCGGCTGTAAAAGATGGCGCAGACTCAAAATTAGACGCCGCCCTCTCCTCATTTCTGCGCTTCTTTGGCGACCGCTGGCCGGATATCACCGTCCAGAACGCGCGCGTCGCCTTAAGCGCCGCCGAAGGCGCCGCCCCCTGGGAGGTCGACGCGATCACCAGCGAGGAGCTCAGGCTCAATTCAGGCGGGCAATCGGCGGAGTTCACAGGCGTGCTCAAGCTCACGCGCGGCGAAGGCAGCCCGCGCTGGACACTGCCCGAAACAGTCACCCTCCAAGCCAACCTGCAGCGCCCGCTGCTCAAATCAACCGGGAGCATCGCGCTCTCGCCGGCCGCCGAAATCCAAGGCGTCGGCCCCTACCCGTTTTTGCGCCTCGGCGTCGCCGAAGTCGCGCTCACCGAGGCAAATACGGTGAGCCTGCGCGGGCTGTCGCTCGGGGTTCAGGGCGACTCCACCCCGACGAAGGTGGCAGAAATCGACAGCGTCAGCGCAAGCTTTGAGAAGTTGAGCTTCTCGCCGCTCGAGCTTCGTGCGCTCGAAATCCAGGTCGATAAACCGACTCTATTCGTCGATCACGACGCCCAATTCGGCAATGTCCTCGAGGAATTAAACCAACTGCTGCGCGCCCCTCACGCCCGGCATATCGTCGGCGTCGCCAAGTCGATGGCCGATGAAATCGCCATCGCTCAGGGGCGGGAGCCCGAGAAGGACGAAGGCCCCGATAAGGGCGGGCTTCGCAAACTGCTCGCCGGGATCAATTGGACCAAATTCCTGGCGAACAAAGCCCCTCAATCGGTCAAGATTAACGACGCCGCCGTTCATATGACTGACGCGCGCGCCCTCCCGCTGCTGACCTCGGACCCAAAAATCGCGCTGCAAAACGGCACCTTCGAGTTCTCCCACCGCATCATCAACGGCGCCCTACAGTTCAAAGGAGGCTTCGACGCGGTCGCCAACGGCGACGACCCTCGCGGGTCCGCGACCATCGATTTAGAGTGGAGTTATCGCAGCAAAGCGCTCAAGGTCGACGCCCAACTCGACGCGCTCAGCGTCCCCTGGCTCGTCCAACTCACCTCGGCGAGCGTCGCCGACAACCTGCGAAGTGGCGTTGTGCGCGCCGACTTCAAAGCCGAGCGCCCCGCCAACTCCAGCCGTCTGGGGTTCAATGGCCTGGTGTCGCTCGAGAATACGACCATTTTCCTGGCGCCGCTGGCCGAAGAACCGGTCGAGAATCTGAGCGCCAGCTATAATTTCGAGGGCTCTTTCGACGCAAAAGCTGCCATCCCCGCGCCCAAGATGTTGAAGGCCACCAACACCGCTGAGGACGCGAACGCCCAGGCCGAAAACCAACTCAACGCCGCCCTGGCCAATAGCACCCCGGGACAAAATGACCCGACACCGGCAGACGCCAAAGACCCCTCGCTTCAGCCGCCCAAACGCGGGGCCCTCGTCTTCTCAAAGGGGCATTTCGAGGTCAACGGCGTCCCCGGCGAATTCCGCCCGGCCATCTATGGCTTCTACGGCCTGCAAAAACGCCCGACCCGTTTCGACGCCGAGATCGACCTGCCGTCCATCCCGGTCGACAAACTCTTTAAGGCCGTCCCAGACGCGATTAAAGGCCCGCTCACGGGCACCAAAATGCGCGGCGACTTCGCCTGGAAGCTCGCCCTCGAGATTCCGCTCTACCACGCAGGGGATATGAAGTGGGACGCCAAACCCGAGCTGCGCGGCTTCGAGCTCATCAGCATGCCCGACGCCGTGGACGTGCGTAAATTACGCGACCAATTCGAGATGACCATCTATGACCCGACCATCAAATGGTCCAGAAAGGTCACGATCCCGAAGATGCGCCCGGTGCCGCTGGACTGGTTAGTCGAACATAGCGGCATCGAGATTGAGCGCTTCGAGCAACGCCGCCGCAACCGCCAATGGCCGCCGCAATATGCCGCGGGCTTCGTGCCGGCGCCGGATAAGAGCAACTTCATGCAGCCTCATCCGTCGCCCTGGGCCAGCGAAGACGCCGCCGCGCAGCGCGCCGCAGATGCCGCCGCCGCTGCCGCCGCCCGGGAATCTGCGACCCAGACCAGCCGCCTAAACTCGTTCTTTGGGCTCGAAGATGCCAACGAAAACGCCCCGGATGCGGGAGTCGACCCGGCGCCCCAGGCTCAGCCGGCCCCTCGCCCCACGCCGCCCCCGACCGCCGCGCCGAAGTCGGCTCGAAAATACTATATTTCGCTGGCTGGCGAGCAAAAAGAGCACCCTTATGGACCCTATGAGTTCATCCCGCTGCAATATATCTCGCCGTGGATGCTGCGCGCGGCCATCACCACCGAGGATAACTCATTCTTCAAGCACGGCGGCTTCAATTGGCTGGCGATTCGCAACTCGGTGGAAGCCAATATCGAGGCCGGCCGCTACGTGCGCGGGGCGAGCACCATCTCGATGCAGTTGATTAAGAATATTTATCTCACCCGAGACAAGGTCCTCGTGCGCAAGCTACGCGAGGTCTTCCTGGTCTGGCTGATGGAGGATGTCGTTGATATCCCCAAAGCCCGCATTCTCGAGCTCTACTTTAATATTATCGAATACGGCCCGGGCATCTTCGGCGTGCACGACGCGGCCATCCACTATTTCGGCAAACGCGCCGATAAATTGAGCCTGACCGAGGTCGCCTGGCTGGTGAGCATTGTCCCGAACCCGAAGAAATTTCATTTCTATTACGAACGCGGCGAGATCAGCCCGTCCTGGTTCAACCGAATGCTTCGCTATGTGCGCGTGATGGCGAATCGCGAGCGCGCCACCGAGGCCGATTACGAGGCGGCCAAGCTAGACAAACCGACGTTCTATAAGCCTAAAAATGGCGAGCCCATGATGCGCGTCGAGCGGGCCCCAGAAGAGGTCAACGAATTGATCTACGAGACCGAGAGCATCGAAATCCCCTCGCTTCAGAACCTCTTCGGCCCTTGAATCCGGGCCCGGGATAATCAAAATTTATAGACAAAAAAAAGACCCGATTAAGGGTCTTTTTTTGAATCATTCGGCAACGCCGCGACTTATCTTGATTTTTTGCGCAGCGCCTGCAGGCGCTTCTTTAACTCATCCCGGCTGATGACCGTCGACTCAACCAGCAACTCGGAGATGACCTGAATAATCTCTTTCTGGTACGCCACCTGCTTATGCAACCGGCGAATCTTCTTATCGTGCGTGCTGACCACTGCCTTTAGCGGGCTCTCAACGTGGGCGGGCGCGCTCGGAGCATCCTCAAAGAGGTCAAATGCACCTGAATCACTGGCCTCGGTCTCCTCTTCATAGCGGCTAAATACCCCGCTGACCTGGGGCTGGTCATAGCCAAAGCCCCATCCGGCCTGCGACGCGCCAGGCGAAGAGCCGGTCACGCTCAGGTTGCTTGGAACACTGGTCGAGGGCGAGAAGCCATCGCCAAAAGCGTCCGCCCCTTCGACCGCGCGAGTCACAGGGTCCTCATCTGCCCCGCCAACGTTGGGCTCAAGGCGCAGCTCGGCGGACGGTTTATCCGTGCTATCATCGCCAAAATCGTCACCCCAGTCGTCGATATAATCGAACTCGGCGGTCACCGCTGAATCGCGCCGTGGCGGCTCCGCGGTATCACTCGAATTATTTGGCATACGTTTATCAAACAAACTCATCATTCACCGTCCAAGAGAGCATCCAACCCCAATCTACTCGAAGAGGGGTCGCGCTCAATTCATAGAATCCAGCCCGAGAAGGCAATTATGCCAGTAGACAATGGCGTACAATCGATTAAAAATCAATATTCTTCGCCTTGTATTTCCCTCGAAGTCCGCTATTTGTGCGTAGCGAATAGCGTCCGCGCGTAGATTCTAGGCACCGACGCGCGGACGCCCACACCTCCAGTACTTCATATAAGAAAAAGGACGACCTTGCGAATCCACCATCTAAATTGCGCCACGATGTGCCCGGTCGGGGGGAAATTTTTCGGCTGCGAATGCATGGTTTGCCACTGCCTGCTCATCGAAACCGATGCGGGATTGGTGCTGGTCGACACCGGCCTCGGCGAGGGCAGCGTCAACGGTGAGCGGCCGCTCCCGCTGGGTTTTCGCAAGATCGTGAGGCCGAAGCTCGACCCCGCTCAAACCGCCCTGGCCCAGGTGCGGGATCTGGGCTATTCGCCCGACGATGTGCGCCATATTGTATTGACGCACCTGGACCTCGACCACGGTGGCGGCCTGCCCGACTTCCCCAAAGCCGCGGTCCACGTGCACGCGCGCGAAAAAGACGCCGCGCTCGGCGTCACGCGCGCCGCCGACAAGACCCGCTACCTGGCCCAACACTGGGCGCACCAACCCAGTTGGCGCACCTACGAAGCCAGCGGCGAGCGCTGGCAGGGATTTGACGCCGTTCGGCAGCTCGACGGCCTGGGCCCCGAAATATTGCTCATCCCTCTGCACGGCCACTCCGAAGGTCATTGCGGCGTGGCCGTTCAAACCGACCAGGGCTGGCTTCTCCATGCCGGCGATGCGTATTTCCACCGGGCCGAGATTCGCCCCGGCCAACGCGCGCCCGCCGCCCTGAAGGCTTTTCAGCGCCTGCTATGCCCCGACAATAGGGCGCGCCTGCACAATCAACAGCGCCTCCGCCAATTGGCCTCGGAGCCAACCATCGAGGTCATCTGCTCCCATGACCCGGCCGAGTTCGAGGCAGTTGGCGGAATGGTCGAATAATCCCGCCGACATCGCCCACCCGCCGCGCCCGCCTGCCTCCGATTTCGGGGGCATTTTTTGTGGCGCTTGCACCCCAAAACGAACCTACAACTATAGAAAAACAGAATCACTACAGGCGAACCCAAGCCACCTAAATTAAACATAAGAAAACGAGACATATGCAATAAACAACGCATAAGCGCAGCGACGCCCTGCAAAGCCCGCCTCGGCGATTATGAACCGCGAGTCAGCCGCTAGGCGCGCGCTGAATGATGAATCAGTCATTTTGAAAGTGAATCACGAGTCACTTCACTTCTGACTGGAGAGTCGCTTTATGATAGAAAAACTGCACTATCGGCGGCTTGCGCATCATGAATTCATCGACTATTGGACATCTAAAGATTTCAGTATCAAACCGACTTCCATTAAAAAACCAATATGACAAACTCCTCTCGCGCCAACTCAATCGCCCCGCCCCGCTCGGTCGCTATCATCGGGATCGGCACCCGGGTTCCCGGTGCGCTCAGCACTGCGGATTTCTGGCAAAATATCCTCAACGGCCACAGCGCGATCAGCGAGGTCCCCCGTGATCGCTGGAACCCCGACCTCTATTGGGATGAAGACCGCGACGCCCTGGATAAGACCTACTCAAAGATCGGCGGCTGGATCACGGACTTCGAGTTCGAGCGCAAAAAATACCGCATCCCGCCGATGCTGGTCGAGAGCATGGACCCGACCCAGACCCTGGTGCTTGAGGCCACCCACGAGGCGTTCGAGGACGCCGGCTACCTTGATAAGGACTTCGACCGCGAGCGCTGCGCGGTCATCCTGGGCAACGCCATGGGCGGCGATTTGCGCGACCGCACCAACCTGCGCATCTTCTACGCGGAGGTCGAAGAAGCGCTGCGCATGTCGCTTCTTGAGAGCGTGCGCGGCGAGCTGAGCGACGCCAAAATCGAGCAGGTGCTCGACACCATGCAGAAGCGTTTTCGCGACCCGCTGCCGCGCGTCAGCGAAGACTCGATGCCCGGTGAATTGGCGAACGTCGTGGCCGGTCGGGTCGCGGCGCTTTTTAATTTACGCGGCCCCAACTTCATCACCGACGCGGCTTGCGCCTCGAGCCTGGCCGCCATTAACACCGCCATTCACGGCCTGCAGTCCCGCCAATACGACATGGCGGTCTCCGGCGGCGTCGACCGCTGCATGGGCGCCTCGACCTTCGTTAAATTCTCGAAAATCGGCGCGCTCTCGGCTGATGGCTCGCGTCCCTTCGACGCCAACGCCAACGGCTTCGTCATGGGCGAAGGCGGCGCGATTCTCATCATGAAGCGCCTCGAAGACGCCCAGCGCGACGGCGACAAAATATATGCTGTGATCCGCGGCGTCGGCGCCTCGTCGGACGGTAAAGGCAAAGGCATCACCGCCCCGAACCCCATCGGCCAGAAGCTGTCGGTGCGCCGCGCCTACGCCGACGCCGGCTACGGCCCGCGCTCGGTGTCGCTCTTCGAGGCCCACGGCACCTCGACCCCGGTCGGCGACCCCATCGAGGCCAATAGCCTGCTGAGCGTCATCGGCGAAGACAGCGGAGATTGGAGCAGCGCGCATGTCGGCATCGGCAGCGTGAAGTCGATGATCGGCCACCTTAAGGCCGGCGCCGGTGCGGCGAGCCTGGCGAAGATCGCGTTGGCCCTCAAACATAAGACTCTGGCGCCCTCGATTAACTGCGTCACCCCCAACCCGGCCATCGAATTCGCGGGCACGCCGCTTCGCGTCCAAACCCAGGCCGAGCCATGGGAGACCCGCAACGGCGCCCCGCGCCGCGCCGGCGTCAGCGCGTTTGGCTTCGGCGGCACGAACTTCCATATCACGCTCGAAGAATACGACCCCGACCGCGCCTCCCAGGGCTTCTATATGGAAGGCGGCGCGCAGGAAGATTCGAATGTCGATGCAAATAATCAAGGTGTCGCCAGCGCGACCGCGGGGAATCAAATAATGAACGCAACGAGCATCCACGAAGATGGAATTTTGACCTTCTCGGCCGCCACCGAAGCCGACGCGCAGCGCCAATTTGAGGCATTCGCGGCCGACTTCGAAGCCCGCGGCCTCGCCGCCACCGCCGCGCACCGACTGCCCATCGAAGCGCCCCATTTCGCGCTTCCCCAGGACGCCGTTCGCCTGGCGATTAGCTACGCCTCCGAGGACGGCCTCAAGACCCAGGTCGAGCGCATCCAGAAGGCGTTTGAGCGCGGCCGCGGCTGGAAGATCCTCGCCAACCAGGGCATCTATCTTGGCACCGAGCGCACCGGCGGCCGCATGGCGATGCTCTTCCCCGGCCAGGGCTCGCAATATATCGGCATGCTCGACAACCTGCGCGAGCGCTACCCCATCGTCCAGGCCACCTTCGATGAGGCCGACGCGATCATGGCGCCGGTGCTCGGCCGCCCGCTGAGCTCCATCATCTTCCCGGACCCCAGCGACCTGAGCAAAGAGCAAGCCAACGAATTATTACGCCAGACCGAGGTCACCCAGCCGGCGGTCCTCACGGTCGACATCGCGCTTTTGCGCCTCTTCAAACATTTCGGCATCGAGCCCGATATGGTCGCCGGCCATAGCCTCGGCGAGTACGGCGCGTGTGTGGCAGCGGGCGTGATGAGTTTTGCCGACGCGCTTCGCACCGTCGCCGCCCGCGGCACTCAGATGGCCAAGGCCACCCCGCTCAACGGCGACAAAGGCCTGATGGCCAGCATCCCGCTGCCGGCCGACGAGGTCGAAGCCGTGCTGCGAAATATCAACGGCTACGTCGTCTGCGCCAATAAAAACTGCCCCAAGCAGACCATCATCGCCGGCCTGACCGACGCGGTTAAAGAAGCCGTCTCGATCTTCGAGGGCCAGGGACACCTCGTCCATATCCTCAACGTCAGCCACGCCTTCCACACCCGGGTCGTCGCCGCCGCCAGCGAGCCGCTTCGCAAGCACCTGAGCGACGTCGCCATCGCGACCCCGCGCGTGCCGATCTTGACCAACGTCACCGGTGGCTTCTACCCCACCGACCCCGATGAGATCCGCGACCTCTTGGCCGAACAGCTCGCCTCACCGGTCGAGTTCATCACCCAGATCGAAAAGATGTACGAGGCCGGCGCGCGCGTCTTCGTCGAGATCGGTCCCAAGCGCACCCAGGCGACCTTCGTGAGCGCGACCCTCGGAAAGCGCGAGCACCTCGCCAGCTACTCGAATCACCCCAAAGAAGGCGATATCGCGTCGCTGCATAATATTCTCGGGCGCCTGTGGGCACACGGAGCGTGGACCCAGGACGCCGCAAAGGCCGTCAGCCAGACCGCTGCGCCGGCCGCCGCTGCGCCGGCTGCGTCTGCCCCCGCGCAACCGGCGACCCCGGCCGCCATGCCCAGCGACCTGAGCACCGACGCCATCCGCCAAACACTGCTCGACGTGCTGTGCGAGAAGACCGGCTACGACCCCGACGAGATTGAGTTCGACTTCGAGCTCGAAGCCGACCTCGGCATCGACACCGTCAAACAGGCCGAGATCATGGCCGACGTCCGCGAGCATTTCCAACTCGCCAAAGACGAGGAATTCCGCCTGGCTGACTACCCCACGCTTGAGCGCATGGCCGCCTACGTCGTTGAGAACCTCGGCGCCGCGCCTGCCGCCGCACCGCAGGCCGCAGCACCGCAGGCTGCTGACCCCGTGGCACAAGCTGCGCCGGTCGAAGTCGCCGCCGCACCGCAAGCCGCCGCCGTGAAAGTCGACCCCGCCGCTATCCGCCAAACGCTGCTCGACGTCCTCTGCGAAAAAACCGGCTACGATCCCGACGAAATTGAATTCGACTTCGAATTAGAAGCCGACCTCGGCATCGACACCGTCAAACAGGCCGAGATCATGGCCGACGTCCGCGAGCGTTTCCAACTCGCCAAAGACGAAGAATTCCGCCTGGCCGACTACCCCACGCTCGCCCGCATGGCCGAATATGTGGTCGAGAATCTGGGCGCCGCACCTGCCGCAGCGTCGACTCAGGCAGCCGCGCCGGTCGCTATCGCCGCAGCCGCAGCCCAGGCCCCCGCGCAAGCAGCCGCGCCGCAGGCAGCCAAGGCCGACGTCGACCCGAGCGCCATCCGGCAAACGCTGTTGGACGTGCTGTGCGAAAAGACCGGCTACGACCCCGACGAGATCGAATTCGACTTCGAATTGGAAGCCGACCTGGGCATCGACACCGTCAAACAGGCCGAGATCATGGCCGACGTCCGCGAGCATTTCCAACTCGCCAAAGACGAGGAGTTCCGCCTGGCCGACTACCCGACGCTCGCCCGCATGGCCGAGTATGTCGTCGAGAATCTCAATAACCCGGCAGCCGCCGCGACCACCGTCGTGGACGCGCCCGAGCAAGCCGCCGCGCGCGAGGTTCGCAGCGCCCCGGCCGCGGTCGCCGCGCCCACGGGCAGCCAAAAATATCAGCCCCACCAGCACGCCATCCCGGCGCGCATCTCCATCACCGGTTCGGCGCTGGGGCTCCCCGGCTTAGAGGGCATCTTCGACGAGAACGCCATCGACCGCCTGCTCGCCGGCGATAACTTCATCAGCGACGTTCCGATGGCTGCCCGCCAGGAGATGGTCGACAAATATATCGTGCGCGTCCAAAAGCACGCCAACGGCGGCGGCGAGCTCGTCAAAGTCGAGGACGTCGCCGAGGTCATCAAATTGGCCGGCCGCGCGCTCGACGGCTTCGACCTGGCCGATTGGGGCGTCTCCGAGCGCATGATCGAGCAATTCGACCACACCAGCCGACTCGCCATCGCCGCCGGCATCAACGCCCTGCGCGACGCCGGCCTGCCGATGATCCCGCGCTACCGCGAGACCCGAAACGGCTCCAAGATCACCATCGGCTGGCAACTCCCCGAGGCCATCGGCGACGAGACCGGCATCATCTTCGCCTCGGCGTTTGCTGGCGAAGACGCCCTCATCGACGAGGTCACGCGTCGCTATACCGACCCCGACTATCAATTCGACCACCGCTTCTTGCTCAAAGTGCTGGGCATGGCCAACGCGCGCTTCGCCGAGATGATCGGCGCGCGCGGCCCCAACACCCGCATCAATAACGCCTGCGCCTCGACCACCACCGCTATGGGAATGGCCGAGGATTGGATCCGCGCCGGCCGCTGCAAACGCGTGGTCATCATCAGCGCCGACGACGCCAGCGGCGAGACGCTTATGAATTGGGTCGGCAGCGGGTTCCTCGCGACCGGCGCCGCCACCACCCAAGCCCGCGTCGAAGACGCCGCCTTGCCCTTCGACAAGCGTCGCCACGGCATGATCATCGGCATGGGCGCCGTCGCGCTGGTCATCGAAGCCCAGGGACTCGCAGAAGCCCGCGGCGTCGAGCCGATCGCCGATATCCTGTCGACGCATTTCGTCAACAGCGCCTTCCACCCGACCCGCCTGGACGTCGAGCATATCGCCGGCGAAGTCGGCAAGGCGATCAGCCGCGCCGAAGTGGACTTTAAGCTCGACCGCAAAGAGATCGCCGACAAGATGGTCTTCGTCTCCCACGAGACCTATACGCCCGCACGCGGCGGCAGCGCCGACGCCGAGATCGCGGCGCTGCGCGATAACTTCGGCGACAAAGCCTCCGATATCGTCGTCGCCAACACCAAGGGCTTCACCGGTCACGCGATGGGCGCCGGCATCGAAGATGTCCTGGCTATTAAGACCCTGCAAAAACAGCGCGTGCCGCATATCGCGAACTTCAAAGAGCCGGACCCCAACCTCGGCGACCTGCGCCTGAGCCAGGGCGGCGACTACCCGGTCGACTACGCCCTTCGCATGGCCGCAGGCTTCGGCAGCCAGCTCGCCGTCGCCCTGCTTCGCTTCCGCGCCCGCACCGAAGACCGCGTCTTCGACCCGGCCCTCTACCAACGCTGGTTGGGCGAGCTTACGGGCTTTGAGAACCCGGAGCTGACGGTTGAGCAACGCACCTTGCGCGTCGTCGAAGGCCAACCGCAGCCCGGCCCCGAGGACCCCAAACGCGAAGCCGCGCCGGCTCCGACCCCGCAGGCCGCTCCAAAAGCAGCGCCCGCGCCCGTCGCCGCCAAACCGGTCGTCGCAAATAGCGTCGCGCCGAAAATTCCGGCGCCGAAAGCTGCTGCGCCGAAAACCGCAGTGCCCAAACCCGTCGCGTCGAATACCGACGTGGACGCCGCGACCTTCGAGCCGCGCCCCATCGTCGTCGAGGCGCACACCGCTGCGGCCTACGACCTGCTGGAGCTTCAGGCAAAACTGTCGGGCAAAAATATCGTCATCCTCAACGGACCGATGCTCGTCACCAATATGGTGCTGCGCGCGGTCGAGCGTTGCGGCGCGACCGTGCATCTCCTCGATGACAACGCGCACCGCAGCCCACTCGACTCCGAAGACACGGTCATCGACCTGAGCAATGAGTCCGAAATCCTGAGCAAATTCAACGAGATCGGAAAAGTCGACGGCATCGTCAACCTGCTCGGCTACGGCCAAGACGCCGACACCGCCGACGCGATTCACCGCGCCGCGCGCCAGACCTACCACGTCGCCCGCGCCTGGCAGCAGCACCTGGGCCAGGCCCCCGGCGCCGACAACCTCTTCGTCTCCATCACCGGCATGGGCGGACGCCTGGGCTTCGATTCTTCCACGCGCCCGCTGCCGATGTGCGGCGCGATCTGCGGCCTGACCAAAGCGCTCGGCCGCGAGTGGAGCGACGCCGC